>NZ_JARRCW010000001.1:811250-1427500 GCF_031501865.1 Pseudovibrio sp. M1P-2-3
GATTTTTAGGGGTTGGGGCTGGTGCTGCGCGAACTCTAGCTACCCCTCAATTATCATAGTGGTTGTCTGGAGGTGGAAGGGGTACGCTCCTTGCTAGAATATGGGGGAGTTCTATGGCTTCATCGGAGAGCAAACTAAAAGCTGCCCGGGCGGCACTGGAACATATTCACACTGTCATTCAGCCGGGGTTCGGGTTTCGTCTGTGGGACGGCTCTACAATTCCCGCGGCTGGCTTGCCCGTTCTGGTGACCATTAATGATGAGGGTGTGATTTCCACCTTGCTGCGACGCCCCAAACTGGAAACCTTGATTGATGCTTGGGTCCAAGGGCGTATTGATCTTATAGGCGGCTCCCTGTTTGATTTGGCAAGCCTGCGCCCTTCGGGGAAAACAAGAGGTTTGAGAAGAAATCTGAAAAAGCGCTTGCTGTTAAAAGCGGCTTTACCATTTCTTTTCTCGAGTTCTTCACTGCGCCCTTCCGCCAGAGTTGACGGTGAAGGCCGCCGGGACGGGAGCGAAGCTTCCAACAAGCGCAACATCTCGCATCACTATGATGTTTCCAACGAGTTCTATCGGTTATTTCTTGATGAGCGGATGGTCTACACCTGCGGATATTTCACGGATGAGCAGAAGGCTTTAAATCAGGCGCAGCTGGACAAGCTGGATATGATCTGCTGTAAACTGCGCTTGCAAAAGGGAGACCGGCTTCTGGATATCGGCTGCGGCTGGGGTGCGCTGATTTGCTTTGCCGCTCAAAATTACGGGGTGGTCGCCCACGGGGTTACCCTTTCCGAAGAACAGGTCAAGCTGGGGCGCGAACGCATTGCGGCACATGGTCTGGATGAACGGGTGCGGATTACCCTGCAAGATTTTTCCAAGCTGAAAGGGAGTTACACCAAAATTTCCAGTATTGGCATGTTCGAGCATGTGGGACTGAGAAACCACAGGACTTATTTCAAGGCCGTCAAGAACCTGCTGGAACCGGGAGGTATCTACCTTCATCACGCCATCACCAGACCGGGCAAACTGACAGACAAGGCCTTCAACAAAAAGCCTGCAGAGTATAAAGCCCTGATCCGCTACATTTTCCCCGGCGGCGAGCTGGACCATATCGGCATGTCCTTGCGTAATCTGGAAGCAACCGGCTTTGAAGTGCATGACGTGGAAGGCTGGCGCCGCCACTATGCCTTGACGACCCGCCACTGGGCCGAGCGGCTTATGGAGCGTAAAAACGAGGCGAGCGTGTTGGTTGGCCCGCAAACCTACCGCATGTGGGAGCTCTATCTATGCGGTGTTTCCCTTGCTTTTGAGCGGGGGGCAGCCCAGATCTTCCAAACAGTTGCAACACGCAAAACCAAAGGAACAAGCGCCTTGCCTTTGACACGGGACGAGCTTTACAGGCATGAAATGAAGACCTTGCCAGAGAAGGCTTGAAGACTGGCTCATGCCTTGAACCTTCGTCTACCTGTGATAACTACCGGTAGTTGTGTATCCTTAAACTTTTAATTTAATGGATAATCTTGGGCATGATTGAAAATTTCGTTCAAATTCATCAAGGGTTTGGCCTTGTATATTTCTGGCTGCTTCTCGTCGTGGTCCTTGTTTTTTCCTTTGTTGCAGCACTGCTAATTCCACTTCGTATCAAAGTGGGCTTATTCAGAGTTCCTTATATTTTTCTTTCGTCGACATGTGCGCTGGGTCTTGCCATCCCCATCTACAATTATCCCCAGTACGCAGCCAGTTTGCTAGGACTGAGAAATTTTGATGGTTTCTTTTTCGTCTTTGCGCTGATTGTGGTTGTTGATACGTTCATATTTGGGCTGCTCTCCAGAGCGCGTGCAATCAATGCCACAGGACGGCGGAGGATGGCCCTCTTCGGTTTGGTCCCCATTTTAACTTTCGTTCTATGGCTTCAGCGTCCACGCAAGGAACTTCGAGATTCTATCCGTCGCCCTTGGATCGTCAACTGGGCAGGTGTTATCGTAAGCTTGTTTATGCTGTTCACCGCCAATGGAATGGTAGAGGATGCCAGTGGCAGAATGGAGAGCTTTATTAAAAAGCTGGATGAACCTGCTTCCAAGCAAGAGCAGCCGGTCAGCACTCCCAAACGGGACCCAATCAAAAACTATGCGTCTCCAATGTTCGACGAAACTGGTCTGGGATCTGCCCTTTACAAGTTTACCAAAGAGGTTGAGCTTCCTGTTCGCAAGGAAGAAGGCGTTTTGCTGGTTGCGGCTGTTGCCTACGGAAAGAAGCTGAAGCTGACCTACAATACTGCTGAGGCAAGAGAAAAAATGGATGCCTTGGAGCAGGGGGCTTATGCCGAGTATTACTGCGAGATGCCTATTTATAGGAAATTCCTGAAATATGGCGCTGTGATTGAAAGCCAGTTTATTTCTTCAAAAGCGGTAGAGTGGGAAAAGTTTCAGATCAACATAAGTGACTGTGACAGCCAGAATTCCAACGTTTGAGGAGAAAGTCCAGAACTGTATGCTCATGAGCATACCGCCAGAAAAACCAAGAGGCTGAACTTTGAAACAAGGGCCATGGAAGGGGGTTTGGCAGGTCATGAAATATTCTTGAAAATGCGTGGCAGAGTGTTGGAGAGAAAAATCCCCGCCATCATACACGGAACGAACATGGGTAGGTTAATGTTGAGCCTGTGCAGGCCTCCACTCACGGGTTCAGGAATAGAATATTAAAGTTTGTACAAAGGGGTGTTTTCTCAGTCTTGGGAAGGTGTGTATGGGGCCGAACTACTGTTCGATAAACTGGCGTATGGCGGCAGCGTATTCCCCCGGCGCTTGAAAAAGAGCGAAGTGGCTGACACGGGGCAGGGTGAGAAAGCTTGAATTGGGAATGAGGTTTGCAATCATTTTGGCATGGTCCAGCAATATTGCTTCTTCATACTTACTTTGCACGACGAGCGTGGGCACTGTCACAGTTTTTAACCCTTCGGCATTCACCGGCTTCGGGGTATCCCACATGGCGGTAAGAGACGCTGAGAAATTCTCAAACCCGTTGGGGGTGGGGGACATTGCAGCGTAGTCAGCTGCCATCATATCTATATAACTGGCAAAAACGGGGTTCTCTAAAGTAGAAGGGTCCACGCCTTCGTGTGCAATATGACCTGCATGGGCAAAATGGCTCGCCAGACGTTCTGGATTGCTCTGCGAAATGATATAGCCAATACATGCGCCATCCGACCAGCCCACAAGGTGAACCTTGTCGATGGAAAGATGATCGAGAAGAGCGATGTAATCCTTGGCCAACAAGGGATAGGTGTACACACTCCCATCGTTATTAGTGCGCCCATGCCCCCGTGAATCGGCTACAATAACTCGGTAGTTTTCCATCAGGTTTTTGACTTGTTCCGACCAAATGTCTGCGTGCGCCAATCCGCCATGAATGAGGAGAATGGGAGGCCCCTCCGCGTCCCCATAGATCGCATGGTACATTTTGATGCCATTAATTGTAAGTGTTCCGCTGGCTGCCGCCTGTGGCATATTGGAGGCCCTTGGAATACTCAGCCAACGCTCTTCAATGGGCGTTGCAGGGGCTACTGCTTTTATCTGTTCGGTAATCGTTTTCTTCGACATATGCATGTCCAATTCAAGAGAACACGAGTGTCTAATAGATAAGGGTTGGAAGGGTATAAGAGAAGAGTGTAGGCGCTTCCCATGAGACTTTTAGTTTGTGAAGTGTTTCATGAGAAAAAACAAGCTTACCGAAGGCCGGAAAAATGGCAAAATCTCCTAGGAAGTTAAGATTCCGTTCTGTCTTTGCTGCAGCCTGTGGTAACATTCTTGAATGGTATGATTTTACAGTCTACAGCTTCTTGGCCCCAACGCTGGCCTCACAGTTCTTTCCTTCAAACGATCATACAGCCTCGCTCCTGTCGGCCTTTGCGGTTCTTGCAGTAGGGTATGCGGCAAGGCCAGTTGGCAGTGTAATATTTGGACACCTTGGGGACCGGTGGGGGCGAAAGCCGGTCCTGATCCTCTCGGTTGTTATTATGGGGGGAAGCTCGGTCAGCATTGCATTGCTGCCGACCCATGAGCAGATTGGCGTCGCCGCAGCTGTTTTGCTTGTAATCATCCGAGTTGTGCAAGGTATTTCGGTTGCCGGAGAGTACACGGCCTCGGGTGTTTTGCTGGTAGAGCAGGCGGCAGAGGGACAAAAGGTTCTGGCAGGGTCCTGGGTGGCCTGCGCAATGATAATTGGGTGCGTACTTGGGGCGGCTGTTCCCACAGTTGTCAGTTGGTTCTTAAGTGAAAGCCAGCTGGTGAGCTGGGGGTGGCGCATTCCCTTTTTTCTTGGGGGCGGTGTTGCCTTCCTCAGTATGCTTTTACGCCGCTCGCTCACCGAGAGCCGCCCGGAACTGGAGGAAGACGGTCAAAGCCCCGCGCTGCAGACATTGATGAAGCACCCTATGCTTCTTGTTGAGATGATTGTGCTTCTCTCGCCATCCGCTGTCCTTTATTTTGTAACCTTTGTTTTTGCGATCTCCTCAATGGGGAGTGAGCAATATTTTACCACCTCGCAAGCGCTGGATATCTCCACGCTTAACCTGATTGTCCTTGCCATATCCATTCCTGTCATTGGGCATATTACGGACAAGGTAGGCATTCGGCCCGTTCTTATTTTCTCTAGTGTTGTAATGATAATTATCATTGTTCCAAGCTGGTGGCTGATGCACAGGCCGGATTTGGGCTTGGTCTTCATTGGCCAATTTGCTCTGGCCATCATAAATGCCCCGCTTTATGCACTTTCTGTGTCCGTGTTGACGCTAATGGCACCAGCGCATCTTCGTTGTAGTACAGTCGCTATTGCCTACAATATTTGCATGGCGGTGTTTGGCGGGACGACCCCTATGGTGATCACCTACCTGATCCGGCAGAGCGGAGATATTTACATACCGACCTATTATGTACTCACCACATCCGTGATCGCCCTTTTGGTCATCTGGCGCGTCCCTATGCATATCAATCGCTCAATTCAAGCGGAAAGAGTGCGGGTGGAGCAGACTTGATCAGGAAAGGCGTAAATTTAACTTGAATAGAGCCTTGCAAATCAGGTCGGAGCTTCTACCTCAGGGTTATGGAGGTGATTATGGCAACTTTAAAGAAAGAGACCTGCCTAGGTCAGGTTCAGTATATTGGCAGCCAAGTAAACCGCAAAGACACTTTGGAAACGACTGAAGTGGATTTGGCCAGCTTTGATCTGGGCGGGATGGTGGGAGACAGCCACAATGGAATTGAGCGCGCGTCTTGTGTACGCATGATGCCGCTTTATCCAGTTGGAACGCCTTTGAAAAATGCCCGGCAGCTATCAGCGGTAAGTACAGAAGAGTTGCAGGCAATAGCGAACGAGATGAAAATTGCTGCCATAGACCCTGTTTGGCTGGGCGCGAATATCTGTATTTCGAGCATACCCTCTCTGTCTTTGCTGCCTCCATCCACGCGGCTGGTTTTTGAAAGTGGAATGACAATGGTCATAGACTTGGAAAACACCCCGTGCCCGCAACCGGAGTGGGTTATGTCCCAGTATACCGACAGCTTCCAAGTGCCATTTGTAAAAGCGGCGAAACACAAAAGAGGTGTTTGCGGCTGGGTAGAGCGGGCAGGTGATGTTAAACTTGGAGATAGCGTGGAGGTCTGGACACCTAAACAACCGGTATGGCCTAAAACGTGACTCAATAGATATAAAATGCCCCCTAAGAAAAACTCAGGGGGCATTTTATTAAGTGCTTAAGGTCCTCACGCTACTCCCCCCAGCCACCGCTTGTGGGGGTGGTGACGGTAACAGCTTCTCCAGCTTCCAGAACCGTGTGGTCACACCCGAGAAGGGTTTGCACCTTGCCGTTTTTTCTGCGCACGGTGGTTTTGCCGAGCTGACCATCGCCACCGCCCGCTAAACCCTTGGGGTGCAAGGTTCGATGGGAAGAGAGGATGGCGCAGTCCATTTCCTCCAGAAAGCGGATCGTTCTTTGGGTGCCGTTGCCAGCGTGCCATTCACCCCTGCCGCCGGACTTCTCCCTTATGTGGAAGTCTTCCAGCACCACAGGGTAGCGGTACTCCAGAATTTCGGGATCCGTGAGCCTTGAGTTGGTCATGTGTACGTGGACTGCATCTGCCCCGTTAAAACCGGGGCCGGCGGGGGCACCGGAACATAAGGTCTCATAGTACTGGTAGCGTTCGTTGCCGAAGGTGAGATTGTTCATGGAGCCTTGCGAATTTGCCATGGCTCCTAGGGCGGCAAACAGGGCGTTGGTTACATGCTGGGAGGTCTCTACATTTCCTGCAACAACTGCGGCAGGGTAGTGAGGGCGCAGCATGCACCCTTCGGGCACCACAATGTTGATGGGGCGCAGGCATCCGGCATTCATGGGGATGTTGTCTTCCACCATTACGCGGAAACAATAAAGAACAGCGGCACGGGTCACCGGTTCGGGAGCGTTGAAGTTGTTGGGCTGCATGGGGCTGGTGCCGGTGAAGTCTACGGTTGCCTCACGCTTTGCCTTGTCCACGCGGATTTTAACTTTGATAAGCGCCCCTTGATCCGTGGGGTATTCGTAGTGGCTGTCTGTGAGGGCCTCGATTACCCGGCGTACGCTTTCCTCGGCATTGTCCTGCACATGACCCATATAGGCCTCTACTGTTTCCAGCCCGAACTGGTCGATCATCTTGCGCAGCTCTCGCACACCTTTCTCGTTGGCGGCGATTTGAGCTTTCAGGTCGGCAATGTTTTGCGTCACATTGCGCACGGGGTAGGGGTGCTTGGTGAGAAGGTCCACCAGCTTCTTTTCCTGAAATCTCCCACGGCTGACCAGTTTGAAATTGTCGATGAGTACGCCTTCCTCTTCCACCGTGGTGGCAAGGGGCGTCATGGAGCCGGGGGCCGAGCCGCCCACATCCGCATGGTGGCCGCGAGAGGCAGCCCAGAACAGGATTTCCTTGTCCTCATCATCAAAAACCGGCGAGACCACCGTTATATCAGGCAGGTGAGTGCCGCCGTTATAGGGGGCGTTGAGGGCGAACACGTCCCCCGGTTTGATCTTGCCTTTGTTGAGATTGATGATTGTCTCTACCGAGCGGTCCATGGAACCAAGGTGCACGGGCATGTGCGGGGCGTTGGCAACAAGGGCACCTTGCCTGTCAAAAATGGCGCAGGAGAAATCCAGCCGTTCCTTGATGTTCACCGAATAGGCGGTGTTTTGCAAGGTCACGCCCATTTGCTCGGCAATGGACATGAACAGGTTATTAAACACCTCCAGCATGATCGGGTCAGCCTCGGTGCCAACAGCTTTGGTGCGCTCCAAAAGTTCGGTACGCTTCAAAATCACATGGTTGCGGCTGTTTACTCTGGCGCTCCAGCCTGCTTCCACAACGATAGTTGCATGGGGTTCCATGATGAGGGCCGGGCCGGAGAGGTACATGCCCGGTGTGAGGTTCTCGCGGGCGTATATGTTTGCCATACGCCACTGGCCACCTTCGAAAATGCGCGTGGTTTCCTGAGATGCCGCTTGCTGTTCGACAATGGGAGAGCGGGGCTCGCTCAAGGATGCTCCACCACCCACGGCTTCGATCTCGACCGCCTCCACTACAATGGTTTTGTCCTCATAGGCAAAGCCGAATTGTTTTTTATGGGCTTTGGTAAAGGCGTCGATCATGGGGACAGTATTGAACGCGTCCAGATCCACGGGGATGGGGGTATCGGTGCCATCATAGCGCAGGTGCGCTTTGGCGATGATTTGAATGCCCTCATCCGGTACGCCTTGAGATCTCACTTCCTTGACCGCATCTTTGCGCAGTTCGGTTTTGAGTGCCAGCAGCTCACCCAGAACGGAGCGGATCAGCGGCTTGATGATTGCCTTCTGGCGGGTTGCACGAATGTTGGCAAGGCCCATGCCATAGGCGGACAGAATGCCGGAGAGGGGGTGGACAATTACGTTGGTCATGCCAAGGCTATCGGCCACCATGCACGCGCTTTGCCCGCCCGCACCGCCAAAACAGGTGAGTGCGTACTGGGTTACGTCATAGCCGCGTTGGACAGAGATTTTTTTTATGGCGTTGGCCATATTTTCAACGGCGATTTTCTGGAAACCCTCGGCAACTTCTTCAGATGTGGAACCTACTTGGATTGCAAGTTCTTCAAAGGCACCGCGAACGCTTTGAGTGTCCAGTGACTGGTCTTGATTGGGACCAAAGATTTTCGGGAAGTGATCTGTGTTCAGCTTGCCAGTCATCAAGTTGGCATCTGTCACCGTGAGGGGGCCGCCGCGCCGGTAGCACATGGGGCCGGGGTTGGCACCAGCTGAATCAGGGCCCACCTGAAAACGCCCTTCCTTGTAATGAAGGATTGACCCGCCGCCTGCGGCAACCGTGTGGATCATCATCATGGGCGCGCGCATGCGCACACCTGCAACCTCTGTTTCAAAGGCGCGCTCGAATTCCCCTTCGAAGTGGGAAACATCGGTGGAGGTGCCGCCCATATCGAAACCGATGATCCTGTCAAATCCGGCCATTTTGGAGGTTTCGACAGCACCCACAACGCCGCCAGCGGGGCCGGAAAGGATCGCGTCTTTTCCCTGAAACAGCCGCGCGTCGGTGAGACCGCCCGAGGATTGCATGAATGACAGGCGGCAGCCGGAGTTTTCAAGGTCCAGCTCTTTGGAGACCTGCTCCACGTAGCGGCGCAGGATAGGCGAGAGGTATGCATCCACCACCGTGGTGTCACCGCGTCCCACCAGCTTGATGAGCGAAGAAACTTCATGGGAAACGGAAATTTGCGGGAAACCGATTTTTTTTGCCACCGCTTTGATGCGCTTTTCGTGCTCTGGATAGGCGTAGGCATGCATGAGAACAATGGCAAGCGAGCGGTAGCCCTTGCTATGGGCGAACTGCAAATGGCGCTGGACTGTTTCCAGATCCGGTGTTTCTTCCACCGCCCCATCGGCACGGACCCGCTCGTCCACCTCTATCACATGATCATAGAGCAAATCTGGCTTGATGATTTCCTTGGCAAAAATGTCGGGGCGGGCCTGATAGCCGATTGCCAAGGCGTCGTGGAATCCCTTTGTTATGAGAAGTGCCGTCCGCTCGCCCTTACGCTCCAGAAGGGCATTGGTGGCAACGGTGGTGCCCATTTTGATATTGGCTATTTTTTCAGAAGGAATACGATCTTTTCGAGAGATGCCAAGCAAGTCCCGAATGCCCTGAAGGGCGGCATCTTTGTAGGCTTCGGGGTTTTCTGAGAGCACTTTGTGGGCGTGGATTTCTCCGCTTGGGGTGCGGGCGACGATGTCTGTAAATGTGCCGCCCCGATCAATCCAGAAATCCCACTTTTGTGCTGTCATTGTTTCGCCCCACCTGAATTATTAGATTAGTTGAATAATACCTATAAAATATCGATAATTTGTCAATGTAATTTCCGTTGAGTGGACTGGCTTCAAGCTTCTATACCACCGTGTCTTTTAAAGTCTGGTTTAGGACCAAAGAGTAATTGAGTGGGTATTTCTAAAAGAGTTTCTGGTCTGGAGTTGTTGCAAGAAGAAAGCGATTCGAAATAAAATTATATTTCATTTGCTTTCTCACTGCGAAAAATGAAACTGCTTGTTTTTAGGTCAAACAAAGAAAAATGTGGCTAAATAACGTTATCTATTAGTGAAATTTCATTGGTAACTTTTGAGAAAGCTCTTTTAATCACATTGATTTACAGGTTTTTACCTATTGTTCTTGAAGAATGCAAAAAAATGTATCTAAATTGTCATTATCGATAATGTGATGGTAATTATTGGAATGGGCGCAAGGGGCGGCACTTGAAAGGCTCTTTGGAACGGCTCTAAGGAAATTAAGATGATGAGAACGATGACAGGGTATGGCGCTGGCTCCGTGCGTAACTTTGTTCTAAGACAGCCTGCCAAGCTTGGCGTTCTTACATTGGAGACGAGAATTCCGATGATCCCCGGTGACATCGCGAATCCTGAATATTTCGAGTTTCCGGTTCTGCACGAGGTGGTGAGAGGTGCCAGTGCTTCCCGTGTGATTGTGGAAGCAGATCCGTCTTTGGTGGAATCGTTTGTTGAAGCCGGGCGGCGTTTGGTTGAACGCGGTGCGGCGGGCCTTGTGACTTCCTGCGGCTTTTTGAGCCTGTTCCAGCGCGAAATCTCCAAAGCCCTTCCTGTTCCTGTCGCCACATCTTCGCTTTTACAAATCCCATCCATTCAGGCAATCTTGCCCGATGATCAGTGTGTTGGTGTGCTTACAGTGAGCGCCGACGATTTGACGCCCCGCCACTTTCAGTCCGCTGGATGTCATGGAAGCTTGCCGGTGGGCGGTGTGGATCCTCTGGGTGAGTTTGCCAGTGTATTTTTGGGTAATACCCGCCGCGTGAATTGGGATCAGGCGGAGATGGACCTGATTGATGCCGCTTTGGCCCTTCAAGCGGGCTACCCCAATATGGGGGCCATTGTTCTGGAGTGCTCCTCCATGGTGCCGTTTGCCCCTGCCATACAAGCGGCCGTTGATATTCCTGTTTATTCCTTCGACACACTGGTGCGCTGGTTCTATTGTAGCTTACAAGCTAAAGTTTATACAGAAAACTAGATCCCACAGCACAAGGACGCTGCTTTGAGTGCCAAGTCTGATGCTGGTGCAAACAGACCAGAAAACGAGCGAACCGGTTTTGGTCCGGTTGTCTCTGCCGCCCATCTGGCCGATGGAAAAATGCCCGCCCTTTCTGAAATTGAATTTGCCGTAACCATGATGGTGAACGCCTATCACCGCTGGATGGTGCGCTGCATGGCGGCGGTGGGGCAAGAGGGACTTTCGCCACTGGAAACCCTTGTCCTTCATTCCATCAACCATCGGGGTAAGCCAAAAACACAGGCGGACCTTTGCCTGATTTTGAATATAGAAGACACACACACGGTTTCCTATGCCCTTAAGAAGCTACAAAAAGCAGGACTGGTTTCTGCTGGCAAGCGCGGAAAAGAGAAAACGGTTCAGATAACCCCTGACGGGGAAGCGCTCTGTATGCATTATAAAGAGCTGCGAGAAGCTTTACTTATCTCTCCCTTGAAAGAGCTGGGGCTGGATGAGGGGGAGCTTTCCCGCTTGGCTGCAACCTTGCGCAGTGTCTCGGGCCACTATGACCAAGCGGCGCGTGCAGCGGCTGCCATGTAAACCGGTGGGGCCGGATCAGGCACTTAAGGCTGTCACATGGGTGTGGGGTTTTACACACCGTACATTGGCGGCGGGGTCCAGCGGATCAACCGGACCAGGCCGTCCGAAGTAAAAGCCCTGCACCTGATGGCACCCACTGTCTTTTAATATGGCTGCTTGCCGTTCATTTTCCACGCCCTCGGCGGTAATGATCACATCTAGAGACTGGCCAAGGCCCACAATGGCAAGGATGATTGCATCTGCATGATTTTCCTGCCCGATATTGGTGATAAAGCTTCGGTCAATCTTGATTTTGTCGAATGGAAAGCGGGAGAGGTAACTCAAGCTGGAGTATCCGGTTCCAAAGTCATCCATGGCAACGGAAACACCAATTTCACGAATGATATTTAAAGATTCGATGACGCTTTCCGTATCTGAAATCAGTAGGTTTTCGGTTATTTCAATTTCCAGCCGTTCTGGTGGCAGGCCGCTAAGGGCGAGCGAGCGGGTTACATTCTTTTCTGTCTTGCCAAATTTGAATTGCGCAGGTGAAAAGTTAACGGAGACTTTTAAAGTCGGGTCCTGCCAAAGGGCCGCATCATAACAGGCCTGCTGGAGGACATATTCGCCAAGCTCTTCAATAAGGACAGATTCTTCGGCAATGGGAATGAACTCATCTGGCTCGATCCAGCCTCTTGTGGGGTGTTCCCACCGTATAAGCGCTTCAAAACCTTCCAGCCGTTTGCTGCGTAAATTCACCTGTGGCTGATACTCAACAGTGAGCTCGCTGGTTTTCAGGGCTTTGCGAAGGTCTTCTTCAATCTCCCGCCGCCGTTCCAGATCCTCATCCATGGTCGTGTTATACCATGTGGCGGTGGAACGCCCTTGGGCCTTGGACTTATATAAAGCCAGATCAGCGCAATGGAGCAGGCGTGAAGGTTTCCATGTGGCATCTGTTGCCATGGCCACGCCCATTGAAAGGGAGATGTTCAACCGCTTTCCATTGATGATGCAAGGGGGACCTGCGACGGCTTGCATACGCTTTATCAATGCGCTCACGTCTTCCCGTTTGGAAACGCCTTCAATGAGAACCGCAAATTCATCTCCCGCAAGGCGTGCCACAAGGTAGTTGCCGAAAACCATGCGCAGGCGATCCGCGATCACTTGCAGGAAAATGTCTCCCGCCGCATGGCCGTAGGTGTCATTCACCGCTTTGAATTTGTCCACATCAATGGATACCAGAAATAGATCGGAAGCGGTGCTGTGGGCTTTGCGCAGGGAAGCTTTCAATTGATCGGAAAAGACTGCGCGGTTGGGCAGGCGGGTGAGGGGGTCGTGGTGTGCCAGAAACCGGATGGTTTTCGACGTCTTCCACCGGTCGCGCATGTGCTTCCATATGAAGCCTATGGATACCAGAGCCAGAAGAAGAACAACACCGAAGCCTGCGCTGGATGTGAGGGAAAGAGAGCGAATAAAGGAACTGTTTGAAATAACGGGCTTGGCACAAAAAAGGAACCCGCCAAGAACTTGCAGGTTTTCCCCCCTCATGTTGCCATAGGGAATAATGGAAGTGAAAACGGGTGCCCGAACTTTGAAGGGGCTGAAATCTGAGAAAAACTGGGGTACGCCCGTCTCCAAGGCTTGCTGCCAATAATAGGGGGATTTGGGAGAATCTGTCAGTTCATGGTGATGGATACCTGAATCTGGAGGAAAGGTTGATTGGCCGATTTCATTTTTATTCCGATCATATGCAGTGATGTGAAAATGAGGAAAGGTTTGGGCCAGCTGCTGAGTGATCTCTTTCAGGTCATCCTGTGTGATCTGGTTGTCCGGCTGTGAGGGAACCTTGCTGAGGCCGCGCAGTTTTAAAGGAGTACTGGCCACCAAAGGGGGCCTTTGGAGGTCCTCTAGAGCAGCAGCCGGGTTTGGGCCGGTGAACCCTTTGCGTGCACGGTGATGGAAAATAACGACGCTGGCCGTTTCCAGTTGGCGCTCTGTTTCACTTTTATACAAAGTATATATGGCGACTTGATCAATAGCATAGAAGGAGGCGGCAAGTAGCATTAACGCGGTGAGGGCTACCGAGGCATAAACGGCGGTTCTGAACGGTGGCATGGGTTCCATCGTATGTCCGTCTCCGATGAAATGCATTGTGCCAAAGGCCAATACGAAAAAGAGCTTCTAATAGGGTTGGTTTTTCAAATAGTGTTTTGTTTGTGAATCTACCTATGATTGTAGGTGTCATTTTTATCTCAGGTCAATAGCTTGGCTCAATAACTGGGGGTGACGCCTATGATATCTCGCGGATTCTCTGTGTTTGGGATATGGTCAATCTATGAGTATATGGACCCGTCTTTCTAATATTGTCGGTTTGCTGCAGCAGGGCAGCAGCCACGTTCTCGAGCTCTTGCAATCTATGATTCGAGCGGCTGAGGAGGAGCGTCGCTCCTTGGCGTTTACCGTGGCCATGATTGCCCTTTCCGCTAAAATGGCCAAGGCGGACGGGGTGGTGACGACTGACGAAGTGCTGGCGTTTCGCGATTTGTTCGATATTCCGGAAAAAGAAGAGCGCAATGTGGCGCGCTTGTTCAACCTTGCCCAGCAGGATGTAGCGGGCTTTGAAGCCTATGCGACCAAGCTGTTTGAGCTGTTTTCTGAAGATGAGGCAACGCGGATTGATATCCTTGATGGGTTGTTCCACATCGCCAAGGCCGATGGTATTTTGCACAGGTGCGAGGATGCCTATCTGGCACGTATTGCCGAGATTTTTCAGATCGACCCAGTGGCCTATTCCAGAATCAAGGCCCGCCATATCCGGTCTTCTGGAAGTGACCCCTATTTAATATTGGGTATATCTGCCGATGCCAGCGATGATGAAATCCGTAGGCACTACCGGCAGGAAGTCCGGCAAACCCACCCTGATCAACTTATAGGGCGCGGCGTGCCGGAAGAGTTTGTTAAAATTGCAAGTGATCGCCTTGCTTCCCTCAACACTGCCTATGAGCAGATCTGCGCGGAACGTGGACTATGAATAAAAAAGTAGAATGTACTGTGCCAGCACGCTTGCACCCATCCCCGAACCATAACGAGCGGGGGGAGGCTGCCATTGATATGATCATTCTTCATTATACCGGTATGGATACGGCAGAACTGGCTATATCCAGATTGTGTGATCCGCGGGCAGAAGTCTCCTGTCATTATCTGATCCATGAAGATGGCGGTATTTTGCAAATGGTACCGGAAAGCAGGCGGGCCTGGCATGCTGGAAAAGCGAGCTGGAAGGGTCAGACCAATATTAATGAGCGCAGTATTGGTATCGAGGTGGTAAATGCGGGGCATGCGCGGGGCGTTCCTGACTATCCGCAGGTGCAAGTTGATGCGGTGATCGCACTGGTGAAAGACATTGGAGCGCGTCATGCCATTGCACCGGAGCGGGTGCTGGGGCACTCCGATGTGGCACCTTCACGCAAAGAGGATCCGGGCGAGCACTTTCCGTGGGACCAGCTGGCAGCTGCCAACATCGGCCACTATATAAAGCCAGTGGAAATTAACAGTTCCTCTTTCTTTCAGCTGGGTGATGAGGGGCAGCCTGTGGAGGCCATCCAGTCTCTTCTTGGCCTGTATGGATACGATGTCATGCCCACAGGCGTTTATGACACGGCGACTTTTGATGCGGTTACCGCGTTTCAGCGCCATTATAGACCAAAAGTGGTGGACGGGATTGCCGATGCTCAGACAATTGCCACCCTTCATGCCCTATTGGCGGCCCTTCCAAAGCTGGGTGAACGTTAGGGCATCAGTAAAATACGGTAACATCCTCGTGAGGATCATTACGTAACGGAAGGTCTTAAAGAGGTGCGAGTACGGTCTGATATGAGTCCAAGTTGACCATATTAGGCCGTAATTGAGCCATATTCATATAGGTTTGCCTTAGTAATTCCATAGATTCTGAAATACTTCGTGATCAGACAAATCAGAATCCTGTCACATCTGGCGGCGATAAACCGCCCCGCTCAAAACAAAACGTGTCAGGAATTAACTATATGATCACTTCCATTAAAAAATTTACTATTCATTCTTTTGTTGCTACGGGTCTTTTGCTTGCTGGTGTGGGTGGTGTACTTCCGGTTGTTACAGATGCCGAGGCGGCACCGAAAACAAGTTCCTATGACAAGCTGATCAAGCAAAAAGCAAAGAAGCATGGCGTTCCCCATGACCTTGCCCGGGCTGTTGTGCAGGTGGAAAGCAACTTCAACGCCAAAGCACGGGGCTTGGCTGGTGAAGTTGGCTTGATGCAGATTAAACCGGCTACCGCGCGGGGCATGGGCTACAAGGGCTCCACAAAAGCGCTGTACGCACCAGAGACAAACCTTGAATGGGGCATGAAGTACCTTGCTGGTGCACACAAGAAAGCGGGCGGCAACTTGTGCGGCACAATTCTTCGCTACAACGCTGGCCATGGTGCCAAACGCATGAACAAAATCAGCGCACGTTACTGTCAGCGCGTGAAAGGCATACTGAACAGCTAATTTGGCTGCAAGCGCCTTGGCAGGCGCACACGAGGATACGGGCATCCCACTAAAACGAGTTTAGCAAATGTCTGACCCTCAGGGTCAGAGTGTCTGCAAGGACGCCGGATGGTTGGTTTGGGCAAAATATACCAACCATCCGCCACTCTTTTACAGCGTATCTCCGAAAAATTGATGCTGGCTTTCCGATTAAGGTACGTGCGGGAAATGGGCTAAAACCAAATCACTTTTGGGTGTTTTCCTGAAGTTTGACTAGAGAAACTTTCGCCTAGCGGCAAAAGTGGATTGAGGAATGGCAGTGCCTTTGGGTAGCTTTCCATCATCCAGTGGCTGGCCCATAGCAAGCGTTGTCGGTAGGACACCGGCCCAGACGTCGCCGCCATAATCTTCTGCGTCATCAATTGGACCGCCTTGACGGATTTTCGCGCTGGCATATTCGATATCCAGAGCCAGAACTCCGGTGGCTTTTTGCTCCTTCTCGTTCATGGGACGCGCTTCGTCCCAGCGGCCCGGTAAAAGGTGCTCGGTGATTGCCTTCAAGGCGAATGTGTGCTCGTCAAAGTCGTTCACCAGCCTTGCTCTGCCCTGTAGAACGGCGCTTCTATAGTTACAGCTGTGATGGAATGCCGAGCGGGCGATAACAATGCCATCCACATGGGTGAATGTGGCGCATAGCCATGTGTCGTTTGCAACGCCTTTGATAATGCGCGTGGCTTTTGCCCCGTGCAGGTAAAGCGTGCGCTCGTGAATTGCGAAGGCCATTGGAATAACCATGGGCCTGTCTTCGTTCACAAAGCCGATGTGAGCCACCAGTGAACTTGCCAGAATTGGCTGGATCGTATCCCAGTCATAATCTGCGTACTTGGTGTTGCGTACCCTTGCAAACTTCGGCGGTCTTGACTGCGTGTCCGGGCCTGCGGGTGTTTGGAAACTTTTGTTGTTTTGAACCGTCATCTGATCCTCGGTTTTGAGCACTAATCGGCACATAGGATCAGTATTGCCCAACAAGCTGGTTCCTTAAAGATCCACTTCTGTGGAATTTCTAGGAACCAGTTTGTTGGTGTACTCAACGACTCCCCAAATATAACAGGACAGTTGGCGCTGCTTTAACCTATTGTTTAGCCGCTGAATAAGTCCAATCAAACGGAACGCGCTTTAAGGGGAGCCTCTAACTGTCAGGGCAGCTTTTGGGTAGGGACTGCTCAAAGGGCTTTGAGCTTTTGACCAGATTACTCTGCTTTATCTGCATAGGTATGTAAGGAGGTGTTTGCTGCATGAGGGGTTGTGTCAGATGAAGGACGTAACACCCTGCGAAAACCTGAGTGGCCCCGTCTGTGTGTTCAGCTCTTATGGCGACTGGTAAAGACCAGTAAATACTGCCAGCGGCTCCCTCGGCCTGTGTTTTTCCAAGGATAACTTTCACGTGCTTTGTGGTTTTATAGCCATCAAGCCATGTTTGATAGGGCTCTTTAATGGTGCCAGATTCATGATAGCTGTAGGCGCGGGCGTATTGCTTTGAGTTTATTGCGTTGTAGAGGCTGGCGATAAGGCCTTGCGGGGTGCTGCGGTTGTCTATGTATTTTTCTTCCGCAGATGCGTTGAAGAGCGGATATGTCCAAAATGGCAAGCTCAGCAGAACGATCCAGATGCTTGTTTTTAGTTTTCCCATGGTAATCTCCAGAGTGTCGGTCTGCCCATTAAAAAGGCTCTCCGGTTATTAAACTGTAGGTTTTCTCCGCTTCCTTTGAGGAGAGTAAATACTCTGTGACGAAGGAGCTTCAAGAACCACCGGCCTGATTGATCTCGATCACTATTTTCCTTGGCATCCATGCAAAAACAAGCAGCCAGATCAGCAGGAGTAAGCCGCCAGTGCTGACAAACAGCAGCGTGTAACTTTCAAAAAGTGACAGGACTGCACTGGCGTAGGAAACGTAAACCGCCCCGCCAACCAGCTGGGAGGCAAGGCAAATGCCGCTGGCCTGACCCACTTCATCTCTGGTAACGCTTTCTACAACAGCTTTCCTTGAGGGGACAAAGTGAAATGGAAAAGCTACCCCCCAAAGGATAAGGCCAGGAATGAAAAGCCAGTAAGATTTGAAATAGGCGGCGACCCCGATCAGGGTGAGGGTGATAACACTTATAGCCAGAGTGGAGAGAGCCAGCTTGCGTTCCGGCCACCTATCGGAAATACGGCCGCACCAGATGGATGTGAGCGGAAGGTGAATGAACGCCGGTAACATCGCAAGCCCGCCCCAGAGGGGATTGAGCCCCATCCCGCTTTGCAGAAAAATCGGAACAAAAACCATCGTCGATGTTTGTAGGAACTGTCCTGCAACGATTACCAGATTGTAGGAGGTAAATCCTTTACTCTTAAAAAGAGAGAGATCTATGAAGGATGCTTTTGTTCTTTTTTCTTGTCTGTAGAACACGGCCAAGAGAACTATGCTGATTAATAGTGTACTTCCCGATAGGATGTAGCCCCATCGGACGACCTGTAACATCGCGATGACGCTAAGGCACAGCCCTAGAGTGAACAATAGGCAGCCTGTTAGGTCGAAAGGTTCTCTTTGGGCTGGTCTTGAAGAAAAGACACTTAGACCCTTTGCTTTGTCACGGCCTTTCCAAAGCATGATGAGAGCAATTGCCAGAAGAAGCGGGATATTGAACCAGAAGACCCATCGCCATGATATGGCTTCGGCAACTATGCCACCGGCAACCACACCAAAGGCCATAGCAATACAGCCGATTGCTGTTTGGATACCATAGGCAAACCCATGCTGGTCCGGCTCAAATACATTTGCGATAATAGACAGGCCGCAAGGTAGAAAGAATGCTGCGCCAAGGCCCTGACCTATACGGGCACCAACCATCATTGCGGTATCTTGTGCGGTGGCACACAAGGCGGATGATACTGCAAACAACAGCAGTCCTAAAAAGAAGATGGACTTTTGCCCCAGTATGTCCTCGATACGTCCGAAAACAGCAACTCCCACCGCCAGCACCAGAAAATAGGCGTTGATCACCCAGTGAGAACCAAGCTCTGACAGTCCAATATCTTTGCTCATTGCCGGCAGGATCACGCCTATCACTGTGGAGCCTAGCAGCATGATGGCCAGTATGCAGCCCATTGCCCCCAGAACCCACCATTTACGGCTGGCATCACTTGAGAGCATTCAAATACCTCCTGCGATGCGTGGCCATTTCTGGCTCCCTGTTAGGTGTTGAAGTGATCGGTGTTGGTCACCCCTATGACTATGAGAACTCCCTTAAAATTATGAGAAAGCTCTGACTGGGCCTTACCGCTTAGTCTAAAGTTCTGGCTTACTGCTGGAAATCGAGTAGATTTGGCTCTATAGAAAAAATCCCAAGACACAAAGTATGGTACCAGTTTGCTTGAGTATCTGATCAATCTGGATCGCGTTTCACCCATTCCCCTTTCCAGCCAGATTTACCGCGGGCTTCGTACTGCCATTGTCACTGGCAGGGTAAGGGAAGGAGAGAAGCTTCCCTCATCTCGCAGGCTGAGCAGTAGCCTTGGCGTTTCCCGTAATACTGTAAACAGTGCCTATGAACTGCTTATTGCAGAGGAATTGATCCTTGTGTGCAGCGGGACGGCTCCTGTTGTTCGGGCGCGAGCGGGTGCGTTTGCGGTGGAAGGGGAGCCTTTACCGGTTGCCAAGGCTGGGCGCCTCTCCAAGCGGGGCCAGCAATATGCTTGTGCCAGCCGCTATAAACCAGCGGGAGCACGGGGCGAGCTTATGCGTCCGGGGGAGCCTTCGAAAGAGCTGTTTCCCTATGAACAGTGGGCGCGCTCGTTAAGGCGTGCAGCCCGCATGGTGAAGGGCGGGGTGCTGGGGTATGATCACCGTCAGGGCTTACCAGAGCTGCGGGAGGTGCTGGCCCGATATCTGGCGCAGGAGCGCGGGGTAAAAGCCGTAGCGGAGCAGGTCTTTATATTTCCCAGTGTACAAGCGGCCATTTCGCTAGTGGCACAGTGCTACAGTGACCCGCAGGACCATGCGCTTATGGAAGATCCCGGATACTTGGGGGCACGGGATGCTTTGCAGACCTCTGGCCTCACCATGCATGGATTTAACCCGTCTGAAGGTGTGAAGGCCGCGCCAAGGCAAGCGTATTCCCTTATATACGTGACGCCCTCCCACCAATTCCCGCTGGGCATGCGCATGAGCATGAGGCAGCGGGAGGAACTGGTGGCCTTTGCAGCCCAAACCGGTGCCATGATTTTGGAGGATGATTATGACAGTGAGTTTCTTTGGGAGGGGCGTCCGCTCGTTTCCCTTCAAGGGTTGGGGCAGAGTGATAATATTATCTATCTGGGAACGGCCGCAAAAAGCTTGATGCCCGCCATCAGACTGGCCTATGCGGTGATGCCAGTGGGGCACTTGGAAGAACTACGCACAGCTCACCAGTCCATGGGAATGCTGGGCAATGTACATGCTCAGGCGGCGTTGACTCACTTCATAGAAGAGGGATATTACCGTTCGCATCTTCGCAAAATTCGTGGGGCCTACCAGACAAACGCTGAGATCTTAATGAGTGCTCTACGTGGGAGCTTGGGCAATACGGTAGGGTTTTCAAAACCGGTAGGTGGTTTGCAAATGCCGCTGTTTCTTCCAGAAGAGTGTAATGATGTGGCAATAGCCGATAATCTGAACAGGGCAGGCTTTGGTGTGAACCCTTTGTCTCTTCATTACCTTAGTGCCAAAAAACAGGGGCTGGTGCTGGGATTTTCCGAGCTGAATGCACCCACTGCTCAAACATTTGTGCAGCATTTAAAAGCTCTTCTTTAAAGGAAAGCCTTAAAGAGGCTTGACCTTGGCGGTTACTAGACGTAGGTGAGGCAGGCCAGTCGGTCGGGCGACTGCTGCCACAAGTGCTGAAAGGCCGTGGGGGAGGAAAGTCCGGGCTCCATGGAAAAACGGTGCCGGATAACGTCCGGCGAGGGCGACCTTAGGGAAAGTGCCACAGAAAGCAAACCGCCTTCACATGTGAGGGTAAGGGTGAAAGGGTGAGGTAAGAGCTCACCGCAGCTCTGGCAACAGTGCTGGCATGGTAAACCCCACCGGGAGCAAAACCGAATAGGGGTGGCGCGGAAGCTTGTCTTCCAGTCTTTTTCCAGACCTGACCACCCGGGTTGGTTGCTAGAGGCGCTCAGCAATGGGCGTCCCAGATGAATAGTCGCCGCGTGTGTGCTTTCGGGTGCATGCCATACAAAACCCGGCTTATAGACCGACTGGCATTTTATTCTTTAGTTGTGGTTACGTAATGTGCAAAATCCACCGCAGGACTTGGCCCTGCAGTGTTTTTGCAGGAATTACTTCCTTGTGACTTTACACTTGGCGCTTCTTGGATTGAATGCCCCTAAGCCCTCGTCACTGTCACAGTCAAGAGAATAGGGCTGGGCCACGGTATATTTCATGAACTGGACCTGCCTGCCAAACTTTTGCAGGAGGGTTGCTCTAACCGTATTGATCAGGGCTTGCTCCCTGCTCTTCTTTACATTGGCAATAATCACAACTGTTCCCGGCTTAAAGTCAGCCACGAATGTGCTCTTTCCCATGCTGGTAATGATTTCCCGACCGGGTTCTTTATGTAATGTTCCTGCAAAAGCAAAACGGCCCGAGCGGTTGCTGCGCTTGGATGCAAAGAACAAGGGACCAATGCTGGATTGGATGAGCCTTTGGGAGAGGGCACCAAACTGGAAGTGTTTTGGATCGCAGGATGCAATGTTTGTGTCTTTGTCGATCTCGCAGAAACCCGGCTGACCTTTAAAGTTCACCAAGTCTAAGGGAACGATGAGGTAGTTGGATCTGTTAGAGAAGTTTTTAGGGCCTTGGGATGGGCCTCTTGGTGCGCTGGTCTGGCAGCCCGTGATAAATAGCAGGGTTGCTGCCACAATGAGAATTCTTGAAAGCATAGTGATACTTTTTTTCGTTTTTGATGAACAAATTCAGTATAGGGGGCAGGAAAGGTTAACAACTGTTAATAAACAGCATCCACTTTATAATTGAAAGGATGATACTTCCTATGAGTGCGATGATGTGGAAAATATACCATAGATTTAAATTAGCTGAAGCTATGACATCATCTTTGTTTTCTTAGTGGCTGACTGTAAAGCTGTGGGGAAAATCTATCCAAACGAGCAGTACTTGAAATCTTTAGCCTGTTTGTATCAAGTATTTCAGTAGGTTCAGCGAGAAAAATGAGAAACGAGCTCGTTAAGTCAATGGTCTTCAAGTCGCTTGACTTAGAGATGTTATGTAATAACATTACATTAAGAGCTGCTCGAATTTTGACGTTTATAAACCTTCTGAATATGGTGTTTTTATGCGACTAACCCCTATCGTATTATGTGCTGCTTTCTCCGTTTGCGTTTCTTCTGCCTTTGCTCAAGAAATAAGGCATGTTGATGCCCATGAGCATGGTCATGGCAAACTCAATATCTCCATTGATGGCAACAGTTTGCTACTGGAGCTAGAGGCTCCGGGGTATGATTTGGTTGGTTTCGAACATGAAGCGGAAACTGCCGAAGAAAAAACTGCCATGACAGATGCACTTGATAAGTTGAATAGCTTCAATGCGTTATTTGTCCTGCCTGAAGCCGCGCAGTGTAGCGTCGTTTCAGTGCAAACAAATTTAGTTGATGAAGAAGAGGAACTGGATCATGGTCACTCCTCAAATGGGGCCGAGCATGAAGAGCATCACGCAGAATTTTCTGCCCTTTATGAACTAACCTGCGCAAACATCGGGGAACTGACCCAAATCGAGTTCCCCTACTTTACAGAGTTTAAGAATGCTGAGGAACTGGAAGTGCAATTGGTGACGCCCTCTACAGCTCTAAAAGATGAAGTTAGCCGCAGCGCCCCCCTCCTTAAACTAGCGGCAGCGGCGCGGAACTAGGGGACGCAAGTGCATAGGGCAATTGAAATCCAGAATATTGAGTACGCATGGTCAGGTGCTCAGAAGTTTTCTCTACACATAGAAAACCTTGGAATTGATGTGGGTGAAACAGTGCTGCTGAGCGGGGCAAGTGGGGCAGGAAAGTCTACACTTCTCAATTTGATTTGCGGCATTATTCAGCCAAACCAAGGAGCTATAACGGTAGGTGGTGTAGACATCACGCGTCTCAAAGGAGCGAAAAGAGACAGGTTTCGAGCCGACCATATGGGTATCATCTTTCAGATGTTCAATTTGCTGCCCTATGCCTCTCCTCTTGATAATATTCTTTTACCGCTAAAGTTTGCCCCCGCGCGTGCAAAGTCGGTGAAAGACCCCAGAGCTGAGGCTCTGCGACTTACCAAGGCGCTGGGGCTGGATGGTCAACTGGTTACCGGTCAAAAAGCAGCAGAGCTGAGCATCGGGCAACAGCAACGGGTTGCTGCTGCTCGTGCGCTCATAGGGAAGCCCGCGTTGGTTATTGCGGATGAACCAACCTCCGCACTTGATGGCAACTCTCAAAAAGCCTTCATAGAAGTTTTGAGAGAGCAAGTTTCGAGTATTGGGTCCACGCTTTTAATGGTGAGTCACGACTTGCAACTGGCAAAGTATTTTAACCGCCGTATTGATCTGGAAGACTTAACCCAGTGTGCGGGAGAGTTGGCATGAGCTTATTGCGATTGGCGTGGCTGTCTCTATGGAACCGAAAGCTCACTGTTGGCCTCACGGTTCTATCCATCGCCCTGTCTGTGACCTTATTTTTGGGGGTGGAGAAAGTTCGGGTGGGGGCGAAAAGTAGTTTTACGGACACGATTTCTGGAACCGATTTAATCGTTGGGGCAAGAACGGGCAGTGTGCAGCTGTTGCTTTACTCAGTATTTCGCATTGGAAATGCCACCAACAACATCACGTGGCAAAGCTATCAGGATATCGCAAACCGTAGGGAAGTGGACTGGATGGTTCCCATGTCACTTGGCGATAGCCATCGTGGTTTTCGGGTGATGGGAACAACAGCAGACTTTTTCAAGCACTACAAATATCGTGGGAAGCAAAGCTTCGCCTTCGCGTCGGGGAGTGTCGTTGACGGGTTGAATGGGGCCGTTGTTGGCGCGGATGTAGCAAAGCAGCTGGGCTATACCATTGGCCAAAAGATTATTGTTAGCCATGGACTAAAGTCCTTTATAGATCATGATGACAATCCGTTTAGGGTGACAGGTATTCTTAAGAAAACGGGAACACCAGTAGACAGAACGGTTATTGTCAGCTTGGAGGCCATTGACGCCATACATTCGCAAGGCGGACACAGTGCCTACAACTCTCAGCCGACTTCCGTGACTGCGGCCCTTGTTGGGGTTAAATCGCGGCTGCAAATATTCAAGCTGCAAAGATGGATTAATGAATATTCTGAGGAGCCGCTTCTTGCCATTATCCCCGGTGTGGCCCTCAGCGAGTTATGGACCATTATGAATACTGCCGAAAAGGCAATCATCGGCGTTTCACTTATGGTCATAGCTACAGCATTCCTTGGGATGGTCGCGATGATCTTTTCCAGCTTGAATGAGAGGCGCCGCGAGATGGCAACCTTACGAGCTGTAGGTGCTCGGCCACGAACAATTATAGTGTTGTTGAGTGCGGAAGCTGCTCTCATGAGTTTGTTTGCTTCCCTGCTGGGTCTAGGGTTCTTCTATATCGCCCTTTTGGCAGCTCGCTCCTACATAGACACACAGTTCGGCATCTATCTGGAAGTTGGTCCTCCTACACTTCAAGATCTGAAGTTTCTAGGCTTTGTTATTATAATCGGTACGCTGGCCGGTTTGGCTCCGGCTCTTCGTGCCTACAGGGTGTCTCTGGCAGATGGCATGCGTGTCAGGGCGTAGCCCATTACAAGTGGTTCTGAACTATTAGAATGAGTGGAGTGAAAATGTTAAGCAGACGGCTATTTTTATCGGGGCTTGCCGTAAGTGGTCTTCTTCCGCCCTTGACAAAAGCGCAAGCGGAGGAGGTGTTGGAATTATACTGGGAGGATCTGGAGCCCGCAGAGGGGGAGGGCATTATTGTTGGTGATCCCAATGGTGCACAAAATGAGCAGTTTAGTGAGAATGCCAATGGTTTCAGCCAGTCTCTGACTTATTCTTTGACGGATAAGTTTAATGATAAACTGGTCCGCTTGCCCGGGTTTGTGATCCCTCTGGACTTTGAATCCACACGGATATCGACTTTTATTCTCGCGCCGTTTGTAGGAGCCTGCATTCACATGCCGCCGCCGCCGCCCAACCAGCTTGTCTTGGTAAATGCGAAACAGCCCTATGCAACAGAAGGGTTCTTTGAACCTGTTTATGTGACAGGCCGGTTTAAGCTGACTGCAACAGATACTGATCTGGCTCAAATCGGATACACACTGACAGCCGATAAAATCGAGCCCTATGAGTGACGGGGAGTTGTCGCCCTTATGTTTTTTGACAGCGTTATGGGTGAACTGGCTCGGAAGGAGTGGAGATAGGTCTGGCGAAGGAGCGTTGGATTTCAACGTGGATGCGTTCACCTGTACTTGAGAAGAGCAGGGAGCATTCTACGCACCTTTAACCGTGAAGCATCAAAGCTTGACGTTACTTCCGGCGTGCAATGACGGTGTAGGTGTGCCAGTGCTTGCGGTCTCCTGTAATAGTTGCTCCATCTTCATTACGTTCTGAGAGTTTCACGATGTCAAACTGGCTGAAGAGCTTATTGATCTCTTGAAGGTTCACTGCAAAGCCACGGTGGAACTGCTTTCCCAGCCAGCTGTCTTTTTGACCTAGGAAATTGCAGCTGATTACCCCTTTGGGTTCGAGAGATTTAAGGATTTTATCCCAGAAAATTTCGAAGGTATATCGGGGGCAAAAGAACAGGCTGGAATGGGCTAGAATTAAACTTGCCTGCGGGGGCTCGTAGGTTTCAAAACTCGCGTGCGAGATGGTGACTGAATTGTCGTCCGCGAAGCGGTGCTTGCACACATCGACAGTTGCAACATCACTATCAAAACCGAAGGTCTGATAACCTTGCTCCCTGAGGTAGGCAATATCCCGGCCTGCTCCGCATCCACAATCTATCGCTGTACGAGTGGGGGATTGGTTGGCTTTCACTGCCAACTCTGTTTCAGGTCGGTGCGGAAGTGAGGTCGTTGAGGAAAGGTACGGGCCCCAGTCTATGTCCATTGGCGCAGGTCACTCTTTGCTTTACGTTGGATAAAATCTCTCAGGCTACGCACTCTAGCCGGTATCAGTTTCCTATGAGTTGTCACGAGATAAAGTGGTTGAGGCTTAACGGTCTCATACTCCAGCACTCTCACAAGCTTCCCCTCCCTGATTGCAGGCGCAATGAGGTTTTTGGGGGTACGGCAAATGCCAAGGCCAAGAATGGCGGAATCTACAATCGCACGCAGGCTGTGAAGGGCCAGACGATGCTGAACCGCAACTTTCCTGTCTTTTCCAGCGCCCTCAAAGATCCATAGCTCCTCACTATCCATCCCTATGGTGTCGAACTGGGCAAGCTCACCTGCATTTTGCGGGGTTCCGACACGAGATAGATAGTCAGGGGCTGCTGCGATCCAGTAGGACTTTTCCAAAAGTTTACGTTGGACCAGCTCTGGTGCCTGAGGGGAGTTGAGTGTGATGCCAAGATCAATGCGGCTGGAGATATGATCTTGCTCGGAGTAGGTGAAGGCCACCTCTATACGTACTTTCGGGTGAAGCTGCATGAACTCGCAAATCCAAGCATGAACCTGCGAAATATAAAGGGTCTCAGGGCAAGAGAAGCGAATTTTTCCGGAAAGGTCGTATTCCTCATCCTGTAATACGGCAAGGTCTTCATCCAGCTGTTCCAGTAGAGGGCTGAGCTTGGAATAATAACGTTCGCCCTCGGCAGTCAATCGGAACTGTTTGGAGTTGCGGTGGATCAATTTTGACCCCAGTTCATCCTCCAGCTGTGTCAGGCTGCGTGACATGGTGGCGGGTGAGACCTTTAAAACACTTGCGGTCTTCGCCAGACTTCCCAGCTTTACAGCTAAGTAGAAGCGATGGAGTGAGTTTAGGTCTAATGATTTCATATTTGAAATATTAACTTACGATGTTGTGTCTATGAACGACAGATGCGAATGATTAAATCCCATGACAGGATAGAAGTAAATGAGGTTTAGCGCATGAAACGAATTCCGCTCAAATATAAGAAATACATAATGACCGCTGGTATGCTGACGGTCATGATAACCGGTATGTCGGCAATTATGGTTGGCCTTAATCTGGCGCAAGGTGCTTCCTTTCTGCCCTTGTGGTGGGAGGGAATCAAAAAAGTCGCCCCCTTTGCGATCATATTGGGTGTATGCGCCTCTACGTTTCTAGATTGGATCATCGATCGCTACCTTATCGAGTGCGGTTCTCAAGGGAGATGACAACTGAACGAGAGGCAAGCAGGGCCTGAATAGGGAGGCTTGGGCCATTTGAGGGGCATATTATCGCGTGATTGGGGCTCTCTGGGATTCTCTGGGAAATTGCCCCACACACCCGTCAAATCCCATAGATCTGTAAAATTTTAGCAAATTTTCACCGAAGTTTACGTAATAAAAATACGAAGAAAATCTCACCTTAAAGGCGATGTTACCCGTAGGTTTCAACCGCTATCCCCACGATTTATCCAAATAGTAAGATAACATAAATCTTTGTATTACAAGGATAAAATCCCATCATGGCTATATTGAAACCCATGCAATTCCCTTTGCGGCACCCTTGCAAAACTTAACCAGCCGAAATGGGGGCATTTTATTGACGTCCCATGCTGTCCCATGTTATCCCATAGTATCCCGTAGAAATCCGATTTGTTTCGATCGGTTCAACGCGTGGGTGGGGAATAGCATTCTAGTCTTGTAATTTTTTGAAAGAACGGCGCGCCCATTCGGGCTGCACGCGCATCGAGGGACTTATGTCAGGCTTCGTATCGCACTACACCAATCGGGTGGATGCCAAGGGACGTGTTTCGATCCCTGCACCTTTCCGTGCGGCGTTGGCGAAGGACGGATTTGAGGGGCTTTACTGCTTTCCCTCTCCGTTTCAAGAAGCTGTCGATGCGGGCGGGCACGGTCTCGTGGGTGAAATTCAAAAGAAACTCGACGGATTTTCAACGCTGTCTCTGGAGTATGATGCTCTGTCCACCGCGCTGTTTGGAGCTAGTGAAACCTTGAAGGTGGATCGGGACGGGCGCGTGGTTCTGTCCGATATGGTTCGTGCACATACAGGCATTGATCAGGAGGTCACATTTGTAGGGCAGGGGTTCAAATTTCAGATTTGGGCACCTGAAAAGTTTAAGGCGCACCGCGAAGAAGCAATGAAGCGGGCACTTGCAGTTCTGTCAGGCGGCGGAGCTGCCGGAATGAACACAGAAGGACCGGAGTGATGACAGGTAGCGACAATGGAACATCCAATGGCGCTGGCGGACCAACCCGTCACATTCCTGTTCTTCTGGACCGGGTTGTGGCAGCAATGGATGCCATGCCGGGAGAGGTTATAGTTGACGGGACCTTTGGTGCTGGTGGTTATACCTCAAGGTTTTTACAAGCTGGCAGCACTGTTGTTGCCATTGACCGCGATCCCGATGCAATTGCCGGTGGTCAACCTCTCCTAAAAGAATCAGATGGTAAACTGAAGCTTGTGCACGGGCAGTTTGTTGATCTGGATGCCCATGCCCGTGATCTTGGCTTTGAGGGCGTGGACGGCGTTGTGATGGACTTGGGTGTTTCCTCCATGCAGCTGGACCAGCCGGAGCGGGGCTTTTCGTTCCGCGGTGACGGGCCTTTGGATATGCGTATGGAGCAGGCGGGGCCAAGTGCTGCAGATGTAGTCAACCAGATGGAACGCAAAGACCTGACCCGTATTATCGGCTTGCTTGGCGAGGAAAAGCGGGCCTCCGCAGTTTCCGCGGCTATTTGCCGGGCGCGAGAGGAAAAGCCGTTCGAGCGTACGCTGGAGCTGGCCAAGGTGGTGGAAAAGGTTGTGGGGCGTAACCCCAAGAAACCGGGTATCCACCCTGCAACCAGAACGTTTCAGGCTCTGCGCATTTATGTGAACGGGGAATTGCATCAGGCAGCGGGCGCGCTGGCGGCAGCGGAGCGAATTCTTAAGCCCGGTGGCCGTCTTGTGGTGGTGACGTTCCATAGTCTTGAAGATCGTATCGTGAAGCGTTTTCTGGCAGACCGGACCAAGACCCGTGGGGGCGGGTCGCGGCATATGCCCGAGGTGGATGTGCCACCGGCCACATTTGAATATGTGGTGAAGGGTAATCAAGATGCCAGCGACGAGGAAGTTGCAGGAAATCCGAGAGCGCGCTCTGCCCGATTGCGGGCGGCACGCAGGTTGGAGGCTCCTGCACGGGAATTGGATATTCATGGGGCAGGCGTTCCGCGTCTGGCGGCGTTCGAAGGGTTGGGAGGCTGACGTTTTGCTGCGTATTATTAACGTTGTCTTTTTGCTTGCGGTTATTGTGGGGGCCGTTGCCGTATACGACATTAAAATGTCGGCGGAGCACCTGACGGAACGTGTTGCGCAGCTTAAACGAGACATCCAGAAAGAGCGCGATGATATCCAGTGGTACCGCGCACAGTGGAGCGCTTTGAACCAGCCCTCCCGTTTGCAAGGTGTGGTTGATCGCTACAACACCTATCTTCAGCTTGAGCCTTTGAGTGCCGAGAAAATTACAACCGTTGAAGCGCTTCCTGTGAAGCCTGTTCTGCTGGAGCCGGTTGCGGCGGACAGCATGGGTGGCTACGCGGGCAAGCTTCCCGATATTCAATAGGAGCTTTTCATGGATTTGCCTAAAAGCCCTTCCAATCGGTATGCGTCGCACTTTTCTCAAGGGGGAAACCCGGTGGCGGGGCGTGGTCCTTCCAAATCTCGCATTTTCATTGCCATGCTGGCATTTTCTGTTGTCTTTGTAGCGATTGCTGGTCGGCTGGTGGTTTTGGGGTTGCAGCCCCCCGAAACAGGCGAGTCCTATGCGTCTTCCCAATCCAATTTGCAGGCGTCGCGTCCGGATATTCTAGACCGGAATGGCGAAATTCTTGCCACAGACATCAAAAGCGCCTCCCTTTATGCCGAGCCGCGCAAAATTCCGGATGCGGATGAGGTGTTTGAGGGGCTGGTTTCCGTATTGCCGGAGCTGGATACACCCAAGATAGAGGCCCGCTTAAAGAGTAATGCTGGCTTTATCTGGCTGAAGCGTGAAATTTCTGTTGCGCAGCGCGAGGAGATCCATCAGCTTGGCTTGCCGGGCGTGGGCTTTACAGAAGGGCGCAAACGCTTTTATCCCGGTGGCCGCACCGCTGGCCATATTCTTGGTACTGTGGATGTGGATGGCAAAGGTATTTCCGGTATCGAGAAATACATTGACGGTGCGTGGCTGAAAGACCTGCGCGAGTTGGGATTTGCCACCGATACCTCTTTGGAACCTGTTCGGCTTTCCATGGATTTGCGGGTGCAGTATGCGGTGCGGGACGAGCTGGAGCGGGCGCTTGAGCTTTACAAGGCAAAGGCTGCTGTTGGTATTGTGCTGAAGGCGAACAGCGGCGAAGTGATCGCCATGTCGTCTTTGCCCGATTATGATCCCAATGACCGTCAAGAGGCGTTGAGACCTGATCGCCTGAACAGGGCAACCGCCGGTGTTTTCGAGATGGGCTCCGTGTTCAAGGGGATTACGGTGGCAATGGCGCTTGATAGCGGCAAAGTGTCAATAGATGACAGCTTTGACGCCACCAAACCTATTCGGGTCTCCGGCAAAACCATCAATGATTTTCACGGCAAACGGCGGGTTCTGTCTGTTCCGGAAATCTTCGTGTTTTCCTCCAATATCGGCACCGCACGGATGATGCTTGCGGCAGGAGTGGAAGCGCAAAAGGACTTTTTGACACGGCTGGGCATGACGAGGCCTCTGGATACAGAAATTCCCGAGAGGGCGCGGCCCCTGATGCCGCCAAAGTGGAATGAACTGGCTGCCATGACCATTTCCTTCGGTCACGGGATCTCTGTAACCCCAATGCATACGGCAACGGCGGCAGCGGCACTGGTGAATGGCGGGCAGCTCATCAACCCTACATTCTTTCCCCGCACGCAAGAGCAGGCGCAGAAGGTGGCAACACGGGCGGTTTCCAAAGAAACCAGTGATGCGATTCGCTATTTAAACCGCTTAAATGTGCTGAAGGGGTCTGGTCGTAAGGCAGCTGTTCCCGGGTATGATGTGGGCGGAAAAACGGGGACCGCTCAAAAAGTGGTTAACGGTAAATATGTGGAGGGACTTTACCTTAACAGTTTCCTTTCCGCATTCCCTATGGCAGACCCTGAATACGTCGTGCTGATTTCGCTTGATGAGCCGCAAAAACTGGAGGGGCAGAACTACGCCACTGCCGGTTGGAATGCTGTTCCAACGACTGCTGCTGTCATTCGCAGAATTGCGCCAATGCTTGGGGTGAAGCCTAACTTTGCCGAGGACGGAGAAACGATCGCCGTGAAATTTTAGCGGCGTGAAAATTTTGGGGAAAGTCGGTTGCTGCGCCCATGAAGAGCGCGGACGCCATATTGAAGACTTATAGGCCGGACATATCAACGCCATGCTGTTAAAAGATGTAATTGAAACCGCCGTTCAGCCAGAAAATGGCGATAAAGTTGATATTCTTGGCCTTACCGCTGACAGTCGGGCTGTTGAGCCGGGCTTTTTGTTTGCTGCCCTGAAAGGTTCGCGGGTCGACGGCCTCCAGTTCATAGCTCAGGCTGTTGAGGCTGGTGCCGCTGCAATTTTGGTGGATGCGGACAAGGTCAACGATCAGGTTGTGAAAGACGCAGGTGAGGCTGTTCTGGTTGCCTCTCATGATGCGCGCCGTGAGCTGGCCTATATGGCTGCCCGCTTTGCTGTTCACCAGCCGGAAAATATGGTGGCAGTGACCGGAACCAGTGGGAAAACCTCCGTTGCTGTTTTTGTGCGCCAAATCTACGAGTTTGCCGGAGTACACGGGGCAAGTCTTGGAACCATCGGCACTGTTACATCAGCCGGCCAGAGTTATGGCGGGCTGACGACACCCGATCCGGTCACCTTGCACCGCGATCTGGCACAACTGGCCAATGACGGTGTCACCCATGCGGCGATGGAAGCTTCCAGCCATGGCCTTGACCAGTTCCGTCTGGATGGCGTGAACCTTATGGCGGCAGGCTTTACCAATCTTGGCCGCGACCATATGGATTACCACGAAACGGTTGAGGACTATTTTCAGGCAAAACTGAGGCTGTTCTCGGAACTGCTGCCGGAAGGGGCGGCTGTTGTGGTGGATCCTGATACCCCGTTTGCCGATCGTATTTTGGAAGTGGCCGGTGAACGGGGGCTTATTCCGTTCACCGTTGGCCCCAATGGTGATAACCTGCGCCTGCTTTCTGTAGTGCCAGACGGGTTTAGTCAGGTTCTGGGCGTTGAGACGGTGGAAGGGGTTTACACCATTGTCCTGCCGTTGGCCGGAGATTTCCAGGTATCGAACGCTTTGATCGCAGCAGGACTTGCGATCGCATCGGGCATCAAGACATCGCTCGCCATGAGAGCGCTTGAACATTTGACCGGCGCGCCGGGGCGGATTGAGTACGTGGGTTCGAAATATAACGGTGCTTTGGCGTTTGTGGATTACGCCCATAAGCCAGATGCCCTTGAAAATGTTCTTGCAGCTCTACGCCCGTTTACCCAAGGGCGCTTGATTTGCGTTATGGGGTGCGGCGGAGACAGGGATGCGGGCAAACGCCCGTTGATGGGAGCAGCTGCTGCAAACCTTGCTGATGTGACCATCGTAACCGACGATAATCCGCGCTCGGAAGACCCTGAAGCCATTCGCGCTCAAATTCTGGATGCTTGCCCTGCTGCCATCGAAATTGGTGATCGGGGGCAGGCGATTGCCCGCGCCGTGGAAATGATGGTCGGCGGTGATGTTCTTTGCGTGGCTGGCAAAGGGCATGAGACAGGCCAGATTGTTGGCGATGAAGTCCTTCCTTTTTCCGACCATGAAGAGCTGAAGCGGGCCTTGTTGCAGGCGGAACAGGAAAACGCGCTTTCCCAAGTCACTGGAGCAAAGAATGGGGCAGTGGCAGATGGTGCGCTTGTTGACCTTGACGGGCTGGTGGAAGAACTGGATTTGGGGGAACTTTCAGGAGCGGAAAGCGACAAGGGCGATGAGCTTGAAGACAATGGCTTGCTTGCTGAGCCGCTGAGTGAAGAGACGGCAGCAGGCACTCCTAAGGAGCAGCCAGTAAAAGAATTGGAACGGGATGTTCCCTCCCTTGAAGAGCTAACGGTTGCAGTTGAAAGACTGGCCATGGAAGCTGCGATGGAAGCGGGAGAGTCTACCAGTTTTGCGCCGCCTGAACCTGAAGCGGAGGAGGGTGAAGAAGCTTCTCAGTCCCCCGAACAAGCCCTAGAAGAACTTCGAGCGGTTGAGGATGAGGCGTCTTCTGAAGTCGTGTTGTCACTGGAAGAAAGCCTTGAGCTGAGCGTTGGTGATATTTTGGGTGAGGAAGGCGATATTGAACAGGAAGTGTCGTCAAACGATGACGAGCCGGAACAGGAAGTGCCTGAAACTACTTCCCAAGAGCACGCGCTCACATCTGACTTGCAAGGTGAGCCTGTAAAGCAAGACGCTGCACCTGAACAAGAGGTTGCTGCGGAAGGTGATACGCGGGAGCAGGAAAAGCCTAAGAGTGAGGCCTCTGACGAGAAACACAACTCCAGTGATCTTACCCATATTTTGCAGGATATGAGCGAAGACCTGAAAGCCTCCGAGGAGCTGTTGGCTGACAGTTTGAGGGAGCTGGACGAGCTGATCCAAGGCAGTGAAAAGAAGGACGAGCCTGTCTCACTCATAGAAACGCCAGCGGATGCGGAGAATAGCGAGGATGCTCCTGCTGATCCAGTGCCTGAAATTTCTTCGGAAATTAAAGGTGAGTTCCTTGAACTTGACCTTCGCGATGTTGCCGTTGAAGTTTCAGAGCCAGAGCCAGAGCCAGAGCCAGAGCCAGAGCCAGAGCCAGAGCCAGAGCCAGAGCCAGAGCCAGAGCCAGAGCCAGAGCCAAAAGTGGATCTGGACTTCGATGCGGGCCTTGAGGCGGTTTTGGATGAACTGGCGGGTGCAGGGTTAGAAACTGCTGATATTGCGCAAGAAGTTCTTGCAAGCGAAGCTGACCAAGATACGTCTTCCGAAGCCGAAGCCGAAGCCGAAGCCGAAGCCGAAGCCGAAGCCGAAGCCGAAGCCGAAGCCGAAGCCGAAGCCGAAGCCGAAGCCGAAGCCGAAGCCGAAGCCGAAGCCGAAGCCGAAGCCGAAGCCGAAGCCGAAGCCGAAGCCGAAGCCGAAGCCGAAGCCGAAGCCGAAGCCGAAGCCGAAGCCGAAGCCGAAGCCGAAGCCGAAGCCGAAGCCGAAGCCGAAGCCGAAGCCGAAGCCGAAGCCGAAGCCGAAGCCGAAGCCGAAGCCGAAGCCGAAGCCGAAGCCGAAGCCGAAGCCGAAGCCGAAGCCGAAGCCGAAGCCGAAGCCGAAGCCGAAGCCGAAGCCGAAGCCGAAGCCGAAGCCGAAGCCGAAGCCGAAGCCGAAGCCGAAGCCGAAGCCGAAGCCGAAGCCGAAGCCGAAGCCGAAGCCGAAGCCGAAGCCGAAGCCGAAGCCGAAGCCGAAGCCGAAGCCGAAGCCGAAGCCGAAGCCGAAGCCGAAGCCGAAGCCGAAGCCGAAGCCGAAGCCGAAGCCGAAGCCGAAGCCGAAGCCGAAGCCGATATTGTTGAGAATGCGGACGAGGAAACGCCGTTAGACCAAGAGCATTCAACCGAGGATGCGCCGGAGCTTGCTGGTGAAGAAGAAAGTCTTGCAGCGGAAGAGGCTGATGAAGAGCCTCTAGTTGAAGATGAGGTGCCAGCTGAAGACGATCTTCCCGCTGAGGACGAGGTTCTTGCTGAAGAGGAGAATCCTGCTGAGGAGGAGGCTGTTGTAGAGGCTGATCCAGAGCCGACCCCAAGGCCTTCCTTTGAAACCAGCTTCGGGATTAAGCCAATTGTTCTTCCGCTTCCGCCAAGGGATGAAAATGTCGCTCCGGAATTGCTCAATGCACAGCTTGCGCAAGACGAGCCGGAAGGGGCTGACACTGCTCTTTGGACTTTGAAAGACTTTGCCGTGGCCATTGGCGGTGAGCTGAGAGGTACACCTAGCCAGATCATTAACGGAATTTCCATTGACAGCCGCAGTGTGGGAGAAGGGGATGCCTTCTTCGCAATTGCCGGAGACCGCTTTGACGGGCATGACTTTGCCAATGCGGCCCTTGAGCAGGGAGCGGCTATTGCCGTTGTGGATGAAGCGCACTCGGATATCCTTCAATATAGCGGCGCTTACCTGATTGTGGAAGACGTGCTGCGGGCGCTGGAGCGGCTGGGTGTCGCTGCGCGTGAGCGCACCAATGCCCGTGTAATTGCTGTGACTGGTTCCGTTGGTAAGACGGGTACCAAAGAAGCTTTGCGTCTGGCGCTTTCTGCCTCAGGCAAAGCCCATGCGCCGGTTGCTTCCTTCAATAACCACTGGGGCGTTCCTTTAACTCTGGCCCGCATGCCTGCGGATACGGATTTCGGCATCTTTGAAATTGGAATGAACCACTCTGGCGAAATTACACCGCTGACCAAGATGGTGCGCCCGCATGTGGCGATTATTACCACTGTGGAGCCGGTGCACCTTGCCGCCTTTGATTCCGTTGAGCAGATCGCCAAGGCCAAAGCGGAGATCTTCAAAGGACTGGAGCCGGGCGGTGTTGCCATTTTGAACCGAGACAACCGGCAATATGATTTGCTTCGGTATCTGGCAAGCGTTGAGGGTATCAAGCGCGTCGTCACGTTCGGCTTTGGCAGTGGGGCCGACAGCCACGCTGGCAAAATTGCCGAAAACCAGGAGGGAAGCTGCCTGACAGCAACCGTTTTGGGCCATGAAATTACCTATAAGATCGGCGCTCCCGGGGCGCACCATGTGATCAATTCCCTTGCCGTTCTGGCAGGTGTTCAAGCGCTGGGGGCAGATCTTGCACTTGGTGCGCTGGCTCTTGCAGAAATGCGGGCTCCAAAAGGGCGGGGCCAAAGCTACCAGCTTCAACTGGCTGGGGGTTCGGCAACGCTTTTTGATGAAAGCTATAATGCCAATCCTGCGAGTATGAAAGCGGCGCTGGAACTGCTGGGCGCACAGGTGCCCGAGCGGCGTGGACGCAAAATTGCAGTCCTTGGGGACATGTTGGAGCTGGGGGATAAATCCGCCCGCTTCCATGTAAATTTACTGCGTGAAATTACGCAGTCAAAAGTCGACTGCGTTTATTGTGTGGGTACACACATGGAGAGACTGTGGGAACGCTTGCCTGACAGCCTGCGCGGAGCTTATGCACAAACGTCACAGGACTTGCGCGAGCGGCTGCTGGCCGACGTTCGTCCCAACGATATTGTTATGATTAAGGGATCACTTGGAACACGGATGGGGCCACTCGTGGACGCCTTGAAACAGAAATTTCCCAGTGAGGTAAAGCCGGAAACGGCTTGAGGACTTTTTGAATGCTATACTTTCTCGGGGAACTTGCGGATCAGTTCTCGGCACTAAACATTTTTCGCTACATAACGTTTCGCACAGGCGGCGCGATTATGACGGCGCTTCTATTCGTGTTTCTTTTTGGGCCGAAAATCATCTCTGCTCTGAGCCTTCGCCAAAATGGTGGTCAGCCAATACGCGAAGATGGGCCTGAGAGCCATTTGCTGACCAAAAAGGGTACGCCGACCATGGGCGGGCTCATGATTATGTCCGGCATGATCGTGGCGACTCTTCTTTGGGCAAACCTTGCAAATCCTTACACATGGATTGTACTGGGTGTGACCATCGGGTTTGGCATGATCGGCTTTTACGATGATTATCTTAAGGTGAGCCGTTCTTCCCATAAGGGGTTTAGCGGTAAAACGCGCCTTGCTCTGGAGTTTGCCATTGCTGGGGGCGCTGCCTATGCGGTGACTTTGCTGGATGCGCAACCGTTCTCAACGTCCATCGGCTTTCCGTTCTTCAAACAGCTGACCATCAACTTCGGTATTTTCTTCGTGCCCTTCGCCGCCTTCGTGGTGGTGGGCGCAGGCAATGCGGTGAATCTGACCGATGGTCTGGACGGCCTTGCCATTGTACCGGTAATGATTGCCGCTGCCTCCTTTGCCTTGATTGCATACCTCACGGGTAACGCCGTGTTTGCGGACTATCTGCAAATTCACCATGTGCCGGGAACGGGAGAGCTGGCTGTTATCTGCGGTGCTGTCATTGGCGCAGGGCTTGGCTTCTTGTGGTTCAATGCGCCGCCCGCCGCCATCTTCATGGGTGATACTGGATCTCTTGCCCTTGGTGGCATGCTGGGTGCCATTGCAGTTGCCACAAAACATGAAGTTGTTCTGGCAATTGTTGGCGGCCTGTTTGTTCTGGAAGCTGTTTCGGTGATTGTTCAGGTGGCCTCCTTCAAGCTCACTGGCAAGAGGGTGTTTAAAATGGCACCGATCCATCACCATTTCGAGCATTTGGGCTGGACTGAATCGCAAGTTGTGATCCGCTTCTGGATCATTGCTGTGGTGCTGGCTCTCATCGGGCTTGCAACCTTGAAACTGCGCTAGGGGGCGGCCTGCGATGATCCCGATTACCATATTCAAAGGCCGTGAAGTGGCCCTGTTCGGCCTGGGTGGATCGGGCTTGGCGACAGCCAAGGCGCTTCAAGCAGGCGGTGCGCGTGTAGACGTTTGGGACGATAGTCTTGAGCGTGTAGACGCAGCACTTGACGCTGGCCTTGATGCCATTGATCTGCATGATGCAGACTTTTCCCGCTATGCCGCTGTGGTGGTGGCACCCGGTGTGCCGCTGACGCACCCTGAACCCCATTGGGTGGTGAAGGCGGCAAAAGCAGAGGGCGTTGATGTAATCGGCGATATTGAGCTGTTTAACCTTGAACGTGAAGCCGTGTGTCCTGAAGCCGCTTTCGTGGCCATTACCGGCACCAACGGTAAATCCACTACAACAGCATTGATTGCGCACATTTTGCAAAGTGCGGGCATGGACGTGCAGATGGGCGGCAACATTGGCCGCCCTGTTCTGGATCTGGACCCGTTCAGCGAAGATAGGGTCTATGTGGTTGAATGCTCCAGTTACCAGATTGACCTTGCGCCCAGCCTGACTCCGGACGTTGGTATTTTACTGAACCTGTCGCCAGATCATCTGGACCGGCACGGCACCTTGGAAAATTATGCGGCCATCAAAGAGCGTCTGGTGAAAGGAAGCCGGCTGGCTGTTGTGGGAGTGGATGACGAGCTCTGTGCGGCCATTGCCGGGCGTTTGGAAGAAAAAGACGCGGCTGTTGAGCGCATTTCGTGCATAAACACCGTTAAGAACGGAGTTTATGCGCAAGGCTCCGCGCTTTTTGAAAGCGTTGAAGGCGAGAGTCTGGAGGCGGCTGAACTTGCGGGAATTTTGAGCCTTCGGGGTAGCCACAATGCGCAAAACGCTGCCGCTGCCCTTAGCACCGCTGCAGCACTTGGGCTGGGCATGGAGGAAATTCAGGAGGGTTTGAAGAGCTTTCCCGGCCTTGCTCATCGCCTGAAACTGGTCGGACAACATGGGCATGTGTTGTTTGTAAATGACAGCAAGGCCACCAATGCGGAAGCTACAGCCCATGCACTGGCAAGCTTTGACAGAATTTACTGGCTGGCGGGCGGGCGGCAAAAATCTGGTGGTATTGAGAGCCTGCGGGAGTACTTCCCGAAGGTGGCTAAAGCCTACTTCTTTGGTGAGGCTGCTGATGACTTTGCCAAAACCGTGGAAGGGCAGATGGATTGCCAGACCTTTGGGGGGCTGGATGAGGCGGTAACTGCTGCAAGCCGAGAGGCAGCTACAGACAAATGCGTTGAGGTTGCTGTTTTGCTGTCTCCTGCCTGCGCCTCGTTTGATCAATATGCCAATTTTGAAATTCGAGGGGATGCTTTTGAAGCGGTGAGCCAGAAATGCCTGCGCTTGCTTGCACAAGGGGGAGAGGCCTAAATGGTTTCAAGGACTGACCGCAGCGCGTTTGCCGAATGGCTTTGGACAATTGACCGCTACATGCTTTTGGGTATTTTTGTACTCATGGCATCGGGCATTGTGCTTTCGCTTGCCGCCAGTCCTGCCGTTGCAGAGCGTATCGGCATTGAAGATCCCTACCACTTTGTGAAACGCCAAGCGCTCTATTTGATCCCCTCTCTGGTGATTTTGCTTGGTGTCTCGTCCATGTCCTCGCGAATGGTGCGCAGGGTGGCTCTGGCTGTTTTCATTGGCGCTGGCCTGTTAATGGTCGCGACTATGTTTACGGGTGTGGAGATCAAAGGGGCGCGGCGGTGGTTCTCCATATTTGGCTTTTCCATTCAGCCTTCCGAATTTATTAAACCGGCGCTGGTTGTTCTGGTTGCCTTTTGCTTGACCGAGGCGAGGAAGCGGCCGGAAGTACCGGGCGGGATTATCTCTTTTCTTCTTTATGCAATTGTTGTGGCTCTTCTCGTGGCCCAGCCCGATTTTGGGCAGACCATGTTGCTCACCGTTGTGTTTTGCGGTTTGTTCTTTTTGAACGGTTTGTCCTGGTATGCCATTGTACCCATGGGCCTTGGGGGGCTTGGCGGCATGGTTGCCGGATACACCTACCTGCCGCACGTGCGCGGGCGTGTGATGCGGTTTATGGACCCTTCTTCAGGAGACAATTACCAGATAGACAAGGCTCTGGATTCCTTTCTGGCTGGCGGCTGGTTCGGGCGCGGTGTGGGAGAGGGGACCGTGAAACGTATCTTGCCTGATAGTCACACGGATTTCATTTTCGCAGTGGTGGCGGAAGAGTACGGCATTGTGATCTGCCTGTGCCTTGTCATCGCGTTTGCGTTTGTGGTTCTACGCGGACTACGCAGTGCCACGTTGGACAGTGATCCGTTCAACCGGTTGGCAATTTCGGGTTTAGTGATGATGTTCGGGCTGCAAAGCTGCATCAATATGGCTGTGAATTTGAACCTTATTCCGGCTAAGGGAATGACGCTTCCATTTATTTCCTATGGTGGGTCTTCATTGCTGGCTTTGGCGCTGACCATGGGGTTTGTTTTGGCGCTGTCCCGCCGCAGGGCACGGCCACGTCAGACCCGGAAAATTTCGCGCTCAGCCATACATACACAGTCCGTTACTTAAGTTTTAAAAGTTGGAGTTATTAAAGGAATGAAGCCGAAGATTTTGCTGACAGCAGGAGGAACAGGTGGGCACCTGTTTCCAGCTCAAGCCTTGGCGCAAGAGCTGGGGCGCAGGGGCTATGCTGTGGAGCTCCTGACTGATGAGCGGGCAGATAAATACGGCTCGGCCTTTCCGGCGGAAAAAGTTCACCTGATTGAAAGTGAAACCATTCGGGGACGCAATCCCTTGAATTTGGCAAAAACACTTTTCAAGCTGCTTAAGGGGACGCTTCAAGCCTACAAGATTATTCGCAGCTCAAATGCCACTGTGATTATCGGGTTTGGAGGATATCCCACATTCCCGCCCATGTTTGCAGCGCGTCTTGCGCGCTTGCCCTCCATTTTGCATGAAGCCAATTCGGTGATGGGCAGAGCCAACCGCATGCTTGCCAAGGGTGTGAGTGCGCTGGCAACCACTTTCGAGCTTAAACAACTGGAGCCTGCATTGAAGGCCAAAGCGGTGACTACGGGTAACCCTTTGCGCGATAACGTGCTGGCGGTTTCCAATGTGGCCTACCATACACCGGAGGTGGGCGGCTCGTTCCACCTGTTAGTCACTGGTGGCAGTCAAGGTGCAAGGTTCTTCTCGCAGGTTATGCCCCAAACGCTTGGCTTGCTCACAAGTGAAGAGCGCTCCCGCCTTGCCATTGTACAGCAGTGCCGACCGGAAGATCTGGAGCGGGTGGAAGCCACCTACCGCGAACTTGGCATTGCCGCCCAGCTGGCCCCGTTTTTTAAAGACCTTCCCGCCCATATCAGCGCCGCGCATCTTGTTCTCTCGCGTGCTGGTGCAACGACCGTTTGTGAACTGGCCGCAATTGGCAGGCCGTCCATTCTGGTGCCGCTGCCCGGTGCTATTGATAATGATCAGGGCAACAATGCCAAGGTTCTGGAAGAAGCTGGCGGTGCGTGGTCTATCGCCCAAAAAGATTTGAGCCCGCAGCGGCTGGCAGAAGAACTGCGCCGCCTGATGGGATCTCCTGAAACATTAAGTGCTGCGGCACAGGCTGCAAAAACGAAGGGACAACCGGATGCGGTTTCCCGTCTCGCCGATTTGGTTGAAGACGTTGCAGCCATGCCGCCACACAGAACACAAGGGGACTAACCCTATGAAAATGCCAGTTAACATTGGTCCGGTTCATTTCGTCGGTATCGGCGGTATCGGCATGAGTGGAATTGCCGAAGTACTCAGCACGTTGGGGTATACAGTGCAGGGCTCGGACATGTCTGAGAATGCAAATGTGCAGCGCCTTCGTGAAAAAGGCATCAAGGTGATGGTGGGGCACCGTGAGGAAAACATCGAGGGCGCTGCCGTTGTTGTGATTTCTTCCGCCATCAAGGGCGAAAACGTGGAGCTGAAAGCTGCCCGCGAGCGCCACTTGCCGGTGGTGCGCCGCGCTGAAATGCTGGCCGAGCTCATGCGTTTCAAGCAAGCCATTGCAATTGGCGGCACCCATGGAAAGACCACAACCACCTCTATGGTTTCGGCCTTGCTGGACGCAGGGGAAATGGACCCCACTGTCATCAACGGCGGGATCATCAACGCCTATGGAACCAATGCCCGCATGGGTTCCGGTGACTGGATGGTGGTGGAAGCCGATGAATCCGACGGGACGTTTGTAAAGCTTCCGGCGGATGTGGCGGTTGTGACCAATATCGACCCAGAGCATCTGGACCATTACGGTGATTTTGATGGCGTGCGTAAAGCCTTCGCCCAGTTTGTCGAAAATGTGCCGTTCTATGGCTTTGCAGTCATGTATCTGGATCATCCTGAAGTGCAGGCGCTTGTAGGGCAGATTGAAGATCGCAAGATCGTGACCTACGGCAGTAATCCGCAATCTGATGTGCGCTTTTCTGATGTTACAATGAACGGGGCAAAAGCAATCTTCAACGTTCAAATCCGTGACCGGCAAAGCGGCGTGGAAGAAACGCTTGAACAGCTGGTTCTGCCTATGCCGGGCTTGCACAACGTGGCCAACGCCACAGCGGCCATTGCTGTTGCCCACCAGCTTGGTATTTCCGGTGAGCAGATCCGCAAAGGGCTTGCCGGTTTTGGCGGTGTGAAGCGCCGCTTTACCAGAACTGGCAGCTGGAACGGTGTCGAGATTTTTGATGATTACGCGCACCACCCTGTTGAGATTAAAGCCGTACTGCATGCCGCGCGTGAGGCAACAGATGGTAAAGTGGTGGCTGTGGTGCAGCCGCACCGCTATTCCCGCCTTGAAAGCCTGTTTGACGAGTTTTGTGCCTGCTTTAACGATGCGGACAGTGTGATTGTCTCGCCGATTTTCGCAGCGGGCGAAGCACCTATCAAAGGGGCGGAGCAGTCCGATCTGGTTTCAGGGCTGAAAGCGGGAGGCCACCGTTCGGTCCACGCCATCAATGGGCCATTGGACCTGCCGGAAAAGATTGCAAACCTCACGCAAAACGGTGATTTCGTCGTGTGCCTAGGCGCTGGAAATATCACGCTGTGGGCGGCTCAATTGCCGGAAAAACTGGCGCAGTATGCGGGGGAGAACAATTAATGGAATTCCCCGATCTTCTGCCACGTCTTGGGGATGTCCGCGATGAAATTCGCGGCCGCCTTGTGCCCAACCAAATGCTCTCAAGTATCACATGGTTTCGTGTGGGTGGGCCAGCGCAGTTGTTGTTCCAGCCAGCCGATGAGTTGGACCTTACCGTATTCCTGAAGGCGCTGCCCGTAGATGTGCCCGTGACCGTTGTGGGGCTTGGCTCCAACCTTCTGGTCCGTGATGGCGGTATTGAAGGCGTTGTGATCCGCCTGCCCATGAAAGGCTTCGGGCAAATAGAGCATTTGGGCCATCACCGCTTGAAAGTGGGGGCGAGCGTTCCCGATAAAAAGCTGGCGGAAGTGGCTGCCAAGCATGAACTGGGTGGCTTTGCCTTTTATGCCGGTATTCCCGGTGCTGTAGGCGGTGCCCTGCGTATGAACGCGGGTGCCCATGGCACGGAGACCAAAGACCGTGTTGTGAGTGTGAGCGGTGTCACCCGTGAGGGGGAACTGGTGACGCTGACAAACGAGGAGATGGGATACGCCTATCGCCGCAGCAGCGCTCCTAAATCTATGATTTTCACCAGTGCGGTGTTTGAGGGCTACCACCAGAGCGAGGAAGACGTCCGCAAGGAAATCGCCGAAGTTATTGCCCACCGCGAGAAGGCTCAGCCCATTCGCGAGAAAACTGGCGGCTCTACATTCAAAAATCCTGAGGATAACAGCGCCTGGAAAGTGGTTGATGCCGCTGGATGCCGTGGATTGCAAATCGGCGGCGCAAAAATGTCGGAATTGCACTGCAACTTTATGTTGAACGTTGAGGGGGCAAGTGCATTCGATCTGGAAAGCCTTGGGGAAACCGTTCGGGCCCGCGCTCTTGAAACAACCGGTATTGAGCTGGAATGGGAAATTAAACGTCTTGGCCTGTTTAAGGACGGGCAGGGCGTGGAGCCATTTCTAGGTGCGATGAAAGAAGAGCTTTAACATGAGCAAGCATGTTGCCGTATTGATGGGTGGATGGGTTTCCGAGCGGCCCGTGTCTTTGAGCTCTGGCAATGCCTGCGCCGATGCACTGGAAAGTGCTGGCTACAAAGTGACCCGCGTTGATGTGGACCGCAATATTGCTGAGGTTTTGAAGAACCTGAAGCCCGATGTGGTGTTTAACGGCCTGCATGGTCCTTTTGGCGAAGACGGCTGTATTCAGGGCATTTTGGAGATTCTGGAAATTCCCTACACCCATTCGGGTGTCATGGCCTCTGCAATGGCTATGAACAAGGTGAAAGCCAAAGCTATCATGCAGGCGGCAGGCGTTCCCGTGGCCGAAGAGTTTATCGTAAACCGTTTTGTGGCGGCGAAGTCGCATGTGATGAAACCGCCTTATGTGGTGAAGCCCATCAGCGAAGGTTCAAGCTTTGGCGTCTTGATCGTTCGCGAGGATCAGGAACACCCTCCACAAGAGCTAACCCGTCATGACTGGTCCCATGAGGACATGGTGATGGTGGAGCGGTTTATTCCCGGTAGGGAACTGACCTGTGCTGTGATGGACGGCAAAGCGCTGGACGTGATCGAGATCGTGCCACTTGGGCATGGCTTTTATGATTATGATAGCAAATATGTTCCCGGTGGGTCTCAGCACATACTTCCTGCGGAAATTTTACCTCCTGTTTACCAAGAACTACAGAAACTAAGTGTTAAGGCACATGAAGCTTTGGGTTGCCGCGGTATTTCACGGGCTGATTTTCGGCTTGATGATGGACCTAGCGGTACAGGTGAGCTGATCTGTCTTGAAGTAAACACACAACCAGGCATGACACCAACTTCGCTTGTTCCTGAAATGGCGGCACACGCCGGCTACAAATTCAAAGAACTGGTAAGTTGGATGGTGGAGGACGCAAGTTGCGGAAGATAAAGGCAAAATTAGGCGTTTGGCGTTCATCTGGCTTCACCCGGGCACTACTCGGGCCACGTTCAGGTGTGTCTCGTCTGCACCAACGATCCCCTCATGGGGTTGAGGGTTTTTTTGCTTTTCTGCCCCGATGGGCAGGGCCAGCCGGAGCGCTGGGTTTTCTGTTGCTTTCCGCTGGATATGGTATCGTTTTGGGCGGGCACGGGCGTGCATTTTCCGAATCAGTTACCGCTTCCCTCGGGTTTGCCGTGGATGAAATCGAACTGGATGGCCTTCAGAGGGTGGCAGAGTTCCAGATTCTGGAGGCGCTGGAGCTGGAAGACCGGCCATCTTTGATACTTTTTGATGCATATTCGGCGCGAGAGCGCCTTGAGAAGATTTCATGGATAAAAAGCGTTAGTATTCAAAAGCTTTTCCCCGGTACGCTGAAGATCAAGATTGATGAACAGGTTCCTTACGCGCTATGGCAGCGGGGGGACATTATTTCGGTGATCAACGAACAGGGAGAAGTGATTACAGATGAAGTGGATGGGCGCTATGCAAACCTGTTGCGGGTGGTGCACCACGGGGCGCAGCGGCGCGCAGGAGAAATTATGCTGGAGTTGGAACGCTTTCCTGAACTTCGCTCCAGAGTCCGCGCAGCCAGCCTTATCTCGGATCGTCGCTGGGATTTGAACCTTGAAAACGGAATTACCGTCCGTTTGCCGGAAATCGGCATTTTTGCAGCTTTGAGTGAACTCACTCGTTTGGATAAAGAGGGTGGACTACTGAGTAGAGATATTGTGGCGATTGATTTGCGTTTAAATGACCGGGTTGTGGTTCGGCTTTCCGAAGCCGCTGCCCTCAGGCGCAAAGCCGCGATCAAGGCACGCCCGAGCCGCTCCAAAATAGGGGCCGATACATGAGTACGGGGAAAAAGAACATAATTTATCTACCCCGTATGCGCCCGCTTTCCAGCAGGCGCAGTTCCGTTGTTTCTGTTCTGGATGTGGGTTCTACAAAGGTTTGTTGCCTGATTGCCCGCCTTAAGCCTGCGGAAGAGGGGGAGCTGCTTGAAGGGCGCTCCCACGCGATTGAAATTCTCGGCTATGGCTATCAGCGCTCGGAGGGTGTGCGCGGCGGCGGTGTTGTGGAACTGGCCTTGGCGGAAAAAGCCATTCGCCGTGCAGTTGATAAAGCGGAGAGAATGGCCGGGGTTCGCGTTGAATCCCTGATTTCAAGTGTAACTTGTGGCCGCTTGCAAAGCGAAATTTTCACAGCCAGCGTTCCCCTTAAAAACGAAAGCGTTTCAGATAATGACATCCAGAGGGTTCTGTCGGCAGGATCCTCCCATACGGTGACTGAGGGGCGGGCCATTATGCATTCCCTGCCAATCTCCTACAGTCTGGATGGAAATAGCGGTATGCGTAACCCGGGCGGTATGATGGGACGCAAGCTGGGTGTGGACATGCAAGTGGTCACCACAGATATTCTACCTGTGCGTAATCTGGAACTGTGTATCGAAAGAGGACACCTAAACGTTGAAACGCTGGTCGCCACGCCTTATGCATCTGGTTTGGCTTGTCTTGTAGAAGACGAGATGGAACTGGGTGTTGCCTGTATCGACATGGGAGGCGGGACGACAACGATTTCGATTTTTGCAGATGGGCAAATGGTCCATCTGGACGCCATTGGCATTGGCGGACAACATGTTACGACAGATATAGCACAGGCGCTTTCGACCAAGCTGGAGGATGCGGAGCGGATCAAGACACTTTATGGCTCTGCATTGCACAGCGCTGTGGATGACACAGATTTTATCTCTGTTCCACCGGTAGATGTGGATGGAGATCTCCCGACGCAAGTTCCCCGTGCTATGCTAACGCGCGTTATTCGTCCGCGTATCGAGGAAACCATGGAAATGGTTCGGGACCGTTTGGTGGAATCCGGGTTCGCAGGACGTGTTGGAAAAAGGGTTGTGCTGACGGGGGGAGCCTCTCAGCTGACCGGACTTTCAGAAACCGCACGCCGGTTTTGGGGGCGTAATGTGCGGTTGGGTCGTCCGCTTGGGGTTTCGGGTTTGCCGGATGAAGCCAAGGGGGCAGCCTATTCTGCTGCAGCGGGTTTGCTGGTTTACCCGCAAGTTGCGCAGATTGAACAATTTGAACCACGCTCGGCTCGTAGCAGCTGGGGGGGCCGAGGTAATTATTTTGCCCGTTTCGGGCAATGGATTAAAGAGAGTTTCTAACGCTTGGGCGTTGGAGTTGAATTTCGCCATGGTTGGGGCGAACGCACGAGAGAGATGGTATTAGGTCCTATGGACCTATCCAAAGGGTCGCGAGGGTAATATGACAATTAACCTGAAAATGCCTGATATTCAGGAGCTGAAGCCGAGGATCACCGTTTTCGGTGTCGGCGGCGGCGGTGGTAATGCCGTCAACAACATGATTACGACTGGCCTGCAAGGCTGTGACTTTGTGGTTGCCAACACGGATGCGCAAGCTCTGGCCCTGTGTCAGGCCGAGCGTGTTATTCAGATGGGCGTGGCTGTAACGGAAGGTCTGGGCGCAGGATCCCAGCCAGAAGTTGGCTGTGCGGCTGCGGAAGAAGTGATTGACGAGATCAATGATCATCTCTCCGGTTCCCATATGGTGTTCATCACCGCCGGTATGGGCGGGGGCACCGGTACAGGTGCGGCTCCTGTTGTTGCCCGTGCTGCCCGTGAACAGGGTATACTGACTGTTGGTGTCGTTACCAAACCTTTCCAGTTTGAAGGCAGCCGCCGTATGCGTGTTGCAGAAGCCGGAATTGAAGAACTTCAGCGCCACGTTGATACACTTATTGTAATTCCGAACCAGAACTTGTTCCGTATTGCAAATGCCCAGACGACATTTGCGGATGCCTTTTCCATGGCAGATGAGGTTCTTTATTCCGGTGTTGCAAATGTAACAGACTTGATGGTCAAAGAAGGTCTGATTAATCTGGACTTTGCCGATGTTCGCTCCATAATGCGCGGTATGGGTAAAGCTATGATGGGTACTGGTGAGGCTTCCGGTGAAAACCGTGCCCAGCAGGCTGCAGAAGCTGCAATTGCGAACCCGCTTCTGGATGAAACGTCCATGAAAGGTGCGCGCGGCCTTCTGATTTCCATTACAGGTGGTAATGACCTGACTTTGTTTGAAGTGGATGAAGCTGCCACACGTATTCGTGAGGAAGTGGACCCTGATGCCAACATCATCCTTGGTGCAACCTTTGATGAAAATCTTTCCGGCACCATTCGGGTTTCTGTTGTTGCGACCGGTATTGATCTGGCTGAACAGGCCGCGGCCTCTCCTACTGATGCACGTCTGGCGGAATTGACTGAACGTCTACAATCTGCAGGGGCTGCAAAGCCTGCTGCCGCGCCCGCTGCACCGCGCAAAGCCTCGCCCCCCGCTGCTCCGCGTCCAACGCCTGCTCAGCAAGCCCCAGTGGCAGCTGCCAGTGATCCGGAAGTGGAAATTGCTCCATACCAGCCCCGGCGCTATGACCAGCAGGTAAGCAATTTGCAGGACATGGACGAGCAAACTCCTGCTGCGACGGTTGAGGAGACATTAGTTCCCCAGCCTTTTATTCCACCGGCCGCGGAAGAGGTTGAGTTTTCGCCTCGCATGCCGCGTGCCGACGAATTTCCTCCAGTTGCTCAGCGTGAAGTGGCTGTTAAAACCAGTGCCCCAGTAGAGCCTGCCCAACCTTCGAAGCCTGCTCAGTCAGCTCCTGTTGCTGAAGCGGCCCCTTTCACAGGTGGCTCTGATGTACACTATGAGGAAGAAGATCGCCGTCCTATGGGTCTTCTGCGTCGCTTGGCTGGCGGACTGGCTCGCCGTGAAGATGAACATTCAGAGGATGCTCATGAGGGTGACGAAGGTGATCCTTTTGAAACTCCTCGTCAGGCACCAACATTCCGCTCTGCGCCAGATGGCTCTGCACCCGCAGGCAACCACGGAGCAGCCGGTCAGTTGGACCAGAATGGCCGTGCAGTTGGTGCACAGCGTTCGACCATTGAAGATGACCAGTTGGAGATCCCTGCGTTTTTACGTAGGCAAGCCAACTAGGTGTTGAAAACTCGCGTCTCTCGGCAGCAATTCGGAGTATCTCCGGATTGCTGCAGCGTTTTTCAGGGTACTAACTAGGCAAAACTACCCATAAAAAGTCCTTCGTTACAAAACGTAATAAAGCTTTATTTCAATCTGACTGACTCTATCGGTATTCTTAGGATTAATCAGTGGGGCAATTCAGATAGTGGCCAATCAGCGTAAGAAATGACTGGGCCAAATCAATAAAGGCTTTAATTATGAAAATGCGTGTCGCGCAACAGACAACGCTTGCAGACAGCGTTACACTTAACGGGATTGGAGTGCACTCCGGGCGACCTGCATCCATCACCATGCATCCTGCAGAAGCGCATACGGGCATCGTTTTTCAAAGAACCGACAATGAAGCTGCAAGCGAAACTCCGGCACACTGGAAAGCTGTAACTGCAACAGCCCTGTGTACCGTGATTGGTGACCCTGACAGCAACGGTGTCTCCACCATTGAGCACCTGATGGCCGCGATCCGCGCCATGGGTCTTGATAATGCCTTGATTGAAATTGATGGCCCTGAAACGCCAATTATGGACGGAAGCTCCGAGGCGTTTGTGGAAGCTATCGAGCACACTGGTCTGCGCAAACTCAATGCCAAGCGTCGCTACATTCGCATTAAAGAATCCGTGCGCGTGGAGCAGGGCGATCAGTGGTGTGAGCTGCACCCGCATAATGGTCAGCGTTTCAACATTACAATTGATTTCGATAGTGCCGTGATCGGTGAGCAGAAGATCGAATTCGACCTGACGCCCGAGCTGTTCAAGAATGAAATTTCCCGCGCCCGCACCTTTGGTTCTGTGGCCGATGTGGAAAAACTCTGGAAACTGGGTTTTGCCATGGGTTCTTCACTGGAAAACTCAGTTGCGCTGGACGGGGACAAGGTTCTCAATCCCGAAGGTACACGCTGGGGCGACGAGTTCGTTCGTCATAAAAGTCTGGATGCCGTTGGGGATCTGGCCCTTGCAGGCCTGCCGATCTTGGGTGAATACCGCTCTTATAAAGGCGGCCACCGCATGAACCACGCTATCTTGGTGGAACTCTTCAAGCACCCAGAGGCTTTCGAGATTGTCGAATCTGATCACTCTATTGCTGATCGCGTTCCTATGGAAAAAGGCCATGCGGAAATGGCTGGCGGGTTACACACAGCTGCTTTCAGTCCGAAAGTGGCCTGATAAATAGTAAATATACATAGGTTTTCTTCTTCGACTGGCATAATTTAGCATCAAAACGGCCACGGGTACGTGACGTGGTCGTTGCATTAGGTTAGAAGCTGAGCAGGGGAAGGGTTTTCCGAATCCATTCTGTTGTGAGGAGCTGGATAAATTGCTGCTTTTTGGTACTGTTCGGGGGGCTAAGCCGAGCCTTCGACTTTCTAATATTGTTAAGACATTCGCACTTGTGAGTTTGATCGCTGTGGCCGGTTGCGCGTCCAAGGATCAAACTTCGGATCTGGACTTTGAAGAAGCTCCTGCCGAGCTGTTGTATAACCAAGGTCTGGCTTTGCGTGCCGAAGGCAATCTCAAGGAAGCGGAGCGCAAGTTCTCTGAACTGGACCGTGTCTATCCTTACTCGGAATATGCACGTAAATCCCTGATCAATATCGCATACCTGAATTACACCATGCGGCGTTATCCAGAAACGGTTTCCGCTGCAAAACGCTTTGTGAGCCTTTATCCCGGTCACGAGGATTCTGCTTATGCACTGTTCCTGATCGGTCAGTCTTATTTTGCGCAGATCCCGGATATCGGGCGTGACCAGAAAGCGGCAGCCCAAGCTATGGGCGCCATGCAAGAGGTTATCCAGCGTTATCCCGATTCAGAGTATGCAACTGAGGCACGCAAGAAAATCCGCATTGCACAGGATCAGCTGGCCGGTAAAGAGATGGAAGTGGGGCGCTACTATCTCAAGCGCAAGAACTATCTTGCGTCCATCAACCGCTTCAAAGTGGTTGTAACCAACTACCAGACCACCCGCCATGTGGAAGAAGCCCTGTTCCGTTTGACAGAGAGCTACTACGCTCTGGGTGTTATTAATGAAGCACAAACTGCTGCTGCTGTTCTGGGGCACAACTTCCCGCAGAGCCAGTGGTACCGTGATTCCTATTCTCTGTTGCAAAAGGGTGGTTATGAGCCTGAAGAGAATAAGCGCAGCTGGATTAGTAAAGCATTTGGCGCTATTGCGGGGTCTTAACGGACAGGACTAGATTTAAGGATGCATCGCGGGTCTCATGCTTTGTGAACTTTCTATTCGCGACATCGTGCTCATTGACAGGCTTGATCTGCAGTTCAATGAAGGAATGAGTGTACTTACCGGTGAAACTGGAGCCGGTAAGTCTATCCTGTTGGACTCTTTGAGCCTTGCTCTTGGTGGGCGTGGTGATGCTGGCCTTGTGCGCAATGGTACCAAGCAGGGTCAGGTTACGGCAGTTTTTGACGTGCCCATGAGCCACAAGGTGCGGGCACTGCTTGCTGAAAATGATCTGGAAGCGGATGCGGATGTAATCTTGCGCCGTGTTCAGGCTTCCGATGGGCGTACACGTGCTTTTATCAATGATTCTCCTGTAAGCGCTGGCCTTTTACGTCAAGTTGGGGCGAGCCTTGTTGAAGTGCATGGGCAGCACGACGACAGAGCGTTGATTGACCCTGAAAGCCATCGCCAGATCCTCGACAGTTTCGGCTCTTTGGAAGACCTTGTTTCCGCCACTGGTGAAAAGTTCCAAGCATACAAAGCCGCAGAAAAAGCTCTGAAGGAACTTCGCGCTCGCATTGAAGAGGCTAGGCGCGAAGCGGATTATCTGCGCTCCAGTGTTGATGAGCTTTCCACTTTGAACCCGCAAGAGGGGGAAGAAGAAGAGCTTGCCCTTTCCCGTCAGGACATGATGCAGGTTGAGAAAGTTGCAGGAGACCTGAAAGACGCCTTTGATACGCTGGACGGGCCATCTTCTCCGGTTCCCGAGCTTTCAAGCCTTTGGCGCCGGTTGGAACGCAAAGTTGATCTGGCCCCTCAGTATCTGACAGGTGTGGTGGAGCAACTTGGTGCCGCGCTCGATAATATCGAGGATGCACGTTCAGGTTTGGAAGATGCTGTTCGCGATACCAACTTTGATCCGCGCGAGCTTGAGCAGACCGAGGAGCGATTGTTTGCTCTTCGAGCTGCCGGACGCAAGTATTCTTGCCATGTAGATGCCTTGCCGCGCCTTCGTGAAACTATGGAGCGGGATCTTGGCGATCTGGATGCAGGGGAGGGCAAGCTGCTTGAGCTTGAAGCCGCTGTTGGCCAGACGCGGGATGCCTATGACAAACTTGCTCAGGAACTTAGCGAGAAAAGGCGGGAAGCTGCCCGTGCTTTGGAGGAGGTAGTCCACCAAGAACTGCCGGCTTTGAAGCTGGAGCGGGCTCGCTTCATTATCCAGCAGGAAACACAGCTGGAACACCGCGGGGCAGATGGCACAGATACTATCGAATTCTGGGCCCAGACTAACCCCGGCAGTCGTCCCGGCCCCATGTTTAAAGTGGCCTCAGGTGGTGAGCTCTCACGCTTTTTGCTAGCCCTTAAAGTGTCTTTGGCGGACAAAGGCTCTGCGCCGACGCTTGTGTTTGACGAAATTGATACGGGCGTGGGCGGAGCGGTGGCCGAGGCTATTGGCTTGCGTCTTGCACGCTTGGCCGCAACGGTTCAGGTGCTCACTGTCACCCACGCGCCGCAAGTGGCCGCAAGAGCCAACGGCCATTTCCTCATTCAAAAAGGGGAGGTGGAAAAAGACGTGGTTATCACGCAGGTCCAACAGATTGCAGAGGCGGACCGACAGGAAGAAATTGCCAGAATGCTCTCCGGTGCGGTTATCACCGAAGAAGCAAGAGCCGCTGCCATGCGTCTGATGGGGAATGTTTCTAGCTAAGCCAGTAAAAGGCAGTTGTAAAAACTAGTTAGATTTGTTTTTTCAATAATTTAACCAGTTTTAACCTAGGCTAAAGGCATGGTTCCCCACTAAGGAAAGCTGCTGTGCTATGCTGGGTGTTTTTCCACGTCTGAGTGCTTATTTCACTGTTATTCTTCTTGTTACCTGCATTGGTGGTCCCATTTATATTTGGGCACTGTGGAACCACTCGGACCACTTTCAGGACCTTTCCAGTGTGGGAGGGGATTTTCTGTATTTTTATGACAGTGCAAAGCTTGCGGTTATGGGCAAGGCGGAAGCCTTGATGAATTATGCGGGGGCGTCCCCAGTTTATGATAGTGGAAGAAACTATTATAGTTGGGTTTTCCCTCCGAGCTTTCTGGCGATCCTGCTCCCCTTTTCTACCTTTAGTTTTTTGAATGGCTATCTGCTGTGGTTCGGCCTGAGCCTTGTTGTTTTTCTGGCTTCTTGTAGTGGATATTTGCATCCCCTTAGACGGAGTATCTTCCTTCTTTTTGCACCTGCAACTCTAGTCGTTTTGTTTTTTGGACAAAGCGGGTTGCTGGTGGCCGCAATATTATGTGGTGGACTGCGTTTAATTGATAATCGTCCGGCTTTAGGGGGACTGCTTTTGGGCTTTATGTTTATAAAGCCGGAACTAGCCCTTTTGATACCGTTCGCCTTAATTGCGCAAGGCAACATTATTGGGTTTTGCACCATGTTAACGAGTGCAGGGCTCACAGTTGTTGGAAGCGTTTTGCTTTTCGGGGCACCAGCATGGTTGAACTATCTGGATACGGGGCCGCAAGCTCTTTTCTCTCTTCTTACATCTGCAGATAGTGTTTCCTTGCAGCTGATGCCGTCAATCTATGGGGCTATGAGGCTTCTCGGATTTTCAGGGAGTTTGGCTCTTGTTGTAATGGGAGTATCGTTTCTGGCCGCTCTTAGCATTACATTCTGGCTGTTCCTGACCCCTCGGGAGCATTCCAGCCGCAATCTGGCGTTTGGCCTGTGCTGCCTACTTGCCTCTCCTCTGGTGTTTTTGTGGGATCTCGCGATTGTTGTGCCGCTCATGTTCATTTTCGCCTGTAAATCGAAAGTGTTCGATAATGTTTTGGGCTCGTCCTATACGGGGGCGGCGCTTCTCATGGGGGTCTATTTGTTGCCGCTGGTGGGCTTTGGGCTGGCGGCCCACGGTTTTCCAATTGGGCCCTTTGTTCTCATCAGTGCTCTGGCCTATTTGCTATATGATCTGATGGTACAAAAGCGTGCAGCGCGGGCAGCGATGGCCGAGGCCCGGAGCGAGAACCTTCACATACCGGATGCGGCAAGTTCCCAGCGTTCTTGAGGGGAAGAGCCACTTACCTTTGAGAAACTGCTGGAGAGGGCTAAAGCTTTCTTGTCGTTCAAACACAGCTATGCAAAATAGCTGAAAACTTCAAACGACAGGATAGGAAAAGCTGGTGGCTGAATCGCTTCGTCCAAACGAGATCTCCCAAGACGATTTGAGCAAGGCTGAGGCCGAGCAAAGGTTAGAGCAGCTTGCACAGCTCATTCAAAAATATGATGAAGCCTATCACACCAAAGACGCGCCGCTGGTAACTGATGCGGACTATGACAGGTTGCGGCGGGAAAACGAGAGGCTGGAGGACCTGTTTCCCGACTTGGTGCGTCAGGACAGCCCCTCGCAAAGGGTTGGCGGAGAGCTTGCTGAGGGCTTTAGCAAAATCTCCCATGCTGTCCCCATGCTTTCCCTTGATAACGCGTTCTATGACAAGGACGTGGAAGACTTTATCGGCAAGGTGCGCCGGTTCTTACGCTATGATCCATTGATGGGTGCACTTGCTATTACGGCAGAGCCGAAGATTGACGGGCTCTCTCTTGCTGTGCGCTATGAAAAGAGAAAGCTTGTGCATGCGGTGACCCGTGGTGACGGGTCTACGGGCGAAAATGTGACAGCCAACGCGCTGACCATTGCTGATATTCCAAAAGAATTACCAGAAGGCGTTCCTGAGGTCGTTGAGGTTCGGGGTGAGGTTTATATGTCTCACGCCGATTTTACTGGTTTGAACGAGCGTATGGTGGCCAATGGCGGCAAAGCTTTTGCCAACCCGCGCAATGCGGCTGCCGGGTCTTTAAGGCAGCTAAATTCCAAAATAACTGAGTCCCGTCCTTTGAAGTTCTTTGCCTATGCGTGGGGGGAGATGTCCGAGATGAGCGCGGATACCCAGATGGGCATGGTTGAGGCTTTCGCCAAGTGGGGGTTCGTGGTGAACCCGCTCATGAAGCGATGCGAGAGCGCGCAGGACTTGCTTGCCGTTTATCACGGTATTGAAGAGGACCGAGCTGACCTTGGCTATGACATAGACGGGGTGGTTTACAAAGTAGATCGTTTGGATTTGCAAGAACGGCTCGGGTTTGTTTCCCGTTCTCCCCGTTGGGCCATTGCCCATAAATTCCCGGCGGAGCGGGCCTTTACCACTTTGAACGAGATTGAAATTCAGGTAGGGCGCACGGGGGCGCTGACGCCGGTTGCCAAGTTGGAGCCGGTTACCGTGGGCGGCGTGGTTGTCTCCAATGCGACTTTGCATAATGAAGATTACATCAAGGGTATTGGACAGAACGGCGAGCCCATTCGTGGAGGAAAGGATCTTCGTGCAGGTGATACGGTGATCATCCAGCGGGCGGGTGATGTTATTCCGCAGATTGTGGATGTGGACTTGGACAAGAGAGATGAAGAGGCTTGCGCCTTTGAATTTCCAAAAGTTTGTCCGGCCTGCGGTTCTCATGCGGTGAGGGAGAAAAATCCAGCATCCGGCCGTATGGACGCTGTGCGCCGGTGTACGGGTGGTTTGATCTGCCCTGCGCAGGCGGTGGAGAAACTCAAACACTTTGTGTCCCGCAACGCCTTTGATATCGACGGGCTGGGCGAAAAGCAGGTTGAAGCATTTTTTGAACTCTCGTTAGAAGAGGGCGGTGTTCATACACCCGCTGATATTTTCACGTTGCGAGAGCGGGATAAGGCCTCGCTTGTTAAATTGCGCAGCCGTGAAGGATGGGGAGCCGTTTCCGCTCGTAAACTCTTCGATGCCATTGACGCCCGTCGCCAGATTGACCTCAACCGGCTGATTTTTGGTCTTGGAATTCGCCATGTGGGAGAGGGAAACGCCAAACTTCTGGCCCGGGCCTATGGTTCATGGGGGGCTTTTCAGACAGCTATGCGGGCTGCCCATGAGGAAGGAAGCGAGGCCTTTAAGGAGTTGAATGATATTGACGGCATTGGCAGCGCGGTGGCAATTGCTCTGGTTGAGTTCTTTAGCGAACCTCACAACCTGGAAGTTCTGGACAAACTGCTGAGCGAGATCACCCCTAACGATTTTATTGTTGCTGATACATCGGGTAGCCCTGTTGCGGGAAAAACACTGGTGTTCACCGGCAGTTTGGAGCGCATGAGCCGGGACGAGGCCAAAGCCCGAGCCGAAGCGCTGGGTGCGAAAGTCTCCGGCTCGGTCTCCAAGAAGACCGACATGGTGATCGCCGGTCCGAAAGCAGGTTCCAAGCTGACCAAGGCGCAATCCTTGGGCATCTCGGTTATCTCCGAGGATGACTGGTTTGATTTGACTAAAGATTTGTAGAGGGTTCACCCTTTGAAAACCAATAAAAGCTTCCCACCACATATGAAGGGATAAAACTGAATATAAGAGGGGTACAACTGAGCAAGGCCAAGTTGTGAGTTGAGGAGATGGCGCTATAGGACAAGCAGGCTCTTTACAGGTCAAACTCGTATTGCTAACAGCAGTTCCCCTTTTATGTGCTTTGGTTTTTGCGTGTTGGCTTGTTTATACGGTTTACGCTCAAGTGGACCGGCATGAGCGTTTGCGTCCGGTTATTGAGCTTTCCGACAGTGCGGATGACTTGATCCATCAAATCCAGCTGGAGCGCAGCCTCACTAGCGCGCTTATTTCCTCGCGCTACGGACGGGAGGAAGCCCGCAATCTGATAGGTCTGCGGGTGCAGATTGATGACCAGCTGGTGCAGTTCGAGGCGTTGGTCCAGCTGCTGCAAAAAAATAATCCGGAAGAGTTTAAAGGGCTTCAGCCTATTTTTGCAGTGGCGGGGCAACTTTCCAAAGTGCGGGAGCTGGTCCAAAACAAAAAAGTCTCTGCCAATACGGCAGTTGGCCTTTATAATCGTATTGTCGTTGTATTCATGCGGATTATGGCAATGGCAACTGAGGCGAGCCCTTCTATCCAGATATCTCAGGAGTTATTGCCACTTTTACAATTGGTGGGGCTTCGCGAGGCTGGCGGCTTGGAGCGCGGATATGGGGTTGATCTGCTCAATCGCCTGAATACGGAAAGGCCATTGGAACGTGCTTTCATGCCTATGCTGGAAGCTCTGGGTGCCGAAAAAGTTTTCATGCGCGCATTTGAGGCGGCAGCCACCCCAACGCAGATGGAAATTTTGATGAGAGTAACAAAAAGTCCAGAATTTCAGGACTTTAACGTGTATCGGCTTATCCTCTCCCAATTGCCAGAGACCCAAAACTCAAAAGGGATAACGGCTAGTTTATGGTTCGAGAGTGCAACAGAAAGACTGGATGAACTTTACCACCTTTCCGAGGAAATCGCAGAAAGAGCCAAGGCGGTCTCCGCCACTCAGTTGGCAACACTTCAAAAGCAGCTGCTGGCTGTTACCGTGATTGCGATAACCTTGATTTTTGCAGTACTTGTCTTTTCCATCATCAGCCTGACCGGCATTACGGGGGCAATGGCCAGGCTTCTCAAGTCCATGAGTGAACTGGCGAAGGGCAAGACCTATTTTGAAGTGCCGCAACAGGAACGGCGTGATGAAATTGGAGAATTATCACGGGTGGCAGAAGCCATTCGCATGCGCTTGTGGGGGCGGGAGCTGCGCAAAAAGGGCTTGGATAAATGATCGGCTTTGGCGCATTGCGCGTGTACACCGATCTTGCCAAACCCGCGCTTGGTTACAGGGACTTCTTAATCTGCGCCAGCATGTACAAATGGCTATGAATAAAGGCAACCAATATTCTGGCTGAGGCTGCTTGAGGGGTTGAAGAGGGCTGCTTTGCTTCAGGCCGCTGAATTGGCAGTAGGGCTTGGTGTCCTGCAATTTCTGTCTCTATGTAGAGCTGGTCAAAGGCGGGGCCGGACTGCATTTTTTCAAGTTCTTGAAAAGTTTTCTCAAGATTTTCCGGCCGCTTTGGTGCGTGTTTGATTATGGGTAATAAGATGCTGCCAACTGCTGCCTGCTCGTCTTCTTCGAGCACTGCAAACTGGCGGACTCTGTCAGAGGCGGCCTTGGTTTTTGCCATATGGCTTATTTCCAAAGAGAACATACCGATTTTTAAAGTGTTGGGTATATAGGCATCTGGCGCTGTGTTGGCAGTACTATCCGCCTTTGCCGCTACGGCAAGTAGAGAGCCAAGGGTGAGTGATGATAATCCAAGAAGTGTACCTCTTCTGTTGAGTTCACTTGTTAAAGAGGGCGTATTAAGCAGCATTGGAACCTACCTTTTATAGCTACGTATTTGTTCTGCGGTGCTCTTTGACTTAGCCTGTACAAGAGAGCTATTGGAGGCAAGGACAGGATATGGAGATGCTTAAGTTCCACTGAAACTGAATGGGAAAGTTTAGAGAGAAAAACAGGTAGTCTTGGATAATAGGGTGTGAAGGAGCTATGGGGGGCTCTCGCTTCCATCGTTTTGTTGCTATATTGTTCCTTTAGAAATAATGAATCGAGCTGGCCCCTCCCGCCAGCGTGGACCAAAGAAGCGATAGGCCCTATGGCGAATTCTTCCCGCTTGCCTGAAACAGGCGCAGCGCATGACCCCCAGTTTGACAGCTCCACCCCTCAGCCTCGTGAAGGGGGAATAGCGGCGCGGGCCATGGCGGCAAGACGGCCAAACGCTCCTGCTTATCTGGAGGGTTTGAACAGCGAGCAGCGCCGGGCGGTGGAAACCATAGACGGGCCTGTTCTTGTGCTGGCAGGAGCAGGAACGGGTAAAACCCGTGTGCTTACAACGCGTATTGCCCATATTCTAGCAATGGGGAAAGCCTCACCGGGTCAAATTCTGGCTGTGACCTTCACCAATAAGGCCGCCCGCGAGATGAAAGAGCGGGTCGGTTCGTTTGTGGGCGGCAATGTGGAAGGTATGGCTTGGCTGGGTACATTCCACGCTATTTGTGTGAAAATCCTGCGCCGTAATGCAGAGCTCGTTGGCCTGCAATCCTCGTTTTCCATTCTGGATACAGATGACCAGCTGCGGTTGATTAAGCAGATTATCAAGGCAGAAGGGCTGGATGAGAAACGCTGGACCGCCAAAACCTTTGCAGGTCTGCTTGATAGCTGGAAGAACCGGGGCTTGACGCCTGATAAAGTGTCGGCCGGAGAAGCGCAGGGCTTTGCCAATGGACTGGGGCGGCGCCTCTATGAACTTTATCAAGAACGCCTGTCCATCCTGAACGCTTGTGATTTCGGTGATTTGCTACTGCATTGTATCACCATCTTCCAAAAGCACAGCGATGTCTTGAAAAGCTATCAGCACCGCTTCCGTTATATGCTGGTGGATGAGTATCAAGATACCAACATCGCCCAATATCTCTGGCTTCGCTTGCTGGCTCAAGGGAACTCCAATGTGTGCTGTGTGGGGGATGATGACCAGTCCATCTATGGCTGGCGCGGGGCGGAAGTAGATAATATCCTGCGCTTCGAGCAGGATTTTGCCGGTGCTGTTGTCATTCGTCTTGAGCGCAACTACCGCTCCACAAGCCATATTCTTTCGGCGGCGTCCCATCTTATTTCCCACAATCAGGGGCGCTTGGGTAAAACGCTCTTCACCGATCAAACGGGGGATGATGAAGAGAAGGTGAGTGTTGCTTCTGCCTGGGATTCCCAAGAGGAGGCCCGTGCCATTGGGGATGAGATCGAAAGTCTTCAGCTTAAGGGGCATGATCTGAACCAGATGGCTATTTTGGTGCGTGCCTCCTATCAGATGCGTGAGTTTGAAGACCGGTTTGTGACGCTAGGCCTGCCTTATCGGGTTATCGGTGGTCCGAAGTTTTATGAACGTATGGAAATTCGTGATGCACTGGCCTATTTCCGCTGTATGATGCACCCCACCGATGATCTGGCCTTTGAGCGGATTGTGAACAAGCCAAAGCGTGGTTTGGGGGAGGCAACGCTGAAACTGGTGCATGAATATGCCCGTGAAAGCCAGATACCCTTGATGCAGGCAGCTGCAGAGCTGACACAAACAGAAGAAATGCGGCCCAAGGCACGCAACGCTTTGAAAGGTGTTCTGGATCTTTTTGACAGTTGGCGTTTACAGCTGGACACAATGAGCCACACGGAACTTGCGGAGATCATTCTGGATGAGAGTGGGTATACCCAGATGTGGCGTCAGGACCGCTCTGCCGAAGCGCCTGGGCGGTTGGATAACCTGAAAGAGCTTGTCCGTTCCATGGAAGAGTTTGAGAGTATGGCGGGCTTTCTTGAGCATATCTCCTTGGTGATGGACACGGATAATGATGCGCAGGAAGACAAAGTCTCCATTATGACCTTGCACAGCGCCAAGGGGCTGGAGTTTGACACGGTATTTCTTCCCGGTTGGGAAGAGGGCGTATTTCCTAACCAGCGCGCACTTGATGAGACAGGGCAAGCGGGCTTGGAAGAGGAACGCCGCCTTGCCTATGTGGGCGTAACGCGCGGGCGCAAGCGGGTGAAAATCTGGTTCACCTCCAACCGGCGTATTCACGGCTCATGGCAATCCTCTATTCCCTCACGGTTTTTGGATGAACTTCCCGCCGATAGTGTGGAAATTGTGGAGCAGAACTCCACCTATGGGGGCTATGGCGAACGGGGATCAGGTGGAGGCTATGGTGCCAGCCGCTTCGACGGGCAAGACCACTTCAACAACAGCTATTCCACCCCGGGGTGGAAACGGGCCCAACAAGCGCAGGCAAGTGGCCGTGGGACTGGCAAGTATCACGGCGGCAACCAGAGCAGGCGCGCGCAGCGAGCTGGGCCAAAAACCATTGAAGGGGAAGTTGTTGCCAAATCGATCAGCCCCGAGGCCTCTGCCTTTTCTCTGGGAGAGCGTATTTTTCACCTCAAATTCGGGTATGGCCGTATCGAGACAATTGAGGGTAATAAGCTCACAGTTGACTTCGAAAAGGCGGGTCTCAAGAAGGTTCTGGACGGGTTTGTAGATCCCGCCTGATTTTTCTTTGAGCCTAAAGCGTAGCACTGAGAAGTGGAAGGTGGTTTTCGGTTAAAGATACGCGCCCAAACAATAGGTTAGAGCAGTGGGCTGTTTCAATAAAACGGTTCACTACTTTGAGAAGACCAAAGCCTCAGACTCTATGCAGTCTGGGGCTTTATTTTTGGCCCCCTCTTTTTACTGGTGTTCGCAGGCCCGCAAGGCTATATGCCAAGGCAAACAAGCAATCTTGGAGTAAAAAATGGCCACAGTTCGCGTAAGAATTCCGGCACCAGAATTAGAGGCAAAAGAACTCTCCGATAAAATGGAGATGATCTTTGGGGATGACGGATTTCCTGTGGCCGTTTTTGAAAGTTCCAAAGACGGGACTATCTGGACCGCTGAAGTTCTTGTTCTGGAATCCACCGAAGATGAAGCACGCCAGATTGTGGAAGAACGGCTTGGTGCGCATTTGGAAGGTGGAAAGCTCCCGCAAGAGAGTGAAGTGGAAGCCCTGCCGGAAATCAACTGGGTTGCCAAATCCCTTGAGGGGCTCAAACCTGTTCGTGCTGGTCGATTTCTGGTTCACGGGGCCCATGACCGTGATGCTGTTCAAGCCCACGATATGGCCATTGAAATTGAAGCAGCGCAGGCTTTTGGAACCGGCCACCATGGAACTACCGCAGGCTGCCTGATGGAGCTGGACCGGCTTTTGAAGCGCAATGAATACCAGCGCATGGTGGATGTGGGTACAGGGACCGGAGTTCTGGCCATTGCACTGGCCATGTTGAGCAAGCGTGAAGTGCTGGCAACGGACATTGACCCGATCGCGACGGAAGCAGCTTTTGATAACGCCCGCAAAAACGGCGTTGGTCCCCTTGTAAAAGCATTCACGGCTGCCGGTGTTTCTGACCGCCGCTTTGCGGAAAATGGCCCTTTTGATCTGGCGGTTGCCAATATTCTGGCAAAACCGCTTATGCAGATGTCTGCGGCTCTTTCGGCCCAGATGGCACCAAAATCAACGCTGGTCCTCTCCGGCCTTCGCACCGAGCAGGGACCACGGATTATCTCCGCCTATGGCCTACAAGGGTTCCGCCTTGTGAAACGGGGTGAGATCGACGGATGGTTAACTCTGACACTGGTTCGCGGAAACTGGCGGCCATAGGCATTAAAACGGTTGCCGTTTAGAGTACGTCGCGTTCATCATTCACGCTTCGTACCTCTGACATATGAACAACATGGGGGCGCCTTTGGCGCCCTTTTTAGTGAACAGGCACGGCTATAGGCTTTTCACCCTGTGGAAAGTCATTCTTTTTTGAGGATGGAAAAAGAAAAACCCCCGCTTCTGTGGGAGGAGGCAGCGCTGTTTGGGAGGAGTAGCGCTGCCATTCAGAAGCAGAGGTTTTTGTATGTCGTGCTCTGGGAGGAAGAACAGCTCGACAATTTTTACTAGTACATATTGCATCGCATTGGGAGGAGGTGAACCGTGCTTCGAAAATGGGGAGAGAAGCGGCTCGGTGCGATGCAGTGTGTCTATGAACAGCTATATGCCTTTCCTGAGCCCCTATGAAAAGGCATAGTTTTGCATGTCAGTTCTGCGCTCAGAGCAGAGGTCGCTTTTATACCTACCCGTTGGTTGTAGTTTTTCATCCGGTAAAGCATGGGGCTGTTGATAGCAGGCCGACACTTACTCCGGTGTGAGTAGTGGGAGGTACTAAATTCTTCTGTTGTAGTTTTCTGGGGGAGAAAAAGAAAAACCCCCGCTTCTGTGGGAGGAGGCGGGCGCTGATTGGGAGGAGTAGCGCTGCCATTCAGAAGCAGAGGTTTTTGTATGTCGTGCTCTGGGAGGAAGAACAGCTCGACAATTTTTTAACTAGTACATATTGCATCGCATTGGGAGGAGGTGAGCCATGCTTCGAATAAATGGGGAGAGAAGCGGCTCGGTGCGATGCAGTGTGTCTATGAACAGCTATATGCCTTCCCTGAGCCCCTATGAAAAGTCACAGGATTGCATGTCAGTTCTGCGTTTTTTGCATAGGAAGGGATAAGTTCATGCAAATATGCAGGAAATGGTGCGGTGCACTATGGTTTTCCACTTCCAGAACTGATCTGATCCGTTAGACTTTAGGCAAGTTTTTTAAGGAGCGGCAGAGTTTCAGCCGCTCCAAATTGGGGGAAAACATCCAAGATGTTTCAAAGATTCGATATTGCGAATAGAAAAACACAGGGCCCGATCCATCTTGCTGCTGTGAGGCAAGAGCTTGCTACCAGAAAGCTGGATGGTTTTCTTGTTCCCCATGCTGATGCCCATCAAGGTGAACAGATGGCGCAAGCCGATTGTCGCCTTGAATGGCTGACGGGGTTTACAGGCTCCGCCGGAGCGGCTGTTGTGATGGCTGATAAGGCCGCCGTTTTTGTAGATGGCCGCTATACGATACAGGTGCGTGAACAGGTTGATGGTGATAGCTTTGAATACAGGCACTTGGTTGAGGAGCCTGTATTTAAATGGATCAGCGCCAATGCAAAAGAAGGTATGAAGATTGGGTATGACCCCATGCTTCACCCTGTAACAGCTACAGGAAGGTTGAAAGCTGCCTGTGAAACAGCGGGGGCCGAGCTGGTTGCTGTCGACCTAAACCCGATAGATGCGGTGTGGAAAGACCAACCCGCGCTTCCAACCGGACAGGTGTCTTTGCACCCGCTTGCTTATGCGGGCGAAGCTGCCTCCCTCAAAATTACTCGTATCAAGGAATTGGTGAAGGACAAAGAGGCGGATGCGGCCTTACTGACCCAGCCGGATTCGATTGCGTGGCTTTTCAACATTCGCGGAGCGGATGTAGAGCGGACACCGGTTCCACTGTCTTTTGCTATTCTGCCGACCGCTGGAAAGCCAAGTCTTTTCATTGACGGGCGCAAACTTTCCAACGAAGTACGTAGTGAACTTACTGATCTTGCCGATATTTTTGAGCCGCAGGATTTGAAGAAGTCTCTGGCTTTTCTGGGCATTGAGAAAAAGCGGATCTTGGTAGACGCCAGCCTTGCAGGGCAAGCGCTTTATGATGCTATTTGCGAAAACGGGGGAAGCGTGGTGGAAGGGCAGGAGCCTGTGCTTTTGCCAAAGGCCATTAAAAACAGCGCCGAGATAGAGGGGGCGAAGGCCGCCCACCTACGTGATGGCGCAGCTATGGCCAACTTCCTGTGCTGGTTTGAAAAAAACGCATCCACGGAAACCTTGAGTGAAATTATTGCGGCACAGAAGTTGGAAGAGTGCCGCCGTGATACGGGGAAACTCAAAGATATATCGTTTGATACGATCTCCGGATCGGGACCCAATGGCGCTATTGTTCATTATCGTGTCACCCATGAAACCGACAGGCCCATTGAACTCAATAGCCTTTACCTGATTGACTCTGGCGGGCAGTATGAAGACGGGACAACCGACATTACCCGCACGCTTGCTGTGGGCGCGGTGAGCGAGACGCAAAGAAAGCACTTCACCTTGGTGCTTAAGTCTCATATTGCCATTGCCACCGCACGTTTTCCCGCCGGAACAACAGGGCCGCAACTGGACACTCTGGCCCGCATTTCCTTATGGAAGGAAGGGCTTGATTATGATCACGGGACCGGACACGGTGTCGGATCTTATTTAAGTGTTCACGAAGGGCCAGCCTCTATCTCCAAGCGCAGCAACAAAGTTGCGCTGGAGCCGGGAATGATCCTGTCCAATGAACCGGGGTACTATCTTGAAGGAGAATATGGCATTCGCCTTGAAAACCTAGAACTGGTGCAATCAGCTGCGGACATTGAAGGCGGGGATCGGCCAATGCTCGGGTTCAAGGCGCTTACCCTTGCTCCATTTGACCTGCGCTTGGTGGATACATCCATTATGAGCACACAGGAGCTGGGCTGGCTGAATAGCTATCATGCACGCGTTTGGAAGGAAATCAGCCCCTTGGTGGAAGGGGAAACGCTTGCCTGGTTGAAAGAGGCTACGCGGCAGGTTTCCTAGAGCGCGTTCGGTTTGACTGGGTTCAGTCAAACGACAGGCATTTGCTCAAAATGCAAAATATAGAGTGCAAAGCGTGAATGCGATGAACGCGATGTACTCTAAATCCCATTAGTATTGCGAATATTCAACGGCGCAGGGCTTTCCTATTCTCTTGAACGGGAGGATGCGCCTTTGAAGACTGTGGATGTTTTAAAATCGCCCTATTGGCTTGCCGATATTGCCCTTGGGGGAAAATCGTTTCGTAAAAACCCGCTTATTGGCAGCCCCCGATTGAATGAGCGGGGCCTGCATGTAAGGCGTATGGAACTGGCAGAGAAGATGGCCGCATGGCGGCGCAAACGAATGCACCATCTCCTTCCTCCACATCATCGTGAATTTTTTGAAGAAAAGGGCTACTTGGCTCTTGAGAGGTTTTTGCCTAATGACCTTTTTCAAAGGATGAAGGCAGAAGTTCATACTACCAAAATGCCTGCATGGGAAATGAAGCAGGGGCGCACAGTGACCCGTTTTATTCCCCTGCCACCGTCGGTGCTGAAGGGGGCTCCAGCCCTTTCTAAAACCGTTTGGAATCCAGTTTTTCAAGGGGGACTGCGGTATATTGCGGGAACAAACGGCAACCCGATAGTCTATCTGCACACGGTACTGTCCAATCCGGAAGAGCAACGGGCTGACCCGCAAACGCAAATGCATAGCGACACCTTTCACCCTACATCAAAAGCATGGCTGTTTCTTGATGATGTGGAGATGGAGGATGGGCCGTTCCTTTATGTTCCGGGCTCTCATAGGCTCACAGATGGGCGTAGAAAGTGGGAATATGAGCAGAGCCTGAGTGCGGCTCATCATCAAAATGTTCTCCATGCGGTGGGCTCATTTCGAACCTCGATGGAAGAGGCGAGGGAAATGGGGTTTGGGGAACCTGTTGCTATGACTGTTCCGGCTAATACTCTGGTGATAGCTGACACCCACGGCTTTCATGCGCGCGGGGTCAGTACGCGGCCTTGTGTCCGCATGGGGCTCTACGGGTCTTTGCGGCGTAACCCGTTCCTGCCGTGGGTCGGGCTGGACCTTGCGTCACTGCCCTTAGTTAAATCCCATCAAGCCTTCATTTTCTTAAGGGGGCAGGACCTTTCAGCTAAGTGGAAAGGTAAGGATCCAAGCCATGTTTTTGTGGGAGAGGTGCTTGCCAGCACACCCGCCGTACGGCGGGAGACGAGGGCAAAGTCTTGAAAATTCCGGACCTTTCCCTTTTTGTGTTTGCGCGTACCTTTGAAAACAGGATTTCCCCTTTTCAAAGGTACGCGATAGTAGCCGTCATCAAAGAAATGAGAGTACAGGATAGGCACGCATAATAGCGAGACTTGCAACACCAACGCCTATGGAAGGTAGTAAGGGGAGCTTCATGGCGGCAAGGGCTGTAAGAATTGTGGCAACGGTTTCCTCAGGGCCGGTCGCAAAAGCTTTGGGGGCGATAATTGCCATGAGAATGGCAGGAGGAACCGCTTGAAGAGCGGCCTCGATACGACCTGACAGCGTGAAGAAGCGCACCAGAACAATACCTCCAATACGGGTGACATATGTTCCCACTGCCATAGCAAGGATTGTTAGAAGCGTAGTTGTTTCTATGAAATACCAAGCCTCAGGCATTGTGCTCTCCCTCATTGCCGTTGTGGGTCTTCTCTTCTTGAGGAAGAAGTGCTGCAACTACCATTCCGGCAAGGGATCCGGCGATGATGTACCAAGCCCCCGGTAAAACCTTGTAGACTAGAACAGCGGTTATGCCGCTGGCAGCAATGACAAGACCGGTTCTATAGCTATTCCAAAATCCCAAAACCAAATAAATGAAGAGCGCCGTAAAGGCGAAATCCAGACCGTATTCAGCTGGGTCTCCCAGAATTGCGCCAAGATATGCCCCAAAAAAGGTCGTGCTCACCCAACTCACATACATGGGGATGCCGATCCCTACAATGTAGGGAGTGCTGATTTTGTGGGTCAAGGCTTTGCGCTCACACAGCGCCCACAGTTCGTCCGTCAGCAGGAAGAAGTTTCCATAGAGGCGACGACCTTTAATATGGGGCAGCTTTGGAGCAAAGGATGCTCCCATTAGAACATGCCGCATATTCACCAGAAATGAAGAAATGATGATTGTGAACCATGGAAGCGGTTCCGCCCATAAATCCAGCGCTACAAATTGAGAGGCTCCGGCAAAAACTGTTGCGCTCATAAATGTGATTTCCAAAGGAGTGAGCCCTTTTTGAACTGCGAGGGCACCACAGAGAAAACCAATGGGCAGAACAGCGACGAGAAGCGGAAGAATAGTCAAAATTCCGTCATTAAAAGTAAGGGCGGGCTGCCTTGACTGCGCTTGTGTGATGAAAGCCATGGGGATTTTAAAACTCTATACAGAAGATATATTCATATCGATTTGAGTAGGCCCGAATCCCTACTCGTTGGGTCCTTAAATCGCAATAGAAAATGTCGCTAGGCGTTATTTTTTAGGTGAGGTTGTGCTTTTACCCGTCAAAACGGGGCGCAATCTAGCGTCTCCTGAAGTCTTTGGCATTTCCTGTTCTTCCCAATATGCTGGAGGTTGGACGTTGTTTCTCGCGATTTGGCAGGTGAGTGGCTAGCGGTGTTCTTCCTCATTAGCCTTGATAAGAGCACTGTTGAAGTACCGTAAGGCTTTGACGTGTGTTGCGGTGCCGATGATCATGTTCGGGTCTGCCTTGTCAATGACGGGCAGGATTTCCTTACCTGTTTTGTCAAAGCACACGAGAGCCTGCTCCAGTGTCTGATCAGACCAAAGGAAGGGAAGGTCGCTTGTGCTGTCAAAGTCTCTGTCGGCATTTGTCTCGAGCGGATCGGCAAAGTCGGCCACGTTTACGATACGCACAAGCCATTTATGCGGCCCGTCCTGCATCATGATACCCCGCATTTGAAGTTGCCACTGGAAGTAGGAGCGTCCATGTACTGCCTGTGTTAAACCAGCGGCAATTGATACGCACATGAGAAGGGCGATGGACAGGGCGTAACCGCCTGTAAGCTCGAACACGATCATCGTCGTGGAGAAGGGGGCTCCCAGAACGGCCGCTGCCACCGCCCCCATACCCAAAATGGCGTAGAGGCCATAACTGGATGCCAGCTCTGGTGAAAGATTTGCAGCGATAAGGCCAAAAGAGCCACCCGTCAGGGCTCCCAGATAGAGAGTAGGCGAGAAAATTCCCCCACCAAAACGGGAGGCAAGGGTGATTGCCGTTGCAGCTGTTTTCACAAAAATCAAGCTGAGCATCAGCCAGAGGGGTAGACTGGAATTCAAGGCCCGATCGGTGGTGTCATAGCCGACGCCGAGGACTTGAGGGAAAATGAGAGCAATGGCGCCAACCAGAAGGCCGCCGATAATGGGCCTGCTCCAGAGAGGTATATTGATGTTTCTGGCGATCCAGTCCGTACCGATCAAGGTAAACTGGAATAAAATAGCAACTGCGGCGCATGTGAGACCCAGCAGTGCAAACGCTGGAAATTCCCAATAGGATGCAATGCCGTAATCTGGAATAATAAAGGCGACCGAGTTTCCAAAATAGGACCACGAAAACAAGGTGCCTACTGCTGAGGCCAGAACAATGGGCACAAATGCTGTAAGGGCATAGTGCCCCAAGATGACTTCATGGGCGAACAGCACGCCTGCAATGGGGGCATTGAAGCTTGCGGATACGGCCGTGGCGACACCACAAGCCAGTAGAATGCGCCGTGATGCATCGGAGATTTTGAGCTTGTTGCTCAAAGCTGTGCCAAGGGTAGCGCCCAGATGAACCACGGGCCCCTCGCGGCCTGCACTGGCGCCGGAACCTAGGGAAATGATTGTTATGATCGCGGAGGATATTCCGGGCCAGAATGGCAAACCTTTTCCGCCCTTTACCCGAGCTTCGATCGCATCTGCCACACCGCCTGTACGCTGCTTCCATTGAATGGTTTGAAGAAGAATGCCGACGATTAGTCCACCACAGGCTGGAGCAAGAAGGACCACATACCACGGCAGATGAGAGGCTGGCCCTGCGACCCGCTCAGACAAGGAACCTAGCCATGTCCACTGGACCAAGCCAATTAGAATACGAAACAATATGGCTGCAATGGCAACAGTTGCCCCCACAAAGATCGCTTGTGCCCAAACAAGAGGAAGCTTGTTGGAGGTAAAAACACGAAGGTTGGGCTCGACCCAGTTGCGCAGTAAACTGGTGAGCCTGCGCATTATTCTCAAACCGCGTAGAAGCAATGGGAATTTTCGCAATGAGTGAACGGATCGAGACATGCTTATCAATATACTTGAAAACTATGAGCAGTGAGGTAAACGATCATTCGCCTCTTTAGGAGTAATCTAAGGAGACCAGTGATGATTATCTCAATACAACCCTTTGGAGAGATTCTCCAAACATCATCTGATATATATTAGGGATTCCCCCTGTTTACTCGATAAATGTTTAGATGGTATTGGCATTTACACATAGGACCTTGAGTTAGGCCGGAACCCTTAATTTGATTGGGTTTAGGTGTATTCCCTTATTGAGAAGCCATTTATTGGCCGAATTCGAGTGCGATTATAAAAATCCTGCGAAATTTGGGCGAAAAACACATAAAAATTGGTGTTGCAACATTGCCAAGGCCCTGCCCAAAGGGGCACCATATCTATTGGAATACGTGGGCATCATACATGATTTGTTTCTACGCTGTAGCGCTGGTCTTTAGGGCTGGCGTGCGCCCTGAAGGAGTGCATTGTTGAATTCGGTTTTCATTGGTATTGGAACGACTTTGATTGTGTTGCTGGTGGCAGCACTTTTCGCACCTATGTTTATAGACTGGTCAGACTACAGGGCTGTTTATGAACGTTATGCCGAGCGGGTTCTGGGACACGAGGTCACCATTTTGGGTGATGTGGATATCAGCCTGCTGCCCACGCCGCGGGTGTCCTTCTCCGATGTACGGGTGGGACAAAGTGAAGACCCGCTTCTGGTGATCTCCCGATTTTCCGGAAAAATAGAAATTCCTCCATTATTGCAAGGCAAGTTTCGCGTGCTGGATATGGTTCTGGACAAGCCGGACCTGCGCACGTCTTTGGACGAATTTGGCCGCCTTGATATTTTACAAAAACCTCCAAGACAAACGTATTTTTCCGATATTGACCCGTCTTCCTTCGTGTTTGACAGGGTGGAGGTGATTGGCGGAAAGGCGAGCGTGACGGATGCGCGAACCGGAAAAACCTATCGTGCAACCAATGCCAATATGTTGCTGAGTGCCCGTTCGCTGGAAGGTCCTTATAAGGCAGATGGGGCCCTCACGGTTGACGGAGTTCCCTATACTTTGCGTGTTGCAAGTGGCCGCTGGGAGGATAGTGGCCGAATTCGCGTGAAAACCCAGATATCTCCGGCATCTCTACCGGTGGAGTTTGCGCTGGACGGGAATATCTCCCATGAAGACCGGCAGCCAGTTTATGACGGGGCAGGGATTGTCCGCTCTATTGTCAGCGATGGAGACACTAAAGACAGTTGGTCGGCCAGTGGGCACTTTCGGTTAAGTTCCGAGCAGCTGAGTGTGGATGAAAGCGAAATTCTTTTGGGCTCCCAAGTGCGCCCACTCTCTGCCCAAGGCCGCTTGCTGGTGAACTTTACCCGCGATCCGGACTTCGATGCTTCTGTCAAATTCAAGCAGGTTGATCTGGACAGGATGTTTGCTGGAGGTCCGCAAGATCCGCTTGATATCTCCGTTGCGCGCACAAAATTGACCACACTACTGGATCTTGTACCGATTTCCCAAAGAAACGGTAGGGTTCATGTGGAAGTTCCTTCAATGGTTCTGGGGGGGAGTGTGCTCTCCGACTTTGATATGAGACTTTCTGCAGTTTCCTCGGGTTGGAAACTAGAGCGGTTTACCGGTTTGCTTCCCGGAGGAAGCAAGTTTGAAACAACTGGAACGCTCAAGTTGGGGGTTGAGAAAGCTTATCGCGGACAAGTGGTTTTAAACTCCAGAGTGCCTCAAAAACTTGCGGGGTGGCTGCGTGGTTCGAACAAGGGAAAGCTTGAACGGCTGGATTCTGTGAAACTTGAAGGGCGGTTGAATGTTGATGAGCGGGCCTTGGCCTTCAATAATATGCGCTTGGAAGTGGATGGGAAAAAAACAGTCGGGCGCGTGGCCTATGATTGGCATTCGGGGAAAACTCCTCTTTTGAGTGTGGACGTGGATACGGACCGTCTGGACGTAAATCAGCTCCAGAAATACACTCAAGCATTTGCGGGGGATAGCCTGTCTTTGAGCAGTCAGGACCTGTCCTTGCGGGTGTTTACAGATGCTCTTATTGTTGAAGGGGTATCTGCGAAAAGTGTCGTTGTGCAGGCTGACTTAAAAGATGACACCTTGATGCTTGAACAGCTCAGGGTGAGAGACTTTGCTGGTGCTTATCTCACTGGGTCTGGAAAGATTGAAAACCTCTCGACAACACCTTCGGGAGACTTGAACGGTACGCTGCAAGCGACCTCTTTGAACGGTGTTGTGAATGTCTTGAAAAAGAGCATTCCTGATAGCGCTCTTGTTCAGCAACTGGCTCGAGCAGCGCCGGCGCTGGCACCTGTGAACTTACAAGGGGCACTTGAAGCCTATGCGGATGGCGGCGTTACAGATGTTTCTCTCAATATTTTCGGCCAAACGGGGCTTAGTGATCTGGACGTAACCGGACACCTTTCGGGACGAGTGGATGAACTTGGCAGCAGTGATGTGCGGGCGGAAGTTTATCTGGCTGGAGCCGATAGTGGGCGTCTTTTGAGACAGCTGGGTGTTGAAGTTCTTCCCATCGACCAGCTGGAGGCCGGGCACATCCAGCTGGTACTGAACGGGGTTCCTCGAAAAGAAGTATCCTTTGGGTTTAACAGCAAGCTTGCGGGTGCGCAGCTCAAGTCTCAGGGTAAATTCAAACTACTGGACAAACAAGGGCTGAAATGGTCGGGGTCCGGTGAATTTGTAGCGCAAGACATACAGCCGCTGGCACTCATGTTTGGACATCAGCTGCCTGTTCTTTTTGATAGTTCTTCTGCCAATTTGCGTTTTACCGCCCAAGGTCAGGGCGGAAAGTTCCAGCTTGAAGAGTTGACGGGAGAGCTGGGAAATACGGCGTTGAGCGGAGAGCTCGCAGGAGCGTTTACCGGGGATGGCCAGTTGAAAGGAAACGGAAATCTGGCGCTTTCCAAACTGGACCTCAAGACCCTTAGCAGTTTGGCGCTTGGAGGCGGAGTTTGGGAAAACGAACTGACCAGCACTGGTCAATGGCCAGAAACCCCGCTGGGCACCTCTATGCTGGACAGCTTCAATGTGAAGATTGATGTGAGCGCTGATCAGTTTCAACTTACTGATGCTTGGGACGCTCAAGATGTTTCCGGCCAGTTGTCTCTTCGCCCCTCCGGACTGTTTTTGGAAGATGCGACTGGAGCGTTTGCCGGTGGCACCCTTTCTGGGGGGCTTCAAATCTCCAGATTTGGCGAGCAAGCTGCATTTTCTACGCACTTCAAACTTGCGGATGCTGCTGTTGAGGAGGTGTCCTTGGTAAGGCAGGGACGTGCCGTCATGACGGGTGATCTGGACGTCGTTGCAGAGATGGAGGGAAGTGGTAGATCTGTCGCCGCGATCCTCTCCAGTCTCTCTGGAAGTGGAAGCTTTACCCTGTCTTCCGGCGAGATCCGCGGCCTGAACCCGCAGGTATTTGATTTGGTGATTGCACAGGTTGACCGAGGGCTCGAAATTAACGAAGGCGCGTTACTACAAGAAGTTGAAAAACATCTGGAGAATGGAAATCTGGATTACCAAGCGATAGAGGGGAATCTGTCCATTACTTCCGGTCGGATGCGGGCGCGCAATATCACGATGGATGTTGAGGGGCTGACCATGTCCGCGTCTACCACCATTAACCTTCAGGATTTGAGTGCCAATACAGACATTTCCTTGAAAAAGGAGAGGTTCGATGAAGAGCGCGTGAGTGCGACACCGCAAATTTCCCTTATTTTCTCTGGCGATGTTAAGGGGACTTCTCGCTCTCTGGATGTCGGGCCTTTTGAATCCTATTTGAATTTACGTGCTATCGAACAAAATGTGAAACGTATTGAAGTCGAACAGGAAAAGATCGCTGAGCAGGAGCGGCTTGTCCGGCAGTTAAAGCGGGAACAGGAAGAAAACGAACGCCTCAGAGAGCTGGAACTGGAAGACGCTGCTAGAAGGGAACTGCAGCTTCTTGAGAGGCAGAGAAATAGACTGGAACAGGAGCAAAAGAACCAACCTCTGGTGGGCGAGGGCGGGCAGGATGTTTTGTCTCAAAAGGCTGCTCCAGCACAGAGCTCAGGCGTTAGTGTGTCTGAGGGTCAAAAGGTCACGGAGCTTCCAGTGCAAGAGCAAGAAGCACAACGAGATGATGGTATCGGTTCTTTTCTTGCGACGGTTGAGAGGGCAATAAACCGTGCGCCTCAGGACGGGGAGGGAGCCGTGCAGGGAACAGCTGCCAACGATAACGACTTGCCGGAACTTGCCCCGCCTATAACTGTTGGGCCACACAGCGAAAGGACCGTTTTGCCTGACAGTGTTCGGGATTTGCCGCCTTTAAAACGATCTGGTCGTGAGCAAATTCTTGTTGCACCAGGAGACGATGATTTTCACTATAACTATTATCAGGGTGATGCTGGATTGACGCCTAAAGTCGGAGTGCCAAAATCAAAGCCTCCGGTTCCTCGAAAAACACTACGGTTTCGTGAACTCCCCGGTGGGCGCATTATCCAGCTCAACTAAACTGGCCTCCGGCCTCTCCAGAAGTTTCACCTTATTCCTATAAAAATCGAGTATAGCTACGCGGATGCAACTTGAAAGACTTGCCTCTGGGTCCCTTTGGTCGTCGATTATAGCAACTGTTCTGGTGAGATTCAGGCTCTTTGAAGTTGCAAGGAGTTGTAGCCCCTCCCAGAACTCCGGCTCCAGCGCGATGCTCGTCCGGTGCCCATGAAGCGTTATCGAGCGCTTAATCAGGGTCATTTTTCTTCAAATGTTGTTCGGAAGTTTTCGTAGGTACGGCTTTTTCCAGCCGGTGCCCGTTCAAAGCCTGAAAGGCTTTTTCATTCGCTTTTGACGTGACGTTTTCCTGAATTTTGGAGCGGCCGAAGCGAATACGGTTTTCTTGAGCTTGTTGTTCTTTGTTGGCGCGTTTACGCTCTTTCCTGAACTTTCTAAGGTTAAGTACCTGAGCCGTCAAAACAAACCCTCCAAACAACAAGTGCCCCAAAATAGGGGCACTGCTTCAAGTTAATTTTTCTTACGGAAGGCATCAAGGGAGACAACATGAGCTCCCTCGTTATTTTGTGGAGGCTCGTTGTCCTCACTGCGCTGTGGGGCGGCTCCTTCGGGGATGGGCTCCCCAAGTTCTGCGTCCTGAGATGTTTCGTTCGCAGCATCTGCATTGGAAGAAACTTCCTGTAAGTGACGCTCCTGAATGCTTGGCTGTTCAGCATCTTTTGCGCGAAACTCTTCGGGCAGGTCTTCCCCAGTCTTGCCCGGCTCAAACTCAAGAGCGAACTGGACAGACGGGTCAAAGAAACCTTTGATGGCCGAGAACGGGATATAGAGTTTTTCTGGAACACCGCCGAAGGAAAGACCCACTTCGAAGGCATGTTCTCCCACTTGCAGATCCCAAAACTGGTGCTGCATGACAACCGTCATTTCCTGAGGATAGCGTTCCCTCAAACGATTGGAAATCTTCACACCCGGGGCAGTGGTTTCAAAGGCGATATAGAAGTGGTGTTCGCCGGGAAGACCCGAACGTAGCACTTCATTGAGAATCTTCCGGACTGCACCGCGCAGGGCGTCCTGAATAATTATATCGTAGCGGATCAGATCTTCTGCCATCGGTGGCTACGCTCATCCTTTTGCGTTTCTACAGCCTGCCCAACTATACCGTAAAGGCAAATAAAAGCCTGCACAAATTAAAAAGTGCCATAATCTGTAACATTATGGAAGCGCAGGCGCAAAATTCAGTGAAGGCTTCTGTTGCCAGGTGCCTCCGAACCCCGCCTAAAGGTGCTAACCAAAAGGACTTAGCGGACTACCGGTACTGCATTACGCAGCAACAGCGTTGTCCATAGCGTAGTTGTCATTTGCAACTATCATAATGGCCCGATGTCGGTGGTACCATGCCGAGCAAAAGTAAAGCCTTTACGCCCTCGTCGATCCTATTTCGCCCCCGCCAAAACCCGCATTCCTTACTGCGGGCTTTGGTGGAGGCGCCGGGTACCGCCCCCGGGTCCGAATGGTTTATTGCGCTCACAATTTATTGCCGTAGCCAGCAAGCTGGCAAACGGGAATATAGGTGCAGTGCCCCTTAAAGGGAAGGGGGTAGCTGAAGTGTTTTGCCAGTTGTTGACAAAATGGATAAGAAGAAATCAAAGACGCGCTCTTTGTGGCATTTTGCCGAGCAACTGTATAAGCCAGTGGAAACGGTTATTTTAGATTGCTTGGCAAAAGACCAAGGCGTTTTGGGAAGGACATTCAATGCAGCAATATCTTGAACTTATGCAACGTGTGTTGGATGAGGGGGCTGTTAAGGAAGATAGAACAGGAACGGGAACCCGCTCTGTGTTTGGTCACCAGATGCGCTTTGATCTTTCCAAAGGCTTCCCCATGGTGACAACCAAGAAACTGCACCTAAAGTCTATCATCCATGAGCTTCTGTGGTTTTTGAGTGGTTCGACTAATATTGCGTATTTAAAAGAGAACGGCGTACGGATCTGGGATGAGTGGGCGGATGAAAACGGAGATCTGGGGCCGGTCTATGGCTACCAGTGGCGCTCATGGCCTACGCCTGAAGGTGGTAGCATTGATCAGATTACAAACCTGATCAATCAAATAAAGACCAATCCAGATAGCCGCCGCCTGATAGTTTCCGCGTGGAATCCTGCCCTTGTGGATGAAATGGCGCTGCCTCCCTGCCATAGCCTCTTTCAGTTTTATGTGGCCGAGGGCAAACTCTCCTGTCAGCTTTATCAACGCTCTGCTGATATCTTTTTGGGTGTCCCGTTCAATATCGCATCCTATGCCTTGCTCACCATGATGGTGGCACAGGTCTGCGATCTGGAACCCGGCGAGTTTATTCACACATTCGGGGATGCCCACTTGTACAGCAATCATCTGGAGCAGGCCCGTCTACAACTTTCCAGAGCTAAGCGTGCTCTGCCGACCTTGAAAATTAATCGGGATGTGAAAGATATTTTCGCGTTTAAATTTGAAGACTTCACCTTAGAAAATTACGATCCGCATCCGCATATTAAAGCGGTCGTGGCTGTTTGAATAAAAAGGTATTGAACAAAATGCGTGCTTTAATTTCAGTGCCCGCCAGAATTGGCTCAACCCGTTTCCCTAAAAAGCCTCTTCACTCCATTGCCGGAAAGACTCTGTTGGAGCGCTGTGTGCAGATTGCGAAAGTTGCTGCCAAGCAAACCGGCGCTGATTATGTGGTGGCTGTGGACCATGAGGACGTGGCACGGCACTGCGATGAAATCGGTGCCCCATGGGTGATGACAGACCCTAGCTTGCCCTCGGGAACCGACCGTGCTTTGGCTGCGAGAGCTCAAACGGGAGAAAACTACGAGTTTGTTTTAAACCTGCAAGGGGATGCGCCGTTCACCCCGCCAGCTCATGTATCAAAACTCATAGAAGCTGCCCGGCAGAATCAGAGTGCCCATGTATTCACACCTGTGATCCAGCTGGATTGGGAAGCGCTGGACCAGTTGCGTGAGCACAAGAAAAGCCACCCTTATTCCGGCACCACTTGTGTACGTGATATCAACGAGATGGCCCAGTGGTTTTCCAAGACTATTCTCCCGGCTATTCGCGGAGAAGATAAGCTGCGCTTGCAAAGCAACCTTTCTCCAGTGCTGCGTCATATTGGACTTTATGGATACCGGATTGATGCATTAAAACGCTTTACCAGTTTGCCTGTGGGGCACTATGAAAAATTGGAGGGCCTTGAGCAGCTACGCTTTCTGGAAAACGGAATGCGCATTCATGCAGTTCTGGTGGAGCGCCCCGAGCTTTCAATGTCGGGTGTAGACACTCCCGCTGATGCCGAACTTGCAGAAGAGTTAATCGCGAAACACGGCGACCCTGCAGATAAACTGGAGAAGCTTTTATGATCCGTATATTTGTTTGTCGCCACGGCAATACCTTCGATAAAGGAGACGTTGTCACACGGGTTGGAGGCCGGACGGATCTTCCGCTCAGCACCTCAGGGCAAGAGCAGGGGCGGGCTTTGGGAGAACACTTCCAAGCAAAGGGAGTTCGCTTCGACCGCGTGTTCTGCTCCCCCTTGCAGCGTACCAAGCAAACAGCTGGACTGGCTCTGGCCGGGCAGGATGAGGAGATAGAGTTCAAGGTTCTGCCGTTTTTGGTGGAAGTTGACTATGGGCCCGATGAGAACAAGCCGGAAGAAGAAGTTGTCGCCCGCATTGGCGAAGAGGCTTTGAAGGCATGGGAAGAGCAGGGCATTCCCCCTGAAGGCTGGCATGTGGACCCACCAGCAGTAATCGGGCGCTGGCAGGAGTTCTTTGCCGGTGCCGCTAAAAAGTACAAGGATGAAACTATTCTGCTTGTAACCAGCAACGGGATTGCCCGTTTCGCCTTACAGGCACTTTCCGAGGGAGCTGGAAACAACGCCCTTAAGCTGAAGACAGGTGCCTATGGAATTTTTGAGGTTTCTGAAAGCGGTGAAGTGTCGTTGAATGGGTGGAATATTCGCCCCTAAGAGATATCGCCCCTTTGGGGGCGGCTACTCCATTGTGTTTAAAGGTTCGGGAGCCGGGAAATGGTGAAAATTTCGATGATTTCTGCGGTGGCAGAAAACGGTATTATTGGTGCAGGTAATGATATGCCGTGGCATATTTCTACTGACCTGAAGTTTTTTAAGAAAACAACCATGGGAAAGCCCATTGTTATGGGCCGCAGGACATTTCAATCCATAGGGAAACCACTGCCGGGCCGAACGAATATTGTCATTACGCGCGATTCTACGTTCCAGCCTGAAGGCGTTGTCACGGCGTCTGGTCTGGATGAAGGGCTTGATGTGGCCAAGGCCAAGGCGCAGGAAACCGGCGTTAATGAAATCATGATTATGGGCGGTGGGCAGGTTTATAATATGGCCATGCCCCATGCCACAAAACTCTACATCACGCGGGTACATGCAAAGCCAGAGGGCGATACGTTATTTCCCGATATAGATAATAGCGATTGGCAACTGAGTGAAACACTGCCTTTCCAAAGAGGTGAGAAAGATAGTGCGGATACCTCACTGGAGATCTATGAGAGACGGGTAACCTAAACCGCCTCTTGTATAAGAGTAGGGCTTTGCAGCAGGACTGGAGAAAGTGGCGGATTGGCCACTTGCTCCAACAGGTTCTTGGCCTGCACTTCAAAGGGGATAGCAGAAAAGCGGCGGAAGAAGCGATCTGTTTGGATCATGAATAAATTATTGCACACTTGCCCGGGTCCAAGTGCATTCCATCCATAAAAGCCAAAGGGGTCTATCAAGACTAAAGTGTTGGGCTTGAGCGTCAGCGTATGCGGCTGTAGACTGGAAAGCTCCCTCAAGTCTTCGGGGGTTACATTTGGGGTGGTTCTCATCCCTTCCTGTAGCTCGGCATATCGCCTTTGCTCCCACACCATTCGTTTCTCGGTAATTCTATGGGATTGGGGAATATAGGAAAACAGTGAAGTCTCGTTTCTACTGCCGCAGGTGACCCAGCATACGACATCAGGCATTTGTTCAATGGAATGGACGTTTTCCGTGGGAGCCCTTTGGGGTTTTCTAGAAACAAATAGCGGAGCGAGAGACTTTCCAGCCCCTGTTAATGAACGGAGTAACAGTTCTAGATCATATTCAACAGTAGCGGCGTGGGTAAAAGGCATTAATTTCAAATCTGCGGGCGAGATCGGGATTGCTTCCACTTGTCCCATCCACCCGCTTTCCTGAAAAGTCGCCTGTTTTTTATCAAAGAATTCAACGGCTATTTGGTGAAGTTGTTTTTGAGGGAGAAATGCCTCCTGAATATAGTACCCGTGTTCGCAAAAGTGCTTTCGGGCTTTTTTGTTTAGCCCTATTGAAAGCGTCTGTTGTTGCCTGTCCTGAAGTTTTTTGTGATTTGAAAGCCATTTTGAAACTTCGGCCCAGCCCTTCATTTGACGCATTTTTCACCAAGCTCCCCCTGAGACTCACTCAGTAAAACATGAAAGAAAGCACAAGGGCTCCTCTCGATTGCGGGAGATGAAAATTCCTTTAAGAATTCTAGTAGGAGAAATGTGCTGCAGGTAAAAAGGGGAGGCAAGTGCCGGATAACTCCTGTCAAAATACCGCTGGGCTGTTTACATAGCGCTTGCCCGTGTTTCTCCATATTGTCCGCTTGCCAAAATTTTTTTCCAGAAAGTCCGAATAGGCCAAAAAGAGCTCCAGTTCTCTGCCTTTGACGCCAGGAAGCGATTTGAGGTCAAAGCCACACCACGGCAAGAAGGGGTTGCGGCGCATATGGGCATGAAGTTCTATTCGTTTGGTCGGTTGGGGGCTTGGCACTCTGCCGTGAAATCCAAAGGTATCAGCTATAACCAGAGTATTGGCTTTAACGGGAAAAGACTGGGCAGCGCTATATCCCATCTGGTCAAGCTCTTTATGGGTCGCACGGAACGACCCATGGGCATGATGGTTTCGCTTGTCACGGCAGGCGTTAATACTGTTTTGATATTCCCATTCAAGACGCTTGTCATTGATGCGGTGAGAGCCCGGAGCATAGGAGAAGGGGCCTTCCTCCTCGTTAACATCATGCAAAAAGAGCCAGGCTTTGGCAGTGCTATGAAACGTGTCGGCATGTAATTTTGTTTGAGGGTCTGCCCCTCCTTGCGCAGGGTCCACCAGTACTGTCTGGATAAAAAAGATGGGTTGCCCCCCACAGGCAGCGGTGTACCGAATGAGATTGAGAAGTCCTTTATTTTCTATTGAACTTTTTAATGTAGGCCGCTGTTCAATGACCTGTTGTGTAATTGGCGTCATTCGCGTTGCTGTTTGTCCCTGCCGCATTTGCCGGGTTTTCATGGGAGAGCGATAGATCTCGTTCCGCAAAGCTTTGAAATCCGCAGGGGAGAGATAGTTTTCAATTTTTATGAAGCCATTTTGATCAATATCGGAAACCTGATCAGGCGTTAAATACTTCGCAAGGCGCCGACGCCGAGATTCGGCAAGCCCTGCTGCGAGCTTTAATCTTGCCCTGTGAAGGCCCCACCGATTGAGACGTTCATTGCCTATAATCGGGTTCTTTTTGAAGGATTTGGCTGGGCCTGCGACTTCCAGAGCCCAAAGCGGGGTTTTTAAATAATCCAAGGGAACCATGGGTGTGCCTTCCTCAGAATGCTGGTTGCCAGAGGCTTTGGAGTTTAAGGCGGGGTACTAGGAAGAAACTCCACGGAAAATGGGAGGTCGTTAGTGATTCTTGGATAATAAAGGGGTAAATTTGAGAGGCATTCCTTTGAAAGAAATGGGGGAAATCCCGAGAGTACCTTTCATATCTAGTGGTTCTTTTTCTCAGGTGGCGGAACATTTGGAGAACTGGTTATATCTACTTTATGGACATCAAACTTGTAAGTTCTTGGTTTTCTCCTGAAAACCATGGAAGTTTCGGTACATTGACTACTTGAACTGGTGATTAATTTACCTAAATCCTTTAGGACTAAGAGACACTGTGGGCTTGTGGGGAATAAACGCCCTTTATTCTTAGGACTGGAGAAGGGTTCTATTTACGATTTTGGGGCATTGCCTATACCTTTAATCAAGTCATAATTGACACAGTGAACGAATAATTTTTTAGGCCGGGTGTCCGGCATATTACCGAGTAAGGGACTTCTTTATGCCTTGGAGCAATCAAAGTGGAGGTGGCGGCAACGGCGGCCCCTGGGGGAACTCTGGTGGCGGTGGCGGCAACAGCGGCGGCCCATGGGGCGGCGGCGGCGGCGGCCCGCAGCGAGGCGGCGGTGGCAATACACCTCCTGATTTTGAAGACCTCCTTAAGCGCGGCCAAGAGCACCTAAAGAGCGTTATGCCCGGCGGCGGCGGCGGCGGCATGGGCTTTAAAGGCATTTTGCTTGCAGTCTTCATTGCTGTAGTCATTTGGTTGGCAACTGGTATCTACCGTGTTGAAACAAACGAGGTTGGTGTTGCCTTGGTTTTCGGTAAGGTCGAAGGTCATACCTCCCCTGGTTTGAATTATAACTGGCCGTACCCAGTTGGCGAAGTTTACACTCCAGCAGTTACGCGTGTTCGCGAAGTCAGCATCGGCATGGCAGAGTTTGTTCGTGGCAGCTCTGTAAATCAGCGCGATGTGCCGGAAGAAAGCTTGATGCTGACCGGAGATGAAAACATTGTGGACGTGGACTTCAAGGTTCAGTGGCTCATACAAAATACCCCAACGGGTGTTTCCGAGTATCTGTTCAATATCCAAAATCCAGAAGCGACAGTAAAAGCTGTTGCAGAAAGCTCCATGCGGGAAGTAGTCGGGAATTCCCGAATCGATTCCATCCTTACCGAGAATAAAAAAGCTGTTCAGGACGCAGTTCTCAAATTGATGCAGTCCACATTGGACTCTTACAAGGCTGGTATTGAGATCACTGAAGTTCAGATGCAAAAGGTTGATCCTCCATCACAGGTTATTGAAGCATTCCGTGATGTTCAGGCCGCACGTGCTGATCAGGAGCGTATCCAGAACGAAGCGCAAGCTTATGCCAACCGTATTGTGCCAGAAGCCCGCGGTAATGCTGCACGTATCAGTGAAGCGGCGCAGGCTTACCGTGATCAGACCGTCGCAGAAGCCAATGGTCAGGCGCAGCGCTTTACAAAGATCTATGATGAATATGCCAAGGCTCCTGACGTAACCCGGCAACGTCTCTATCTGGAAACTATGGAAAAGGTTCTGGGTAAGAACAATAAAATAATTATTGACGGAGATATCTCCGGGTCCGGTGTGTTGCCTTACCTTCCGCTTGATCAACTCAATAAAACATCCTCAGCGCGAACTGTAGGAGGGAACAACTAATGCGGAACGGCTTTATCGGAATTCTTATCGCAATTGTTGTGCTGGTTGGTTACTGGTCGACATTTATAGTGAACCCGGCGCAGCAGGCCTTGATCTTCCAGTTTGGTGAAGTGACTGGGATGGAGAATAAGCCTGGTTTGAAATTCAAGTATCCTTGGCAAAACGTTGTTTACTTGGACAAACGGATTTTGAACTTGAATATGCCGGTATTTGAGCCGGTTTCTTCTGACAAGAAACGACTTTTGGTTGATGCGTTTGCACGCTATCGCATTTCTGATCCAGTGAAGTTTTACCAGTCCGTGAACAATGTGGATGAAGGATCTCGCAGACTGTCCACATTCTTGCAATCGGCCTTGCGAGACCAGATTGGTAAGGCGACGTTTACTCAGGTTGTTCGTGATGAACGTTCTGATCTCATGGAATCCACTCGTAAAGAAGTTGAGAACAGAGCGAAGGCTATCGGCGTGGACGTGATCGATGTGAAAATCCGTCGTGCAGATCTGCCGGAAACCAACTCTCAAGCAATCTATGCGCGGATGCAGACTGAGCGTCAGCGTGAAGCAACTGAAATCAGAGCGCAAGGTGAAGAGCAGGCAAGGCGTATTCGCTCAAGAGCTGATCGTGATGCAACCGTGATCGTTGCGAATGCCCAAAGGGATGCGGACATCATTCGCGGTGATGGGGATGCTGAGCGGAACAGTATTTTTGCCGAAGCCTATGGAAAAGATAAAGAGTTCTTCGAATTCTATCGCTCCATGCAAGCTTATGAAGAATCGATGAAATCCGGTGATACGTCCATGGTTCTTTCACCAGACTCCGAGTTCTTCAGATACTTCAAGAATGCCGGAGGAGCAGTGCCTGCCAAAGCGCCCGCAACCGCGCAATGAATGATCTGATCGTTGCGCTTGGGCTTGTTCTAGTTATTGAGGGGATCCTTTATTCATTGGCTCCCTCACAGCTGAAAGAGTTCATGCGCAAGGCTCAGGACATACCAGACCAGACTTTGAGGGTCGGCGGGATCATCGCTCTAACTCTTGGGTTTTTGATAGTATGGTTCGCACGAGGCGGGTTTTGAGGAGGGACGTTCCCCTTGAGCTTTGCTAGTGTCAGGATAGGCTGCTTGGCGGGTCTATTCTCTAGTTGAATAGATACCCGCGCTTTCAATGAAGGTGCGGGTATTTTTATTATAGAAACGCCCAGTCGCGTTTGCTGCTAAATGTGGAGATGGGGCCCAATGGCTATACCCGGTATCCGGCATCTGCCGGCCAGATTTAATTATCGTTTTGTTTTGGCGTCATTATTTACGCTCTGCTTCGTGGTGAGCGGCGCTACGTTCTCACGAGCTGCGGGGCCGGACTCTGTCGCCGATCTGGCTGAACAGCTTGGGGATGCAGTTGTAAATATTTCAACTGCGCAACAGGTATCGGCGCAGCGATCCGTTCCCATGCCACAGGTTCCGGATGGGTCTCCTTTTCAGGAGTTTTTCGAGGAATTTTTCAATAAGCAAGAAGGGGAGAGCGGTCGCCCCAAGCGTGTGCAGTCTTTAGGATCCGGATTTGTCATCGACGGTGAAGAAGGTATCATCATTACCAATAACCATGTAATTGAAGGGGCCGATGAAATCACGGTAAACTTCAATGATGGCAGCAAGCTGATTGCTAAGCTGATTGGCCTTGATGAAAAAACTGATATAGCAGTTCTCAAGGTAGAACCCTCAAAGCCCTTGAAAGATGTCAGGTTCGGTAATTCAGATGTGCTGCGTGTTGGCGATTGGGTAATGGCAATCGGTAATCCCTTCGGCTTGGGCGGAACTGTAACCGTTGGAATTGTTTCTGCACGTAATCGGGACATTAATTCAGGTCCCTATGACAATTACATCCAGACAGATGCCTCCATTAACCGTGGTAATTCAGGTGGGCCTTTGTTCAATATGGAAGGGGAGGTTGTTGGCATTAACACCGCGATCTTCTCTCCATCGGGCGGTTCCATCGGGATTGGTTTTGCAATCCCCGCCGCATCGGCTTCAAAAGTTATTGGCCAGCTGCGTGAGTTTGGTGAGACCCGTAGAGGTTGGCTGGGTGTGCGCATTCAGGAAGTGACGGATGAGATTGCCGAGGGACTTGGCATGGAAAAAGCCAGAGGTGCCTTGGTTGCCGGAGTAACTGAGGATGGTCCCGCAAAGGGGGCAGGAATCCAGCCCGGTGATGTTATTGTGACATTTAATGGAAAACTTGTTCCACAAATGCGAGACCTCCCGCGCATGGTTGCCGATACGGAAATCGGAAATGATGTGCCCGTCCAGATTTTGAGGAAAGGTGAGGAGCTGACTGTTGCCGTGACGCTTGGCAGGCTGGAAGAACCCACGGAGCTGGCGGAAAAAGCAGTAACTGAAGATTCTAAGAAGTCAGAAGAGCCTCAGTTTGAAATTCTTGGAATGTCTCTTGCCAAGGTCGATGGAGAGCGCCGCGAAAAATACGCACTTACCGAAAAGGTAGAGGGTGTTGTCGTGACTGATGTTGATCCGGGTAGCCCGTCAGATGACAAAAGGATCATTCCCGGCGATGTGATTGTTGAAGTAGCACAGGAAGCGGTGACTTCGCCAGAGGATGTTGTGCAACAAATCGGCCACTTGAAAGAGCAGGGACGCCGTTCAGCCCTTTTGCTGCTTTCCAATGGCGATGGCGAACTGCGCTTTATAGCGGTTCGTATCGAATAGCTTATAACGTTTGGAGGCGGGTTGATGGCCAGTTGCCCGCCACTCTACGCTTTTACCTAATAAATTCTTCGTATTTGTAACCTTGGATATACAGCAGGCTTGTCAGATCTCCGTTATCAACTCTGGCATCAGCAGCAGCTGCCACCTTTGGTTTGGCGTGATAGGCAACGCCTAGTCCGGAAATAGCAATCATTGCCAGATCGTTTGCACCGTCGCCAACAGCAAGCGTTTCATCTTTGGATAGACCTTTTTCTTTCATAAGCTGCTCAAGTCGCTCCTGTTTGGCTAACTGGCCCAATATCGGCAGTTGTACTTGCCCTGTTAGCTCGCCGGCCTCCTCAATAAGAGTATTTGCACGATTTTCATCAAAGCCCACCTGCTTGGCAATTTCTCTTGTGAAAACCGTAAAGCCGCCGGAGACAAGAGCTGTGTAGGCCCCGTTTGCCTTCATCGTTGCGATCAGCTCTTTTGCACCTGAATTTAAGGATATCCGGTTTTCCAGAGTCTGCGCGATGACAGAAGTTTTTAATTTCTTGAGCAGCTGCACCCGTTCCTTCAAAGCGGGCTCAAAGTCGATTTCACCGCGCATTGCCCGCTCTGTAATGTCCGCTACTTTGTCTTTGAGGCCGACTTCTGCCGCCAGCTCATCAATACATTCCTGACCAATCATGGTTGAATCCATATCGGCGATCAGAAGTTTCTTTTTTCTTCCCGCAACAGGTTGTAGGAATACATCTACCGCAGCGCCCTTAAGGACATCTCGTAGTTTGTCCTCCAGCCCTTCAATAGGGGTTGAAACGGGAAGTATGAAATCGTAGGCAAAGCCTTCTCTTAAAACCTCTTGGGTTGATTGATTTGGCAAAGCCTTCCGGACTGACAAGATAGTCTCTTCAGAGATTGCGGGAAGGGTTGGATTGGAAACGAGCGTGACAACAAAAGACATAGGAAGCTCTCAGCAACAAAAGAAACAAAGCAGGTTTAACAGACCTGAGGCTGTGTTGATAGCTGGACCAACGGCCAGCGGCAAGACCGCACTGGCGATTGAGCTTTCAAAAATGCTGGGTGCGCGCATCGTAAATGCAGATTCTATGCAAATTTACAGGGACCTTCATATACTGTCTGCGCGCCCTTCCCGCGAGGAAGAAGCGCAGGCACCTCACGTTCTGTTTGGTCATGTTCCCTCCCATGAAGCCTATAGTGTGATGCGATGGCTTTCTGATTTTGAAGTAGAGTTGGAGGCTGCGCGAAAGGAAGAGGTACCTTTGATTGTGGTTGGGGGGACAGGCCTTTACTTCAAAGCGTTGCTGGAAGGTATTTCTCTGATGCCGGAAATTTCGCAGGACATTCGACAATACTGGCGCGAAGAAAGCTGCCACAAAACCGCTGAATATCTTCATTCAATTTTGAGGGAAAAAGATCCTGTTGTGGCGGCGCGGCTGAAAGAAGGTGATACTCAGCGCATTGTCAGGGCATTGGAAGTGATTGAAGGTACTGGGAAATCCTTGTCATATTGGCAGCAAAATCGCAGCACGCCTCTGCTGGGAAGTTCCGACCACGTTTCAGTGGTTCTGGCGCCGGAACGTAAGGCTTTGCATGAACGTATTCATAGAAGGTTTGAGTTGATGATGGAGGCGGGGGCAGAACAAGAGGCTGTTGCTTTGACGTCTCAAGGACTTGATCCCAGCCTTACTGTCATGAAGGCTATTGGGGTGAAACAGTTGAGCCTTGCAGCAGCTGGTGAGGTTTTACGGGATGCGGCCATTGAGAGGTCGAAAACTGAAACGAGACAATATGCCAAACGACAGATGACGTTTTTCAATGGCCAACTGCCCATGTGGCCGCAACTCGACCCGTTGAATGCGGCTGATAGAGAAGCTTGCATAGACACCCTAGGGAAAGCGTTTGCCAAGTAGTAAGGGGTAAACCTTTTGACACCCCTTAAAAAGCTTCTATTAATTTAGCTAGGGCAGCGAGACGTTTTATTGAAACAGCTCGCTGCTTTAACCTATTGTTTAGGTACGTATCTTTAACCGAAAACTAGTGTCCACTTTTCGGCTATACGCTTTAGCTAGCGAGCACATCTTCCACGTTGACTTGCCGCTGCCGACGCAGTTGTAAGCGGTTGAGCGCGGAAACATAGGCTCTGGCGGACGCAACCAAGGTATCGGTATCAGCGCCTTTACCTGTAGCGATTTTGTTACCGTCTTCAAGCCGCACCGAAACTTCTGCCTGTGCATCTGTACCCTCTGTCACCGCATGCACCTGATAGAGCTGCAAAGTAGCGTCATGGGGCCAAATGGCTTTGATGGCGTTGAATGTTGCGTCAACAGGCCCATCCCCATTGGCTTCGCGGGTTTCATGGCGGCCATTGACATCCATGGTTAAAATAGCCTTCTGCGGGCCGCCAGTACCAGCGATAACGGTCAATGCGATCACTTTGACGGTCTCACCCTGTACAGTGATTTCGTCTTCGACCAAAGCTTGAATGTCTTCATCGTATACATTCTTCTTGCGGTCGGCCAGCTCTTTGAAACGGCGGAAGGCCTCCTGAAAGGCGTTGTCACCCAGCTCATATCCCAGTTCTGTGAGCTTGTCTTTGAATGCGTGGCGACCCGAGTGCTTGCCCATAACAAGTGAGGTGGCACGCACTCCCACATCTTCGGGGCGCATGATCTCGTAGGTCTCAGCATTTTTTAGCATTCCGTCCTGATGGATCCCACTTTCGTGCGCGAATGCATTTTTACCGACAATCGCCTTGTTATATTGCACAGGGAATGAGGAAACGGCGGATACAAGTTTGGAAGCCCGTGTCATATACTTGGGGTCGACCTCGCATGTATACGGCAGGACATCGGATCGTGTGCGTATGGCCATGACCACTTCTTCGAGAGCCGCATTGCCTGCACGTTCGCCAAGCCCGTTGACTGTGCACTCAATCTGCCGCGCCCCGCCATCAACTCCGGCCAAAGAGTTCGCCACAGCAAGGCCCAGATCGTTATGGCAATGAACGGAGAATACGGCTTTGTCCGCATTCGGCACGTTGTTGCGAATGTTCTCGAACATAGCCTTGTATTCATGCGGTACAGCATAACCGACCGTATCTGGCAGGTTGATTGTTGTTGCCCCAGCCTCAATTGCAGCTTCTACGCAGCGATAAAGATATTCAATAGGCGTGCGGGTTGCATCCATTGCGGACCACTCAACGTCATCAATTAGGTTTCTGGCCTGGGTAACGGTTTTTCTAACGATCTCCAGCACGTCCTCTTGGGATTTATTCATTTGGTGTTCCAGATGAATGGGAGATGTGGAGACGAACGTGTGAATGCGGCCCCTGCGTGCAAAGCCAACAGCCTCGCCAGCGCGGTCAATATCGGCGGGAATTGCGCGGGCCAGACCCGCTATAACGGCGTTTTTAGAACGGCGGGCAATCTCACTCACGGCCTCAAAATCGCCGTTGGAGGCAATTGGGAAGCCTGCTTCGATAATATTGACACCCATAGTGTCCAGAATTTCGGCCACTTGCAGCTTTTCTTCCAGTGTCATGGAAGCGCCGGGAGACTGTTCTCCATCACGCAAGGTGGTGTCGAAGATAACGACTCTGTCTGTTGCAGATGTGGTCATGTAATGAGGTCCTTCAGTTGCCCCCCACTTCATCACACTTGGTTTTCAAGGGGCTTTTACTTTTTCCAGATGGTTCAAGATCCCCTAAGAGCCCGCTCGGATACGGAGCAGCCGACGCTCAGGGGCATCTAAGTAGAAGGAGATCAAGAATACGAGTTAGGCCGCCGCACAAATAGGCGTCGCTGGAAAAATTCAGATTGTCGCAGGAGGCGATCATCTGCTCACTCTAGCCTTTTCTCAAGTTACACTTTTATCACAGTATAAGGCATAGACCTATAAAGCGTAAAGAATGTAAGTAATCAAATTATTTCCAAATGCCTATCTCAAATGAAATTAAATGGCAAGGGGATTTGATAAAATGGTCAAAGATTACTTTTTGAGAAGGTGACTTGTTATTTGTGGAAAGGGGGCAATATCGTAATATCAAAAGGTGCGAGGCTTGATTGCTCTGCAAATAAGATGGCGAAATCTCAATGACTTATTTTTAAGATTTGTAACGTGCTATTATTAATATTTAGCTCAAGGTGAGTACTATATATAATATATATTTAAAGTTGTATTTGTGACAGCTTCGCGCAAGGTTTGGTGGTTCATACTCGTATCATTGCTTTCTTCCGCTACGCTATGAGGGCGTGGTTCCTTTTTCCTTTAAGCTCTATGATGGAGTAGCAGGGGCAAGAGATTTGTTTACCAATGCCTACGATCAATTCCAGTCTTTTACAAAATCATGCCATAGAGCTGCTGCAAAGTTTTCAAGTCAGTAAAATTCCAAATATCTCTCCTAACCAGGGTGAGAACAAAACTGCCATAGAGAAAATTAATGAGATCATTACCGGGCAAACGGATAAGACAGTGGCAACAGCTAGAGCCCGAATTGCTGAAGCTCATTTGGAGGCCTCGAAATCTGAGTTAGAAAATAACTCAGATGCTCCCTTTGGGCTCTCCGTCGGGGGAGTTTATTATGAAAAGGTCGCCGATATGAGCGAGGGAGTGCAGATCAACGCCTATATAGCAGCTAAACAAGTGGAGCGTTACCTCCGCGAAGAATATATATCTTCTGGAGCTGTCGATAACCCGTACACCACCTGGGACTTTCTTTATGACCAACAAGGCACGGATCAAACGTATTGGCGTTTTGGGGGGGAAGTTGATGCGGATTCTGATTTATCCGCCTACGTTGCTTCACAATACTTCCAAAATCACTTGGGAGAAGTCTTGACCGAAGATGTAATTGGTACGGATGGTAGATCTGGAGTCTTTTCATATAAGGAATATGACTTTGTCCCTGTCTTTCAAGAGTTTTCTCGCGTGATGGTGATAACCTCTCAAATTGAATATTATTTTCAAGAGACGTACGGCTTAAACAGTCTTGAGTATCTTACTCTTTCAGAAAACCTAGTTGAGGACCGGGCGGAAATTCTCACAGAGCGTGACACTATAGTCTCTGAGTTCGGTGTGAATAGTACTGAGCATGTGGCTTACATAAATAACTTCTACTATGAGAAAACGCAGCTCAATTATGCTCGTATAGAAACGGCCGAAGGACTTGAAATAAACTTCATAAGAACATCTACAGGTTACGGTAGTATTCTAAAGCAAAAGTCTGAGGCCGGCATGCAGCCTGTTACTATTGGCAGTGAAATTGAAGAGCTTAATAGTTTTGAAAGTGAGACTTTAGAAGACACCTTATACTATGCTCAACGACGAATAACTGATCAAGGTGTTCTTGAAGCGCTTGAAACTGGTCTTGAGGAGTTAACCGCTAATGGACACGCAACGATGACAGAAATGCCACTGACTAAAGGAGTAACTTAGGGTTCTCCTTTTAGGCATTGAGAAACTTGGAACGTTGATAACACATTTGTTTTGAAGCACTTTGCTGCAATATAAGGGCGCGACATCATGCTGCTTTAGACTCTATGGTGGAGCGGTAGGGGAGAAAACCCAAATGCCAATATCTATGATTAATTCTAGTCTCTTGCAAAATCAAGCTGTGGAGTTGCTTCAAAGTTTTCAAGCCAATCAACCCTCCAGTAGTTCTCCTGACGAAGAAGAAAACAAAACTGCTACAGAAAAAATCCATGACATTATTTCTGGCCAAACGGATAAAACCGTAGCAGCAGCCAAAGCCCGTATTGCTGAGGCTCAGTTGAAAGCAGCCACAGTTGAAGTACGTAATGATGAAGATGTGGATTTCGGCTTTACAGTGGAGGGAACTCACTACGTAAAAGTATCTGACATGAGTGAGGAGGTGCGGATCAATGTTTATATAGCTGCAAAAGAAATAGAGCACTATATACGCGATATAATAATAGACTCCGGTGTTTTGGATAATACTCGTTGGCTTGATTTGGAAACTGACCGTTATAAAGACGCTAAGAATTGGAAAGCAGGGGGGGAAGTTTATTCGGATGCGGATTTCTCGAGTAGAGTTTCTGCTGCTTACCTTGATTATTATTGGCAAGAGTTTGTCGATCTAGACACTCCCGGAAAGTGGGCGAACTTCTGGCCTTCTTGGGAATATATGGGATTTGATCCTGTTTTTCAGGAATTTCACCGCATGACAGAGATCACGCAGAGTATCCAATATTATTATGCTGAGACGTATGGCAGAAACAGTCTTGAGTATCTTACTCTCGCAGAAGATCTTGTGGAAGACCGGGCAGAAAGTCTGGCGGAACGCGATGCTATAGTTTCTGAGTTCGGTGAGGTCAGTGCTGAACATGTCGCATATATGACTAATTTCTACTATGAAAATACTAAGCTTGATTACGCTCAAATGGAAACTTCGGGTGGGCTAGGGATACACTTCTATAGAACATCAACCGGGTACGGTACCGTCCTGCGGCAGAAGTTGGAGGCAGATGTTAACTACATAACCTTTGATAGTGAGACTGGACAAATCAATAGCTTTGAAAGTGGAACTGTGGAAAGTACAGTTTTGGGTAACTTTCGTTGGTATGACCCTTCGGACACTGAGCGCCGATTTAATCATGGTGACCTTGAAGGGTTTAGGGGCTACCTTGAAGAACTTGAAGCTAACGGTCAGGCAATAATAACCGCAGTTTCGTTAGATGAAGCATAGAACTCCCTTTTTGCTTGACTGATTTGTGTCTCCCTCAACATGGAGTGTGTTGTTTTATAGCATTGGGATATCTGTTGAGCGTATAGGGACGTGTATTTCGTTGTATTCCAAGTGCGCTCCATAATACTAAAGTTAACACTAAAAGTTTAGTTAACTCAGCTTCATGCAAGTTAAGGTTTAATATGGTTTGGGTGTCATCTAGCCTCACAGCTTTTACGTGAAATGGCTAGTTGGAGCCGTATTGACTCCAAGTCTTAAACCAGCGCAAACCGATAAATGGGTTCGCTACAATCAGTTATGGTAAAATACACATGTCCATTTTCAAAAACCTCTTTTCGGGTAAGATTTCAGAAAATCAAGATAATTTTGAATTTACGAGCTTTTCCGATATTCCTGTTTCAGAATTGCCCGAGGGAATTCGTATGGCGACCTATCGGGCTGCCGATTTCACTTTGCACAAGATTGAAGCAAAAATGATTGAAGATGGCCTGATGACACAGGAAGAATATGAGGGGCTACTGGAGGTACATCCTCTCGAAGACAATGTTTCGAATGCGATCTACCGTTCTCATATGGTCAGGTACGCTTATTATCAAGCCGTAGAAGAGGGTAGTTTTTCTGAACTACCTGCGGCATTAGAGAAAATTTATTTCGAAGCGACTGACAAGATTTGGGAAATTGAAAGATATTATTTTAGTGAGTTTGGTGCAGGGAGTGTTGAGTATCTTACGCTAGCTAACCAGTACGCTGGTGAACGAGGTGAGATAATTGCCGAACGAGATGCGATTGTGGAGGAGTATGGATACCAGAGCGGCCAGTTTGTCAATTTCATGATAGATCTCTACGACAACACGGGTGGAGATTTTGCTCGGTTTGAAACTCCGGATGGGCTTGAGATTGTGTACCTTCAGGGGGGAACAATGCTCACATTGAGAACTGAGGATGGATCCACCGTTATGTCTGTCAATCCAGAAACATTGGAACTTGAAGTATATGACGGTAGTGACATCGTGATTACTCCAGTTGATGGAAACCCTGAAATTCCATTTGATCCCGATAGCTTTGTACGTGATATCGACGATGAAACCTCTGTGGAAATCCCGACAGAGGCCATTATCATTGTGGAAGATAGCCCTCTCACTTTTGACCACTTTGACGACAGTGCGAGTGGGTTTACACGTGATAATGTTGGTGCAGTTGAAACCACTGAAATTAACCTTGATGATGCGCTAACAGTTGATGAGCTTCCTTTCGATCTTCCTGAACTTCCCGACTTCCCGTTTGGTGAGACATCAGTTGCAGATATTCCGGAGTTGGAAATCACAATTAGCGATGTGATCGCTTAAGCTACACATAGTTTTGAGTTCTAACCTTTTTCATCATGTAAAGTGTTTCTGAATTCAGTAGACCCGATATCGAAGGCGGAGTGCAGCTGGAAGTTTTTCTGTGAGTACTTCGCCTTTTAATAGCTGGCCATCTAATCAATTCCTCCCTGTTACAACATTTAAAGTTTGGTTGTGCATAATACAAATGCAATTAAATGGCGACAAGGTCAGCTCTGTGCAAGTTTCGGCGTTTCATATTATCAAATAATGTTTTGTTTAGCGGCACTATTAGGGTGCGGCTTCATATCCGTTTAGGGCTCTATGAGGGAGCTTTAAAGGACAGAAATTTTGGTGCCAATGTCTACGATCAATACAAGTATTCTCCAAAATCAGGCCGCTGTCCTGCTTCAGAGCCTCTATGTTAACCAGATCCAAAATACCTTGTTGGTTGAGGGTGGCAGCCAGTCAGTAGCTGACAAGACACTGGAAATCATATCGGGGCAAGATCTAGATACAAAAAAGAGCGAAGAAGAAAAACCTAAGACTGCGGTCGAAAAAATTCAGGATCTCGTGTCTGCTAAAGCCGATAAAACGGTCAATGATGCCAAGGCGCGTATTACAGATGTACTTCTTCAAGCGAAGCAAGATGCAGAATTGGAAGAGGTTCCTGAAGTTGAGGAGAACGCTCCCGAAGAACCTGAACTGGAGTTCGAATTTGATGGAGTACTCTATGATTCTATTGGGGGTATGTCCGAGGAAGTACGCCTAGCGTTTATTCGAGAGACACAGGCTGCATTCAGTGATGTTGAGCAGCAGTTGGCGTCGTTAACAGGTTTTGAACTAAAAGAGCCTCAAAAAGGTAATTACACAATCGGTGGTATAAATATAGCAAATTGGGAGCTGCCTGCACACGTTACAGAGCACTACTGGGGGGCTCGTTCCAGTGGTTCGTCCTTAGCGGGCGAATTAAGTCGTCTAGATGATGATTATGACCGTTTAATAGAATATTCAGTAGCTATTGGAAATTATTACGATAATGAATATGGGGCTGGTAGTGTTGAGGCGCTAACATTATCAAATCGTTTCTTTGATGATCGAGAACACATACTTGTGGAACGCGATTCTATTCTCGACAGTCATGGTTATGATAGTCAAGAATATATCATGTTTATTAGTAACCTAATGAAAGAGGCTCCGACTTCTTCGGGAGTACATGAACTTCCTGATGGCAGCATTTTGAGTTTTCGTGGAAATTCTCTCATGAGCTATACCATGCAAGTTGGTACTGAGAGTATATATTATACGTTGGAAAATGAGGGCGGCGAGCTAGCCCTAGTTGGGAATATGGACGATCTGGAAACGGATAGCGAGACAGCAAAGTATATCGCAGAAAAAGAGCAAAAAATGTTTACGGCATTGAGTGCGGCTTATAAAAATGAAGCCTTCATACTTCTAGAACGTACTGAGGTTCTAGGGATTGACAATTTGGAAGTTGACAAAAGTTCCTACGAACTCCGCTATGGCTAGCTATTAACGCTTAACCACGGTAATTGGCATCACGCTTTGACAGTCTTTTTACAACAAAAGCAGCTTTAAATATAAAGCTGCCCTCGACCGACGATTACTGCATTGCCACCTATTCTCTGGGCACGGATCTGGCCTTTTTCCATGTCGATTTCCAGATCGATTATGGAGGGGCGGCCCATTTCAAGGCCTTGTTCCACGGTGAACCTGTGGGTTCCGTCCAGAGGTTCATCGAAGCGGGCAATAGTGCCAGCGAAGGCGGCGGCGGCGGAGCCGGTTGCGGCATCTTCGGCGAAGGACCCGCTATCCGTATGTATCATTCTAGCATGGAAGTCGCTCTGGGAGTTGACCGTCTCTCTGCAGTAAATGAAAGCGTTGTTGTGGTCGTGAGAGCCGAAAGCTTCATTCCAATAGTTTGCATTGGGTTTGAGCTGCTCGACAACAGTGAGATCGCGCACCGGAATAAAAGCGAAGGGAACACCGGCATCCATGGTGCAGGGGCGGTGGTTCTCAAAACCGATTTCATTGAGTTCAATGCCAAGCGCTGCTGCGATGAGCTCATTGCTGCCAAGTGACATTGCAGGCTTTGCGAGAGAGGGAACATCAAACTCTGCATAGCTGATACCGCCCGTATTGAGCTTGACGCCGCAGCGGATGATGCCGACTTTTTCTTCCAGAACGATGACCGCGTCTTGAGGAGAGCTGATTTCGCCGAACCGCTCGCTGGCAAGAAGAGCCGCGCTGCCAATGGTTGGGTGACCGGCGAAGGGCATTTCAAAGATTGGCGTGAAAATGCGAAGGGAGGCGGTATGAAGCGGGTTTGTCGGCGGGCAGACGAATACGGTTTCCGATAGATTGAATTCTCCAGCAATTTGAAGCATTCTTTCGTCGCTTAATCCTTCGCTGTCCAGAACGACGGCCAAAGGGTTGCCGGAGAGTGCTTTGTCGGTGAAGACATCCAAAATCACATAATTTCTAGCCATTCGAATTTTGCATCCCTCATCGTATCTGTAGGCTTGTGCAGCTTTAGCCTTAGTGGTCTCACGTATCCCGATTACTGTCTAGTGGTTAGGTATGGGCTGGAGATTTTTGGTGCCCCAATTGGGGATAGGTTTGGATTTTCTTCTGCATTTAGTTGTTGCTCCCGTAAACAACAAATCACCTTGGTCTACTCTGGGGCTTTAGCTCATTTTCCATAAGTTTGATGGAGGGGGCATTTAGGAATGCGCTGGGGCGCTCTCCGGTTATTTTATAAGCGTGCTTAAGGTAGAAGTCTGCTGCGTAGCCATCAGATTCCAGCCTGATTTTTGGCTTCCCCATAGCGCTTGCCAGTGATTGTACGTGCAAAAGAAGTGACTTCCCCCATCCAGACCCATGGGCACTTGGTTCGATGAAGAGATGGTCCAAAAGAAAGCAATCTTTTTCCTCGCGCAGCATAGCGAAGCCTTCAATTATTGTTTGGTTGAGGGCAACAACAACCGTATTCTCCGCAATATCATCGGGGGTGACTTTCCAATGCTTGCGGAAAATCTCCATATCTTCCTCTGCGTAGCCCCAAGAGGCTTTTGCCCGGTGGAGAATACCTGTCAAAATAGGGGCATCATTTTGCTGCGCTTGGCGAATATAACGTTTAGGCAAAAGATCTACTCCATACACATCAAACAGCTACTTATATCCTCAAAAGACCTGCTGACCTTATCTGGTGCTTAAAAACTGACACATTTTTGTGTTTGATTGAAGTGAGCACCCCAGCTTTTGTCGGGATTAGACCCTATCGGGAAAAGGTGGAAGGATGCAGTGGTAGATCAGGATGCACTGTCCTTTCTCACGTTAAATTATAATTTTATGACGATAGGAACAGGGCAGCTCATGCGTTCCAGCGCAATTCTGTTGATGGCTACTATGCCATTTTGGGCAATCGAACCAGCATCCTCCTCTTATCATGAGGCAAACTCTGATTTCGCAGATACCCAAAAAGGGACTGTACAGGGGAAGTCGGCCCGTTTGGGTGGTAAACCTCTTCGGGAAGATTGGGCAAAGGAGCTTGGGTATGCGGCTGTAATTCCTCGCCTCTCCATTGAGGCACGTGCAGGTGATGCAATGGCTCAGTTTCGCCTCGGGATTGCCTATGAGTTGGGACAGGGCGTCACGCGGGACATATCAAAAGCGATAGAACTGTACACACAGGCTTCTAGCCGCGGCATTAGTGCGGCCTGGACCAATCTGGCTAACATTTACAGTATGGGAAAAGGTGGGCATCTGGATCTGGAAAAAGCCCGCGATTTATACCTGAAATCTGCTGAACTGGGGGACTATTGGGCGCAAAACAACCTTGGGCTTTTATATCTTAAGGGTCAGGGTATTCCACAGGATCTGGACGAAGCTTTCTATTGGATTTCAGAGGCATCGAAAGCAGGATTGGTACAAGCCAAACTGAATGAGGCGGCTATGTATCGCCAGGGGCAAGGTGTGCCGACAAGTGCGAAAAAGGCGAGAGAAATCTACGCAAATGCTATCACGGAAGGCTCCATTGAAGCGCATGTACCTTTAGGCGAGCTTTACGAGTTTGGTGAGGGCGGTGAACGAAATCTGAAAGTGGCCATTCAACATTACAAGATAGCGGCGGAAGCCGGAGACCCGACCGGCCTGTATTATATGGGGACCCTTTATGAGGAAGGGGCCGGAGTGGAGCGTGATTCCGATAAGGCGCTCGGGTATTTTATGACAGCGGCAGATCACGGCTTTGCTCTCGCACAGTATACTCTTGGTCGTTATTACTTGAATGGAATTGGGGTACCTCATGATCCAGAAAAGGGGATAGACCTTTATTTCATGGCGGCAGACCAAGGTTTGGGGCCTGCTTTGAATGATCTGGCGGTGATGTACGAGTTTGGTGAATATCTAGAGAAGGATTACGAATTAGCCTTGAAGCTGTATGAAAGCGCTGGCCCTTCATACCCTCTTGCCTATGCAAATCTCGGCTTGATGTATTTGAACGGGTATGGGGTGGAGAAGGACAATAAAGCCGCAGTGGCGTTGTTTCAAAAAGCGGCTGACAATGGGGAACCGCAGGGAGATGTGCTGGTTGGAAAAGCATATTTGGAAGGGCTTGGTATAGAAAAAAGCTCTACCAAGGCATTTGAACGGTTTGAAGCGGCTGCTGAAAAGGGAGACCCAGAAGCGTTTCACCTTATAGGGTGGTGTTTTGAGACAGGGCAGGGAACCCGTAAGGATTTGAAGCAAGCTCTGTATTTTTACAAAATAGCGGCTCAAGGCGGCGTTGAGGCGTCCAAAAAGGCTCTTTCAAGACTTGGTGAATAGGAGCCCTAAACATCCCTATAGGGCTTCTTGGTGATACTTCACTGCTGTAAATTGTTGTTTTTTGCGTATCTCAGTCCAAGGACCGGTGCTCACTTTTCGGCGATACGCTGTAGTTCTACTTGGCTGGCATTGGTACTGGCGTGACAATATTGAACCAGAAATCGAATGTATCTAGTGAATCAATCAGTTGAAGTAAGCCTTCTTCACTGCCATCAATAACAATCTTTTTCTGGCTCAGGGCATCGGAGAAGGTGATTTCTCCAAGAAGAATGTCGTCAATGATTGTTCTTGTGGTGGTAATTGTTCCATCCGGCTTATCGCTCTGAGCCTCTTCAAGGTGGCTGAGTGCCGAATTACTCAATTCCATGACATAGTTTTGATTGGTGTCTGTGAATTTCCAGTTATATGTCAAGTTTAGTCCGGTTACCTTATCGGCGTTGACCCTTAGCGCAAAGTAATCGAAGACCAGATCCAGTCCCATGGAGCGGATTGTATCGGGGCTAGCGGTATCTGGAGCTTCTGCCTTTTTCACGCCATCGCGCAATTCTTGTGCTCCGGTTAAATAGAAGTTCCTCCAAGGCCCAGACTCAGCTTGATACCCCAACTGCTCCAATGCATCTGCCTGCAAGTTCTTTGCCTGTGTATTTTGCGGGTTGGAGTAGACTAGGTGGTTGAGAACCTGAACAACCCATCGGTAATCACCTTCCTTGAAAGAGTATTGAGCCTTTTTGATGAGCTCATCCTCTCCTCCCATAAACTCTACATATTTGCCACCTGCAACGCGTTCAGGGTAGTTATGCAGTGTGGCAGGGTTTCCATTAAACCAGCCAAGATACTTCACATAGGTTGATTTGGCATTGTGATTCACAGAGCCATAGTATCCGCGGGCAGACCAAGTTTCTTCCAGACCTTTTGGCATTTTGAGCATCTCGGCGATCTCGGTCATATGAAAGCCGTGGTTCGCAAGCCTGAGAGGTTGGTCATTGATGAAACGGTATAGATCGCGCTGGGAAGTAAGGTGCTTGAGAATATTCGGCGTGTCGGTAATCGACCAGTGATGGGGAGCAAACAGGACTTTTGTTTTTTTGCCAACGCTATGAATTGCTTGATTAATATACTTGGACCACGCAAGGGAATCGCGAATTCTGGCTCCACGTAGGGAGTATGTGTTGTGCAAGGTATGTGTGGCGTTTTCCGCCATGCACAAAGCTTCCAGTTCGTCTATATAAAACATCATTTCCGATGGAGCTTCACTGTCCGGGGTAAGGAAAAAGCGAAAGCTCAAGCCGTCTATGGTGATTTGTTCTTCATCCTGCTTAATTGTGTTGGTGGGGGGGATAAGAGTAATGGTGCCTGACGAAGTGGTCGGGCCAAGGCCTGCCCCCACTTGTCCCTCTGGTCCTGGGTACAACAGGTTTCCATACATATAGCTTGCGCGCCTGCTCATGGCATTTCCAGCCATCACGTTTTCCGAGACAGCGCTGTTCAAAAAGCCGGAGGGTGCATAGATTTTAGTAAGGCCATCTACAACATCCTGTTCGTCGATAACGCCTCGCACGCCACCATAATGGTCCACATGTGAATGGGTGTAGATAACTGCTACCACGGGTTTTTTTGGTCTTTGAGTAAAGTAGAAATCGAGAGCGTACTTAGCGGTTTCCTTAGAGATTAAGGGATCAACCACAATGATACCCGTATCGCCTTCAATGAAAGTGATATTGGAAAGATCGGCAGCGCGGACTTGGTAGATGCGATCGGAAACCTTGAAGAGGCCTCCCATCATAATTAGTTGCGCTTGTCGCCACAGGCTTGGATTAACGGAGGTGGGGGCGATTGAACCTTGTTTTATAAAGCTGAACTTTTTGAAATCATAAACAACCTGTCCCTTGTCGTTTTTAACGACGCCCTCATGGGGAAGAGGGGCGATAAATCCATTCATCGCCTCAACAAAGCTCTGCGTATTGCTGAACGGCAAAGTTTGAATGAGCTCTTCATATGCTCTTTGCGTGAATTTGGATGCAGGCTTGGGTTGTGCGATAGCTTGTGAGACAAGACAAGGGAACACAACTAAGGTGAGCGCACAAATACGGAAGAAAGCCTGCTTCATTTTTTGAAACCTCCACACACAACGTGTGAGAGGTTAGAGGCGAAGAGCTAATGCTAAATAAACTGGTTTGGCCAATAAAGGACTGAGGTTAAGGAAGGTCAGCTACGTGCAAGCGCTTTGCGATTGTTCCATTAGCCTATTGTAAATGTCTTGATCCACCCGCTCCATATAGATTTCTGGTTTATCCAGCGACTGAAAACCAAACTGCTCGTAAAGGCCGTGGGCGTCTCTTGTGGCAAGGTTCATTCTGCGGATATTTTGAAGCTGGGGGTGATCCATAATCGCCGCCATTAGAAGTTTGGATATGCCTTTCCCCCGCGCACTTTCATCAATAAAGACATCTGCTAAATAGCCGAAGGTTGCATAGTCAGTGACAAGGCGGGCAAAGCCCACTTGTTTGCCAGTATCGTCAAAAGCTCCGAAGCAAAAAGAGTTTGCAATGGCTTTTTCAAAGATGTCACGCGGGAGGTTTTGAGACCAGTAGGCGCGCTTGGAAAGGAAGTTGAAGATTAAATCCAGATCAAACAGAGATTTGTCTGTTGAAATTTTCAATTGAGTACTCCCGAAGTTTTAATTGGGACTTGAATGCAGCCCTTTGCCTCTTAATAAAAACAAAAAAGCCCGTCAAGTTTGACGGGCTTTTCGATCTCTGGAAGGAGATATTCGCTTGTGATTAGTTCTTTTCTTTGTCTACAAGCGCACCGGATTTGATCCAAGGCATCATTTCGCGAAGTTTCGCGCCAACTGCCTCGATCTGGTGTTCGTCGTTCAGGCGGCGTGTTGCTTTAAAGCGAGCCTGACCTGCTTTACATTCCTGCATCCAGTCGGATGTGAATTTACCGTTCTGGATTTCATCGAGAACACGCTTCATTTCTGCTTTTGTTTCAGACGTGATGATGCGTGGACCTGTCATGTACTCGCCCCATTCCGCTGTGTTGGAGATGGAGTAGTTCATGTTGGCAATGCCGCCCTCATAAATCAGGTCAACAATGAGCTTCACTTCATGCAGACACTCGAAGTAGGCCATTTCAGGGGCGTAACCAGCTTCAACAAGTGTCTCAAAGCCAGCACGGATCAGCTCAACCAAGCCGCCACACAAAACAGCCTGTTCACCGAACAGGTCGGTTTCACACTCTTCGCGGAAAGTTGTTTCAATGATACCGGAGCGGCCGCCGCCAACACCTGATGCATAAGATAAAGCCAGATCAAGTGCGTTACCGGTTGCGTCCTGATGGATAGCAACGAGGCAAGGAACACCGCCGCCTTTTTGGTATTCGCCGCGCACTGTGTGGCCCGGGCCTTTTGGAGCGATCATGACGACATCAACAGAGGACTTTGGCTCGATGAGGCCGAAGTGAACATTGAGGCCGTGAGCAAACGCAATAGCAGCGCCATCACGAATGTTGTCTGCAATGCTATCCTTGTAGATTTCAGCCTGAAGTTCATCAGGAGTTGCCATCATCATCAGGTCAGCCCAAGCGGCAGCATCTGCAACGGTTTTCACTTCAAAGCCATCAGCTTCAGCTTTGAATTTTGTTGTAGAACCTTCACGCAGAGCAATAACGATTTCTTTGGCACCGCTATCTTTCAGGTTCATGGCGTGGGCGCGGCCTTGTGAGCCATAGCCGATAATCGCTACTTTTTTTGCCTTGATCAGATTTGTATCTGCATCACGATCATAATAGACACGCATTGAACTTCCCCTTTTATGTGTCAAACCCGTTGCAAACTGTGGTTTGGCAGTATGTTGTTCCCTAAGCTCCGTAGAGCTTCATAAATTGTGCAATAGCACGATGTGCTGCTGCGTTGAAATCTGTTTCCTCAATCTTCAAACTGTCCCCCAAGAGTAGACGAAGGTGAAGATCCCGTAAAATCAGACCGTATAAATCCTGATAGGCGGTTCTTGTATCGGCTGCCTGCAAAAAACCCGCATCTATACCGCGTTGAAGTATGCTGGTTACAGCTTTTCCAATACGGCCACGTCCGTGCTCTTGAAGGAGAGAGCCAAGCGAGGCATCACCTTTACTGGTGCTGCTTACAGCCAGACGGTTGAGTGCTATGGAAACCTCTCCAGACACCACCGCCAACAGGTCGTGGGCAAATTTCTCCAGCTCCTGCGTGAACTGGAGGAGTGTGAAGTCTCTAGCAGGCAGGCCCGGCGCATAAACCTTGCTGGCTTGCCGTGCGACAATAGCTGCCAGCAACCCGTCCCTATCACCAAACCATTTATATAAGCTTTCTTTTGAACAGCCAGCTGAGCGGGCAATGGCGGATGTGGTTAGAGCCTTTTCTCCCCCAGCCACCAAAAGCTGAAGAGCACTGTCCAGAACCGCCTTTTGGCGAGTCGTCAGGTTTTGCGTCTTCTCGTGATTCGGTGTGCCCACAGCTCTATCCACTAAATAATACTCAGTACCGTACGGTACGGTACTTGTAGCTCCCGCTGAGTTTTTGGTCAATAGAAATTATTCATTTTGCCTTGCAGTAAAAATTTGTGCTTTGCAATATATATTTAAATCTTTAAGTTTAAATATTATATTTTTCACAGTTTTAAAAGTAAAAGTTGCAAATATCTACTAGTAATATACCTAGTTTTAACTAGACAAAAATATTTGTTGTTTCCTTTGTGGACTTTTGTCTAATGGTCTCTTCCTTAATATAGTTTGGAGGGACTATGCCTTTATTTGAATATAAAGATGAAGATGCTTTGGGGCTTGTAACCGACGCAATGGATTTGATGCTCTACAGCTATCATGGACTGGATGATGCTTTAGGGGATGCCTATGAGGAAAATGGGATTTCTCTTGGCACGGTTTGGGGCGCCCTTTGGGGAACATCCGATGAAGCAGGCTTACTAAGCGGGGAGAGCGAAGAAGCTGCGTTGGAGAAAATCGAACAGAAAGGGTGGACGGTTTTAACAGCAGAGGACCTTGGCTATGAAGGGGCACGTGTTGACCATAATGGCACGTTCCAGGGAGAAACTTTCAAGTTCAAGGATGCTCAAGCCGATGTTCTGGCTCAATATGATGAGAACGGAAACATCACTCAGATCGGTCTGGCTTTTCGTGGCACCACAGGAACTTTAGATAATATTGTTTCTGACTCCATTGGGGATGTCATCGATTATCTGGAGTTCTTGAAGGACGAACCCCACTATGTTGAAGAGGCATTCGGAGAACTTCTCACTTCCTTGAAAGGGTTTATGCTTGATAACGGCCTGAGTGCCAGTGATCTTGTGGTAACGGGGCACTCTTTGGGTGGCGGTGCAGTGTTGAACATGGCCGAACAGAGCGATCAGTTTGATGATGGTTTCTTTGTTGATGCCAACTACATCAGCTTTGCAGGGCACTATACGCCGGAAGACGGTTCTTCTGTTCTTTCCAACGGGGCGGAGATATTTAGTCTGGATTTGGAGAATGATCCGGTTCCCTCAGCGATTTCCGAGGATGGGGTTGATATTACGGGGAACGACACAGACTATGAGTATGATACGAGCAACATTGTGTTGTTCAATGATCTCTATGATACGCCCCTATATTGGGATGGTGGCAACCTGCTGAACTTGGCTACATGGTCCGCCCATTTGCCGTTTAGTTATTCGACTGTGTTTGAAGCGATCAGCGCCTCAGCGTTTTATGGGGAGATGGACAGGGATAGTGTTGTTATTGTCTCTGGCCTGTCCGATGAAAAACGCGGTGATACCTGGGTTGAGGATATCAGTATCCCATTTGACCATACCGGTCACTATGGTGATGACGCCTATATTCTGGGCTCTGAATATGATGATCTTCTGCGTGGAAATGATGGTGATGATGCTCTGGAAGGTTTTGCCGGAGATGATCACCTGAAAGGCGGAAAAGGGAAAGATCGACTGCTTGGCGGAGATGGGGATGACATTCTGCAAGGTGGAAATGGTAGAGACCACCTCTACGACGGGGATGGTAGTGACTACTTGATTGGGGGGGACGGTGTTGACACCTTCTACTTCGGTGACGATGGGGATACCGATCGAATTGAAGATTTTGAGTACGGGGTCGATCTCATTGACCTGAGCGCTGCCGGTATAGCATCATTCGATGAGCTTGCGATTACTCAAGATAGTATCTGGGACCCAGTTATTATCAAGTATGGTGGCGACACCTTGAAAGTGGAAGGTGACTGGCTCATGAAAAGCGACTTTAGCGAGAGCGACTTTATTTTCGCTTAAAGCGTGTTCCGTTTGATTGAATTCAATCAAGCGATATGAACTCGCTCGAAAAGAAAGAAGTTAGAGCGCTAGGCGTGAATGAAAATGAATGCAACGTGCTTTAAGCTTTAAGTGGTGGCACAGGAAAGGGGCATAGTGTCCCTTTCCAATTTTTATATCCCAGTAACTGGTCGGTTTTTCGTCACAGCTCACCAAGAGCTTGCCGGTAACGCTGCACACTTTGGGTGAAGCCATAGACAAGCGCATCTGCCGTAAAGCCGTGGCCTATGGAAACCTCGGTGATGTAGGGAGCTCGAACGATAAGTGCTGGAATGTTACTGACTGTCAAATCATGGCCGGCATTGACTTCAAGACCTGCCGCCTTTGCTGCTTCTGCAGTAAGTACAACCAAATCCAGTTCATCGAGCTCTTTTTGCTTGTCATCGAAGCATGCGCCGTATGGACCTGTGTAGATCTCAATGCGGTCGGCTCCGGTCTTTGCAGCAAGACCAGCTTGCTCGGGCGAGGGGTCTACAAACAAAGAGGTGCGGACACCCCAGTCCTTTGCTGTTTTAACAATATCGGACAAAAGGCTGGCATGTTCAGTAAAGTCCCAGCCGTGATCTGATGTGGACTGTTCCGGGTCATCCGGCACGAATAGCACTTGTGCAGGGCGTGTTTTTTCCACCAGATCCAGAAAATCCCGCGTGGGGTAGCCCTCAAGGCAGAGCTCTTTGCCCGGATGCTGGTTTTTTATGAGAGTGGCCAGATCAAAAACATCAGTTTTACGAATGTGCCTTTCGTCGGGGCGTGGATGGATTGTAATTCCTTTCGCCCCCGCTTGCATAGCAATGCTTGCAAGTTCGGTTACGCTGGGCCAAGGCAAATCGCGACGGTTGCGTAGCATGGCAACGGCATTCACGTTTACTGAAAGGCGGCTGGTTGTTGTCATTTATAATCCTTAGAAGACGGAAACAGCGGCTCCTTTAAAAAGAGAGCCGCTGTTATAAATTAAAGCAGAATATAGATAAAGCCGAGAGTGTTTCGACCGTTCATTTTATTTTTTACAGTCCTTGGGGGCCGCGATTGAGAGCTGCGACACCGGTTCTGGAAACTTCAACCACTCCCAGCGGGTGCATGATTTCTATAAACTGTTCGATTTTGTTGGAACGCCCCGTGATTTCAAAGACGAAGTGATCAGTTGTTGCGTCGATCACGGTAGCTTTGAAGGCTTCACCTAACCGCAGTGCTTCCAGTCGCTTTTCGCCTGCACCCTTCACCTTAACAAGCGCCAACTCGCGCTCTAGGGGCTTGTCCTGTTTGAAACGCCTTGCGGCGACAGTCAGGTCGCGCACTCTGTGAACAGGCACCAGCCGGTCAAGCTGGTGGCGAATTTGTTCAATGGTTTGCGGCGTACCCGTTGTGATTATGGTAATGCGAGAGAGGTGCCTTTCCTGCTCGATCTCCGAAACACTCAGGGCCTCAATGTTGTATCCACGGCCAGAAAATAGGCCAATAACACGGGCTAGGACACCGGGTTCGTTGTCGACGACCACTGATAGGGTGTGCGTTTCTTCCTTTTCGCTTACCTCGGCCAAGAAGTAGGCGGATAGGGCATCAACGTTTTGTGCGTTCATAATTTAAACCTCCCATCGCTTACACAAGCGCTTTACCTTCTTTGCCGATAGCGTTGGCAACAGCTTCATCAGTTGCTTCATCAGGAAGCAGCATTTCATTATGTGCTTTACCCGATGGAATCATTGGAAAGCAATTGGCAAGTTGAGCGACACAGCAATCGAACAGGACCGGTCCCGGTGTTTCGATCATTTCCTGAATTGCGTGATCCAGTTCATGAGGCTTTGTCACCCGAATGCCTTTTGCGCCATAGGCCTCTGCCAGTTTGACAAAGTCGGGCAGGCTGTCGGTGTAAGAATGGGAAAGCCGGTTGCCATGCAGCAACTGCTGCCACTGCCGAACCATACCCATGTAACTATTGTTCAAAATAAAAGTTTTGGGAGCTAAGCCATGCTGGACTGCGGTCGACATTTCCTGAATATTCATCAAGATCGAAGCATCTCCGGCAACGTTAATGCATAAGGAATCCGGGTTTGCCACTTGCGCGCCGATTGCCGCAGGTAGTCCGTAACCCATTGTCCCGAAGCCTCCAGATGTCAAGAAGCGGTTCGGCTCTTCAAAGCCTAGGAACTGGGCGGCCCACATCTGGTGTTGGCCTACCTCGGTTGAGATGTAGTAGTCCTTGCCTTTAAGTGCTTCACTAAGACGCTGCAAGGCGAACTGGGGCATGATAACCGATGAATTTTCCTTGTAGGCCAAGCAATTGCGCGCGCGCCACTGGTTAACCTGAGCCTTCCACTCCTGAACCTCTTTACGCATCTTCATGTTAGAGGAGCGCCAGACACGGATCATGTCTTCCAGCACATACCCAATATCGCCAACAATCGGGATGTCCACATGGACAACCTTGTTGATGGAGGAGGGGTCTATATCAATATGTACTTTTTTGGAGTCTGGCGAGAAAGCATCCAAACGGCCAGTGATGCGGTCATCAAACCGCGCCCCAATGCAGATCATAACGTCGCAATCGTGCATTGCCATGTTGGCTTCATAGGTGCCGTGCATTCCCAACATGCCGAGCCATTCAGGGCCGGATGCGGGATAGGCGCCCAGACCCATCAAGGTGGATGTCACAGGAACACCGGTCATTCGTACCAGTTCCCTCAGGAGCTGGCTGGCAGCCGGGCCGGAGTTGATGACGCCGCCACCTGTATAAAATACGGGCTTGCGTGCAGTGGAGAGCAATTGGACTGCTGCGCGTATGGCGTTCAAGTCGCCTTTCATAGGCGGGTGATAGCTTAGGTGCTGGGACGGGTTAGGTTTGCGGCTTTCATATTTGCCTGTTGCGAACTGAACATCCTTTGGAACGTCTACAACAACAGGGCCTGGGCGACCACTGGTTGCCACGTAAAAAGCTTCATGAAGAATGCGAGGCAGGTCTTCGATACGTTTAACCAGCCAGTTGTGCTTGGTACAAGGGCGCGTGATCCCCACTGTGTCACACTCTTGGAAGGCATCCGTACCAATCAAATTGGTTGGAACCTGACCTGTTATGCAGACAAGAGGAATGGAATCGAGCATGGCATCAGTCAGCGCGGTAACCATATTAGTAGCGCCCGGACCTGAAGTCACAAGGGCGACACCTGCTTTTCCGGTACTGCGTGCATACCCTTCGGCGGCATGTCCTGCCCCTTGTTCATGGCGAACGAGGATGTGTTCAATATCATCCTGCTGGATCAGCTCATCATAAATTGGCAGCACCGCACCACCTGGATAGCCAAATACATGCTTAACGCCCTGATCCCGAAAGGCTTGGAGAACCATTTCCGCGCCTGTCATCTCCCGTTCCATATTTCAGTCCTTGTCCTGTATTCGCCCGAAAAGGCTGCTCATCGACATTCATTCGGCCAATAAAAAAGGAGCCCTCTAGGCTCCTTTGCGCGTCAAACCGTTCCGAGTGGCCTATTCCACTCCGGCGACGCGCATTCCCACCACGATAAGAAGTACAGATTTTTTCATCTAATATCTCGTGAAGCTCAAAAAGCTTCACTCTCCTTTAATCACAGTTTTCACGCGCCAGATCATGCCGGATTGGCAACTTGGCAGTTTGATTCTGGGGGAAATTAATCAGTAAGGGGGAAAGAGGTCAACCCCCTTGTCGATTATTACCTATAATATTTACCTAAAGAACTAATATTACGTAATTTTAATAGTTGCGTTCACTTTGTTCTTTTGTGAGGTTTTGGGAAGTTTTCGCGTAGCAGTGGGAGAGGGCGTATATGGATGATTTTAACACGCCAAAATTGTGATAATCCTTCTCTATCTCTTTATGGGATATGTTTTAGACACCATGATTTTTCTTTTCCCCAGAGCAATTGAAAATAATTCGAAACGGCACTTGCCAACTGCGCCGAGCGTGGATATACAGCCGCCATCGCTTCGGCGCTGAGGGTGTATAGCTCAGTTGGTAGAGCAGCTGACTCTTAATCAGCCGGTCCTGGGTTCGAATCCCTGTGCACCCACCATTTGGTAGGTGAGGATTGTTGAAGTGATAAGCACCTCTTTTGTGAGGATGTGAGCCCGTAGCTCAGCTGGTAGAGCAACTGACTTTTAATCAGTAGGTCCACGGTTCGAACCCGTGCGGGCTCACCATTGTTTTTCAATGGTGATTTTATAATCCAAGATCGTCTTTCCCAACTCTTTGAATATAATTAAAACCGGATCTGATGCTTAGGCATTGGTATGCGTTTTGAATTTGTACACGTTGTTACCTCTTCTTTTCAGATACGGAAAAGGGGGAGCTTGGTTGTGTCCCCCCTTTTGAGTGTTGGTTAGCTGCTACGGCTTTTTTCTTGATTGATCATATACTCAGAGAGGACGTCCTTTGTTTTTTCCGGGAGGTCGTGTCCCCAGCCTGCCTCTAAGCTATGGTCTACTGAAACACGATCATCAAAGACAAAGCACTCGCCTTTCCATAGACTCTCGTTCTCTGGTATTTTCTCTAGGTAGTTTAGAATTCCGCCTTGTAGGTGGTAAACTTCTTCATAGCCTTCTTCCAGCATCAAGGCTGAAGCTTTTTCGCAGCGAATGCCCCCAGTGCAGAACATAGCTATTTTCTTAGATTTGTTGGGTCCGTTTACTTCTTTTGAGTTTTTGACCCATTCAGGAAACTGTTGGAAGTTCTGGGTGTCCGGATCAACGGCTCCCTTGAACGTCCCGAGAATAGTTTCATAGTCATTGCGTGTATCAATGACCACGGTGTCGGGATCGCTGATGAGTTTGTTCCACTCCTCAGGAGGGACGTAGGTTCCCACTTTACTATTGGGATCAATGCCGTCCACTCCCATGCGAACGATTTCAACTTTTAGGCGCACTCTCATGCGGCGAAATGGAATGCGCTTCGCCCAAGATTCCTTATGGGAGAGGTCGCTAAGGCGTGGATCACTTTGTAAGTGTGCTAGAAGTTTTTTAACGGCCTCCTCCTCGCCGGAAACGGTGCCGTTTATGCCTTCTTTCGCAAGAAGGATACTCCCCCGTATGCCGAGTTCTTCACAGAACGCGTGGAGGGGGGCTTTCATGTTTTCAAAGTCTTTAAGCTCTACAAATTTGTAGAGCGCAGCTACAAGATAAGATGTCATCAGATTTCATATGGGGGTTATGGGTGTGTCTTGCTCTGGAATATAGGGGGATTGAACTTGATATTCCAGTAATTCAGGATGGAAAGACAAAAACAAACCCTCTTCGGGTGGGCCGAAGAGGGTTTGCGGGTCGTGGGGTGGAAGTGTTATCTGCCGCCGCCGAATGAATTTAGCACTGTCAACAAAGTGGACAGATTATCAGCAGTTCCGCTTTGGGCGACTTTTTCAGTTGCTCCAGCCCCTGCCATGGTGTCCATGGAGTAGATCTGCATAACGCCCTGGTTTGTAGCTGCTTGAGCTAGAGTGTTTTGCTGTTGGGATGCGGAGACGGCGTTCTCAAAAAGAATGCCGGTTGAGTGGGCCATGCTTTGGAAAATACTTCCCATAGCCATGGCGGGAGCTTCGCCAACCACTTTAACATTTGACTGGGTGACTGCATCCGTGATCATCGGGTTGACGGTTGTCGGATCTGGCATGGTTTTCTCCGTAGTTTCGGGTGGGTGATGGGTTTAGGTGGTTAAAGGGGTGGTGCACCCAAGATGGAAGCCTGCCCTTTGAGTAATTTTTATAATGAAAGTGACTAGTAATGCTGAGAGATACAGCTACGCTTAGGTGAATGAATTCAATACAGTAAGAAGGGTAGCCAAGTTATCTGACTCGCCACTCTGGCCAACTTTTTCGGTCGCACCAGCGCCCGCCATTGTGTCCATTGAATAAATCTGCATGACACCTTGATTAGTGGCGGCTTGCGATAGGGTTGTTTGCTGCTGGGCAGCTGAAACAGCATTTTCAAACAAAATTCCGGTTGAGTGTGCCATGCTTTGGTAAATACTACCCATGGCCATAGCTGGTGCTTCCCCGACGACTTTCACGTTGGCTTGCGTTACGGCGTCAGTAATCATTGGGCTGACGGTTGTAGGATCCGGCATTTTAAACCTCCAATAAAGCTACCTGTCATTAGGTGTTTACAGTGTTAATGACGAAAATTTATATCAGTTGTGAAGTTGTTATTAGCTATTTGTTCTCTTTATTTTCAATTATACTTTTTAATTGAGAAGTAAGTGGTGCAAGGCTGCTGTTTATAACTGAGTTTACTTCTGATTGAATAACTTTGCGGAGTGCGTCGGCTACTTGCTGTGGTGTCACGCTGCCCGAATAGGTTGGACTATTCGGGGGGTGTTGAGCTGCATTTGCTTGCGTAGCTTGGGTGTTGGTTTGAGGTGGATTGCTGAAACCAGACAGGGATGAGGTGAGGGTGCTGACCTCTCGCTGGACATCCGCAGATATTTGTTTAACGCTCTGCTCAACCTTGGTCATAGTTTGATGGGCGGCCTGCGCAACTTCCGTACTGGCTTTGTCTAAGTCGCTTTGCTGCTGTTTTATCTCTGCAATGACCTTTTTGAAATCTGGTATCTGTTGCTTGAGATTCAAAAACTCCTGTGTTGTCTCGTCGATTTGCTTTTGGGCGGCTTGTGCTGTTTTTTGAAGGGCGGCCGCCGCTTGGTTTCTATCGACGTCCTCTGCAGTTGCTGGTTGGTCTCCCTTTGCATTCATGATCTCTCTCCGTACATTTAACCTGTTGGTCTCTATCTGTTTTTACAGTTTCAAGTATTTCGGTTTCAGTTGAAATGTCGCTCTCGCAAACTTCGCTGGCTTGCTCTTTTGAAGTGCAGGTTGTGTCATCACTGCTGTTCAGGCTTAATAGTATTGCTTCCGCTTTGATGAGCGCACCGCGTGCCTGATTTAGATGCCATGGGATGGCTGATATCTGCGGGGCAACGCGGTGCGTTGGAGTGTCTTCTGACAGGATTTTACGCCAACGTTCTAGGTGAAGGAGTGTGACTTCATCCAACTCCTCGCGAATATAAGAAATATCTCGTTCCATGAGGCTCTCCTGAGCTATTGGAGGTCAGTTGTGTCCGGTTTTCTTCCGCTTCTTCAGTAGTGTCATCATGATCATTGCCAGAGCCAAGTCTTTGGCTGGGATTTTTGAGAGTTTGAGAACGGCTTCTGCCATATCCCGAGGGATGGCTTTAGGTTGTGTTTCATTAGCACCTTGTGGTGTGGTGGTGCTTTTGGGATTGGAGAATTCCTGCATTCCTAGGTCCCCCTCTAATTCAGGTTAACTGGACTTTGTGTTTTCGATTATGGTGGCGGCTGAGGTGCCAGCCTTCTCACTGGCTGTGCCATAAGCGCTTATGGCAGCTGTCACCATTCCCTGCAGCTCGGTCAGTGCTGTTGCATCAGTGGCCGCTGTGGCGGGTGAAGCGGCAATTTTTGCGGCAACAACAGCTTGTGCGGCGACAGCAATCTGCATGATATTGTTCATGTAGGCTTCTGCGTTTTGTGTTGCGTGCCCTGCTGTTTGCGTTGCCATAACTTCCGCGGGAATGGATACAAGTTGCGGGGCATACTGACTGTTTTGAAAATTACTCAGGTCCACCGCTTGCACAATTTGGCTGTTGAGCGCTGAGGTATCTGGAGGGGAATCTGCGGTGTTGTCGGGCATTACAGTGTCCTTCGCCAACGGTGTCTGTTGTTTATCCAGATTACTTGGGTGTGTTAGTGAAGACGTCTTTCGAGACTGTTTGTGAATTTGGGTTTCACGTGTGCTCGTAGAATTGTTGGGGGGGGCGCTGCTGTGATGCTTAGTATTAGTGTCTAAAGTAGCTAGAGCCTCACTGTGGGTTGGCGTTTGCTTTTGACGCTGATTTGCGCAGGGGGCAGCGGGGTTGTGCGCAATATTTCGACTGCACTGGGTGAGGGGGCGCAAAAGCCCTTTGATGAAGTTTTGCCTTTTTTGAAGTGCTCGCTCATAGGAGGACTGGCCGTTTTGGGTTATGGTAGTCCTACTCATTCCAGCTACCCAGCTTCCAGATACTCATAAAGCGAATTACTTGGCGGCAATCTCCATGATCAGCTGAACGCCTTTGGAAACCACTGCAGTGGAGATCTGGTTCATGGCTTGCTGGGAATGTGTGGCGTTTTGAACCGACAGGCCTGTTGCATTGCTTACCACCTGATAAAGGCTTGCCATTGCTTGGGAGGGAGCTTCAGCGACAACTTTCACATTTGTCTGTGTGACTGCATCGGTGATTTGAGAATTAACTGTGTCATCTGCCATTGCTGTATCCCTATCAAAATTTTTAGATTAACTAAGTTTAAAGACGGAAAAAAAAGAGCATTGTGAAACTCAAAGACTGGATGGGTAATTCCACTTTACGAGATGCCGGAGCTTTTGCCTTAGGAACTGGACACGTTTTCTCGCAAGAGCCTGAGAAATTTCCAAGTCCTCAGAAATTTCAGGATAAGACCGCTCCTCTACGAATTTCATAGTAAAGATGCGCTGGTAAATATCTGGAAGGGTTGTTAAGGCCTGTTGAACCTCTCCCAGTTGCTGCCTGCGTTGAAGTTGATGGTCTTGCTCTGTTGTCAGGTTATTTGCGAAGGACAGCCTGTCTTCATAGACGTCTATTTCGGAAATTCTGTATTGAAATTCATATTTTTTCTTTCGGTATTGGCTTATGAATTCGTTTTTAAGAGCATATAGGAAGAAGGCGCGGGGCTCACGCAGGTCAACCTCTTTGTGTTCAAAGTGGTTTGCGGCTTTTAGTATTGTGGCTGACAGGAGCTCTTCTGCAGCATCGGGGTCGCCACCTGTAAGTCGCATTGCTTTTCCTTTTAGATTTTTTTTGTGTTTTATCCAGTTGTCCCATAATATAGATAGGCTTTTATTGTCTATATTTTGAAGTTCATCTTGGTTTAATAAAAGCATATACTCATACCAATCTAATATATGTGTGTAATATATTTGAAATGGTGGTGACTTATGATCTTTAACTAAGATATTTATCGCGATATATCCATCTGTGTTAAATTGGGGGTTTATGAATATATCGATGACAACCTTGGGTTGTAATTGAGGTAATTGCTGGAAATTGTTCACTAACTCAAGGAGATAGGAGTGGTGGGTTGTAGTATGTTTCTTTATAGGTTGTGTAATATAGCTTGAACAACCTATGGATATATGGGGTCTGTTTGTGATCTCAATGGGCTGGAGCGCGCAGCGTTCATTCACGCCTCGCACTCTAACGTTTATAGTTTGAGCGAGTTCTTGTCGTTTGATTGATTCCAATCGAACGGAACATGCTTTAGATAAATTGAGTATGCGGCTGATTTTCAGTTACGCTAGAGGGACGGCTGTCTCCCGAATGTCAATTAATGCCTAGCCAAAACGAAACCCCTCAACTCCTTGGTAGTCGTCCGCCTTCATGGAGAACAGACTTCCAGATAGTGGGTATTTTTGTAAAGTTGCCGTGTCTGGCTGCAAAGAGGTGACAACAAGCGTTTTCATGTCTGGTCCTGCAAAGCAGGGCATTGTGGGCTTCGGGACTGGCATAGCATAGGATTGGATAAGTTCTCCCGAAGGAGAGAAGCAATTGAGATTGCCTGCAGATACACCGGCAGACCAGTAATTCCCCTCTGCGTCTACAGTTGCGCCATCGGGTCTACCAAGTGTGTTGTCCAGTTGAAGGAAGCGTGCGCGGTTGGATGGCTGGCCTGTTTTGGGGTCAAAATCATAGGTGTTTACCCATCCTGCGGAACTGTCGGAATGGAACATGCGTGTCCCTTCTTTCGTCCAGGCCAGTCCATTGGAGACGCGGATATCCGTTTCTATTGTATGTACATTGCCACTTGCATCCACACGGTAGAGTGCTGCAATGGGCTCACGGGCGGGCGTATCGTCCATGGTTCCGACCCAGAAGGATCCGTCAGGGCCAACTTTTCCGTCGTTTAACCGGGTTCGATTGTTATCGCTTTCAATGTGGGCGATTGTCTCCTGCTTCCCGTTCTCCGTGCGGAACAGTACGATCTCGTCCCCCATAGCTATGACAAGTCCTCCGTCTTTGCATAGGCCGAAAGAACCAACGGGTTTGGGGAAGTCCCAGCTTTCCCTTCTTTTCGAGTTCCAATCCAAGGCGTGAATGGATTGCCCGATTATGTCGCAGTAGAACAGGCGATTGCTTTGGCTATCCCATTGAATGCTCTCGGCGAGTTTGTAAGTGCTATCATGGAAACGGGTAAATATATGCATTAGGGACAAGCTCCGAATAAAGGGCCTAGTTGGATCGTTGCGTTTATAAGCTTCAAAATGGTTAGAGCAAGGGCAGCCCTAACCGTGTTCATTGGTTTTATTTGCCAGATAGGGAAAGAAGAAGGTAATTTAGCCGGTAGAGTGCATGGAATAAGCCGTACGATTGGAGATGGATCGAATGGCGAATGAACTTCGCATTTTGATGACGCCAGGTAACTGAGAAAGATGATCTCGGTGAATACGTTCAAAATCAGCCGGGTCCTCTGCCATGATACGAAGGAGGTAGTCAGCATCTCCCCCCATCAGATGGCACTCCATAATTTCAGTAGATTTGCGAACGGCAGTTTCGAAGGTCTCCAGAGCTTCTTTGGACTGGGAGCCGAGTGAGATTTCCACGAATACGCTCATATTCAAGCCCAGCTTTTGCGGGTTGAGCAAGGCAACATACCGGTCGATAACGCCAGATGCTTCCAAAGACTTGACCCGTCTTAGGCAGGCGGAAGGGGATAGGTTAATACGTTCGGCCAATTCTGCGTTGGAGATGCGACCGTCAACTTGAAGAAGGTTGAGGATTTTTCGATCGATGCGGTCCAATGTGTACCTATTATTTTTCATAGATCAGAATCTTCGAATAATCTGCGAATAGATAGCGAATAGTTTGTAGATTATTGCAATAAAACTGATTTTGAATCAACCTTTGCAAGAACCTGCAATGCGTTGCCAGTTAGTGTCAAAGAAATGCTTTTTGGGACAATTCCGGAGGAGGACATTATGCGTATAGGTGTGCCAAAAGAGATTAAGGACAATGAGTACCGTGTTGGCCTCACACCGGCGAGCGTGCGGGAAGTTGTGACCCACGGTCATGAAGTTGCGGTGGAATCTGGTGCGGGTTTAGGCATTGGTGTATCTGACAATGAGTATATTGCCGCAGGTGCACAGATTAGAGCAAACGCTGCGGAAGTGTTCGAGCAATCAGAGATGATTGTTAAGGTGAAAGAGCCTCAGGCAGTTGAGCGCCGCATGTTACGTTCGGATCAAGTGTTGTTCACCTATCTCCATCTGGCGCCGGATGCGGAACAAACCAAGGATCTGGTTGATTCAGGTGCCGTCTGTATCGCTTATGAAACAGTGCAGGACAGTAAGGGAACCCTGCCGCTTCTAGCTCCTATGTCTCAAGTTGCGGGCCGTTTATCCATACAAGCTGGTGCAACTGCTTTGCAAAAGGCAAATGGTGGGCGCGGTGTTCTTTTGGGCGGTGTTCCTGGTGTTGAGCCTGCCAAGGTTGTTGTAATCGGCGGCGGCGTCGTAGGTTCTCACGCCATTACCATGGCAATCGGCCTTGGTGCGGATGTGACAGTTTTGGATCGTGATTTGGATGTTCTGGCAAGCCTATCCAAGCAGTTTGGTTCATCCTTGAAAACCGTATATTCAACCTATGCCAGTCTTGAAGAATATGTAGTCTCGGCCGACCTTGTTGTCGGAGCGGTTCTGGTGGCTGGAGCTGCAGCTCCGAAGTTAGTGACGCGTGATCATGTGAGCGCTATGAGAGCAGGTAGTGTGCTTGTGGATGTGGCAATTGATCAAGGGGGGTGTTTTGAAACTTCTCGGCCAACAACACATACTAACCCGACCTACATTGTAGATGATGTGGTCCACTATTGTGTAGCCAATATGCCAGGCTCGGTTGCAAGAACATCAACTTATGCCTTGAACAACGCAACGTTGCCCTACGTCCTGGGCCTTGCGGACAATGGGTACAAGGCGGCACTGCGTAACATCCCCGGCTTCTTGAGCGGGTTGAATGTGTACAGGGGTGTCGTGTGCGAAGAGAGTGTTGCCAAAAATCTTGGTTATGAGTTTGTGTCTCCAGATATGGCTTTGAACGATTAGTAGCAGTCTTTTTGACAGTGGGAAGACGGCGGCAAAGTGAGATTCTTTGTCGTCATTTTTATATACGCTCCGCGTGTTAGTTTGGTGCGGTTTCCTTAAGGGCGCTGTTTTGCCACTAAGTCTTATGATGAAAAAGTGCAATTTTACTGCCAATCAAACCGGTTTCGTGTAAAACGCAAAGTAAGGCACCTTATCTCAAAGGTAAGGTTCTTGGTGAAATGCGATCATTCGACAGCTTTTGATCGAATGCACTTGGAGAATAGTATCTCTACCGAGCTCGATGTATGAGCGGAATGAAGTTTGAAGTAGTGCTGCGAAAGTCCACAACTTGCGTTTTTTGCACAGCCCATTCGGCGGGAAACTAGGGGTATCAGTAGTGTGGCTATTGGCAATAATACTAGTAATATGCTCGACTTACAGGGTGCTGTCGCATCCCGCTGAGTACAGCAGGATTAGGTTTCGACTAACTGGGTGCAGGTTTCGTTTTATTTCATATTGACTAATAAAGAAACAATATGCAAGTTAGTGAAGAGTACGTAGTCACACACTAAACATAGTTTGCGATAGGTAATAGGAGCGTGGGGGATCTTTGCCAGGGAAACTGTGAATACGGAATGGCAAATTTTCTGAATCATGAGGGTTCAGTCGGGAAATTTGGTTTCAAAATCTGGTTTGAAATCGGGCAATACCTCTGAGATTTATGTAAGCTTTCGAAAGCTATCTTTGGAATGAAGCCGTGGGCTGTCTGCCGAAAGTTTTAAACTTTCTGTAGGGCCATGGGAGGGGCGGAATGTTAGAGTTAAGAGACGTCAGCATGCTCGTTGGCGGCGTCTATCACACACGCAATGTGTCTATGAAGCTTGAGCGCGGATCGCTCAATGTTCTTTTGGGACCGACACTTTCCGGTAAGACTAGTTTGATGCGCTTGATGGCGGGGTTGGATAAACCCACATCTGGTCAGATTCTCGTTGAGGGTAAGGATGTAACTGGGCTTTCTGTTCGAAAGCGCGACGTTGCAATGGTTTACCAGCAGTTCATTAACTACCCTGCATTGACGGTTTATGAAAATATCGCCTCGCCAATGCGCGTGGAAGGAAAGTCCAAGAGTTATATCGACAAGGAAGTTCGCCGTGCGGCCGACCTGTTGAAGCTGACACCTTATCTGGACCGGACACCATTGAATATGTCTGGTGGCCAGCAGCAGCGTACAGCTCTTGCCCGTGCGCTGGTTAAAGGAGCGCATCTTGTTCTGATGGATGAGCCTCTGGCAAACCTTGATTATAAGCTTCGCGAAGAGCTGCGGGCTGAACTTCCCAAGATTTTTGCGGAAGCCGGTTCAGTGTTCGTTTATGCAACGACTGAACCTTCTGAAGCACTTCTTCTGGGTGGTAGTACTGCAACTTTGCATCATGGGTATGTTAGCCAGTTTGGCTCTACACTGGGCGTTTATAGTAACCCTCAAGACCTTGTAACTGCCCAGACTTTCTCCGATCCTCCGCTCAATACGCTTTCAGCTGTCAAAAAAGACAATAGCTTTGTGCTTTCCAGCGGCCGTCGGATTTCCGTGACACCTGCTCAGATGAGCTTGCCAGACGGAAAGTACACAATCGGCATCCGTCCGCACCAGCTGTACATGCGAGCACCAAATGAGAATGCTGTGAGCTTGGGCGCCCATGTGGTTGTCTCCGAGATCACCGGCTCGGAAAGTTTCATTCACTTGGATTGTTTGGGCGAACGCTGGGTTGCTCTGACCCACGGCATTCACAATCACGAACAAGGTGAAGAAGTGCACATTTTCGTGGACGCCAACACTTTCCTTCTTTTCGATGAAAACGGCAAGCGTGCCGCGCCTGCTCTGCAGGCAGCTTAAACGGAAGAGTTCTAATGGCACGTATAGACCTAAATCATATTCGCCACTCTTATAAGCCAAACCCGCAAAATGATGCGGACTATGCTCTTAAAGAAGTGCATCACACATTCGATGATGGTGGAGCCTATGCTCTGCTAGGGCCTTCAGGCTGTGGCAAGACGACGCTTTTGAACATCATCTCCGGCATTTTGCGTCCATCAGAAGGGGACCTTCTGTTTGACGGTGTTTCTGTGCGCGATTTGCCTACACGAGCTCGCAATATTGCGCAGGTTTTCCAGTTCCCTGTCATTTACGACACTATGAGTGTTTACGACAATCTGGCATTTCCGTTGCGCAACCGCAAAATGGCCGAGCCGGACGTGGACAAAAAGGTTCGCGAGATCCTTAAAATTATCGATCTTGAAGCCAAAGCAAAACGGAAAGCGCAAGGGCTGACAGCCGATGAGAAACAGAAGATTTCTCTTGGGCGTGGTCTGGTTCGTTCTGACGTGAACGCGATTTTGTTCGATGAACCACTGACGGTTATTGATCCGCATATGAAATGGGTTCTGCGCTCTCAGCTGAAAACCCTACATAAGCAGTTCGGATACTCAATGGTTTATGTGACCCATGACCAGACCGAAGCGCTGACATTTGCAGACAAGGTTGTGGTGATGCACGATGGGCAAGTGGTCCAGATCGGCACTCCTGATGAGTTATTCCAGCGTCCACAGCATACGTTTGTCGGTTACTTCATCGGCTCTCCGGGCATGAATGTCATGCCATGTAATGTGGGCAATGCTTCTGTGCGCGTTGGCGAACACACCATCAACTTGCCGCACTATGCGAATGCATCCGCTGTTACAGGGAAAACAGAACTGGGTATTCGCCCGGAATTTGTGAGCCTTAGCAGAGACAAGGAAGGGCTGCCTATTTCCGTGAAAGCGGTTGAGGATATCGGTCGCTACCGCATTGTACGCGGTAATATGGATGGCATCGAGTTGAATGCAATTGTTCTTGAGGGTGAGGAAATCCCTGAAAGTCCAAAGGCTGTATTCAATGAAGATAAATTGAATCTCTATGCCAATGACTGGCTGGTAAGTAGGGGGGCTTAGGCATGGGCAAGACCTATAATAACAAAGCCTGGTTCATGGTGCTGCCAGTGCTTCTACTGGTTGCGTTTTCTGCTGTCATTCCATTGATGACGGTTGTGAACTACGCGTTTCAAGATACCTTTGGAAATAACCAGTTCTTTTGGGCTGGTACGGAGTGGTTTCAAGAATTGCTGCAATCTGAGCGCTTTTTCAACGCTTTGGTCCGCAACTTGGCCTTCTCCTTTATTATTTTGGCAATTGAAATTCCCTTGGGAATTATAATTGCCCTTAACATGCCCAAAAAAGGCTGGGGTGTTCCCGTCTGTTTGGTCATGATGGCACTGCCATTGTTGGTGCCGTGGAACGTGGTTGGCACTATCTGGCAGGTATTCGGCCGCGTTGACATTGGTTTGTTGGGGCACACGCTCAACGCTTTGGGGATTGATTACAACTACTCCCAAGACTCAGTTGCTGCTTGGATCACTATTGTGGTCATGGATGTATGGCACTGGACAAGCCTGGTAGTTCTTCTGTGTTATGCTGGTCTGGTTTCTATTCCAGAGGCATACTATCAGGCTGCTCGTATTGATGGTGCATCCAAGTGGGCGGTATTCCGCTACATTCAGCTCCCAAAGATGCATGGCGTTCTCCTGATCGCAGTTCTACTGCGCTTCATGGACAGCTTCATGATCTACACCGAACCATTCGTGGTAACCGGTGGTGGGCCTGGTAACTCAACAACCTTCCTCTCAATTGACCTCGTGAAAATGGCCATTGGCCAGTTTGATGTGGGACCGGCTGCGGCTATGTCTCTGGTCTACTTCCTGATCATTCTTCTGTTCTCATGGGTGTTCTACACAATCATGACGAATGTGGGCGAAGAGAAGCAGCAGCAGGTGGGAGAATAATAATGTCAACGACAACTGATACTGCCGGTCTAGGCGCCGGAGTGGTGCCAACCAAGACTGCCCCAAATAGGGGGCAGTCACTAGCTAACGTTAAAGTGCAAAGAGAAAACAGCCGTTTCTCTTGGATGGTTCCAACATTTTACATAGTCTTCTTGATGTTGCCGATTTATTGGCTCGTCAACATGAGTTTCAAGACCACTGAAGAGATCCTCTCAGGGTTCTCTTTGCTGCCGCAAAACCCGACTATCGCCAACTATATGGTCATTTTCACCGATCCAAGTTGGTATAATGGCTACATCAACTCCATCATCTATGTGGCATTGAATACGGCAATATCCGTGGCTGTAGCGCTGCCGGCTGCCTACGCATTTTCTCGCTACAAGTTCTTAGGTGACAAGCATCTGTTCTTCTGGCTGCTTACAAACCGTATGTCGCCACCGGCAGTGTTTGTTTTGCCGTTCTTCCAGCTGTACTCGGCGTTTGAGCTGATTGACACTCACTGGGCGGTTGCTCTGGCTCACTGTTTGTTCAACGTACCGCTGGCTGTATGGATTTTGGAAGGCTTCATGTCAGGTGTACCTAAAGAGATTGACGAGACGGCATATATCGATGGGTATTCTTTCCCCAAGTTCTTCTTGAAGATCTTTATGCCGATGATTGCTAGTGGTATTGGTGTTGTTGCCTTTTTCTGCTTCATGTTCTCGTGGGTAGAACTCTTGATCGCAAGAACACTTACTGTTACAGATGCTAAGCCTATTGCTGCAACCATGACGAGAACAGTTTCTGCTTCCGGTCTGGATTGGGGTGTACTGGCTGCCGCGGGTGTCTTGACCATTATTCCAGGTGCTTTGGTTATCTGGTTTGTACGTAACTACATTGCCAAGGGCTTTGCCTTGGGCCGCGTGTAAGAAGGGGTCGTCAAATGGATCTGTCTTGGATGGCGTGGACGACGCCCACTGCGATATTCTTTATTACCATTTTGAGCTTGATAGCCGGGATGGGGGTTTGGGAGTATTTCGTTCCGGGCGGTAGCCCAAGGATAGGAATACTCCGTTTTGAGACAACCCGGGGTGACCGCTTGTTCATCTCGCTGCTGGGGAGTGCATTTATTTGTCTGTTCTGGCTTGGGTTGGTGAGTACGAACCTTTGGTTCGCACTTGGAGTTTGCCTTGTGTACGCTGCCTGCGTATTTCGGTGGGTTTAGAGTAAGAGGCGTTAGTATGGGTCCGCACCTTATCCCTAGTGTGCGGACTTTATTTAAATATTTGGGAGGGTATTTATGCGAGGTAGTTTACTAGCCTCTGTTGCATTTGCTGCAATGGTTACAGCTTCAGGTTCTGCATTTGCGGACATGGAAGCTGCCAAGAAGTGGGTTGCTGACGAATTCCAGCCTTCTACTCTTTCTCAGGAAGAGCAGCTCAAGGAAATGGACTGGTTCGTAAAAGCCGCTCAGCCATTCAAGGGCATGGAAATCAAGGTGGTTTCCGAAACCATCACAACTCACGAGTATGAAGCTAAGGTTCTAGCCAAAGCATTCACCGAGATCACAGGCATCAAAGTTACGCATGACCTGATCGGTGAAGGTGACGTTGTAGAGAAGCTCCAGACTCAGATGCAGTCCGGTGAAAACATCTATGATGCTTACATCAATGACTCCGACCTCATCGGTACACATGCACGATACCAGCAGGTTCGTAACCTGACAGACTGGATGTCGAAAGAAGGTAAAGACGTAACTTTGCCAACTTTGGATTTGGAAGACTTTATTGGTTCGTCTTTCACAACCGGTCCAGATGGCAAGCTTTACCAGCTTCCTGACCAGCAGTTCGCAAACCTTTACTGGTTCCGTTACGACTGGTTTACAAACCCAGAAATCAAAGCTCAGTTTAAAGCCAAATACGGCTACGAGCTTGGTGTTCCGGTTAACTGGTCTGCATACGAAGACATCGCTGAATTCTTCACAAACGATGTGAAAGAAATCGACGGTGAAAAAGTATACGGTCACATGGACTACGGTAAAAAAGATCCATCTTTGGGTTGGCGCTTTACCGATGCATGGCTCTCCATGGCTGGTGCTGGCGACAAGGGTATCCCGAATGGTTTCCCTGTTGACGAATGGGGCATTCGCGTAGACGGCTGTTCACCAGTTGGTTCTTCCGTTGAGCGTGGTGGTGCTACTGATGGTCCTGCTGCTGTTTACTCAATCAACAAGTACATTGATTGGTTGAAGAAGTATGCTCCGCCTGAAGCTGGTGGCATGGTGTTCTCCGAAGCTGGTCCTGTTCCAGCCCAAGGGTCTATCGCTCAGCAGATCTTCTGGTACACAGCCTTCACTGCCGACATGGTGAAAGAAGGTCTTCCAGTAGTGAATGCAGACGGCACTCCAAAGTGGCGTATGGCTCCTTCTCCGAAGGGCGCTTACTGGGAAGAAGGCATGAAGCTTGGTTATCAGGACGCTGGTTCCTGGACCTTGATGAAGTCTACTCCTGAAGATCGTGCAAAAGCTGCGTGGCTCTACGCACAGTTTACTGTTGCAAAGTCCACTTCTTTGAAGAAATCCCACGTTGGTCTGACCTTCGTGCGTGACAGTGACGTGCGTCACGAATCCTTCACAGAACGTGCGCCTAAGCTCGGTGGTCTTGTTGAATTCTACCGTTCGCCAGCTCGCGTTCAGTGGACACCAACAGGTACAAACGTTCCTGATTATCCAAAGCTGGCTCAGCTGTGGTGGCAGAACATTGGTGATGCATCTTCTGGCGCAAAAACTGCTCAGGAAGCTATGACATCCCTTGCAACTGCTCAGGATAAAGTTCTGGCTCGTATCGAACGTGCTGGCATTCAGGGCGAATGTGGTCCGAAACTTAACGAACCACAGTCCCGTGATTATTGGTTGTCTCAGCCAGGTGCGCCTAAGGCTCGCCTTGGTAACGAGAAGCCTCAGCCAATCACTGTTGATTATGATGAGCTGTTAGAGAGCTGGGCTGACGAAAGCTAAGCGCTTTACTTAAGAGCAAGCAATTTTGGGGCTGGCAGGTGTAAACCTGCCAGCCCCTTTTGTTTGACAGGTTTGTGTATTCCAGAAGCATTTCTCATAATCTTAAGGGAGTTTATGTAAGTAGAGGGGAAAGTCAGTAACATTTGGCTCAGTGCCAAACCTATTTCTCCGTCAAGCATAGAGATCCGGTTTCGCATATTCAGGAGGTTTTCGAGTGCTCGCAAGAGATGCCAATCGAAAGTGGTGGATCCTCGGCGCGATGGGCGGGGTCCTTGCCGTTATACTGCTGGACTTTACTGTTGTTGGCGTAGCATTGCCTTCAATGAAAAAGGAAATTGGACTATCGGAGCTTGGCTCCCATTGGGTGATCAATGCCTATTTTCTCGTCATGGCAGTAGGGGTCGCTGTTTTTGGGCGCCTTGGTGATATAATTGGACAAAAGTCCATTTTATTCAGTGGTCTGATTATTTTTGGCGTGTCATCGCTTCTTTGTGCTGCTGCGCAGAATACTGAAATGATTGTTGGGGCCAGAATAGGGCAGGGGCTTGGTGCAGCCCTGATTTTCCCCTGTGGTATGTCGATTATTGCGAATGTCTTTGAACCAGAGCAGCGTGGATTTGCCTACGGTATTCAAACGGCAACCTCTGGTATTGCAATGGCCCTTGGCCCCTTAACTGGCGGTATTATCTCCAACTTCATATCATGGCGGGGCGTGTTCTGGATTAATGCTCCCATTGTTCTTGCAATTGTGCTCATCATGCTCTGGAAAGGGCGTGATAAACCAAATACCCTTTTAGAACGCAATGTCTACTCTCCTAAACAGGTTAGAAAAGAACCCTTTGATTATGTGGGGTGTTCTTTATTTTGTGTTGGTTTGAGCTTTTGTGTCATTGCCTTACTTCAGATATCAGACTGGGGTTACCTAGTTGCGGCTATTGGAATAATTGCCGGGATTTGTCTTCTGGCACTTTTCAGCGTGATGGAAAGGAAAAATAAAAACCCGTTTATGGATGTCTCGCTTTTCTCAGACAAGGGATTTAGTTCGTACAATCTTGTCGTCGTTGCAGGGCAGTTCATGCAAACAGCCGCGGTTGTTTTTGTACCCATCTACCTACAAAGTGGGATGGGATTTAGCCCTCTAATGGCAGGTGTTGCCATGCTGCCAGCTGTTATTCACCTTCCTTTGACGGGGCTTTGGTGTGGGCGGCTTTCCGATGTGCACTCGGAGCGCACACTGGCCATAATAACAATTTTTGCCAGTGCAGTGACACTAAGCATGTTTGGCTTCGCAGCCTATTATAAGTCCTACTGGCTTTTTGTTCCTGCTCTTATCCTTTGGGGTTTTGCGCTTCCATTTCATTTCGTACCCATGCGAAAGGCAGTAGTCGCCAGCGTGACAAGTAATAAGGTAGGGCAAGCAAGCGGCATCTGTATTGCAGCGCAGTTGGTTGGGGGAACAATTTATGTTTCTTATGCGGGAGCGGTATTATCCCTGTCAGACAGTTATCCGTTTCTCTTCATTAGTAGCGGTCTCCTACTTCTGTTAGCATGGTTGGTTGTTCTGGCCTGGATGCCACAGAAACTTGTGACGCCGAACGAGTAGAGACATCTAGATTACAATCGTAATACCACAGGTTGGAGGAGAGCGTGGTTGGGGAGGAATAATTAATGGCAACCATAAAACTGATGCCATGGAATGGAGCTGTCTCTTAGTATTCCTATGCCTACCATCGTGACCGGAGAGGTTGTTTTGGTATGGCCCAAATCATACGCACTGTACTTATACTGTTCATTTTGGTTACCCCATCAAGGGCGACAGATTTGCCAGAGACATCTAGCAAGCAGATATCGGCAAGGCCAGCCGTTTTAGAGGCTTGTAATGCAGAGCTTGATTCCCAAGAGCGGGGCAGTCGGGATAGATTGCTGCAGCTTTCGGTTGATTGCATTATACCTTACATCAATGGGCTTTGGCTTGACCCTGGGACTTTGTACCGATCTCGCCAAAACATTGAAGAACAAGCGACTGACAAGCTGATACGAGAGAAAAAGGATTATAGGTTTCCAATTTACTATCCAAGGCAGGTGTCAAGCATTGTTCGAAAAGACCTTCACGGCGTCATTGGAGAACACAGCCGGATAGCATTGAAAGAACTGCCAGATCCACTCCCAAAGCCGAGCCTTTCATCTGAGAGTATATATAATAGGCCTGGGCTCTTATACCTGCCCAACCCTTATGTGGTGCCGGGTGAAATTTTTAATGAAATGTATGGATGGGATTCTTACTTCATCATTCGCGGTATGTTGGCTTCCATTGATTACATTATGGCTAATCCTACCAGTAAGATATGGCTGCAAAGTGAGAAGAGGTTTGTTGCGCTTAGTCCTGAGGAAGACAGTGAGTGGTATTTCAAGAGATATGCCAAACGGCTTTTTGATACAGCCAAAGGCATGGTGGACAATCATATCTTCCAGATAAGGTATTATGGTGGGTATATCTTAAATGCGAACCGAACCTATTATCTGACGCGATCACAACCACCTCTTTTTACGCAAGAGGCTTTGGAAGTTTATGCTTATGCCAAGAAGTATGGGTTTGAATATAGCGAAACTCTTGCCCCATTCTTTGGCCTGTCGGAGATTAACTTCATTCAGCCTGCAAGTTATGAAGAATGGATTGAATACGAAGTCTTGCCCGCTGCGAAGGCATATTATGCCTATTGGACTGACCCTGACTTGGTTCAGCTAAAATCTAAGGGGAACCCAAGAGTAAAGAACATCAAGTTTGAAGGAAAACAGTATTGGATCAGCTTATACGGAACTGATGGAATGGGCCCCGCTCCTGAGGTTGCAAACAGTAGCCAACCGCAAAATCAGAAATACTACTCCGTGGTTGCTTCGTACTTCAAACAGAATGAGAGCCAAAATGGATACCGACAATTTTTCAATGACGAAAACACATGTGACGGTGTGTTTATGCAATCAGGTTGCGGGGATCCTGTATATCACCTGACGCAAGAGTATTATGCATCTGACAGGGCGGCCCGCGCCTCTGGTTTTGATCTTTCAGCCCGTTTTGGCAAAGTAGGGCAGTGGACTATGCACTATGCGCCGCTATCCTTAAATGCTCTTCTTTACCAGATGTCTAAAGACCTCAATAAGCTTGCGGATATCACTAACCTCCTGCCAATTATTCCTAAGGCAGATATTGATGAGCGGGTGAAATTTCTGGTTAAATTTTTTAAACGGAGTAAGGGGGGAGGTTTTGGGGATCGACTGATTCACAGGCCCGGTGGTGCTCCAAACTTACCTGAGTTCAGTTATTCCTATGGAACACAATATTATTTACTTTGGGCAAATTTGCTGCTGGAGCAATCTCAAGTTGAGGAACTGTTAAAAAACCTTAAGCAAACGGATCAGCAGCAAAGACTATCTCTCTTACCTAGTACGTGGAATAAGCAGTTCGGGATTCCAATGAGTTTACAATGGAGCGGGGATCAGTGGGATGCCCCCTTCGCGTGGGCTCCTATCCAGCTTTTTGCTGTGGAAGGTCTGCGCCGTGTTAATCGTTCCCGCATAGCGGCAGGAGTGATGACAAGTTGGCTCACTGCTATCAGCACCGCATTTATGCAAGAAGGTGTTATTAAGGAAAAATATAATGCAAGTGCCCCGTTGAAGGAGACAGTGGTACAGCGCGGTTATGCGCATGCACAGCGAGGATTTGGCTGGACCAACGCCAGTTACCTACTTTTCTACCAAGCTCTTTCGAACTGAGAGCGCTAAAAAATAGATGGCCTTTGATCTTGAAGCGTAAGAGAAGATCAAACAGGTTGCAAAGCCACTTGAGGGCATTGTGGCTTGCAACCCGCTTTTTGCTTGTACTCGTATTTAACTAACTTTAGCGACGGAACTTAGAAACTCATCAACCTCTCTGCTTAGAGACAGAGTTTTTTCGGTTACCTCATTTGTCGCCATGAGCACACCGTTGGCGGCCCGGTTGGTATCAGTTACAGACTTCGATACCTCAGTGATATTATTGTTCACCATTGCAGTTCCCTCTGAAGCCTCAAGAGCGTTGCGGCTAATCTCGCTGGTCGCAGCTCCCTGTTGTTCTACGGCAGTCACAATGGCGGTCGTATACTGGGAGACTTCATCCATAGTTGCCGATATCTTCTCGATGGAAGTAACGGCTTCATCCGTGGACCCTTGAATAGCTGAAATTTGCGTTCGTATTTCCTCTGTTGCCTTGGACGTCTGGGTGGCCAGTTCCTTGACTTCAGAAGCAACGACGGCAAACCCTTTGCCTGCTTCTCCAGCACGAGCGGCTTCAATCGTTGCATTCAGAGCCAGAAGGTTAGTTTGTTCGGCAATTGCTTGAATGAGTCCTACAACCTCTCCAATCTTTCCGGTAGCCTCGGCCAGATGAAGAATACGGTCATTGGAGTTATGCGCATCAGTTGTTGCTTTCCCAACAACATCTGTCGTTGCTGTTACCTGACGGGCAATCTCATCAATAGAGGCGGCAAGTTCTTCAGCTGCCGAAGAGACCATTTGAACATTCAAGGCAGCCTCATTTGAGGAACTGGATGCACTGGCAGTTGTTTCCGAAGTGGCTTTTGCAAGCTCTGACATATCTTGGGCAGTTCGGCCCATTTCACTCATACTGTTTCCAACAGCACCTAATAAATCGTGACTCTTTTCTTTAAAGGCTTCAATGAGCTGTGCAATGGCCTGTTGTTTCTCTTTTTCTCTCGCGCGCGCCTTATCTTGCTCAGACTGCAAATTTACGCGTTCTTGAGCGTTTTCTTTGAAGACCTGAACCATTCGGCTTATTTCTCCAACTTCATCCTGACGGCTCAAACCACGAATGCGCACATCCAGTTTGCCTCCAACAAGCTGCGCCATAATGGAAGTTAACCGCCTGATAGGCAGGGAAATAATACGGCTAAGAATGACAATGATGATGATGCCAAGGACCAGGCAAATAATATCAACTATTGCGATAACTTCGATTGCACGTTGACTTCTGGAGAAGGCTGAACTTGCTTCAGCCTCTGCAATGCTTGATATGCTTTCCTGCAGATTTTGGGAAAGAAAAACAAGATCTGCCCGCTTGCTATAAAGGTCGATTTGATTTTCTGAAAGTACTGCAAACTTATCCTGTAAAGCTTTACTCACGGAAGAAATGCTTTTCGCCAGCTTGTTTATTTCCGCTGACTGGGTTTCCTTGCTCTGGAATTCAGCGGTTGCCTCAACAAATAGTTTGATCTGTTTGGAGACATCCTCTTCCAGTAGCTGGCTGCCCGGCCGCAGGAAATCCAGTGTTTTGACCGTGGATTCAGTTGAGGCAATAAACAAAGCCTGCGTACGCTGGCTAATCTGCTCAACATCCTGCAGGAGCTGCCCTGATATCTTCTGGATATTTCTTGAAGCAGAAATGGTTGCCTGAGAAAAGGCAATCGTCATTTTGGAGCCATTTGAAACTCTCTTCATCTTCTTGGCAACTTCATCTTTGACAATGAACTTTTCAGAAAAGTCAGTTGTGTCTCTATATGTTTTCAGCTGCGCGGTGAGCTGTTGGTTCACCTCACTCAGTTGCTTAACAGATTCGCTGTCAAAGCCCTGAATTTCAAGCGCAGTTAGCTCGTCAAAGTATTTTTGTGTTTTTGCAGCCAGCAGAATTGTCTTTTTAAGGAGTTGTTCCTCGTTGCCACCGGAAGTGGCGTCAAGAAAATCAAACCGCATTTGCAGAAGGTTATTATGGATGTTGACGGCAAGCTTTCCAGCTTTTTCAGCGAGGGCAACTTGTTCCTGTGCCTCAGTGTAGCTTGTCAAAGCAGACTGGTTGAGTTTGGAAATTTCATTCCTGACAGCTGCATCAATCTTTTTGATGGAGCCAATTGTCTCCATCAGCTCGGAGAGCTTTGCAGATTGGTTTGAATTGAGTGTTCGTAGTTCGTCAAAGGATGTGGATAGGTCTTTGATATTCTTGCGAGCATGGCTAAAATCCTGACCGGACAGGGCCAGTTGGGCCGCATTTTGTTGATAGGTTTCTAACTGGGCAGCGAGCCCTGTCAGTTCCTGAGCTGCCACGTCAGCTGTCTGGCTATCGAGATGGCGCAAATATGTTTCTCGGGCAGCTGTGGCGTCCTGCAGCTTCTGCATCAAATGTAAAGTAGAGCTCGTCAACTCTGTTTGTTTGGAAAGTTTATAGATAGAAAAAATTCCTAGTCCGCCAACCGTTAATGCCAGCAGCATAATTATAAAAAAACCTCCGCCAATTTTAACGGATAGCTTTTGATTGCCAATAAATCGCAGCAATTGCACCAGAATCACCCCCCTCAAGGTAAAAAATTGAACAGAGGCTAAAGCGCAATACGTCAATTATTGGTAAATATGATAATATAAATAAAAGGGGTAGCGTCGTACCATCGTGGAATATTGGCTGACCGAGGCGGCGAACCAGAGAGATAAGGCTAAGGATTCTCTACTGTTCAAGGGCCAATTTTAATGAAATATATACAATGGTATTGGTTTAAATCGCTTACCCATAAATATTACTAATAGTCTTATCGTGTAAAATCTATGTATCCTAGTAATATCGGTGATATTATATTTAAATATATAAATATAAATGAGAATTTTATAGCTTAAGCCGTCTAAATATCGAAGTTATATTGACATTTAAATACCATTAAATTCTACTTAGCTGATTATAATTGAATTCAGAATTTGTATCGTCATAAAAGTGTAAATGAGCGGCGCTTACAACAATGGCCTTGGATGGGACAATGCCATTGTAAAAAGTAAACTGACTGAATTCTTGGAGGGGTAGATGACAATATCAAGACGTAACCTTTTAAAAGTAACGGCTGCAGCAGTTGCAACACCGGCGGTTTTGAGAGCCCACGACGCTCTCGCGACTTCTGGTTCCGTAAAGATTTCCGCTTGGACCGATTACATTCAGCCCAATATAATCGAGAAGTTTGAGGGCGAGACTGGAATTAAAGTTGAGCTCTCAACTTATGGCTCCAATGACGAATCTGAATCAACTGTGCGTGCTGCTGGCGGAAAAGGGTTTGATGTTGTCTTCCCTTCCATCACCAATGCGCCAAATTATCTGGATGAAAGTGGAGATAACTATTTTGCTCCCATTCCGGCAGAGGTGAATGCAGACGCTATCATTCCTTCTTTTTTAAGAGATAGTGCTGTTCTGGGTGGTCTGCACCGCGGTAAGCAGATTTTGCTGCCTTTCAACTGGGGCACAGAGGGCATCACCGTAAACCGTAGTGCTTTTGATATCGCTGATGAGAGCATTTCCTATGGGGATTTATGGGCCCCAGAAGCAAAAGGGAAAGCAGCCTTCCGACAGAAATCCGTTATTATGGGAACGGGTCTTTATCTGGATGCGATTGGTGAAGTGAAGTCCAACCGTATGTTGGATGTTTATAAGACCGAAGAGGATGCGCGCCGTGTCTGGGGTGGCATCACCAAGTGGATCATGGAGCGCAAGGACAACTTCGGGGCATTCTGGAACAACGCCACTGAAGCAACCGCCGCCTTCAAAGAAGCTGGCTGCATTATCGGTCAGACATGGGACACAACCGGCCTGTTATTGAACAGGGAAGATTCAAGTTATGCCTTCCGTGCGCCTAAGGAAGGTATCATCACTTGGCTTGATAGTTTTGGTATTTTGCGTGGTGCCGAGAATCGGGATCAGGCGATTGCATTCATGAACTTCATGCTGAAGCCGGAAGTGGGTGGCATGTTTGCCAACAATACCGGATACAATTCAGCCGTTGCTGGGGCTGCGGACTATGCCACTGAAGAGTTCAAGCGTCAGTTTAATGAGGTTTATACGCCGGATGTTCTGAGTAATATGTGGTGGTGGCAGGCAGATACGCCATTCTTCGCACCAGTTCGTAACGAATTCGTTGAAATCATAACGAACGCCTAAATCTCAAATCAGAGATCTTTCGGGAGACAGCACTGCTGCCTCCCATTCCCTATACAATGAGGAATTGATGCGCGGAATGGAAGTGACGTTGAATGACGTCAGTATAACGTACCCTAACGGCTTTACAGCTGTTCACCCCACTAGCCTGACGATCAACCCCGGAGAGTTTTTCTCGATCCTTGGCCCATCCGGTTGCGGAAAAACAACACTGCTTCGCTCCATATCGGGTTTTGTTGAACCCACAGAAGGTCAAATTCTGATTGGCGGGACAGACTATAAAGGGATCGGCCCCAATGGGCGTCCAACTGCGCTGATTTTTCAAAACCTCGCCTTGTTCCCTCTTATGTCGGTTTGGGAAAATGTAGCCTTTGGGCTTGAAGCTCGCGGGATCTCCAAAAGGAAACGGCGTGAAAAGGCCGAGGAGCTTCTGGAACTGGTTGCCCTTCACGATCAGGCCGATAAAAAACCGACCGAGCTTTCCGGTGGGCAACGCCAGCGTGTTGCTATTGCACGGGCGTTGGCTGTCGAGCCTGCGGTCTTACTGCTGGATGAGCCTTTGTCGGCGCTCGATCTAAAGCTGCGCCAACATATGCGCACCGAACTTAGGGCCATTCAAAAGCAAACCGGGGTTACCTTTATTTATATTACCCATGATCAAGGCGAAGCGCTGACAATGTCAGACCGCATTGCGGTGATGAATGAGGGGCGAGTTCAACAGGTGGGCAGTGGTGATGAAGTTTATTCGCACCCTGAAACACCCTTTGTTGCCAGCTTTGTGGGTGAGGTTAATCACTTCCACGGCAGGGTTTCCAAAGCAGGTACGGGATCGGCCTTTATTCAGACCACACTTGGGAGTATGGCCGGCAAAAATCCATCGAATATGAGAGATGGAGAGGAGGCGATCCTATTTGTCCGTCCGGAAAATATGAGACTTGCAAATGGGATAAGTGATGAGAATGCCTTTGAAGTACGCTTTCTTCGACGGGATTTGGAAGGGCCGTTTGTAAACCTTTACATGCAGCTGGCAGGGGGGGAGCAAGGAGCCCCCATTTGTATGCAGCTGCCTAATAACGGAGCCTTACCGGACCTTCAACAGGATGAGAGGGCATTTGTGGCGTTTGATCCTGAAGCCGCCCGGGTTTTGTCCGTTGGTCCTATGGCGAAAACGGGCCGAGAGGAGCTTATCGCGGAATGAAGGCGCTTTTCAAAAACTATGGCAAGTTGCTGACTGGCGTATTTTTCGGGTCTGTTGTGTTCTGGGCAGCGCTTTTGATTATTTTGCCTCAGGCGACAATGCTCAAGAAGGCGATAACAGAACCTAAACGGCAGCTGGACAGTTCGATTGCCGAAGCTCTTGCCAGAGATTCTGATACCTGTGCTAATGTTCTTCTGACATACGCACGGGCTGAAAATAGAACGGGTAAAGTGGGCGCAGGTATTCCTTCGTTTTCCGGTACTCCGTCCCTCGCAGTTCCCAGCATGAGCTCTCCATCTGCCTCTGGAATGGCTATTCCTTCAATGGGGGGAGGGGGAAGTCACCTTCCTCAAGTACCCTACATTATCCAATGTGACAGGGCCGATACGCACCGTCAGATGGTACGCTCATCGGGAGAGCGCATTTGGCTGGATGAGCTTTACAATGTACCTACGATGAAAGTTCCTGAAAATGGCAGTGCTCAGGACCGGATCAAAGTGGCACACGCCATTAATGAAATCGCCTCTACCTTACATAAAGAGCTGCTTGAAAGGGAACGCACGCAGCTAAATGTGAGCTGGGGGAATTTCAGCTCTCTTATGCGGCCAACACTCATTCCTCTTTCCAGTGAACAAAAGTTGGAAGAGGATGGCAAGCTCTCAAAGATGCTCTATGGCGCTGTTGGGCTACGCATGGAAAAAGATGGGCAAGTATATGAGAGACTGGGCCTGATTGTTGTAGTGCGCACACTTACCTTCGCAATTTTAGCGACAGCTCTTGCTTTGGTAGTTTGTTATCCAGTCGCCTACAACCTTGCACTGGCCAGCTCGGCAGATAAGGCGCTCTGGCTGTTTCTGGGGTTAATTATACCATACGCTATTGTCGAGTTGATGCGCATTTACGCGTGGACCTCCATCATCGACAGCTATGGATTGCTTAATACCATGCTGGATTGGGTGGGGATTACGGATCTGGCACGCGGGGAAGTCGTGCACTTCAAACGCTCCGCTTTAACGGTTTTTCTCGTTATCGTGTACACCTATGTTCTGTTCATGGTGTTCCCCATCTATAATGTTATGTCTACGCTGGACAAAAATCAGGTGGAGGCGGCCAAGGATTTGGGCGCATCATCCGTTCGCGTTCATTGGCGTGTGATTATTCCCCACTCGAAACCGGGCATAGCTGTGGGCTGTATTGCCACCTTTATGTTGGCAGCTGGGGCGTTCTCTGTGCCGCGAATAATTTCACGCGGGCTGCAGTCGGAATGGTTCAGCCAAACCATCTATAATAAATTTTTTGAAGCAGAGAACTCCAATATCGGGGCCGCCTATTCGGTTACCTATACGGTATTGTGTTTTGCTCTTGTTGCTTTGTTTATGTGGCTAATGCGTACGCGCTTAAAAGACTTTGCGAGGGCTCAATGACTTCATCCCGAGTTCTCTCCGCCTATACTTGGGCCTTTATTGCCTTCATGTTTGCACCGCTCCTGTTGATGGTGGTTGCCAGCTTCAACAATACATCCCCGCCTTCAGTTACCGATTGGCAAGGATTTACGACCAAGTGGTACGAGTTTTTCTGGATGTCACCAGAAGCGATGCGTGCCGACAATGTCCTGCGGGCTCTGGATCGGGATCGCTTTATCAGCTGCTTCCAGAACTCCCTTTGGATATCGGCCTTCGTCGTGCCCGCGTCTCTCCTGCTTGGTTTATCGGGCGCTGTTTTGCTCACCCGTTGGCAAAGTAGGGTAAACGGAATTTTGTGGTGGGTTCTTCTCTCTCCTATGCTTGCACCAGGAATTGTTCTCGGGTTGTCGGCTCTTGTTTTTTGGGGGCGGGTTGGTGTTGATGCCGGTACATTCACTATTGTGATGGCACAAATCACGTTTGTTGCCGGATACCCGCTCCTCATCATCATGGCGCGCCTGCAAAGGCAACCTGTAGAGCTGGAAGAGGCAGCTCTTGATCTTGGTGCTTCACCGTTTCGGGTTTTCTTCAGGATAACGCTACCCTATCTGGTGCCGGCTTTGGCATCTGCAGCAGTGATTGCATTCATGGCTTCCATGGAAAATTACAATACAACCATGTTTGCCAAAGGCGGGGCCTGTACGTTTGCAACCGAGGTTGGCGCTATGGCGCGTAACCCCAATGGTCATCCGCCCGTGATTAATGCGGTAGGTACGATTATCATCTTTTTGACCGTCAGCTTTGCCTTCCTCTACACGTTCCTAGTGAAGAAGGAAGCGAAGAAGGGTGAATAATGAAGGTTGTTGCGCGTTGTCATCCAGCTCTTAGGAAGGTTTTACCGGCTCCCGTTCCGGCAGCGCAAATGCTGCCGGAGTGGTTTCGTTCCATGCCGGGTAAAACAGTTTCCCCCACTCTTGGCGGGGAAACCGTGAGGACACTTAAACACTGCCCTCCGCTCATAGATGCTTTGACGCTGGGCGTTTGCATTTTGTTGCCAACGGACCTTCACTTTGAAGGTGGAGAGGTTTTTTGGGACTGGAACCCGCCGATAATTTCAGATAGTCCCATCAGCCGAGCACCCATCGGCGTTCATGTACCCGAGCAGGCAGAGGGCGCTCCTTTAGGGCAATCTGATGAATTGCTGCTTAAGTTCATGAACTTCTGGAGTTTGGAAGCTCCAGAAGGCTGGCAGCTTCTATTTACCCATCCTATGAACAGGAGTGATTTACCGTTTCAGACCTTAAGCGGGCTGGTGGATAGTGATCGCTTCAAGCATGGGTATGTTCATTTTCCAGCCATTTTACAAAAGGGCTTTGAGGGAACAATTGTCAAGGGAACACCCATTGCGCAGATTGTTGCAGTGCCGGCGCAGGAGCAGCCGGAACTCCTTGTAGAAAATATGTCGGAGGATTGGGTTGAGGAAAGTGCGAGGGTGCAGCGCGAATTGCAAACAGATACGGGTGTCTACCGTAAAAAGTATCGCAGGTAGGCCGGTGTGCTTAAAGCCTTAGCGGTATTCTGCCCTTGGCCGTTCGGACCATTTCCTTCAAAATCCGAGGCCGTGCTGATGGTGCTTCCAGCAATGTGGATAGAAGTGCAGGGGCGGTTTCATCCCCTGTTTCTGCTGCAATCCTGTAAAGGGCCTGATCTGCTTCCTCTCCCGAAAGCTTCTCCCAAGCGTCTTTGGCGACAGCCCACAGGCCCAACCTCAAGCCAAGACGGCCCACATTTCTCCAGGCATCCTGATCTGCAGGGCTTAAGGCTACCACTTTTTGAAAAGAAGCGAGTGCCCTGTCCAATTGATTTTGGGCAACTTGCCAGCGGCCCAGTTCAAACCATGCAATTGAATAATCCGGCAGTTTTTGGACGGCCTGCAAAAAGCATGGGCCAATTTTCTCTGTCTTTCCAAGTTGCTCGTAAACCTTTCCAAGGTTGTAGTGCAATTCTGCAGGACACTCTTTTCTTCGGGAGGCTTTTTTCAAAAGCGTTTCGGCTTCTTGCCATCGTCCGGCAGAAATTAAAAAGGGTAACTGGGAAAGATCAATCATTTAAACAAGATAGGAAAAACCTGCGATTCTTGCAAGGCAGTCTCAGAAAGGGGGATTAGGCAATGAAAACGGAAGGAACTTTTGAGAAAGAGGGACGGTTTTACCGTGGAAACCTGCATACGCACTCAAACAGGTCGGATGGTACACTGACACCAGAAGAAGTTTGCCGGCGCTATCATGCAGAAGGCTATGACTTTATTGCTGTAACGGATCACTTTGTGGGCTGCTATGACTACCCAATTGTTGATACACGCCCTTTTAGACGGGAGGGGTTTACAACTATTTTAGGTGCGGAATTGCACTCTGGGGCAATGGAAAATGGGTCTCTCTGGCACATATTGGCAGTTGGTTTGCCTGAGGATTTTGCTCCCCCTAACTCCCCAGACTTTTACCCCGTACCTGATCAGGAAAACGGGTCGGATATCGCTCAACGAGCGCGGGATGCGGGAGCCTTTGTCGTTTTAGCCCATCCGGAATGGTCTGGCCTGACCATGAATGATGCACGTAGTTTAAAAGCGGCTCATGCAGTGGAGGCCTACAACCACGACTGTTTTACAGGTGCGGATCGCGGGTTTGGGTTTCATACGCTTGAACACCTTTTGGATGAGGGGAAAAAGCTGACGCTGTGTGCAACTGATGATGCCCACTTCAAAGGGCCAGATCATTTTGGTGGCTGGGTTATGGTCAAGGCCTCAGAAAATAGCCCGGAGGCTTTGTTGGCAGCGCTGAAAGCCGGTCACTATTATTCTTCGCAGGGACCAGAGTTGCATAGCATTCGTTGGAACAGGGATCTAGTTGAAGTTGAGTGTAGTGCCGTATCTTCTGTTCTTGTGCAGGGCAGGGGCATTAAAGCTACAGCTATCCACGGAGAAGCCATAACAAAGACCTCGCTTCCATTGGAGTATTTTAAGAGTTCAGATTGGCTGCGTATTACAATTGTTGACAGAGCTGGGAAACGGGCTTGGTCTAATCCGATTTGGAGGACGTAGTAATTAAAACCTACTTTGTAGTCTAGCCTACTTAGGGCTGTTGAGGCTTGGAAAAGGGAATGAATCTCTTTCTGGAAAGGAAGATTGTATTCATTCCCTTTCTACTTGCGTAAGTGTGATTCTGCACTTTGATACGAAAGTATTAATATTCACTACAATCATAGATACGTAAAAAATTACAATTATCACAATAGATTGAAAAGGTGGGTAAAAAACACCGCTTTTGAGTTTTGGTTGTGATTGAAAAATTTTTACCTTAATGAATTTTATTTCAATAACTTAGCTAAATCATCGGCATTTTCACCCCATAATATATGGTTAATAAAGTGTAATATTGCTGTTAATTTATAGTAATAGATGAGTAGTGTGCTTTGCTATACGAAGGCTTATTTAAGCTGATCGTATTTTTACTGGTTAAATAAAGCTTAAAATTCTAGGTATCCCGGGTGGGGGATATTTAGAGCATTAGTTGCAGGGGTTCCGTAATATGACCTACCACTTCCGTAAGAATGGCTGGTTCTCAAAGAACTATATTTTCGGCACTTGGGGGGATGATGCACTGCAAGGTACAGACGGTGCAGACAAAATTCTCTCCAGTCTAGGTAATGACTGGATAGAGGCAGGTGCCGGCGATGACACGGTCTTTGCTGGTTTTGGTGACGATACAATCTCTGGAGGAGATGGGAACGACATCATTGACGGTGGTTTCGGCTTTGATACTGCATGGTATTCCGGGTCTGTTCGGGACTACAGCGTAGCAAGCTTTAGATTTGGCTTTGCACGCTTCACATCTGTTGCAGCGCTTGATGCGAGCCAGATTGATACCCTGACAAACGTTGAATCCCTGTATTTTGAGGGTGATGATTACACTTTGTATCTAGATGGTACAAACAATGAAGTGATTGCAACGGAAGATACTGTTGCGATTGATGAAGATAGCGGTTTGTCCCTCACCGCGTCCGAGCTACTGGCAAATGATCTGGAGCTTGATGGGGATGAACTCACAATCACCAGCGTCTCAAACAGCGCAGCAGGTGCCACAGTCTCCTTGAATGGTGAGAGCATTTCTTACGATGCTGGAAGCGTGTTTGATCATTTGGCCGCAGGTGAAACCTTCGAAGATACATTTACCTACCTTGTGACAGACGGGCAGGGAAGTGAAACCGAGGCAACCGTTACTGTTGTTGTGACGGGCACAAATGACGCTCCGGTTTTGTCTCTTCCAACCTCCGTAGAAGTAAATGAAGGTGAGACAAGCATTGCAACGGCGTCTGCCATTGATATTGATGGTGATGCGCTGACCTACTCAATTTCGGGTGGGGAAGATAGCGCCCTCTTCCAGATTAATGCCGAAACAGGCGAACTTTCTTTTATCACTCCGGCAGATTTTGAAGCACCGGCTGATAGTGATGGCGATAATACTTATAGTCTGGATATTACCGTGACAGACAGCAATGGCGCAACAGATGTGCAATCGATTACTGTAACTGTGGCCGACGTTGTTCGCGAAACAATCGCCTACGATATGGTTGGTTCCTCCAGTGAAGGTTTGCTGAATTATTCGAATACTGCGCCAGACTTTGGATCGGCCGGTGATGCATTTGCTAAAATGAAGGTAGGCGATAGCATTCCTTTCGCGCTGCTTGATGAGAGTAATTCCTCCAATACCAGTGATACTGCAGGCATAATTGATGCTGGAACAAATGCCGATGAATTCTTCGGTATTGTCGACACTCAAAACGCTGATAACTCAGAGCCTGTTCAAGCATCATGGACCTTCGATGTCTCCGGCTACATGAATTTGAGTGTCGCTCTTGATGCTGGTGCAATGGGCGATTTTGAGGCGACGGATTCTTTTGAAGTTCGTTATTCGCTAGATGGTGGTGAAGAGCAGGTTCTGTTTACATTCTCTGCTGATGAGAGTGGAAGCCAGACCTATACGCTTGCGAACGGCTCTGAAGTCACTCTCAACGACCCTCTGGTGGAAACATCAACAGGCACAGTCCTTTCAAATGAATTGCAGACCCTGCTTGGTGACATTGAAGGTGTCGGCTCGGAGCTGACAATCATTGTGGAAGCGCAAGCTGATGGTGGCTCCGAAGCTCTGGCTCTGCAGAACCTGAAAATTGAAGGTGAACCAATCCAGCGTGAGGTATTTGCCTATGATCTGCTGAATTCGGAAAGCCGAAATCTCGTGAGCTACACCAATGATGCGCCTGATTTCTCCAGTGGAGGAGATGCATTCGGTATCATGCAGGTTGGGGACGATGTTCCGTTTTCATTGGTCGATGAAAGCTCTTCTACTTATCCAAGTGATACTGCTGGCATTATTGACGCTGGCACGAATACGGATAGTTTCTTCGGTGCAGTTGACACAATCAATGGCGATAACTCCGGCCCGGTAACTGCCAGCTGGACCTTCGATATTTCCGGATACAGCAACATTGCTCTGTCTTTGGACGCTGGTGCAATGGGTGATTTCGAAGCCGATGACAGCTTTGTCTTTACCTACTCCATTGATGGCGGAGCTTCTCAAGAGCTGTTTGCGTTTGAGGCTTCTGAAGATGAAAGCCAGACATACACCCTTGCGGGGGGAACGCGGGTATCGCTTGACGATCCTTTGGTTGAAACAGGAAGCGGCGTTACTTTAAGCAACGAGTTGCAAACATTGCTGGCGGATATCGCAGGAACAGGATCGGAACTGACAGTTTCATTCCAGTCTACAGCTGATGGTGGTTCAGAAGCATTTGCCTTCCAAAACTTGCAGCTTGAAGGCGATCGTACAGGTGACACTGGACCTGTTGAGCCAACGTTCTCAGTGGCTGCAAATGAAGCAACCATTCGAGAAGGTGATAGCGGTACAACTACTGTTGAGTTCACAGTTATGCGCAGTGGTGATGCTTCTGAAGCAGGTTCCGTTGAGTTCTACGTTGAAGGGGATGTGGACGCAGAAGACTTCGGCGGCGTGCTGCCAACTGGCTCTGTGTCCTTCGAAGCGGGTGAAACTTCTCAAACCATTTCACTGGAACTGTCGGGCGACATCGTCACGGAATTTGATGAAGGTCTGACAGTCTCGCTTACTAACCCTGTCGGTGGCACTATTTCTTCCGGTTCTGCGACAACAACAGTCATCAATGATGATTATTCCATCACGGCAATCTCTGAAATTCAGGGGAGCGGTGATGAGAGCCCAATGGTTGGCGCAGCTGTTAACGTGAGTGCAATTGTTACTTATGTGGCGGAAGATGGCTTCTTCTTGCAAGAAGAAGACAGCGATTCAGATGGAAATGACCAGACATCTGAAGGTGTGTTTGTCTACACGGGTTCTGCACCAACTATTGCTGTTGGAGATCATGTGGAACTGGGAGGAACTGTCGGTGAAAACTTTGGCCAGACCCAGCTTTCAAACATCACCAACCTCACTGTATTGAGCTCCGGAAATAACTTGCCGTCTCAAGCACAAGTCACTCTGCCATTTGCCAACTCAGAAACGCTAGAGAAGTATGAGGGCATGCGTATCAGCCTTGATACCAATAATGGTGAAGCGCTGACAGTTATCGAGAACTTCTCCTTCGACCGTTATGGAGAAATTACTGTATCAGCTGGTACACAAACCATGCCGACCCAGATCTATGATGCTCAAGATCAGGCTGAGGAAGTTGCCGAGCTTATCGAGCAGAACCAGAACAACCGTATCATCATTGATGATGCAAATAGCACCCAGAACCCTGATGAGTTCACTTTCGTTCCTGTCAGTGAAGAGCAGGGAGATAACGGTAACGGTTATCTGGATGCAGGTGATGACTTCTCTCAAGGGGCGACACTGCGCCTTGGCGCAGAGCTGGATGCTCCGGTAGAAGGCGTTATGTCCTACTCCTATGGTGAATATCGGGTCTATGTAGATGACCAGATTTCCATTGATGAGAGCACTAATTCCGGCGCTCGTACTGATGCCCCAGAAGATACAGGTGGAAACCTGACAGTATCCAGTTTTAACGTTCTGAACTACTTCACCTCTTTGGGAGAACGTGGTGCAAGCAGTGAAGCGGATCTGGAGCGTCAGACTGCAAAGCTTGTCAATGCAATGCTTGCAATTGATGCGGATGTTTTTGGCGTGCAGGAAGTTGAAAACAACGGATTTGGTGATGACAGTGCGATTCAAAGCCTTGTTGATGCTTTGAATGCGGAATTGATTGAGCAAGGCCGTACGGATGAGTTGTACACTTATGTAAACCCATCGGATGGTGCTCCTGTTGGTACCGACGTCATTACCACTGGTATCATCTATAAAGAGAGCGAGCTCTCCCTCGTTACTTCTGATGTTCTGGTTTATGAAGAGCCAAGTGCAGCTGAAACCTATGCGATCGCTGAGCGGTTACAGGAGTATGCCAGCAGGGATTATGTGAGTGATCACGATCGCAACCGTCCAACGACAGTGGCGACCTTTGAAGATAACAACGGTGAAGTCTTTACGCTTGGCGTAAATCACTACAAATCAAAGGGGCCAAGCGGTCTGGATAGTCTGGCTGAGGATATCCAGAGCCAGCTGGACGCGGGTACTATTCCAGCGGAAGATGTTGCGCAGGTAACAGCTGATCTGGAAGCTCTTCTTGCTGATCCGAACTTCGATCAAAACGATGGTCAGGGCTTCTGGAACCAAGTGCGTACGGACGCAGCTTCTGAGCTTGGTTCATGGATAGAGACTGACTATGCAGGTGCCGGACTTGATGAAGATTTCCTTGTTATTGGTGACTTCAATTCTTATGCGCAGGAAGATCCGTTGGATGCATTGAGAGATGATGCCGGTATGGTTGATATCATTGACGAGTTTGTTGGTTCGGATGAGGCTTACAGCTTCGTATTCGATGGCCAGCAAGGGTCTTTGGATCAGGCACTTGCCTCCGACAGTCTTGCTGATCAGGTAACTGGCGTAACTGAATGGCACATAAATGCTGACGAGCCTGACCTGTTGAGTTACGACAGTGGCTTCACCGATGCAGGGTTTTACGATGATGGACCTTATGGTGCATCAGACCATGATCCGCTTGTAATCGGGTTGGATTTGGGTGGTATTAGCCCAATTGCTTAATCATAAAAAGGGGAGGTTGCTTGCCTCCCCTTTTTTTTTAGGTTACATTTTCGAAAGGTAAAGTTAGAGAAGAAAAATACAATAAATATAGAGAAAAATCTTGACAACACGATCAGCAGAAAATAGCTCGCAGGTTAGCGTCGCATTTAAGTCCTTAACTTCAAGCTTTTGGGGTGTTGGTTACTTAAGTTTTATTATAAATTTATTAATGTTAACAGGTCCTTTGTTCATGCTTCAGGTCTATGACCGGGTTTTGGCAAGTGGTTCCGTTCCTACCTTGGTTGTTATATCTACTCTGGCCGCCACACTTTATATGTTCTATGGCCTCCTGGAGGGGCTGCGGGGACGTATCTTATTAAGGCTGGGGCAAAAGCTGGATGCATCTCTTTCAGGAGATATTTTTCGAACCTCCACGTTTTTACCTCTGCGCGGTGGTGAAAAAGGACGCTCTATTCGTCCGGTTCAGGATTTGGACAGGGTAAGACAATTCCTTTCCGGTCCAGGGCCTTCCGCAATTTTCGATCTTCCCTGGATGCCTATCTACTTGGGTATCGTCTTCCTATTTCACAGTATTTTGGGTTTTGTTGCCTTAGGTGGTGCAATCATTATCTGTTTGCTTATTGGCCTGTCAGAAATGCTGACAAGAGCACCAACGAGGCAAGCAGCTGGTGCAACTGCACGCCGCACAGCTTTAGTGGAAACAAGTCGCCACAATGTGGAAGCTGTAAAGGCAATGGGCATTATGCCAGCCTTAACGCAGCGTTGGTCAGCAGAAAATGAGCGCTACCTAAACACACAGCGTGGAGCTGCGGATTGGTCTGGCTTGTTTTCGACCTCCATCAAAACAATCCGTTTTCTTCTGCAATCTGGCATCCTCGGAATTGGTGCATGGCTTGCCATCCAGCAGGAAATTTCACCAGGTGTCATGATCGCCGCATCTATTTTGACGTCGCGTGCGCTTTCTCCAGTTGAACAGGCAGTTGGACAATGGCGTGGATTTCTTGGAGCACGTCAATCCTTTGCAAGGCTTAAGGAAGTCGTTCCAGCTCTGGAAGAAAAGGAAGTCATGGAACTGCCTTTGCCGGCAAGGTCGCTTCGTGTAGAGGGACTGTTTGCTGGACCTGTTGGGTCAAAGACACCTTACCTGCAAGGGATTAACTTCGATTTGAAAGCTGGCGATGGTCTTGGCGTTATCGGGCCATCAGGAAGCGGTAAGTCTACACTTGCCAGATCTTTGGTTGGTTTGTTGCCATCGTTCCGTGGCTCAGTTCGCTTGGATGATGCCGAGCTTGATCAATGGAATGAGGGACAAGTTGGCCGTTTTATTGGGTACTTGCCTCAGGAAATTCAACTTTTTGACGGCACTGTTGCTGAAAATATCTCTCGTTTTGAAGCTGAGGCATCCTCGGATGATATTATCGAAGCAGCTCGAACCGCAGACTTGCATGACTTTATTGTTTCTCTTCCGGAGGGGTATAATACCGTTATCGGAGCGGGAGGATATGCTTTGTCTGGGGGACAGAAGCAACGCATAGCTCTTGCGCGTGCAGTCTACAAGAAGCCTTTCCTTGTGGTTCTTGATGAGCCTAATTCCAACCTCGATAATACTGGTGAGGTTTCGCTTGCAAATGCTATTCGCTCTTTAAGACAACAAGGTTGTATCACTGTTATCATCGCTCACCGTCCAAGTGCTTTGTCATCAGTTGACAAAGTGCTTTGCATGAAAGACGGGAAGCAGGCTGCCTTTGGTGACAAAGATGAAGTCATGAAACAAGTCCTCTCCCCAGTCCCTCGTCGTGAGATTGCGTAATGAATAATCAAGTAAAACCAGAACATAAAATTAACGGTAGCATTCGCAAGCATTTTCAGTTTGGCGCCTTGACTGCTGCTGCCCTTCTTTTGGGGATAGGCGGTTGGGCAGTCTTCACAGAAATAAACGGGGCCGTTGTCGCGCAAGGCAACATTGTGGTGGAGACAAACTCAAAGCAGGTTCAGCATCAGGAAGGGGGGATCCTTTCTGAAATCATGGTCAAAGACGGTGATAGCGTTGAAGCTGGCGACGTGGTAGCGCGTCTGGATTCCACGGTCACTCAAGCAAATATCGCAATTCTTAATCAGCAGCTAGCGGAACAGAATGCTCTGCATGCACGCCTCATCGCCGAACGGGATACTGCGGAGCACCCGGACTTCACACTTGCTTCCATGATTGAGCTTCCTGAACAGGAGATGGACGCAGTTTTGCAAGGGGAGTTGCAACTTATGTCTGCTCGCCGTAAAAGTTTGGGTGGGCAGAAAAAGCAGCTGGACGAGCAGGTTCGCCAGTTCGAGCAGCAGATAATTGGTTTGGAAGCGCAACATAGTGCAGTTCAGTCTGAACTGGATATCGTGGATGACGAGCTTCAGGAATTGAAGGACCTATATTCCAAGAAGCTTGTTCGTAAAACACGTGTTACGGAACTGAAGCGTGATCAAAGTGAGCTGCAAGGAAAGCGCGGGGAGCTGATTGCCTCCATTGCAAAAGCTCGCCAATCTATTTCCGAACGCAAGCTCCAAAAACTTCAGCTGCATGATGATTTTCTCGCCAGCGTCCTTGAACTCCTTCAGCAAACTCGCTCGGAAATTGTGAAGCTGGAAGAGCAGATGGTGACAGCTAAAGATGAATTGGCGCGAGTTCAGATCCGCGCACCGCGCACCGGAACAGTCCATCGAATGGCTGTCCATACAATAGGAGGGGTTATCGCACCGGGCGACACCCTTATGCTTATTGTACCTAATGAAGACAAACTTGTGGCTGAAGTACAAATTCGCCCTGTTGACCGGGATCAGTTATCCATCGGGCAACAGGCCACAATGCGCCTGACAAGTTTTGATCAAAAGACGACGCCCGAGCTAAAGGGGCAATTGGTTACAATTTCTCCCGATCTAACAAAGGATGAAACGACTGGTATATCTTATTACACTGGACGTTTTGCTATCCCTGAAAGTGAACTTGCGAAGCTGGGGAACAAAAAACTTGTCCCAGGCATGCCCGTTGACACCTTTGCGCAAACACAGCGACGTAGTGTTATATCCTACATCGTAAAACCACTGAGGGACCAGATTGCTCTTTCTATGCGAGAGCGATAATAGCCCTGCAATATTGGTTGGCTTGGTAAACATGCTCTGCTTGATTAACATTGGTTTAGCAGAGCGTGTCTTTGAGCGTTCTTTTGAAAAGTGAATGCGAGTTCTTAGATAAAGGGAGGCAGGTATTTCGAATCTGAGTGTTGTTATAATCATCATTTGACGAGAAACTCTCCCATCAACGAAGTTGGTAGATTTGACTTAGATGACACGTGGTGCCGTTATCTTTAGGGGGTCTTGTTTACTTTGTTACTGCCTGGTACTCTTCTTCGCGAAGGGGTTTACAGACTGTAATTCGTTATGAAGCTCCAGCGCTTGCTTAACACTCTCAAACAAAAAAATATCCCCGTCGTGCAGAACGCAGGCTTGATCGCAATATTTCTTAATTGTCCTCTCCGAGTGAGAGACCATGATGATATTTGAGTGCGCGAGTTTGTTTTTGAAAACTTCGTCACACTTTCTTTTGAAACGTTTGTCGCCAACTGCGGTGACCTCATCGATCAAGTAGTAGTCAAAATCGATTGCCATGCTTACACCGAAAGACAGTCGTGCCTTCATCCCGCTCGAATAGGTATTAATTGGGAGGTGGAGTGACTCACCAAGCTCCGAGAACTCGCTGACAAATTTAATCATGTATTCCGTATCTTGACCGTATATTCTTGAGACAAAGCGAATATTTTCTACTCCAGTCATCGTTCCAGAAAACCCCCCCCCGAATCCAAGAGGCCAGGAGACTGTAGATTCCCGTTGTATGTAGCCAGCATCAGGTAAGATCGCACCTGCAAGCATTTTCATGAATGTGGACTTTCCTGCCCCGTTATGGCCCAAGATTCCAACATTACTACCTACTGGGAAATCCATAGATACATTATCTAATATTACTTTTCGTACCCCCTGTAATCGAAAGGCCTTACTTATGTTTCTCAGCCTGATCATCTGATTGGTACTTTCCTGTAGACACGTTCACCAGTAAAGCCGATTAGAAGAAGAGTTAGAGCAACGCCAAGAAGGTAAGATTTGTCCAGAACTGAACTAGTATAGTAACCGTAGTAACCTTCACGAAACCACTCAATTCCATGGAGAATAGGATTCCAGGAAAGAAAGTAGACGATATTACTGGGAAATTCGCTGGGTATATACAAAATGCCTGAAATGAAAAAGAGTGGCCTGCTAAGGATGGCTTCAATAGGCTGCCATGAAGACCAGAGTTTGAAAATTACGGCATTTGTCATCCCTGCCCCTAACGCAAGGAGAGTGACGGATGTGAAGGCCATGAGAACGGTTTCGAGTCTTTGGGGAGGAAATGCCATATCTACTGCAATCAGCATGTTGAAAAACATCAACATGACTAAAACGAAAGTCAGGTAATAAAACAAGTACTTGGAAAAGACGATATCAGTTTCCTTAACCATTGGGTAAGTCAAAAGCCCCCTACTGGACTTGATGGCTGTCATAAGGTTCGAATTGATTTTCACGAAGGCTTGAAAAGGCATTATGCCAGTGGCAAAGAACAGTGCGAAGCTGGTTCCGATAGAAGGTGAACGTCCAACCGCTGAAAATATCATAACGAGAAGAAAGACCCCAAATGCTGGGCTGAGTATAGTCCAAAGGTACCCTAGCTTTGTATTGCCAAATGATGAGCGGGCCTCCCTTAGAACAAGGGCACCTATAACGCGAAACTGTATTGTTAAAAGTTCAGTCATATATTGGCCCTGTTACCTCAGATGGTCTCGAATGGAATAGACAATGAGCACGCCGAGGGTCCAAACAGCTAGCAAGGTTATAAAGATCAGGAGGGTGTTCACGACTCTTCTAGGGTACTCTGCTTCTTGAGCGGGGCTTGGAGCTTGAAACACGGCTAGATATCTTTGTTGTCTGTCGGCTTCAATACGAGATTGTTCAAGACCTGATAGTGCTGCTGTATAGGCTCCTTGTGCGAACTGCTGTTCAATTATGAGCTCTTCATAGTTGGCAAGAAGGTTTGGAAGTTTTTTGGAATCGTCAGAGCTTTCATTTAAAAATAGTCCCCGAGTGCTCTCGGTTTCCTCTGGTAAACTTGTTCTCTTTAAAGTTATTTGCTCAAGCAGGGCGGCCTCCTGCCGGCGTAATTGACGCATGCTTGGGGAGTTTTCATCAATAGTCCCGCGCAGGGTAGATATGCGGGACCTTAATGAAATGAGTTCTCTTTCCAGTTCCGCGACAAGGTTCATTTGAACTTCGGCATTTCTGGTGGGGTCCAACGAATTCTTCGTAACTCGGAATTTCAGCATACGCTCACGAATAATTCTTAGGCGCAGTTCAGCGCGGGACAGTTCTTCCTTTGCGAATTGAACCGCATCTTTGCGGGCATCCTTTGAGAGCTTATTTACCAGATTGGAGCTGTATTGGAGGATGAGCTCTGCGATATTCTTCGCGTCTTTAGGATTAAATGCCTGAACTTCCACTTCGATTATGCTTGATGTGTTATCGTAGGACGTGGAGACCATCCAGCTCCAGTAGTCGACCAGTTTTTCAATGGTTTCGTCGGGGTTTACCCTATATAAGAAATCAATCTCTGGCCTGCTGAATTTTTCCGTGATTGAAATGTCGTGAATAAGCCGTTCAACCACCTCTCTGCTGGTTAGGTAGTTTAGCAATATGTAAGAATCTGTTGTTGTTGTTCCGATATTTGTTAGTCCAGTGAGAGCCCCCAGAAAATCTCCCCCACCAGCACTACCATCCATACCCCGCACAGCAAAGCCAACTGTCGAGGAATACCGGTCACTTGCAAGAACTAAAAAATACCCCGCTGACAAAAGACCAGGAATCAAGACAAATACGAGGAATGAAAGAGCGAGTAGTAGTCTGCGCTTTTGTTGGGGGCGAAGAGCCGCAAATTGAGAGGCTCTAGTGAGTGGCCCAGTGCTCTCAACTGGTACGCTTGGCTGAGTTGGTTGAAGTTGCACAACGGAAACATTAGAGTTTATCGGAGCTGGAGTTTCCATGTCGCCTTTGTGATCGGCTTCGAGCGTGGTGCCTTTGGTGGTCTGAGGAGGGGCTTGAGTGTCGGTCTGGTCACGCCGTTGACGCCTAGATTTCCGCTTAACTGAAGGTTTGCTCACTATATCTTATCTCCAGCTTGACCTAGTTCTTTTGGACACAGTTGGTCACATTATGGGCTAGCTAGTTGTTGGTCGTTGAGGTCTATGGGTCCGGTGCTTGAACTCTTATCCCGATAAGAGAGTATGTTTTCAGCATTCCCATTAAGCACCGCATTGCTTAGATAAGTATTTAAGCAAGGGGTGATGTTGCTTAATTAGTATAGTTTTTGAGTTTGTATGTATATATGAGAGTAATTATTATAAAAAAGTCACTAGGTATTATGTGCGGTAATGTAAATGTTTAACCTAAGATTAATTTGCTGTGGTGCTGATGATTGTAGTTGCTGCAATTTGGACGTATGCCAGTGACAATTTCTCCGAGTGTGGGGAAGCGTAATCCTCATACAGAGGCTTGCTAGCTTCTTGGGGGACACGAATGCAATAATTTGTGCGTTGTGAAAGTGGGAAAAATATTTGTTCTGAATAGAAATAAATTGAAGGGATAGTAATCCCCCATCATTAGATGGAGTTTGCTGGTGGAGCATGCCCGTCGAAAAAGTCACCTCATTTGCTTCAGAACCTCAAAAAACATAGATACTTAGCTTACTCCAATTATCAAAAATAATGAGTATTTGTGGAAACCTAGTTTTCATCTGGAGATTTAAAAGAGAAGCGCTTGACTTTACCCCCTCATTCCACCAAAAAGACGCCATCACTTTTGCGGAGAGATGGCAGAGTGGTTGAATGCACCGGTCTTGAAAACCGGCGGGCGTGGAAGCGTCTCCAGGGTTCGAATCCCTGTCTCTCCGCCACTTATTTCCTTGTTTTTGTTATTTTTTTTCAAGTTATCCTAAGTCTATTCTGGGATTAAAATTCAGGAACAAAACAAGTGCAAAAATTGACGAAACCGGTCACCTTTAAATAGTCTCAGAATTTCTTTGAACTGAACATGTCACAAATGTTTCCCCGTGCCTACCAATGAGCATATCACATATGCGTCGCTTAAAGTGACAGTTGCACCGACAAGTAGGGCTACTGGCAGTAACTCAATTACGTACGATCATACCCCATCTTTCCCTCGGGTTTGCTCTGCTACAATCCGGGTTTGTTGCCGAGGGAGCAGGCCTTTTCGAAATCAAAAAGATACTAAGTTTTGGACCGGACCAACACACGAATTTACGATGGAAACCAAGGGGGATGTAGATAGGGGCAGTTCTGCTAGTTTTCCCTAAATATAACTGGATATTTTTTCATGGAAATGTGTCGAGATTGACATTCAGGGCTTATTTGACAGAAGCTAAATGAAGCCTCCTTTCTTAACCATAGTATCAAAATCTGGGTGTTTACGAAGTCCCTAATATCCTTAAACAATTAGGTATTTTTAGTTAAAATAGGCAGTTTGAGGGACGAATGTATACAATAGATTGAGTACAAAAAGGTCGGCGTAGCCGTCCATCGAGAGGTTGCGTATTTTGATGAAGAGTTTCCTAACGTTATTCTTAAAACGCCGGGGATGCTCTCGATGCAAGAACGCAGGTTTTTGTATACGTTAGTCAAACGGAAGTACATGGGACGTGGTTCCTTTGTGCTGAATCTTATCGAACACACTAGGCTTCAGACCCATCAAAGTATTTGTCATTTAAACTAAGTTATGATTCAAGCTCTCCAATAGGAGAGAATAATGTCGTGTTCCCATTTCGGCTTTCACAAGACCAGTTTGATCAAATAAAACCGTACCTTCCTACCAACACACGGGTCAAAGCTCGGGTGGATGACCGCCGCGTTATCAGTGGTATTTTTCATGTTCTCAAATCCGGATGTCGTTGGGTTGATGCTCTTGAAATTTATGGCGCCAGAAAGACGCTCTATAACAGGTTTGTTCGTTAGGCTGAGAAGGGCGAGTAGGAAACACTGTTTACGACTTGAGCAGCGGCAGACGGACCTCCCGCCCATGTGATGATCGATAGTACAGCAGTGAAAGCACACCGCTGTTCTTCAGGCGGTAAGGGGGGGAGAAAAGTCAGGCCATAGGCCGCTCACGCGATGGTCGGACAACAAAGATCCATGCTTTAACGGATGCAGCATGCCGTCCCCTCATGTTTCTACTGACAGGCGGCCAAGTGGCTGACTGCTCTGCGGCAAAGCTGTTGCTGGAAAAACTGCCCGAGTGCCGTATGCTACACGCTGACAAAGCTTATGACAGTGATGCTTTACGCACGCAAATCGAAGAACAAGGCGCTGTACCCAACATCCCGCCAAAAGCCAATCTAAAATGGAAAAACTGCGTTTCACCAACCCTTTACAAGGATCGCAATGCCATTGAACGGATGTTTTGTAGGATCAAGGATTTCAGCAGGATCGCAAACAGATATGATCGAAGCGCAAAGAAATTTTCTTTCCGCGCTCAGTCTAGTCGCGGCCATCTGTTACTGGTTATGAGTCTGGACCCTAGTGCCCTGAAAATACAAGTATTTTGACAGGAAAAAGAAGGGCTTGCAATCGCAGTATGAATGCGTGAAGGAGGCCGACTGTATCCACCATGTGATAGTAGAGTGTTCCCCAGAAGCCGACGGTTCCGGAGGCAAGCAGCTCATGGTTATTGGTATAGGCATTGGCGACACATTTACTTCCGGGAGGAATATCCAGTGTTTGCCCCTGATAAAGAGGCTCCAATACGGCTAGAAAAGTACCGGCCTTTTGTATGTCCTGAGTGTCAACTAGCTGATCTGTTGGTCTAAATTGTCCTGAAGCTATGACCTCTTGGATATCCGTAATGACCATCGGAATAATTACGAAGGGTTTGGATGCACAGGTAATTTCAGAAATCATGCCAACTTTGAGAACTGGCGCTGTGATTTGTTGAAATCCAGCTTGAAACCGGCTTTTACCAGAGCCCTTTGGAATTAAGATACCAGCTGCGCGCAGGATGGGGCTGACAATGTCTCCGGGGTGTAAGACAAACTGACTGATTGTGCCATCCACACCTGCATAAATAAATTTCTTGGCGTATTCGGCCTCAGCCTCACCAAGAGCGGCTTGAGCACTGGCCTTTTCAGCGGGCAAGGTGGCCTCAATCTCGGTCAGAATAGCCTCCTTATCAGCAAGCGCTGCATCCAGTTGCCCCTGCCTTGAAGAGGCTTGGTTGCGTCTGGTATCAATTTCTCTTTCTGTAACCACATTGGAGTTTCTACTTTGCAACTCCAATGTTCTTTCCAGCTCGTTGTTTGACTGGTCAAGAGAACTTTGTGCCTGAACGATAACGGCTTCTGCATTCTTCAACCTCGCCTGTGCCAACTTTAATTGTGCATCAATTTCATCAATTTTCCTTTTTGCACTATTTACCTTTGCAGCCTCTTCGGTGGCGTCCAGAGAAAAGAGGAGCTCTCCTGCTTTCACTTCATCATGATTTTCTACATAGACTTTATCGACACGCCCACTGGTTTCGGGAAGGATCGTGATGGTACGAAAATAGGACGTCACGTTGCTTGTTGACGGATGATAAAAGAAGACCAGCGTAATGAGGGCTATCGTTAGAAGCATACACGCTGTTATGCCCCATCGTAATTCATACCACACTGTGAAAACGGTTATCTCCCGGCCAAGTCGCCTGCCTTGCCAGAAACGTCTGATGAGGTAGTCGGGCAGAACGGTAAAAAGGGAGCAAGCGAGGAGCTCAAGCATCTATTTTTCTCCACCATTGCGCGTCAACTTGGAAAGAGTGCGGGCTATCACTCTAAGAGGCGTTTCAAAATCGGGAAGACGGATAGCTGCAAGAAGTAGTGCTGCAATCCAGAGGTAATTATTATGCGTGAATAGAGCTGTTAGGGCCATCACAGCTACAAGCTGCATTTGCCTTTCGCCATGTTTGTGGGCCATTCGTTCGGGCAAAGAGTGAAGTGAAAAATAGAAAACCCCTAAAAGAAGGAGGATAACGATGAGGAAGATAATGCTTGTTGTGAACAGCCAATCGCCCTGCTGCGGGGCGCTGATAAAAACAGGAAGATGCTCTGCTGCAAGTTCATGGCGAATAGCCGCATCCATTGATACGTCCCTCCAACTTCATTGGCTGGCCAGCACTACACCCGCTTGATTTTGGAAAGTCGGAACTTCCAGATGCAACGTTGGTTAAGTGGCCAGTATAGAGGAAATTGGTAAAGGCTATGTTTTATGGGTTTTACGGATGCAGCGTAGGTATTGGTAGTCTTTTTTAAATATATAGCTCAAACACGAGTCTGGCCAGTTTGTTGTACCATTTTTCGTGTCTGAGCTTTTTATCGGACCTATACCTGCGTTAGGTGATGCGCAGGTATTTCAAGATGGATTGCTTGAGCCAGCCTGTGTAGGGCGGTTGCATCAACCTTGCTGAGTTGAAGCGGCCTTTGGTCAGGACGGACTTTGCTTTTGAAAAGGTAAGGAAGCCTTCCGGTCCGTGATAATGCCCCATTCCAGAAGGACCAATTCCTCCAAAAGGCATGTCATCAACGGCAATGTGAAGGAGGCACTCGTTGATGGAGACGCCGCCAGAGTGGGTTTGCTCCAGAACCTGTTGCTGCTTTTGTTTGTCCAGCCCGAAGTAATAGAGAGAAAGCGGGCGAGGGCGATCCTTTACAAATTGGATTGCTTCATCAAGCGAATCTACGCCTATAATCGGTAGAAGAGGGCCAAAAATCTCTTCTTGCATCACTTCCATGTCATCCGTTGCATCCACAATCAAATGAGGTGCTATGCGGCGGGTCCCATCCCCTGCAAACTTCCCGTCATCAGCACGGATAATGTTCGCCCCTTTTGCGTGGGCGTCGTCAATCAGGCTTGTAATTCGGGTATGGTGACGCTCATTAATGATTGCCGTATAGTTCTCATTATTCTCAATAGTCGGATACATAGACTGAAATGCGCTTTTGTATTCCTGAATGAACGCATCCCTCCGGTCATTGGTGACCAGAACATAATCGGGAGAAATACAGGTTTGGCCTGCATTCATTGTTTTTGAGAAGCAAATCCTTTCAGCCGCCAGCTTCAGGTCCGCATCACTATCAATAATAGTGGGAGACTTTCCCCCGAGCTCAAGTGTGACCGGTGTTAGGTTATCAGCTGCTGCCCGCATGACATGTCGGCCAACAGGAGTAGAGCCCGTGAAGACTAGGTGATCAAAAGGCAGCTTGGAAAACTCAGAGGCTATCTCTGGCCCGCCTTGAACCACTGTGATGAGTTCAGGCGGAAATTCCTTGGCTATCATATCAGCAAATAATGCAGAGGTGGCCGGAGTGAACTCGGACATCTTCAGCATTACATGATTGCCTGCGGCAAGCGCTGTAATCAGAGGGCTCAATGACAGCATGAGCGGGTAATTGAATGGAACCACAATACCAACAACACCCAAAGGCTGGTACATGACCTTGGCTGAGGCAGGCTGCAGAATAAGGCTTACATGCCTTTTACTGGGAGCCATCCACTTGCGCAGCTTTTTCAGTGTGTAGTTAAATGTTTCCAGTACAGGAACAAATTCGGCGACCTGCGTCTCTATTGCGGATCTTCCGCCAAAATCCTCATCGAGTGCTTTGATAAGGGCACCCTTGTTTTTGAGCATCACTTTGCGGAGCTTTTGCAAGCGTTCCTTGCGCTCTTCAAAGCTTGCGTAGGGCGCGCGTGAAAATTCACTTCTCTGCCGTTGAAAAATTGGCTCTAGGGAAAAACTGGAGACGGATTGTGCCTCGTCTTTATAAGCTGTTTGTTTGTTCATAGTTCTTCCCACCTCTCCTCTAAGTGAAATAAACCAGATTTCGTTATTAAATATTGATAGACTATTTTCTTGAAAGGTAAAACACTAATTGCAGATGTAAGTTTGCTGTAGCCTATGAGTAGTGTAAGTTTGACTACTTCTTTACTTAGAAAATAAGTTCAATTTTTCAAGCCTACACCTGAGATAATGTGGAGGGAGACGGGCGTAAGGGCACCAGCAGTAATTCTTGCCTTACGAAGAGGTGAAAAAGCCCCGCAGATGCGAGGCTTTATGCAGAAGGCTTGTGGACCTGAACTTTAGAGCAGGCCGTGGACGATGGAGCTGATGGCCACAATTCCCATGACAGCAATGAAGATGTTGGAAAGAGCCCCATCATACTTTTTCATTGAGGGGACTTTCTTGATTGCATAGATAGGCATCAAGAATAGGATGGCTGCAATGAAAGGGGCTCCGAGAGATTCAATCATCCCCAGGACTGAAGGGTTCAATATAGCGATGCCCCAAACTGAGAAGAAGAAGAAGGCAATGAGGAGGATGTTGAACTTTTTCTCTCCCATGTTGGAAACCACTGCAGGAGAAGTTTTCTTAACAATGCCAGCAAGCCCCTCTTTTGCACCGAGGTAATGCCCAAAGAAGGATGAGAAAATTGCCAGAAACGCCACAATCGGACCCAGAACCGAAATAAGAGGCGATTCAAACTGGTTTGCCAAATAGCTAAGGATAGGGAGGTTCTGCGCTTTCGCTTCCATCAGCTGTTCAGGGGTGAGCGCAAGAACACAGCTGAAGACGAACAACATCACAAAGCCAAGCAGCATAACGGATGCGCGTTTCAAAATTGCATCAGATTTGTCGGCTGCTCCTTCTCCATAGGACTCGCGTTGGGCAAGCGCCATAGAAGAGACAGCTGGGCTGTGATTGAAAGAAAATACAAGCATCGGGATAGTCAGGAACACCAACATGAGCAAATCACCCATTGGGGGGATCCTATCAAGGCTCATCGCTGCAAAAGACCAGCTCGGAATCATGTATAAAGACATGCCGAACAAGATGAGAACGAGCGGATAGACCATCAGCTCCGTTACTGTCAGCATGAAGCGGCGACCAAAAACCATGACACTCATCATCATGGCCACAAGAACTCCTGAGAGCAGCCAGCGTGGAAGCGGGACCATTCCCAACTGGTTCACAAGGAAGCTGTCAATTGTATTGGTAATAGCATTTCCGTAGATCAGAACGATCGGGTAGATCGCAAAGAAATAGAAGAATGTAATAAGCAGGCCAGCGGCTTTGCCGAAATGCTCTTCAACCACATCAGTAATGTCGGCTCCTTCTTTGGAGGAGGACAATACGAAGCGGGAAAGCGCTCTGTGGGAAAAATACGTCATTGGGCCAACCAAGGCCGCAATCAGAACAAGTGGCCAAAAACCCTCTAGACCGGCTCGGATTGGCAAAAACAAAATGCCAGCTCCAACTGCCGTACCAAACATTGAAAGAGACCACGATAAATCTTGTTTATTAAAATTGTTCTCTTTAATCCTCGTGTTATCCACTAGGACACTACTTTCAATTGTCACTGATACTTCTCCCGAAAACTCAACTTAACTTAGAGTTATTTGCAGCGTGCCGGAGCGGTATATCGAGTGATCTTCGATGCATCTATAAGAATATTTACATACAATACTCGCTGTAGCTCTAGGGAAGGGGAGGTCTCATAAGAGTGGTATGCAGTCACGGTGTATCAGCTATGCCTATTATTTTATATATTGCAATAACATAGGATAACCTTTCATTCACTCGCGAAGGTAAGTAGGTGAATATATTTGCAACGTAGATAGTGATTTTGAGACAGATTGACACACACTTTTCTTTGGGGATCAGAGCAAAGTACAGCCTTAAAACCGCGCAGTTTCTAAATGAGTTGTCGCGAAAATCTAAAATACCGAAAAAACAGGCATGTACTTGTAGAGTTCTTTGAAAGCCTAGGGATGTTTACTTCCTGTATGGACACTGCAGCTAGTTTAAAAGCCTAGGCTCGTTGCTTGTGACTGTTATTGGCAGGGGAGGATGGATTGAAGTGGTTGGCGCTAGGTTTGGTGAGTGTCATGGTCATGTTGCTTGTGGGTGCATTTGCATATGGAGCCACAGGATGGTTTGAAGCCCGGCGACAAGCGCCCCAATGGGTACAGCTCGCCAAGCAGTGGCAGGAACAAGGGCATGGCGCTGAAAGCCTAATACCTCAGCAGCTACACTCTCTTGTTGAGGTGATTGATCCCGACTATTTTACCCATGCAGGTGTTAACCCCGTGAGTTTGGCAGGTGGTATGTCGACGATCACCCAAAGGGTTGCCAAACACCTACACGTGCTTTCATTGGATGCAGGATTAGCCAGAATTTATCACACCGGATATGCACTAGGTCTGGAAACAGTTTTGTCCAAGAAAGAGATACTGACGCTTTTCCTCGGGACAGTTTCAATGGGAGAGGGGCCAGTGGGAGAGGTGCATGGATTTCATCGCGCTACATTGGTCTTTTATGGAAAGGTGCCAAAATCTCTTGCTCAAGAAGAGTTTTACAAATTGGTTGCGGTGATCTCCTCTCCCTCCTCCTTTTCCCTGCAAAATCGGAATGGAATGCTGGATGAGCGGGCTCAGCGTATTCGGCGGCTTGTGTCAGGGGAATGCAAACCTTTTGCTCCGCGTGATGTCGGGCTGGAAAATTGCGTCAAGGATTAGTGCCGTTTGTATCTTTGCTAGTGATTTGCGCTTCCCTACTCAAACTTATGGATTGTGAACGAGTTCCACGTGTGCGGGCACAGGCTCCATAATGGCTTGGAGGGCCAAACATGCAGCTTTACATGTCTCGATCATTTTGACGATTTCTTCTGCAGGTTCTGGAGACTCTACAATGACATAAAGGTCAATGCGCTCGCACTTTCCCTTCTCAGTAGATGTACACTTTTCGTTGATCAAGTTTTCGGCCACTGAGAAATGCAGCTTCTGCTCCACTTTCACAGAAGTCAGGTCGAGCTTCTTCATATTCTGATAGTAAGTAATATGACTGAGGAAGCAAAATGCTACGCCACATGCCAAGTAATCAAGAGGAGCGGGTGCCTTATCAGTTCCACCGAAACGAATACCTTCATCGCTGGAAACTTCAAAGGCTCCATATCCAAGTATATTTGGCATTACGCTCACGGACTTGAAAAATCCAGCGCCGGGCTGCTTTCCCCCAGTGAGGTTTATATCAAATGCAAATCCTGTTTCTGATTGGTTTGACTTACCTAACTCCATCCTCAGTAAGGGGTGTAGGGAGTCCACTTTTTTAACCAGCTCCAGTGGCATTTTCCTGTCCTTTCATGGGGTGTGTTGCCTCAAAGGAGGCGCAAGATTGCAGGAGGGGTGCTCAAAGTATTTTTGACAGGTGTTGGACAGGAGTTCCTATGGGTTATGAATGAGCTTAAAGCTGGGAGGAGTTGCATTAATAACAGTTTGCAAGCCAATGCATCCGGTGGTGCACACCTCTATCATCTTCTCAATTTCTTCTTTTGGTTCAGGGGACTCCACAATCACATTGAAGTCTATTCCATAGCAACGCCCGTGCCCTACGTCTTCATCATGAGAGTCTGTTAGGTTACTTGCGAGCATAAAGCGCATTTTTTGTTCGACTTTTACGGATGTAATATCCAGCTTTCTGGATTGCTCATACATATAGACGTGACTTAGAAAACAAAAGGCAACGCCGGAGCCTAGGTAAGACAAAGGAGCCGGCGCGAGGTCTGTTCCGCCAATCAATGTTCCTTCATCACACTTGATTTCAAAAGCGCCATATCCGGACCCTTCAGGCTTTGCGATTGCACTTTTGAAAAAGCCTGTCCCTTTTTCCTTATGAGCCACAAGATTTACTTCAAAATTAAAACCATCCTCAGTCTTCTTAGGAGCTTCAATTTCTATTGTTTTGAGAGGAGGCAGGTCTTCAACTTTTTTGACCAAGTCGTTTTGCGTTGCTTCAGACATTGTAGTCTCTCCTTGTCAGGGGGGTATTCTGGTGGGGAGATATCTTTGAATACTCAAAGATCACATGGTTTTAGATTTCTATCTGCAGACTGGGACAGAACTTTGGTGATATTTGCGGGTGACATTAATATCATGTCACCTGAGCAAGTTTTGAAGTGACAACCTCACAAGTTGCTTGCAAGCGGGTTACTTTATGGGCAGGCTACTGCATAGGGGCGTCCATATTGGTCATAGGCTGTGCAGTTTTTAGGAGTTGTTACATGGCCAATAACGCCGCCTGCGACGCCGCCAATGGCAGCACCTGCAACAGCTGAACCTGCATCTCCACCAGCAGCTGCCCCGATTGCCGCTCCGGTTGCTGCGCCAAGGCCTGCACCTACCAATGTTCTATCCTGTTGGCTTGAGGTGTTGCATCCAGCAATGAGTAGAAGGGCTGCGCTTGCCAGTAACAGTTTTGTCATTAGTTGCTTCTCCTTGTCCTGCCGCCCTTTGCCAATCAACTCCCGGATCAAGAAGGTGTGTCTAAAGGGCGCAGGGTAAGAAGAAGCAACGGAGAAACTATCAGGAGGCCTTCAGGCCTTGCACATAAGAGACAAGACCGAGGGTCGAGCTGTCCTTATCTGCGGTGGTTTCTTTACCTTCTACGAGAGGCAGAAGCAGGGTTGCCAATTCTTTTCCAAGTTCCACGCCCCATTGATCAAAGGAGTTAATGTTCCAGATCACGCCTTCCACAAACACGCGGTGTTCATAAAGGGCAATGATCCGGCCTAGTGTGAACGGGTCTAGTTTTCTATAGATAAGTGTGGTTGAAGGGCGATTACCCGGAAAGGTCTTTTGCAAAGCAAGGTTAGAGATCTGTTCCTCACTTGCGCCGCTTTCGCGCATTTTTACTTCAACTTCACTAAGGCTCCGTCCCTTGAGAAGGGCTTCACTCTGAGCAAGGCAGTTCGCTAATAGAAGGTTCTGGTGGTTTTGGAGCTCCGGTTCATGGCTTTGGGCTCCTACGAGGAACTCGCAGGGAATTACTGAGGTGCCTTGGTGGATGAGCTGGTAAAAGGCATGTTGTCCGTTAGTACCCGGCTCTCCCCAAACGACTGGGCCCGTGGCCGTTTGAACGGGTTTTCCCTCTTTGGTGACCTGTTTGCCATTGGATTCCATATCCAGCTGCTGCAGATAGGCCGGGAAGCGGGAGAGCCGTTGATCATAGGGGAGAATTGCCCGAGAACCAAGCCCCAGAAAGCTTCTGTTCCAAACGCCGATCAGCCCCATGAGTACAGGGAGGTTATCTTGGATCGGAGCTGTGCGGAAATGTTCATCCATCACAAAAGCACCATCCAGAAATTCCATGAAACTATCTGCTCCAATGGCAATCATCAGTGGCAGGCCAATTGCAGACCAGATGGAATAACGGCCTCCGACCCAATCCCAGAATCCGAAGACACGCTCAGGACTGATCCCAAATTTGGAAACCCTATCAAGTGCAGTTGAGACGGCACAAAAATGGTGCGGGATAGCATTTTCTCCAAGCGCTTCAACTATCCAGCTGCGAGCTGTTTGAGCGTTGGTCATGGTCTCAATTGTGCTGAAGGTTTTGCTAGCGACAATCACCAAGGTGGTTTCTGGATCAAGGTGCTTCAGTGTATCTGAAATGTGAGCACCGTCTACATTGGAGACAAAATGGACTTTGGGGCCATCATGATAGGGGGCTAACGCCTGTGTTGTCATGGCCGGACCTAGGTCAGAGCCGCCAATGCCGATGTTGATGACATCTGTGAAGGTCTTTCCGCTTACTCCACAAACTTTGCCGGAGCGAACCGCATTGCTGAACTGCCCAAGGTGCTCAAGTGTCTCACGCACCTTGGGCATAACGTCTTCGCCGTCCATCATCACGGCTTTTTCGGAGCGATTACGTAAGGCCGTATGTAAAACTGCACGGTTCTCCGTGGTGTTGATTTTGTCACCCTCAAACATGGCGGTACGCTTTTCTTCAAGGGAGCATGCTTCAGCCAAACCCTGAAGGAGCGAGAGAGTTTCGCTGGTAACGGCAGTTTTGGAAAAATCGAGCAGCAAGTCGTCTAGAGAGCGTGAGAACTTTTGGAAGCGGTGCCTGTCAGCAGCGAATAGGGATTTAAGTTCAGTCGCCTGAGCGTTCCGTGCATGTTCTTCCAGCGTTTTCCAAGGTGCGGTGGAATGATGGGACATTCAAACTCTCCTGATTATTATTAGAAAGGTAAAGTGCTTGTGCGTGGTGGCGGCTCTTCCCATTGGGGAGCCTAGCAGATTTTACAGGGTTGGATATATTTGATTATTTACGGATCAAAGCACGTTTTGTGCGATAATTTTAAGGGGAGAGCGCCGCAGCCTTTCGGGCATGGGCTTCAATTTTCAGCCAGTTTTGGGCATCAACCGCTCCTGTCTCGGAAATCCACGTTCCGCCAACACACAAAACGTTGGAAAGGGCTAGGAAGTCTTTCGCATTGGCTAAAGTGATTCCACCTGTTGGACAAAACCGTAGAGACGGGAAGGGGGCAGCTAGCGCTTTCAAAAGAGACGGCCCCCCGGAGGCTAAGGCCGGAAAGAATTTGAGCCTCTCATAACCCTTCTCTGCTGCTTGCATCGTTTCTGTCGGCGTTGAAACTCCGGGAAGTAGTGGGCACTGCTGGAAAGACTTTGCAGCGTTGAAGAGTGTTTCAGTTGAACCGGGAGACACAGCAAAATGAGCTCCAGCGTTAACTGCGGCCTCATATTGTCTGGCGGATAGAATAGTTCCAGCTCCCACGGTAACTTCTGGCACTTCACTGGAAATTTTCCTAATACAATCAAGGGCACAGTCTGTGCGTAGTGTAATCTCGATTGAAGTCAGTCCACCTTTCGCCAAGGCCTTTGCGACTTTTACCGCATTAGAGCTATTAGTAAGGGTAAGAACCGGAATAACCGGCGCTTTCATTAATATGGTATCGAGAAGTTCAATATTTTGAGACATATAAACTTTTGAAAGTACTTTGTTCAAAGAAAATGAATGGTGATGATCGCCTTGCTGATCAACTAAGTTTGGAGACGATACTATGATCGTCCCCGCTAAAGGTCCAGCTTACTCTTCGTGCCAGGTGCGTCCGTCACGCTCGATCAATGCGATGGAAGCAGAAGGGCCCCATGTGCCGGATGTATAGCTTTTCGGTGGCTCTGGATCCTTCGCCCAGTTTTTTAAGATTGGATCAATCCACTTCCAAGCTGCCTCCACTTCATCTCTTCGCATAAACAGGGTCTGATCGCCGCGGATCATATCCATGAGCAGACGCTCATAAGCATCAGGGCTACGGACCTCAAAAGTCTCAGCAAAGGACATGTCCAGTGGAACCTGACGTAGACGCATGCCTCCAGAACCTGGATCCTTGATCATGACATGCATTTTTACACCTTCATCCGGCTGCAGGCGAATAATAAGCTGATTGGCTTTGATAACGCCCGCATCAGCATTAAAAATGGAATGTGGAATTTCCCTGAACTGGATGACAATTTCAGAAATACGGCTTGCAAGGCGCTTTCCTGTTCTCAGGTAAAATGGCACGCCTGCCCATCGCCAGTTGGCAATCTCCACCTTTGCCGCAACAAAGGTTTCTGTTTGGGAACGGTCTTCCCCCAGTTCGTCCAGATAACTTGAGACAGCGCCGCCAGCCGATGCCCCCGCGCGATATTGCCCTCTTATCATGTTGCGGGAAATGGATTGCGCATCCAATGCTTTGAGTGAGTTCAGCACTTTGAGTTTTTCGTCACGGACACTGTTTGCTCCAGACGATTCTGGCGGCTCCATCGCCACAAGACATAAAAGTTGAAGCAAATGGTTTTGAACCATGTCACGCAGGGCGCCAGCCGTATCATAATAACCGGCGCGGCTCTCAACTCCCAAAGTTTCAGCCACCGTAATTTGGACATGGTCAATGTTGTTGGAGTTCCACAACGGCTCGAATAGGACATTGGCAAACCGCAAAGCCATAAGGTTTTGGACCGTTTCTTTGCCTAGGTAATGGTCGATCCTGAAAATCTGCTCCTCTTTGAATACGGAGCCGATTGTCTCGTTCACTTCACTGGCAGACTTCCCATCTTTTCCAATCGGCTTCTCAATGGTAACCCGCGTTTTTTCCGTAATGAGCCCATGTTTACCAATGGCTGAGCAAATTGGGCCAAAAAGGTCGGGAGAAACGGACAGGTAAAAGGCGCGGATAACATCTTCGCGGCCAGACAAGGCTTCACCTAAGGCATCCCATCCTGTACCCTCAACTGCATTTAGAGAAACATAATGGAACCGTTTTAAAAAACGCTCCATCACCTCTTCCTTAATCGATTTAAGGTGACCCAATAAAGATTCCCGCGCCCAGTCAATATATTGTTCATCGCTTAAGGAGCGACGGGAGACAGAAATGATACGCGCATCTGCGGGAATTTGTCCCGCTTCCTCGCGGTGATAGAGAGCTGGCAGAAGTTTACGATGGGCCAGATCTCCCGTCCCGCCAAATACCACAAGGTCAAAGGGTAATACAGGTGTCGAGCGAAGTGGCATTGCAATTCCTTGAAGTCTTTTCGTTTTACTTTGGCGCTTGGCAAGAAGCCCCAGCGATATCCTCGGCTCGAACTTAACGAGCAAGCATATAAATACTTATACCTGACCGGGCTACCTTTTGCGCTGAGATTTGCGAAATTGCAAGAGGCAGGAACTGGTTTCCTCTCAGCCTCTTGAAAGCACAAATTAAAACCATTGCAGTACCTTAGGTAATCCTAGTGCTTGTACTTATTCAGTTGCCACGGTGGATTGTAATGCAAGTGTGGTTGAGGCAAGATGAACACTACCGGTGGAAATGGCTAGAGGGCTTCTTAAAGGCATCGGTCAGAGTGTTAGAAGGCACTCTCTTTCAATTTTAGGGGACGGAGTATGGCCATGAAGCGCTCATCCAAAGAATTTCTTGAAACGGCAATTGCTGCGGGAAAAGGGGAAATTCCAGCTGATATCGTTTTAAAGAATGTGGGTTTGTTCAGTGTCATGGATGGCAGCCAGACAACGTGTGATCTGGCAATTGTTGAAGACCGGATCGTTGGGACCCATGCTAGTTATGATGGTCATATTGAGCTGGATTGTTCCGGTAAAATCGCGGTTCCGGGCTTTATTGATACGCATCTGCATGTGGAATCCTCGCTTGTCACGCCCTTAGAATTTGACCGATGCGTGCTTCCTCACGGGGTTACAACTGCAATCTGTGACCCCCATGAGATTGCAAATGTCGCAGGGATAAAAGGGATACAGTACTTTCTTGATTCCGCGGCAAATACAATAATGGATTTGCGTATCAACCTGTCCTCTTGTGTTCCTGCCACCTCATTCGAAACATCGGGTGCCCGCTTGGAACTGGAAGACCTGCTTCCTTTCAAAGATCACGAAAAAGTTATTGGCCTTGCTGAGTTTATGAACTTTCCGGGCGTTCTGGCACGTGATCCTTCCGTCATATCCAAGCTGGATGCTTTTCAGGGCGGGCATATTGATGGACACGCTCCACTTTTGGGCGGGGTGGACCTTAATGGCTATTTGGCTGCGGGCATTCGAACCGACCATGAAGCGACCAGCGCTCGGGAAGCTTTGGAAAAGCTCTCCAAGGGCATGAATATATTAATTCGAGAGGGGTCTGTCTCCAAGGATCTGGACGCTTTGGCGCCCGTTCTAACCTCTGATTATTCAAGCTTTCTGTGCCTTTGTACCGATGATAGAAACCCGCTGGATATTGCGGAGGAGGGCCATATTGACTCCATGATCCGCCGACTGATTGCACATGGGTGTAAGCCAAAAGACGTGTATCGGGCAGCAAGTTGGTCTGCGGCAATGGCTTTCGGTCTACGTGATCGCGGGCACCTCGCGCCGGGTTGGAGGGCCGATATTGCTTTGCTTGACGACCTTGAGAAGTGCTCCGTGAGTGATGTCATCAGCGGCGGAAAAGTGGTTACGCCCCAACTATTTGCTCAAAGAAATGCCGTGAAACCGACGGGTTTGACGGACACATGTCATGCCCCTGAAGTCTTTGCGGGCAACTTTACTGTTGCAGCCCGAACAGAACCGCATTCAGTACTTGGGGTTAAGGCTGGGCTGATTTTGACCTCCCACGAAAAAAGAGTTCTGCCTACCAAAGGCAACGAGGCTTTGATTGATCTTGGACAGGATGTTGTCAAAGTCGCTGTAGTTGAGCGTCACGGTAAAAACGGGAACATTGCAACCGGATTTGTGACAGGGTTTGGTTTGCAAGAGGGGGCTATTGCCTCTTCCGTTGGTCATGATAGCCACAACATTTGTGTCGTCGGGGCCTGTGAAGTCTCCATGGCAACAGCCGTAAACCGGTTACGTCAGATAAAAGGTGGCTTTGCAGTTGCCTCCAAAGACAAGGTTCTTGCAGAACTGGCTTTGCCGCTTGCCGGACTTATGAGTTTGCAGCCTTTTGAACACGTACGCGAAGAACTGGAGAAACTTCGAGCTGCTGCGAAAGGTCTTGGTTGTTGTCTGCCAGAGCCGTTTTTACAGGTCGCGTTCTTGCCGCTTCCGGTTATTCCGCATTTAAAAATTACAGATTTTGGGGTTTTTGATGTGGACGCATTCTCACTTATCCCCTAATAGGACGTCAAACATCAAAGTCCCAGCGAGTTCTTCAACGAACTAGCCTTTTGGGAGAAGTTGACCTTTTGTTCAGTATAACGCAAACTGAACGGCAGATCTATTTATGAATTCCGGTTGTGCAAGGTGAGGGAGTGACAGTGGGAGCTGTCCCATTCGGGTTATTCAGCCTGAACCTGTCTGGCCGTAGAACACAATTATAAGGGGGGATGGTGCATTGACCAGCGTAGAAGAGTGGAATAGTAGCTTTAAAGCTCGCCCGATTGGTGAATATCTTGATGAAGCCCTGAAGAACTACTCAAGCCGTCCAGCAATGGACTTTATGGGTAAAGGGTATACCTATAAAGAGATGGGCGAACTGGTGGACAAAGTGGCTGCCGGCCTCGAAAAGCAAGGCGTGCGCAAGGACACCAAAGTTGGACTTTGCCTGCCAAACTGCCCTTACTACCCTGTTTTCTACTTCGCCATTTTGCATCTGGGCGGTACAGTTGTGAACTTCAACCCGCTTTATGTGGAGCGTGAGCTTTCGTTCCAAGCGCGGGATTCGGGCATTGACATCATGGTCACGCTTGACCTGAAAATGATGTTCGACAAGATGGAGACTGTCCGTAAGGAAGGCGCGCTGAAAAAGATTGTTGTTTGCCGCATGGCCGACATTCTGCCTCAGCCAAAAAAGCTCCTGTTCACATTGCTTAAGGGCAAAGAGCGTTCTTCCATTCCAAACAGTTCTGCACATGTGAAGTTTGGGGATCTGATCTCCAATGGCACACGCTACACTCGCCCGCAGATTAATCCGGAAGAAGATCTCGCGGTTATCCAGTACACTGGCGGTACAACAGGTGTGCCAAAAGGTGCCATGCTGACCCATGCGAACCTTTCGGCCAATATGGAGCAGACCAAAGAGCTCTTTACGAATGTTGTTTATGGTCAGGAAAAGGCAGTTTGCGTACTTCCTTTCTTCCACGTGTTCGCAATGACTATTTTGCAGAACATCTCGATTATGTTCGGCTCCGAGATGATCCTTGTACCTCGTTTTGAGCTTAAGGACGTTCTGGATACAATCCAGCGTAAGAAGGCTACGATTTTTGCAGGTGTTCCAACGATCTATACTGCAATTAATAACCAGCCTGATATCGAAAAGTATGACCTGTCTTCCCTGAAGATCTGTGCATCCGGTGGTGCTCCGCTTCCTGTGGAAGTTAAGGAAGAGTTCGAAAAACTTACCGGATGTAGCCTGTTTGAAGGCTATGGCCTTTCTGAAACGTCTCCAGTCGTGTGCGTAACACCGCTTGACAGCCCAAGCCCAGAAGGCTCTATCGGCTATCCGGTTTCTGGTACGACCCTTTCTTTCCGTGATCTGGATGATCTTTCCAAAGAGGTGTCTAAGGGTGAAAAAGGTGAACTTTGTGTCACTGGCCCGCAGGTGATGAAAGGTTACTGGAACCGTAAGGATGCAACCGAGCAGACACTCGAAAACGGTAAGGTGCTTCACACAGGTGATGTGGGCTATATGGACGAAAACGGTTTCGTCTATCTGGTTGACCGTATTAAAGACCTGATTATTTGCTCTGGCTACAACGTGTATCCTCGCGTTATCGAAGAGGCGCTGTATCTCCATGATGCGGTTGAAGAAACAATCGTTATTGCTGTTCCTGACAAGTACCGCGGACAGGCTCCAAAAGCTTTCGTTAAGCTCAAGGAAGGGCAAACAGTCTCCGAAGCCGAGCTGTTGACGTTCCTCAAAGAGCAGATCTCGAAAATCGAAATGCCGAAGATGATTGAGTTCCGGGACGAGCTACCAAAAACTATGGTGGGTAAACTCTCCAAGAAGGAACTGGTGGAAGAAGAAGCTGCCAAGCAGAAAGCGGCGGAAGCTGGAGTTGCTGCAGAGTAACTGCAACCAGTTATTATTCACTTCAATATGATTTAACGGCCCTGCTCTTAGTTGAGTGGGGCCGTTTTGTATTGTGATATAGTCCAAGTGAGTCTTGGAGTGTTTCATGTGTGTTAACCTCCATCTGACTTCAATAGGTACGGTTGAGTTTCTGCTAGAGGATTAACCCCATGACCAATGAACCTGTGATGAAATTTGGAATTGGTGCCTCTTCTTTGCGTGTTGAAGACCCTGTTTTTTTAACTGGGCAAGGGTGTTTCACAGATGATGTTCGCAAGAGGGGCGCGCTTACTGGTTACATGGTGCGCTCTCCCTTCGCACATGCTGATTTTTCAATTTCAAACCTCTCGCAAGTCAAGGCGAGAAAGGGAGTAAAGCTTGTTCTGACAGCTCACGACCTCAAAGGACATAACCGATTACCTTTCTTTGGGTTTCTCAAGCAAGTAGATGGCAGCACCATAAAAGGCAGCAACTATGAAATTTTATGCAGTAAAACACTGCGTTATGTTGGAGATGCTTTTGCTTTTATTGTGGCTGAAACACTAGAAAATGCGAAGGATGCCGCAGAGAGCCTTGAAGTGCACTTTGAACCTAAGCGGGCTGTGGTTGAGTGTCAGATTGCTCTGGAAAATAACGCCCCTGTTTTGCATCCGGAGATGGGCTCGAATAGCGCCTTTAAACTTTCCAAAGGTGATCGGGAGAAGGTGGAAGAAGTTTTTTCAAAGTCTGATCGTATCGTCTCCATTGAGCTGATTAACAACAGGGTTGTTTCTAATTTTGTGGAGACCCGTGCCTGTATTGGAGAGTTTAGTGAAGAAGATGGGACGTATACATTAACCACCTGCTCACAAGGGGGGCACCAGTTACGCGATACGATTGCAAAAGGAATTTTAAAAATACCCTCTGACCAGTTGCGTGTGATTACTCCAGATGTTGGGGGTGGATTTGGGACGAAGATTTCTTGTTATCGCGAATATCCCCTTGTTTTGATCGCGGCCAAGAAACTGGGAGTTCCTGTTAGGTGGACAGGGGACAGGACAGAACATTTCCTTGCCGATACCCAAGGACGTGACAATGTGGTCACTGCCCGCCTAGCGCTTGATGCTTCAGGTAAAATTCATGGTCTAGACGTTCATCTTCTTGCAAACGTCGGGGCCTACCAAAATCAATATGCGCCATTTGTTCCCAGTAGTTGCTTGAGCATGGTATCAGGCCTCTATGATATTCCGGCGGTGTGGGCCGAAGTAACAGGTGTTTATACCAATACGACGCCATTGGATGCTTATCGTGGGGCAGGGCGTCCGGAGGCTGCATATTTGATAGAGCGATTGGTTGCGAAAGCTGCGCTGGAAATCGGCATGAACCCGATAGAGTTCCGCAAGCTCAACTTTATCAAGCCAGATGGCATGCCTTATACGACACAGGTGGGGCACACCTATGATACGGGTGATTTTGCAAAGACCCTAGATAAAGCTTTACGCCACAGCGATTTTGCCGGGTATTTGATGCGTGAAGAGCAAAGTTTGAAGCGTGGGAAACTGCGCGGTATCGGCATGTCTTGCTATATTGAAGCCTGCTCGTTTCCAGGAAGGGAGGAGGCCACTATAAAACTAGATGAAAATGGGGGGGTAACTCTCTTTATAGGAACCCAATCAAACGGGCAGGGGCACCATACTGCCTATGGCCAGCTTATTGCCGAGTATCTGGGACTGTCTTTGGATAAAATTAAAATGGTTCAGGGGGATACTAAGCTCATCAAAAATGGTGGGGGAACAGAGGGGTCCCGCTCCATTCCCATTGGCCTGACGTCGGTTAAAGAAGCCTCTGTTGCTCTGGTGAGAAAGCTCAAGGAAATTGGGGGCGATCGTTTAGAGGTTGATGTTGAAGATCTTGAGCTGGTGGATGGAACATTACGTGTTGTGGGTACGGATCGCTACATGTCGCTGGCTGCTCTGGCACAAACAAGCGCAGAGAAGATAGAGGCTTTTGGAGAAGCTGTACAAAAACAGTGTACCTACCCCAACGGGACACACATTTGCGAGTTGGAAGTTGACCCTGAAACCGGTGTTACAAAGATTGAGCGGTACACTGTGGTTGATGATGTGGGGGTAACGGTAAACCCGCGTCTCCTGCAAGGACAGATTCACGGGGGAGTGGCTCAGGCGATCGGTCAAGCTCTTTATGAACATGTGATTTATGATGATGAGGGGCAGCTCTTAACTGCCTCCCTACTGGACTATCATGTTCCCAGAGCGGATGATCTGCCGTTCTTCTCTCATAATACGTGTAATACTCCGAGCAAAAACAACCCTCTAGGTGTGAAGGGGGCAGGAGAGGCAGGCACTGTCGGGGCGGCCCCCGCTGTAATGAATGCTTTACAGTATGCCCTGAGAAAACATGCAGGTGTTGGACATATAGATATGCCGGCAACGCCGTCACGGGTATGGGGCGCCATTCAGGCAGCACGAATCTAGCAGATATTTTAGTGTTGCTAAAAACAGGCTCAAAGGGATCTGCTTACATATTCATCAGTGCACAACTTAATTTGTGGTTGTTTTTTAGGGAGTAAATCGATTTAGAGTAGAGTTCTCACTCGCTTCAAGAGTGGTAAGTTCTTTGTCTCTTCTCTTGCTGCTTGATCCCCATGGGAACTGCTTGATTTGGCGGTATCTGGAAGAATGTAACGTCAGGAATTCTAATGAAGTTGCCCGGCTCTGCGGCTGAACGTAAAGTCCCTTCCGCCAAAATGCCCGAAGGCGCAATCCCCACTGCAACTGGAGCAGATGCAAAGCCGCTGTTGGGTATTTTCTTGAAAATAGCCTCAACGCTTGCCTTTTTTGGTATGGTCTCCGCTCTTAAATGGGTCTCTCAAGATGTCCCCATTACTGAAGTGGTCTTTGCGCGTAACTTTTTTGGGCTGTTTCCGATTTTAATTATGATGGGAATGGAAGGTTCTTTTGGGTATGGGTGGAAAACCTCCCGCCCCATGGTACATATGAGCAGAGCAATGGTCGGCGTAAGCGCTATGGCCTGCGGCTTTATTGGTTTGAAACTTCTGCCTCTCCCGGATGCAACCGCGATTGGATTTGCTGGGCCCTTGATAGTGGTAATCTTGGCGGCATTACTCTTGAAGGAGAGTGTACGCATATACCGCTGGTCTGCTGTTTCCGTAGGGTTCGTGGGTGTTTTGATTACGGTTATACCGCACCTTGGAGAAGGACAGGGGGGGAACTTGGCCAACTGGGGGGTGCTCTTTAGTTTTTTAGGCGCGCTTCTGGCCGCCTTTGCCATGATAGCAGTGCGTAAACTGAGTGAAACAGAGCGAACTGCGACAATCGTACTCTGGTTTACAGTCACGTCGACGGTTCTGGCTGCGTTCACCTATCCACTGGGATTGGTCTATCCCGAGTTTGCATGGGGTGTTCCCGACCTGTTTGATGGTCTGTGTCTGGTCGCTGTTGGAGTTTTTGGCGGGCTTGGTCAGATTCTGTTGACTCATAGCTACAGGTACGCGGATGCGTCCACCATTGCGCCGTTTGATTATATGAATATGGTCTGGGCGATTTGCTTTGGATTTGTTCTTTTTGCAGAGGTTCCCACACCGGAGGTGATTGTCGGCTCATTGATTGTCATCGCAGCAGGAATTTTTGTCATCTTGCGAGAACATCAGCTGGGATATGACAGAACCAGAGCGCGGCGGGCCTCAACACCTTCCAAGGCATAGGGCAGACAGTTTTTTGCCTGCCTTTTACTCTAGAATGCTTTGAAGGTGATGATGGTACGTGTATCTTGAATACCATCAATGCAATGGAGTTGCTTGGATACAAAGTGGCCAATATCTTGCCCCTCTTCCAGATAGATCTTGACCATAAGGTCCATTTCTCCGGAAATGGAGTAGGTTTCAGAGGCAATTTCCGCATCTGCTATGGCGTTTGCGACCTGATAGGTCTTGCCCAGTTGGCATTTTATCATCACATAAAATGGTGTCATTGCTAACCCTTTGAATACTGTCGTGGTTTGAAGGCAGTGTGGCCTGAATTGTGATCGTAAACAAGCATCAATCCCAAAGAGCAGTTTTTTAAGTTCTCCGCGCTCCTCTTGATCTGGGTAGTCATGAAAACAGGCAGAGAGATGGGTTTGAGAACGTGAATCTTCGTTGAATGGAATAAAATATAATATTATAAGTCATGGACTTACAAGATAGGAGACGAGCTTATGACCCCGATTGCTGTAACAATTGCCGGATCTGATTCTGGAGGGGCTGCGGGAGTTCAGGCGGACCTGAAAACCTTTTCAGCACTGGGGGTTTATGGTGCGACGGTTTTTTGTGCTCTAACTGCGCAAAATACCAAAGGAGTCTCCGCTATTCATGAGGTGCCGGCAGATTTTATTTTTGCGCAAATAAAAGCCGTGTTTACGGACCTTGCTGTCAATGCTGTCAAAATCGGAATGGTCTCTACTTGTGAGGCAATTGAAGCTGTTTCGAAGGGCCTGCAGCAGTATAATCAAGCTCCCATTGTGCTAGACCCTGTCATGGTCGCCAGCTCTGGTGATTTGTTATTGCATTCCGATGCGATGGATGGATTGAAGAAAAAACTCTTCCCACTTGCTTTAATCATTACGCCCAATATGGCAGAGGCGGCGCTATTGCTTGACCGTCCTATTGCCCGAAATGCGCAAGAGTTTAAAGATCAGGCCAAGGCCCTTCTAGACTTGGGAGTGAAGAGTGTCCTGTTAAAAGGGGGGCATGGGCTGGACCAAAAATCAGATGATTTATATCTGGATCAACAAGGTACAGAACTCTGGCTACGAGACACCAGATATTCTACTGAAAACACTCACGGAACTGGTTGCACTTTATCCTCGGCTATTGCGTCGGGCCTGGCTAAGGGGCTAGGAGTTGAAACTGCCTTGCAAGAAGCTAAAGACTACATCTCGGGGGCTATCCGAGCGGCGGATACTCTGCATATAGGGAGTGGTCACGGCCCCGTCCATCACTTTTATAAAGTCTGGAAGTAGTTCAGAGATTTTACTGGATGTCGTTTCAAAGGCGTCTTCACTCAATTACGGGGAGGTCCATGACCTCCCAAATGGTACGTATTAAAATTATAATTGTACGTGTATTTGTAATTTATACTTAATGTTTTAAGTACTTATGATAAATATCTAGTATTTTTATTATTATGTAAATAAATCATCAAGTGCTATTCTTTCTCAAATGGTCTTATGTACGCCTGACTGTTTGGGAGAAGTTCATAATGCTTAAAACATCTAATATTCTTTTTGGCATAAGTGGGCTACTGCTTGTAGTTGGCAGCCAGCAGGCTCAAGGCGGAGCCTTTGCTCTTCGCGAACAGTCCGCTTTCTATCAGGGCCTTTCATTCGCTGGTTACGGCGTGCAAAGCGAAAGCCTTTCCTCAATGTTCTGGAATCCTGCAACAATTGTGGGCAGAGAGGGTATGCAAGGGGAGAGTGTGAATACGGGCGTCTTCCCAAGGGCGGATATTGATACAGACTATGCGGCATATGACACTCCAGAAAACGGCTTTGTGCCACTTAATAATATACCAGGAGCGGCAGCGGGTTCTGCTGGAGATGTTGGAGAAAATGCCTGGCTTGGCTCGTCCTATGGGACCTATCAGGTCAATGATCGGATTTTCCTAGGGCTTTCTGTCACTGCGCCCTTTGGGCTTGCCACAAAACCTAATTCAGAATGGGCTGGGCAGATTTATGCACGTTCTTCACGAGTCTTGTCTGTGAACGCAACACCTATGATTGGTACAGCTATAACAGATTACCTTTCGGTTGGTGTCGGGCTACAGGTCCAGTATTTTCAAGTTCGCCTAAAAAGCGCATTCCCGCCAGGTGGAGAAGGAGTACTGGAAAGATTTGTCGGTCTTGAGGGAATTAGGGCAGACGCGGGGACTGCGGAGCTTGAAGGCGAAGATCATAATTTGGGGTTTGGAGGTACTATAGGGGTTCTCATCAATCCAATGGAGAACCTACAGATTGGCGTAGGCTACCGTTCTCCTATTCGGCATGAATTAAAAGGGCATTTGAAAAAACCGGCTTTTAGTTTTTTTGGTATGGAAGTGCCTGCAGAGAGAACGCCAATTACATCAACTCTTACTCTTCCTGAGCAAATCAATGCGTCCTTCCAATACGACTTCTTAGAAAATGCCCGTATCATGGGGACCTTCGAATGGACAAACTGGAGCCGTTTTAGTTCGTTTAAGGTCTACAATCGTGTTACGGGAGAAGAGGAGACCGAACTCTCCTTTTTCTATAATGATGGGTACTATCTCTCCATTGGCGGGGAGTACGACTATAATGGACAATTCACATTCAGAGCTGGAGTTGGTTATGAGTGGTCGCCCATAGATGATGCAAACCGTAGCCCTCGGTTACCGGATACCGATCGGGTGTGGCTTAGCGCAGGCTTAAGTTACAACTACAAAGATTGGCTGTCTGCGGATATTGGCTACTCTCACCTCTTTGCAGTTGGTGATGATAAAATAAATATAAACCCCGATAGCTTCCAATACGAAGGCGTTTGGTTTGAAGGTAATGTTGATGGAGCCGCTGACATTATCTCAGGTTCTATTCGAATAAAGTATTAATATTTTTGTTTTGATATGCGTGAAATGTTATTTTATTTAAAATATGCTTGCAGTAACTATTGTTGTTGTTGAATATGATTAGTATTGTGTGATTTTATATTTACTATTTTTGATGAAGTATTAGATTAATATTATTGCTAGCTATTATTATCTATAGAATAGTTTGATGATTTTCCCGTTTGAAAACAGTCACAAATAGTTCGTGGGAATCGGCTGTTATCAGGCTGACATTTCTTATTTGGAGCTATTGCGGTGATTAATGAAACTTCAATGGGTCATTATAAAACTCTGTTTCTCTCGGATATCCATCTTGGCACCAGAGGGTGTCAGGCTTCTATGGTCCTTGAGCTTCTCAGGGAAACGGAAGCCGAGACCATTTACCTTCTGGGAGATATTGTGGATGGCTGGCGGCTGCGCCGTTCTTGGTACTGGCCCCAGTTGCATAATGATGTGGTACAAAAACTCCTGAGAAAAGCCCGAAAAGGGACGAGGGTTGTATATGTACCCGGGAATCACGATGAATTCATGCGTGACTTCTTGGGTAATGATTTTGGGGGCATCGAGATTGTTGATCAAGCACTTCATGAAACCGTGGATGGCAAGCGATACCTTGTCATTCACGGTGATCAATTTGATGTGGTTGTACGCCATGCAAAGTGGCTTGCCCTACTTGGAGATTGGTCCTACCGGAGTGCACTCAAGGTAAACCTTGTTGTTAATTTCTGCCGCAGGAAACTGGGTTTTTCCTATTGGTCCTTGTCCGCTTGGGCCAAGATGAAAGTTAAGAACGCCGTAAACTTTATCGGAAATTTTGAAGAAGCTCTGGTTCATGCGGCCGCAGAACAGCAAGTGGATGGCGTTATTTGCGGGCACATTCACCATGCCGCTAGCCATCATCACTTGGGCTTGCACTATGTGAATACTGGAGACTGGGTGGAAAGCTGCAGTGCTGTCGTCGAACACCATGACGGCACTTTGGAGCTTATTGAGTGGGGAGAACGGCGGCTCCAACCAGAGCCGTCCCTAAGGAGTTCTGATACTTCGCAGGTGGCCGCATGAGCTCCGTTCTCATCGTAACAGACGCTTGGAAACCTCAGGTAAACGGCGTTGTTCATAGTCTGGAAAGGCTGGGGCTTGAACTACGTAAAATGGGCAAGCGTACCGAGTTTCTGACGCCCCAGAACTTTACGCACTTGCCAATGCCTTCTTATCCCGAAATAAGGCTCAGCCTCGCGGCCCCGGCATCTGTGCGCAGGAGTGTTGAAAACTTCAACTGCGATTATCTTCATATTGCTACCGAGGGGCCTCTGGGCTGGTTTGCCAGACAGGCCGCCTTAAAGATGGAATTGAGTTTCACGACCAGTTACCATACGCGCTTTCCAGAGTATGTACGTGCGCGAGCACCAGTTCCGTTGCAGTGGTCATATGCATGGCTGCGGAATTTTCACAATGCTGCTTCAGCGTGTATGGTCGCGACCAAGTCTTTGGAAGATGATCTGAGGGAAAGAGGGTTTCACAACCTGGTCCGCTGGTCTCGTGGGGTTGATGGCGAGCAATTTAAGCCGTGTTCCAGCAATGTGTATGATGGCTTGAAAGGCCCCATATTTCTTTATGTTGGCCGTGTGGCCGTTGAAAAAAATATTGAGACATTTCTTGAGCTTGATCTGCCAGGAACAAAAGTGGTCGTGGGTGGTGGTCCGCGGCTGCAACAGCTTCAATCTGCATACCCTGCGGTAGTTTTTAAAGGTCCCCTTACTGGATGGGCGTTGGTGGAGCATTATGCGGGGGCAAGTGTTTTTGTTTTCCCGAGCAAAACCGATACATTTGGAAACGTGATTTTGGAAGCCTTGGCCTGTGGAACTCCAGTCGCCGCATATCCCGTTATGGGTCCCAAAGATATTTTGGGAGGAAATCAGGCGGGTATTCTCTCGCAGAATCTGGAGGAGGCCGCAATCGCAGCCCTGAAGTTGGATGGTGACTATTGTCGGAAGTTTGCTCAAACGTTTTCTTGGGAAGCCAGCGCCCATCGATTTTGGAAAAATGTTACAGTAAAAGGCAAGTTGGAACATACCATTAGGGTAAACGGGAGCGTCTAGATACTTGGAATATATTGACCTTCTTTTTTGAGGATCATAGGGTATACAATTGTTTTTCGACAACCCTTTCAACTCTCAAGAGAGTCCATGTCACATTCCCTTGCTCGTACTCGCGCTCCTGGTTTCAAACAAATAAAGGCAGCGGCAAAACGCATTGAAAGCCATGCTGTAAAAACCCCGCTGCTGAGCTTTCCGGTTTTGAATGACAGGGTTGGGGGGACAGTCCTCATCAAGCCGGAAAGTCTACAAAGAACGGGCAGCTTCAAGTTTCGCGGAGCGTTTAACCGGCTTTTACAAATACCGGAGCAACAGCGTGCTAAGGGAGTTATCGCCTGCTCTTCAGGAAACCATGCGCAAGGTGTTGCAGCCGCCGCAAAACTGCTGGGCATCAATGCGAAAATTATTATGCCCTCCGACGCGCCAGCCATAAAAGTTCAGCGTACAAAGTCATTTGGTGCGCAAGTCATCCTCTATGACAGGGCAGGTGCAGACAGAGATGCCCTGTTACTCGACCTCAGGGAAGAAACGGGTGCAACACTTGTCCACCCCTATGAGGACCCCGAAGTAATCGCGGGGCAGGGGACTGTGGGACTTGAGATTGCCCAACAGGCAGAAGCAATGGGATATAAACCGGATGCTGTCATCGTGTGCACAGGCGGTGGTGGGCTTTCCAGTGGAATTGCCATTGCTTTTAAAGAGCTCTTGCCTGCCTGTGAGTTTTACACCTGTGAACCTGTCGGGTTTGATGATGTTGCCCGCTCCGTTTTGGCCCAAAAACGTGTTTCCAACGCACACCTTTCCGGTTCCATATGTGATGCAGTTCTCACGCCAACTCCGGGGGAAATTGCTTTTTCTGTCCTGCGTTCACAGGTTACCAAGGGCTTAGTTGTGAGTGATGATGAGGCTTTGGCGGCCATTGCCTTTGCCTTTAATGAACTAAAACTGGTTGTCGAGCCGGGAGGTGCAGTGGCACTGGCGGCGATTTTGGCAGGGCGCTTGGATTTGAATGGACGAACGGTAGCCCTGACTATATCGGGGGGTAATGTGGAGGGAAGTGTGATGGCACGAGCGCTCGAGAATTTCTCTTAGGTGCGATTTGCTTTTCCGCTTGCTCTCTAGGTTATCCGTGGTAAGGGGGAGCAGGTTTTACTGCTCCTTTGGGTTTTAAAAATTAACAGGAATTTTGGGTATGGCCTCAGCGGCGTCTTCCGGTTCAAGCCGATGGTTAACCGTCGGTGTTAGCCTAATCTTTGCAAGTTACTTTTTCGGCTTCGGGCTATTTCTTCCCTTTTTTCCGGTTTTTCTGGAGCAAGCGTCCTTTACACCGGTACAAATAGCGCTGTTTGTTGCCATTCCAAATATAGTAAAAGTGGTGGCAACGCCTGTAGCTACAGCTCTCTCTGACCGGGCTGGTCGGCGCAGACATTCCATGGCGATCTATGGTTTAACATGCGCGGTGGCTTTTCTTTCCCTACTGTTCTTGGAGGGGTACTGGTCAATTCTCGCGGTAGTCCTCCTTCTCTCCGTTGCTATTGCGCCGCTTCAGCCTTTATCCGATGCCTATGCATATGAGGCGGTCAAGCATCAGGGGATCAACTATGGCTTTACACGCTCTTGGGGATCTGCTGCTTTTATCGGAGCCACCACGTTTGGAGGGTGGTATCTTGGTGTTTTCTCGGCCAAGGGACTTCAGTTTTTCACGGCAATTGGCTTTATCGCTATGGCAGCGGTTGCGCTCCTAAGTCCTGGCATGCCCTCCGAAAACGGAGGAGAGAAAAAGATAAGCCCTTGGAAGACAGAGGAATTCAAGAGCTTTGGTCTCCATAGTATCCTTCTGGCAGCAGGGCTTATTTTGGGAAGTATGGCAGCTCTTTACAGTTTTGGCAGCCTTTACTGGATCGAGCACGGTGTGGCTGACGACGTTGTGGGTCTCCTGTGGTCATTTGGAGTAATCTCCGAAATTGTTGTGTTTTTGTTGGGAGCTGCTTTAGTTTCCCGTCTTGGCTCCCTGCCGCTCATTCTTATTGGTGGCCTTGCAGCTATGGTTCGATGGGTGGTGTTTCCTCAAGCTCTCGAGATTCCCCATGCGTTTGCCCTTCAGGCGCTTCACGGTGCAAGTTTTGGCATGGTCCATATTGGTCTAATGGCATTTCTTGCTGACAAAGTTCCCTCTAAAACCCTCGGAAGTGTTCAGGGCCTTGCGGGAATGTATATCGGCATCGTTTTGGGGGGCTCAGGTCTTCTGGCCGGCTGGCTTTATGAAATCAACCCAGCCTATGCATTTTATGCAATGACTGTTGTCGCCTGTGCTGGTTTGCTGGTGCTCTTTTCAATGTGGTCCAAAATTAGCCGCTTGAAATCAGCTTTCTAGCAACTTGAAGCATGATGCACCTCACTTACCCCCACAGATGCGGGGAAGGGGGATGCATCAGGCTTCCTTCAAAGTGGAAGCCATTGGCTCTGTCTTCGCTCAGTAGTAAAGGGCCATCAAGGTCCACATAATCAGCTTTCTGTGCAAGCATAAATGCAGGGGCCATAGCCAGAGAGGAGCCCAGCATACAGCCCACCATGGTAGTAAAGCCCATAGATTTTGCATCGGCCATCAGCTTGAGTGCTTCGGTAAGACCTCCGGTTTTATCCAGTTTGATGTTTACTGCAGAGTACCGGCTTTTGAGCATGGGTAAATCAGCGGATGTATGCAGGCTTTCATCGGCACAAATTGGCACCAAATGTTCTATGTTCGCCAGAATATGGTCCTCTCCAGCCGGAAGAGGCTGCTCTATAAGGCCAACTCCGGCCTCCTGACAGGCCCGCATGTTTTCATGAAGGGTTTGTTCGCACCAAGCCTCATTGGCGTCCACGATCAAGTTGCTTTTGGGGGCAGCGCTGCGAACAGCTTTTATGCGCTCGCCATCATCATCTCCGGCCAGTTTAACTTTAAGCAATGGCCGGTGGGCAGCTTTAGCCGCATCCTCGCCCATTTTCTGAGGAGAGCCAACCGAAATGGTAAAAGCAGTTACAACAGGCTTAAGGGGATCAAGACCGAGAAGCGAGGCGACGCTGGTGCCGCTTTGCTTGGCTTGAAGGTCCCACAATGCAGCGTCCAGTGCAAAGCGTGCGGCACCAGCCGGCATTAGCTCTTGCAACGACAAACGACCAAGGCCACTGGAGAGTTTGGAGGCCATATTCTGGATTGAAGCGCAAACTCCCTCAACACTTTCTCCATAGCGGGGATAGGGAATGCATTCCCCGTAGCCTCTGTAAGGGCCCTCGGAGAGGGTAACTTCTACCACATGCGCATGGGTACGGCGGCCGCGCGCTATAGCGAACCCGCCAGCTATATGAAATTCTCGTGGTTTAACGTTTAATTTCAAGGTCATGTTGGTCCAAATTCCTTGGTCAAAATATCAATAAAAGGCTCTACGCCGTAGCGCAGGGGATCTGTGATTGGCAGAGATAATTCATGGTGGAGGCTGAGCAGGTAATCCTGTGCACTCTCTTCCTCTAAATTTTCAGTATTAACAGAAATGCCAATACACTTGATCAAAGGGTTTGTAAGCTTCCCATGAAGGAGTGTTGCATCAATAATTTGCCGAACAGTGGGTACTGGGGTGGATACCCCGCGCATGGTACGCCGTGTCGGTTCATGACATACGATAAACGCATCGGGCTGGGTGCCATGGAGAAGGCCAAGGCTAACGCCTGCGAACGAGGGGTGATAAAGAGAACCTTGTCCCTCAACAATATACCAGTGATTGGAGCAGGCATCCGGTGTCAGCCACTCCGCTGCACCCGATAAAAAGTCGGATACAACTGCATCCAGCGCCAAGCCCTGTCCGGCAATAAGAATTCCCGTTTGTCCGGTTGCAACAAAGTCCGCATCATGCCCACGCTCGCGCAAGGCGGCTTCAAGAGCAAGAGCTGTGAACTTTTTTCCGGTTGAACAATCGGTCCCGACAGTCAGAAGACGTCTTCCCCTACGCTTTTCTCCCTTTCCCGTTTCAAAAGTGCGTTCACAGTGGCGTAAATTGAAGAGTTGCCGGTTATTGCGTTTGGCTGCCTCCTCAATTCTTGGAGTTTCTTCTAGTTTAACGTGTAGACCACTGGCGACATTGAGGCCTGCATCCAGAGCTTCGACCACCGTTTCAATCCAGTGATCAGGCAAAAATCCCCCTGCATTCACGCAGCCTATCACGAGGGTTTTTGCCTCTTTGCTTACTGCCTCCCTAAGAGTGATATCCGGGAACCCCGTATCAGCTTTACATCCCGTTAAGCGCAGCTGCCCCACACACCAGTGGGGGCGCCATTGCACCACTCCTTGAGCAGTTTTTATGGCGAGGTTGTCTTGGGCATCACCAAGAAAAAGAAGGAAAGGCGGTTTAATTTGCATATTCAAATCCCCAGAATTAACGGAGGGAGGAGCGGCTTCACTGGACCTTACGGTACTTGACACGTTATAGGGTAGATAACTTCGAGGGTACAAGGGGCATAGGATTCGAAAGATGGATGTTCACGTCCTGCCAGATCGACCAGATGCCACACTCATGCAGCAGGCAGAAAAAAATGTGATTGCACTATCCGGCGGTTGGGTGGTTGCATGGGGAGAAGTTTGCGAGGCTCTGGTCAACAGGTTCACAGCCTTGGACCCTGGAAAGGATCTGGTCTTAGATCTGTCCAAAGTCTCTTTGATTGATACCTCGGGAGCATGGCTGTTCAACCGGTTGGTGCATTTGGGTAAAGAGCGGGGCTGCACTGTCGAGATCTCGGGGGCAAATCCCAAATACCTTGAATTGATGAAGGCCATCAGCAAAGCGGAAGGCCAGATCTTTATCCAGCCGAAAAAGCGTCTGGGTTTCGTTGATATGCTGGAAATACTGGGGCAACGAACCCGCAGTGCTGCACTGGATTTTGTAAGCCTTATTTCTATTCTTGGGGGACTTGCAACTGTTCTTGTCGCAGTTCTTGCCAAACCAAGCCGCATCAGGCCAGTCTCCATAGCGGTGCAGTTCCAGCGCTGCTGCATTGGGGCTGTCCCGATTATCATGCTGATGAGCTTTTTGATTGGCGGCATTATAGCCCAGCAGGGTGGGTTTTACCTCAAACAGTTTGGGGCGGATATCTTTGTCGTAGACTTGAGCGGTATTCTGGTCCTACGAGAAATTGGGGTGATCTTGACCGCTATTATGGTGGCAGGCCGCTCCGGTTCGGCTTTTACAGCAGAACTAGGCTCCATGAAAATGCGAGAAGAAATCGACGCATTGCGAACCATGGGGCTAAGAGTGACAGAAGTCTTGGTTTTACCCCGTCTTTTGGCATTAATGGTTGGACTGCCCATACTGGTTTTTCTTGCAAATATTGCCGCTCTTATCGGGGCTGGGCTGGTATGCTGGTGGTATTTGGGCATCACACCAACCTCCTATATGACACAGTTGCAAATTGCCATAACTCCAGAAACTCTGATGGTCGGGTTGGTCAAAGCCCCCTTTATGGCTCTCATCATCGGCCTGATTGCGTGCATAGAAGGCATGAAAACTGATGGCTCCTCGGAATCGCTGGGCATCCACACCACCTTGTCCGTGGTAAAGGCAATCTTCCTCGTGATTGTGGTCGATGGGGCGTTTGCGATCTTCTTCGCTTCCGTGGGAGTGTGAGGATGAACAAAGTACCACAGGACATTATCCTGCAGGCTAAAGATGTTACCGTCGGGTTTGGAAATAAAATTGTTCTCGATAAATTAAATCTTCAAGTCTTTCGAGGTGAAATTCTTGGGTTTGTTGGAGGTTCGGGGCAGGGAAAGTCTGTCTTGATGCGCACCATCCTTGGCTTGAACCAGAAGCAAGGGGGAACAATTGAGGTATTTGGCGAAGACCTTGGAAAAATCAGCGATCGGCAACGAGCGCTGATTGAGCGTCGTTGGGGTGTGTTGTTCCAGCAAGGCGCGTTGTTTTCATCGCTTACAGTCAAACAGAATATACAGGTTCCCATGCGTGAACATTTGCATCTTTCGCAAGGTTTTATGGATGAACTTGCCCTTTTAAAAATCGAAATGGTTGGCTTGCCGAGAGATTCTGCGGACAAATATCCCTCGGAACTGTCAGGCGGCATGATTAAAAGAGCGTCCCTTGCCAGAGCTTTGTCCCTAGACCCGGAAATTGTATTTCTGGACGAACCAACATCAGGTCTTGATCCGATAGGGGCGGCGGAGTTTGACGCTTTAATCGCCCAGCTCAAGGAAACGTTGGGGCTCACGGTCTATATGGTGACCCATGATCTGGATAGCTTGCATACCGTGTGTGACAGGATTGCTGTTCTTGCAGAAAAGCGGGTTCTGGTGGCCGGTACGATTGATGATATGTTGCGCTGTGAACACCCTTGGGTACAGGCGTACTTTAAAGGCACGCGGGCACTACGGCGGGCGTGAGGAGAAAAGAGCATGGAAACCCGTGCAAATAATATTGCTATTGGGGCATTCGTTCTTGCAGTTGTTGCCGTGGCGTTTGTTTTTGTATTCTGGCTTTTAACCGGTACGGAACGGACCAGCCGCAAAGACATTACGATTGTTTTTCCAGGAGCTGTCACCGGTCTGCCAAAAGGTGGGCAAGTCCTGTTCAATGGGATCAAAGTTGGAGAGGTTTCCGATTTAACCTTTGACCCCCAAAATCCGAAGCTGGTTGTTGCGACTGTTCGGGTTGATGCCCATACGCCCCTGAGACGAGATACCAAAGCTTCCCTCGGATTTACTGGGCTGACTGGCGTCGCCTATGTGGATTTGCATGGTGGATCGGCAAATTCTCCTCCCTTATTTACGGCGGGCTCAAAAAGCAGACCGGTTATTTATGCCAGCCGCTCCCAGTTTGAGGATCTGCTTGAGGGCGCCAAGGAGATTTTACAAAAAACAGATACGACTTTGACGGCCATCGAGAAGGTTGTAACAGCTTCAGCGCCAAAAATTGAAGAAACCATTAGCAACGTAGAGAAGTTCTCAGAGGCTCTTGCCAATAACTCTGAAGGGCTGTCACAATTTATGTCGGGAATTTCTCAAACGGCAAAAGCGATCACGGGGCTTTCTGGCCGTATTGGGGCTCTGGTTCAGCGTGGCGAACAACTGCTTGCACAGGTGCCAGCCAATAAGTTGGGCCAGATCGTGGACAATGTTGATACGCTCACCGCTGAGCTTGCAAAGGCAGCAGAAGAGGCACCGCAAATTGTTGCAGCGGCTCAAGAAACCGCAGATAATTTAATTACCTTTTCGAAGGGGTTAAACTCCAGCTTGAGTGAAGTAGACCGTGTCGTCGGTGCATTGAACCCCGAAGATATAAGTAAGACCGTCAAAGGGGCGGCAGACGTTGCGGGTGTATTGAGCGAGCGCAAGCAGGATATAAGCCAGATGCTGGCCTCCGCTGCCAATGTTACCAAGAATGCGGATACAATCTCGCAAGAGCTGGTGAATAATAAAGAGGCGATCAACACAATTGTAGGAAATGTGCTCAGTGCGTCTGAAGGCATAAAAACGGGTACGGATAACCTCAATAAAGTTATTGCGTCAGTTGACCCTGCCAAAGTCTCCACAATCGTGACAAATGTAGACGACCTGTCTCAAACCTTCGCCGATAAGGGGCAGGCAATTTCAGATGGGATTGATGCAGCGGCTTCTGCTGCCAAAAATATCAACAGTGTTTCGCAAACAGTGGCGAGCAGAAATCAGGATATTGATTTATTCATCTCAAATGCCACACAAATCAGCACAAGTTTGAATGCCGCATCCGCCGACCTTCAGGTGACCATGCAAGATGCCTCGGACTTTTTAGATAGCGCCGAACAGCTGATAAATGCGATAGACCCCCAGAAGGTTGCCAATGTGGTAGGTGCAGCGGAAAAAGTTGCTACCACAATCGCCGGTAAGGCGCCAGAAATAGGCAAAGGGCTGGATGATGCAGCAAAAGCTGCAGGGAACTTCAATCAGATGAGTGCAAATCTGAATGCTCAGACCGCGAATGTGGATGAAATTATTACGCAAGGCAAAGCCATTGCCAAGAATTTGAATGCAGCTTCTGTTCGCGTCAACGGTATTTTGGATAAAGTGGATTCCTTTACAGAAGGGGAGAGCGGTCAGGGGTTGATTAGTGAGGCAACCGCGGCGGCCAAGGCTATCCGCATTACAGCAGACGCCTTTGCAAAACGTGCAGAGCCCATGTCGGAGAACCTGTTGAAGTTCAGCCAACAAGGCAGTTCGGATTTCACTGCGGCCATGCAGCAACTTAGTCGAACTCTTGTTGAAATCCAACGAGCTGTTGCAAACTTCGACAGGAGCCCAAACCGGGTTATCTTCGGCGGATCTGACACACCTGTCTTTAATGGTGCACAGAGGCGCTGATTCTCTTTGATTTTTCTTTAAAAGGCTCCTACTGAGTAAAGGGGCCAATCTCAAATTGAGTCATGTGGACGGTGCACTTGCTGCAAAAATTAAAAATACACGGTGCTTTAGTGCTACTTGCACTGGGAGTGGGGTCTTGCGGTGCCTCCGCCCCAACTGCGTTCTATGACCTTTCAGCTCCGTCCTCTTTAGCTGTGTCTAGCCCTGCGAAAAATGTGCAGCTGCTGGTTCCCCAACCCAAAGCGATACAGGCCCTTGCGGGAAGCTCCATTGCCGTTGCTGAATTAGGTAGGATATATTCCTATTATCCAAAGGTGTCGTGGACGGATACGCTACCCAATGTGTTTCAGGCCAAACTCATTGAGACACTGGAAAATAGCGGGAAGTTTCGAGCTGTTTCCCAGCCCGGTCAGGGGCTTTTGATAGATTATCAACTACAGACCACCATCCGTGCTTTCGAGCTTTACATAGATGGTCAGACACGTGCACATATTGAAATCGCTGCCCGCCTGGTGGACGACAGGGATGGAAGATCCGTTAAGAGCCATTTGTTCACTAGTGATATTCCCACAAAAAACACCAATGTAGATGAAGCTGTTGATGCCATGACAGTGGCAGCCGATGCGGTTATGCGGGAAATCACGGCTTGGGTTCTACAGACCCTATAGGGACTACCAGAGTTTTTTCTTTTACTGCGGTGAGTTGTCAATTTGGCTGCTTGGCCTATCTAATAGGTTAGACGGTTCACATCCCCGCTGGCTGGAAAAAGGTCGCTCACATGCAAGACAAATGTAAAAATGGTGGTGAGTTACCGCTATCCCTCGATGCCATATGGGGCGAGTATCACGCTCGCCTTGCAGCGTTTTTGCATACTAAGGTCTCCAATAAAGCAGATGCCGAAGACTTGCTTCAGGACATAATGCTCAAGTCATACCGCTCTTTGCCATCCATAAGGGAAAATTCATCTATCAAGGCTTGGTTGTTCCAGATCACCAACAATACAATCATTGATTTCTACCGCAAAAAGGGACGTGAAAACCCACTTGTGGCGGAGGATTTATGGTTTGCAGAAGATGAGATCACGGTAGATCAAGAACTTTCCAGATGTGTTGCTCCTTTTATTTCGGCTCTTCCAGAGGATAAGGCTGTTCTTTTGAGAGCAATTGAACTGGAGGGCCATTCTCAAAAGGAATACGCTCGACAGCAAGGAATTGCGTATTCGACACTCAAATCACGCGTACAAAAAGCCCGCGAACAATTAAGGCTGGTTTTTGAGGAGTGTTGCCACTTCTCGTTGGATGCCAGAGGCATGGTTACTGACTTTGAAGCCAAACATGACTCATGCAAAAATTGTTAGTTTGTCGTCCTTTTCTCAAGCCGTTCGTCTAACAGGGTGAAACATGGAAAGGACAGAAAATGATCAAGATAATTAGTTTCAAGATTTGCCCGTTTGTGCAACGGGTGACAGCTCTGCTGGAGGCAAAGGGCCTTGAGTACACGGTTGAATATATCAGCTTGAAGGACAAACCTCAGTGGTTTCTGGAGATCTCTCCCAATGGACAAGTCCCTGTTCTGGTTACGGAAGATGGGACTGCTCTTTTCGAGTCCGAGGCAATTGTTGAATACATTGATGAGATTTCCGAGCCTCTTTACTCAGGTATTTCTAGGGAGCAAAAAGCAATCAATCGGGCATGGGGGTATCTGGCTTCCAAGAACTATCTCGTGCAATGTTCCACAATGCGCAGCCCCACCAAGGACGTTTTGGAAGAACGCAGCGAGAAGTTAAGGAGTGCATTCTTAAAGGTTGAAAAACATCTGGGCAATGACAGGTATTTCTCAGGTAAAACACTGGGGAATGTGGATATTGCTTGGTTGCCGATGCTTCACAGGGCGGACATTATCGAACGCCATAGGGGCTATGATATGCTGGAAGGCCTGCCAAAGGTTAAGGAGTGGCAAGGGTCGGTTCTTGCTAAGGGTCTGGCAGAAAGGTCTGTTTCTGAAGACTTTGAAGAGGCTTTCACCAGCTTTTATCTGAGTGATGAAACTTACTTGGGAAAAGGAAAATGCTGCACGCCTTCTACAGTTGATACATGTAGTGAAGGGACCTGTTGCTAGGGAACCAATGAGTGAATGAGTTCAGGCTGTGAGTATCACAGCTTGAATTTTTCAAATTCACTTGGCAACCTTGTTGTGTTTTTGAAGCCAAGTGTTGAATTGCTGCAGCAACTCTGCCTCATCCTTGCGAAACATGAAGGCCTTTTCTGAATGGGTGAAAAGCTTCCGGGAGCGCAGGCCACACAGACTAGGATTTATGCGGGTCACATAATCCACTTCAATTGAATCTGTAAACATGACATCAGCTTTTTTATTTGTCAGGTAGGTAAAGGGGAGGGAGTTGTTGGCTACAACAATTAGGGTGGCGTTCTTGATATGTGTGCGTGCAAAGATCTCATTGGTCCCCCCACGATTTTCGACAATGCGAACATCTTCTTGATCAATATCGGTGAAATCCAGAAAGCGGGATTGGTCGGAACAGCGCATCAAGGCTGTCTTTCCAAAAGTGGCAATTGGTGCTGAAAACAGAAACAATTTCGCACGCCGCTTAGTTGTGGTAATGCCGCCCACTGCCATTTGAAAACGGCCCTTGGCCAGATCTGAAGACAAGTCCGGCCATGTGGTTTTTACAAATTTGAGTTTATAGTTTTCGTCCTTGGCAAAGCTTTGGACGAGGTCAATGGATGACCCTGTGAACCGCTCGTTTTTTTCGTCATACCAAGTCAAAGGTGCGTAATCGCCCGTTGTTCCAACGAACAGTATTTTTGAAGCCTGTGCCTGAAGGCAGCTAAAAACAAAGGCAAGTACAATCAGGAGAATACGGGAGGTTGTTAGTGTGGGCTCATTTTTTCGTGCGCTGCGCGTTGCCATAGTGTCCCTCTCACAGAGGCTGTTCACTCTGAGAGTTTACTGAAATAAACTTACAATTGGGTAACTGGGATTAGGACAGGGGCATATTGGGAATAGCAGTGCCGTTCAAATACAGTCCTGCAAACATCATAAAAAGGGCGAGGTCCTTCAGAACCTCGCCTCCTTAAAGCTATGATATACTTCAGACTACCTATTCGAAACGGCCACTGGCGTGGGCAAGCATGGTGTAAACTTTGCCGGTATCGGATGTGAGGTAGGTTTGTCCCAGTGACTGGTCTGAACCATTACGGGACACTTGTGATAGAAGCTGCTCAAAGTCCAGAATGTAACGTTCGACAGCTGAGCGGAACTCTGGGTCACGCTTATATTTTTGATGGATTTCATCAAATGTTTGCTGGCCCTGTAGCGTATACAGGCGACGTGTAAATACGTCTCGTTCACCGCGTTTGTAGCGCTCCCAAAGATCAACAAAGGTCTCATGATCCACTGCTCGGGCGATATCCATGCTCAATGAGTTGAGAGACTCCACCATATGCTGAGGAGTTCTTTGCTGGTTCAGCGGAGCACGGTCGTCGTTTTGGGATTGCCCATCATCGTCGGATGCCCGCTTGAGAAGATCACTCACCCAGCCACGGCTTTGCGCGGGTGCAGGTTGACGGCGTGGTTCCGGCTGTGGCCGTGCCGCTGTCCGGCTTGGGCGAACATCTGATACGCTCGACAAAGGCGGTGTCGGCTCGCTTTGAGTAGGGCGGCGGTAAGGTGTCGCCGCACTTTGCGGCGCCGCAGGTGCCGGAACCGGTGTCGGCTGAGCCAGAGTACCAGTGTTGCTGGCAGTTGAAACGTCCAGACTTGCAGATTGTTTTGCAACAATATTGGACAGCTCACCCAGTGCCTTCACTTGTTCATTGACAACTTTGCGAAGAGCTGCAGAGGACTGTTCTGCCTCTTCCGGCAGGGCCAACAGTCCTGCGCTCAACTCTGTGCGTGTTGCTTCAAGCTCTTGGTGCACATCACGGGCTACCTCACGCATGCGTGTGGTGGCCTCAGTAAAGCGGTTTGTGGCCTCCGTTACAGTGCGCTGCATTTCGCTCATGATGTCATCTTGAGCCATACGTACAGCGTCGCGAGCCTTCTGTCCTTCCATTCCGGCAGTCATCCGCATGCTCTCAAACTGCTCGGTGACAGATTTGGTTGCAGCCTCAGCCGCAGCCTTGAGCATCGCGGAAACTTCGCGGGCCTTGTCATCGGCAACTTCAAGCGTATCGCCCAGAGTAACTGTGTAGTTGGACATGAGAGTTTCAACAGACTCTGTCTTCTTGATGAGAGTATCGGCAATCAGTTCGATTGCCATGCGCCGTTCACCAAGACGGGTATCCACAGAGTTATTGGCGTCTTCAAGCGACTGGACAGCCCCCACTAGCATGCGGCTCTGGTCGTCCATGCGGTTTGTAATATGGGCCGCATCTGCAAGGATGTTGCTGGTTGTGTCCTTGAGGACCCCAACCTGACTCTCAATTGCGTTGCTGGCAGCAGCTGTTTCAGAAACGGCTCTTTCAATAGCCCCTTTGAACTCAACAGCACGAGCAGAAAGGTTGGTTTCAACCTCACTCAGATTTTCATTGGACGTGGAAAGCACATCGCGCAGTGTTCCATTGGCTGTATTCAGGCGCATGAGAACTTCGGAGATATCTTTCTCCATCCGCTCTTTGGTGCCGTGTAGTACGGTGACCGCCAGACTGGAGCGGTCCTCAATGGTATTTCCAATACTATCAATCGTCATGGCCAGATTACGGCTGGCTTCGCTTCCTTGCTGGGTAAAGACTTCAGCAGCCTCCTGACCTTTGAGGGTAATCACTTCAAGTAGGCCGGTCAGGTCGCTTTCAATACGTGCGAGAGAACCTTCGATCTGGGAGGACGCACTACTGCTGCGCTCGTCAATAGCATCCGTTATGCGTGTTCCAGCTTCGATAATGGAGCGGGTGGCTTCCAGACCATTGCGAGCAAAGGCTTCCGCAACTTCTGTTCCCTTTACGGTCACAGCCTGAAGGATCGCATTTTGAACTTCGTTCACGCGACCTGTCAGATCATTTGCCCGCATTTCGATAGCATTGATAAGCTCTGTGCCATCGCTTCCGATGATATTGGAAAGTTCTGCAGAACGTGCTCCGAAGGCTTCATTAAGGTTATCAGCCTTTTGTAGCAGCTCATCGGCAACCGCGCGGCCCCGCTCTGATAGCATACCTGCAGCTTCCTCGATAACAGCAGAAACGCGGTTGCGAACATCGTCGGTCTCGCCTGCCAGAAGGTTGCGTACATCCTCTACGGAGTCAGCAAGAACGCGTTTGGCGCGGGAGCTTTCGGCTGTCAGCTTTCCGGAGATTTCAGCAACAGTATTGTTGAGATCTTCGCGAACCTTATTGCTTTCACCTGTGAGCTGACCGGACATTTCCGCAAGTGTTGCCGCATACAGGGTGCGGGCATTTTCGCTTTCAACGGCCAATGTTTGCGCAGCCTGAGCAACTGTGCCCAGAACCATTTCACGTACGCTTTCGCTTTCTTCCGTCAAACTGCCGCGAATTGAAGACAGCGCTTCAGTGACAGCTTTCGCAGCTTCAGTACCTTCACCTTGCAAACTCTCGCGGGCCTCAGATACGGAGCTCGTAACAATCTCCTGCAGACGCTCACCTTCTTTCGTCAAGGCTCCTGTCAGCTGCGCCATACCGTCTGTTACAGTTTCCTCGGTACGCATGCGCTCTTCCGCAAGGCGAGAGGCAGCCTGTCCAACAACGTCAATAATCAGTTCGCGAATACGCAGGCTTTCATCGCCCAGAGTTGCTGTCGCATCGGACATGGCACCTACGAGGGCCTGTGTTGCTTTTTCGCCTTCACCGGTCAGTTTAGAGGAAATGGCCTCAAGACGTTCATTGAGAAGGTTTTCAAGTGTGACAGCGCGGGTATCCAGAGTTTCTGCAACTTCGAACACTCTAGCGCCCAACGACACATTAATTTCCGCGACACGCTCCGACAGGGCGTCTGTAAGCTCTTTGGACTGTTTGACCAACACATTACCGGCTTCGCCAAGGCGGCCATCGAGAGCTTCAGCCATTTCGCTTTGCCCCTCGTTGAAGGCTTTCGCGATTTCGCGAGTACGGGCAACGAGGGTTTCACTGATCTGGCGGGCGCGGGCATCCAGGGCCTGGTCAATGCGCTCGGTTCCGGTGGAAATGGAGGTTGCAAGGTGGTCGGCGCGGTCAGTAATGACAGTCGCGGCAGCATCCACTTTCTCGCCAACGGTCTCGTCAAAGCTGGAAAGACTACCGGCAATTGTCTTCTCAATTGCCTCACTGCGTTCCACAAGAACGTCGCCGATCTTCTCTGCGCGGCCAGTCAGTCTTTCTCCAACTTCCTCCACGCGTTCTGTGAGGTTTACGGCAATTATGTCCGTTCTGTCCTCGAGAATTTTGGAGATGGATTGAGACTTTTCTTCCAAAGTTGTCGCAAGAAGGTTTGTACCGTCCTCGACAGCTGCGGATAGAGCTCCGGTTTTGCTTTCAATGGTTTCTGTCAGGGCCGTGGCACGGCCGTCAAAGGCTGTCTCGAATGTGGTCGTACGATCGGCCAGAGTGTGATCGAGCTGTTCGATGCGCGTATCGAAAGATGCTGTGATTTTCTGGCTACGCAGATCAATAGCCTCAACCAGTTGAGCGCCATTTTCACCCACCACCTGTTCAAGCTGGTTCAGGTGGGTGGCAAGGCCCTCGTTCAAGGAGCGGCCACGGACTTCGATTGTCTCTGAGATCAAATCACCGATCTCGGACAGATCACCCGTTACGCGTTCACCGCGGGCACCAATCAGGTGGGCAAGGTCTGTACCTGTGTCTGCAAGCTTGGAGGCCAGCTCCTGTGTTCGCTCGTTCAGTGCGAAGGTCACATCGGTTGTGGCTGTAGCAATTGCCACGCGGAACTGGTCTGTCTGCTCGCCAATGAGGCCAACCACCTGCGCACCGCGCTTGGAGATTGCCCCGTCAAGGGCCGAGCCGCCTACAATAATGCTCTCATGAATCTGACCACTGACGGTTTCCAGACGATCCGCAAGGCCGCTGCCACCAACAATAATTGTTTCACTAAGGGACTTGGTTGTTTCTTCAAGAGAGGTGGAAATCTCGTGTCCACGTGTTGCCATATTCTCTACTAGTGCTTCTCCGGCACCGCGCAGAGACTGGGAAACCTCTGAGGAACGTGCGGAAAGCACTTCAATGAAATCAGAGGCTTGTGAGGCAATGGACTCGTTGATTTCGCGTCCGTGCTGGGCAATGCCGTCGGCTGCTTGTGCCCCGGTCTCGCGCAAAGTGTTGTCCAGATAGGTCACACGTTCGTCGACTGTACCAATCAGCTCTTCAGTGCGAGCCGAGATTGTATCAATTAAGCGGCCACTGGTGAGAGACAGATTTGCACTGATTTCCTCACTCCGGGCAAGGACCTCGCCAGAAAGCTTGCCGCTTGCATCGCTAAAGTGTGTCGTAACACCGTTAATGGTTGTTTCAAGGGTCGAGTGAAGCTGCTCGTTGGCGTTGCCGAACTCACCTCGCATACGCTCAAGGGAGCCGGTCAGCGTATCGCTGAGCTGTTGGTTTGCTTCACTGACGCTTTTCGCGATTTTGTCGGTTCCGCCGCTCAAGGTGGTGTTCAGCTGCAGGTTCGCCCGGCTGATTTCACCTGTCACCGAAACGGTTGTTTGCATCAAGGCTTCTGCCAGTTGGCCACTGGATCCGCCAAGGGTCTCGTTGAATTGCTCAATACCTGTTGTCAGCACCTGCGTAATAGACTGGTTAGCCTCATGAATCTGGCTGCTGACAATCTCACTGGAGGTGGAAACTGTTTCACTCAGCTTCTGGCTAGTAACGTCCACTTTGTCTGTGAAGTTTGTCAGGCTGTCGGTGAGGGTTGTGGTGAGCTGCCCGTTTGCCGCTTCGAACTGTTGGGTAACAGTTGATGTAGCGGAAATGATGTGCTCAGAAATCTGTGCGCCGGAATTGTTGACGTTTTCAGAAAATGCCAGCAGGCCGGAGCTTAAGGTTGTGTTCAACTCGCTGTTGGCACTATCGAAGCGCTCAGATACTGTTGATGTTGCCGCCAGAACCTGATCGGTGATTTGATCACTGGACACCTTAACAGTATCGGTAAATCTTGTAAGACCTTGATCGAGTGTATCATTAAGCTGAGTACTTGCTGTATCAAAGCGGCCAGAAACAACCGAAGTTGCTTCGATGATCTGCTCTGAAATCTGCGAGCTGGAGATATTCACAGTGTCAGCGAAGGAAACCATACCGTCTTGCAGCGTTGCTGTGAGCGTGCTGTTGGCATGAACAAAGCGATCTGTAACAGTGCTTGTTGCCTCCACAATCTGCTCGGAAATCTGCGAGCTGGAAACATTCACAGTTTCATTGAAGGTCGCCATGCCGTTCAGCAGCGATTCTGCCATGTTGTTGTTTGCATGATCAATGCTTTGGCTGACAGCAGATGAGACTTCAGTGATCTTCTCAGAAATCTGGTTGCCGGAGGCGCTCACTGTGTCTGTAAACGTGGCCATGCCGTTTTGCAGTGTTGCGCTGAGAGAACTGTTGGCATGGTCGAAGCGTTCAGCAACGGAAGTGGTTGCCTCGATAATCTGCTCGGAGATTTGAGAGCTGGAAACATTCACTGTTTCAGTAAAGGTTTCCATTCCGCCTTGCAGCGAAGTTGTCAGACTGGTGTTTGCAAGGTCGATACGCTCGCTCACAGTGGAAGAAACTTCGTTCAGTCTGTCAAAAATCTGGCTGCTTGAAACACTCACCGTTTCAGTAAAGGTTTCCATTCCGCCTTGCAGCGAAGTTGTCAGACTGGTGTTTGCAAGGTCGATACGCTCGCTTACAGTGGAAGAAACTTCGTTCAGTCTATCAAAGATCTGGCTGCTTGAAACATTCACGGTTTCAGTGAAGGTTTCCATTCCGCCTTGCAGCGAAGTTGTCAGACTGCTGTTTGCAAGGTCAATACGCTCGCTCACAGTGGAGGAAACCTCGTTCAGCCTGTCAAAGATCTGGTTGCTTGAAACGTTCACCGTGTCGGTAAAGGTTGCCATGCCGTCTTGCAGTGAACTTGTCAGGCTGGTGTTAGCGTGATCAATGCGGCTGCTTACAGCCGAGGACACTTCGGTGATCTTCTCAAAAATTTGGCTGCTTGAAACATTTACGGTGTCTGTAAACGTCGTCATTCCTGTTTCAAGAGTACTGGAGAGGTTGCTGTTTGCAGCCTCAAACTGTCCTGTGACGCTGGAGGTTGTTTCAACGATCTGCTCCGCAATCTGGTTGCCAGATGCGCTTACCCGATCAGTAAACAGGGACAGGCCTTCATCCAGAGTGCTGTTCAGCTGGGTGTTGGCTTCCTTGAACTCCTGTGTAACCACAGAAGTTGCTTCCACGATTGTGTCGGAAAGTAAGGAGCCGGATGTGCTCACTGCATCTGTGAACATTGTCAGGTTCGTATTCACAGATTCGTTCAGCTGCGTATGAGCCGCAGTGAATTGCGCGGTTGCCTGTGTTGTCGCTGTAACGATTGTATCGCTCAGCTGGGTACTGATCTCGGTGAACTGACCGGTTACAGACGACGCTGTTCCCTCAATGGTGCCTTTCAGGTCCTCACCTTGCTTCAGCAGCGAGGTGTTCATGGCATTGGTTTGTTCAGAAATTGTACGTGAGAGCTCTTCACCGGCAGAGGCCAGTGTTTCGTTCAAGGTGTTGCCTTTACTGGAAAGCAGTTCTGCAATCTCGTTTCCACGCGTTGACAGGCCCTCAATGATTTCACCACCAATTGTGCTCAGAGCGCCGCCAATTTCGGAGCTGCTGGAAGAGAGGGTTGAAATCAGGCTTTCAGAGGTGCCTGCAAGACGGTTGTTAAGCTCGTTACCCCGTTCGGTCAGTCCTTCAACAAACTTGTCTGCTGTTGATGCAAACTGCTTGTTGATGTCGTCTCCATGGGTCTCCAGACGAACGGAAATCTGGTTGCCGGATTTCGTCAGGTCATCCACCAGATTGGAGCCGGTTGATGTGAGGCGCTCGACATAGTCTTCCCCGCGTACGGAAAGGGAGGAGACCAGTTCTGATCCGGCTTCACTGAAGCTGTCAGCAGCTGAGTTGATGCGGGTTTCAACTTTGCCAGACATTTTTTCAAGGGCATCATCAATAGCGTGTGTGAGGCGTTCACGGGCGCTGTCGACAGAGGAGGCGAATTCCTCGGAGGTGCTTGAAAGCTGGGTGGAAAGAGTTTCATGAGAACCGGAAATCGTCTCGCGCACCAGCTCGGCATTGGCTTTGATGGCCTCGCGCTGGCTCACAAGCTCTTCCACGAGACGGCGAATTTTCAGCTCGTTGTCGTGGTAGGAGTTTTCCAATGAGGAAACTTCTTTGTGAATGAGGACTTCCAGCTCGCTTGCACGGGCAATGGCGCGCTCGATGCCATCTCCCATCGCGGAAACTTCGCGCCGGATGGCTTGTCCAACATTCAAGATGCTCTCTTTGGCAACTTCCTCAGGCTCAGCTAGGCGCATGGCAACCTGTGTCATGCTCTGGGCGACATTGCGCATCTCCTGCGCACGCCACAGCATCACAGCCATAATCCAGAAGAAAGCAACAGGGACAAGAATAGCTACAGCAGAGAGCAGGATCTGCGGATTCGTGATCAACTGCTCTAAGGTGGAGCCTTCATTTGAAATGGAGAATGTTTTCCAGCTGAAGAACGAACCAAGGCCTGTCCAGATGATCGACATGGCCAGAGCAAACCAGAAAGGAGCTTTGGACGGTTTGCGCTGCAAGGAGAACATGAGGCTGCCGATGGACTGGCGGTCATCGTTGTGGGCGGCTGGCGGGCGAATGCCACGGTTGCGCCGACGTTGGGCGGAAGACCCTGAACTTGAACCGTCTGCATCGGGCTGTGAGGTGTCACTGCTCTGGTTGGTGTTGGAGGCTTCTGTTGGAACCGTTGCCGGTTCGCCCTTGCCTTTTGCATCCATTCCGAAAAGTGATTCAGCATTTGTTGTGGAGCCAAAATCGTTGGCCAATGCTTCCTCAACTGCCGACAGTGCCACTTCCGACGGAGCTTTCGCCTTCGGGGTGTTTGCCATAATTGTCGCCTCGTGTCCGTACTCTAAACTTCTGACCCGCAAGCATTGGTATTCGCCACCTTTGCTTGAGATATCGGCTCAATGATGGGATCTGAAAAACAGGTGCCGCTGTTGAAAGAGTGTGCCCTAATTTCCGATTGAAACTATCCACCGCATACCGCTCGTCATCTTTAACGATGGGGTTTTGGAGAATTGCTCCCATATTGCCCGATAAAACTATCTAATGACATAAACCGGCAATCTGCACAACAGAACTTGAGCTTGATTCGAAGAACGTTGTGAGGGCAAAAGCCTGTGAGCGTGAAAGGGCTTACTGGTGAAAACAGGAATGAGTGAAGGTCATAGTTGTGAGCGCTGAGCACCTCCGTTGGGACATGCCTGTCAATATTCCTTAACAAAGATCAGGGAATTTGCTGTGTTTTGGTAGTGAATACTTGATGAATATCCGAATAATCAATGTGCCCAAATTGCTGAAATTGATTTTTTAAATTTTGTTATCTTGTTGTATTTAAACGATTATATCGTTTTATATTTGATGGATTTTATGTGTTGACTGGATTTTCCCTTGGAGAGTGGAGGCTGTGAGGAAGGATAGGGTCGTTAACAATTTGATTTTTCAAAAAGTGGTTTGAGATGAGGAAAACATGCCGTATCTTTGCAATAAGATGCTAAAAGTTTAACTAAATCCCCTAGCGTGAAACGTGGTTTTACTCAGCTGATCTAGGAGGCTCTTTTTAATATAAATTGATGTTCCCCTTTGGAAAACCCTGTTGGCAAACTGTGATTCTCTTAACGGTAGAATCATATTGGGACGACCTTTCAAATTAAGGCTATTTTATGGCAGTCGGCTTCGATAAAGTTTGTCTCTTCCCCAACGGTAGATTTCTCATCTGTTATAATCTAGTAAATCAGGTGAGACTCCGCTCTAAAATATTGAGTAAATTGATGAATTGTTGGTGGGGTCGTTTGAAGGCAACGCGGCCTGTCGTGTACCATAAGTAAGAAAAATCCATTCTGTGAAACTGGCCTGTTCCAAGTCGAGGTACTCGCTAGAATCGGGGGGAGATCTTCATGCTTTACCCCTAGGGCTATTACTTGATGAGGTTTGGAGATCTGTAGTTTTTCTTGAATGATTGACAGTTAATGAGTATCTGAGTGAAACTTTGATATTCAAGACGCTGTCGAAAGCAAAAGTAGAGATGCCGAAAATTACCTTTATCACCGCGGCGGGCGAGCGCCATGATGTGGATGCTGCAAGCGGTTCCACGATAATGGAAACAGCAATTAAATTCATGGTCCCCGGTATCGAGGCGGAATGTGGAGGTGCGTGCGCTTGTGCTACCTGTCATGTTTATGTTGACCCGGAGTGGGCTGCAAAAACCGGTTCGCCTGAGCCAATGGAAGAGGATATGCTGGATTTCGCGCAGGACATTCGCGATACCTCCCGTCTATCCTGCCAGATTAAGCTGGACGATTCTCTGGACGGGATTGTGGTGCACATTCCTGAAACTCAAGGCTGAGAAAATAGTTCTTTAAATGCAAAAGCCCGCAGAGTTTGCGGGCTTTTTTGTCGGTAGATTATTCGGCAGCGACTGGCTGGACGAAAGATTTGTCCGCCGAGCCCCAGGCCAACTCATTCCCCGGTGAGGGATCACGTGGAATAAGGCGCGATAGACACAGGCTCACAGCTGCCATTCCCGCACCCGCAATAAACACGGCTTCGGGCGAATAAAGCCAGATCAACCCAAATACAACCGGAATGAATACCGCTGCAATGTGGTTGATAGTGAAGGCAACGCCTGCGGTTGGTGCGATATCGGCAGGGTCTGCGATTTTCTGGAAATAGGTCTTCATGGCAATGGCCATGGCAAAGAAGGCGTGGTCTATGACGTAAAGGGCACCGGCCACATATGGGTTGCTCACAAATGCATAAAGCAGGAATATTCCAATCAATCCGATATACTCGAATGTGAGTGTGGTGCGTTCGCCAAAGCGGCCAATGAGAGCGCCGATTTTATGGGCAATAAACATATTGATCAGCCCGTTTATTAAAAACAGGCCCGCCACTTCGTGCACTGCATAGCCAAAACGTTCCACCATCAAGAAGCCAGCGAAAACGGTAAAAATCTGGCGCCGCGCCCCGCCCATGAACGTGAGCATGTAATAGAGCCAATAGCGCTTGCGCAGAATCAGCTTTTTGTGTTGGGCTACACCGCCTTCAAAGCGGGGAAATACCGCATAAATGGCGATGGCCAGAAGAATGGTGGAGATGCCTGCAATCAGGAAAACTGTTTGGAAAGAAAGCTCCAGCGTTTGCCATGTGAGCATGATAGCTCCGTAGGCCATCAGCTGGGCGGCAGCGGCAACGGACAGAATTTTCCCCATGGTCGCAGGCGCGCTCTTCTTGGGCAGCCACTGCAAGGAAAGGGACTGCTGCATGGTTTCATAGTAGTGAAACCCGAAGGACATGAGCAGTGTGGTCAGGTAAAATCCGATCTCATAGGGAAAGTACCCGGTAATTGAGACACCAATGCCAAGAAGCAGCAGCGAAATGTAAGCAAAGGTTTGCTCTTTAAACAAGAGGAGCGCAAAAACCGCAGTGAATGCCAGAAGACCTGGAATCTCACGGATGGATTGCTGAATACCAATTTCCTTACCCGTAAAGCCGATGGTATTCACTGCGAAATTGTTGACCAAATTCCACCAGCTCGCGAAAGAAAGCTGCATGGCAACAGCCATCAGCATGAGCAAGATGACGGGGGAGCGCCACCCGTATTTGGGGTCTTTCAGGCTGCTGAACATTCCTGCCTCTTCAACGTGTATTGTTTGAAAGACTATCTGTATGATAGGTTAGTTCTGCCGTGTTATCGCTAGTTTGCCATTTAATATTGATATTTCGCCAAAGTGGTTGCCATGAAGGAACATCCGGAAATCTTCACCCGCCCGTCTCATCGGGAAGAAACTCCCATTATTGCCTATGCCATTGATATGGAAAAGGAAGCGGGTGGGGCGCGTCACTGTCATGAGCGGGGGCAGTTGCTTCATATCCTATCCGGCACCATGACGGTGACAACAGATCACGGGAGTTTTGTGGTTCCACCTGAGCGGGCGGTCTGGATGCCTGTGGGCGTTTTTCATGAAACGAGTTACATGGCTTTTGCCAAGTTCCGCACCCTTTATGTGTGCGCGGAGTGGTGTGAGGACCTGCCGCAAGTTCCTCAGGTAATTCAGGTAACCCCGCTTCTGCGTGAGTTGATTATGGCCTTGATGGGCGAGCCGCGCGATTATGAAGCCGGAGGTCCGGTGGGTCGGCTGGCGCGGGTGCTGGTGGATCAGATGGCTAAACTGCCCGTGGCTCCTCTGCAGCTCACGTTTCCCACAGATGACAGGCTCAAAACACTGGCGAAAGGGATCGTGCGTTGCCCCTCAAACATTCCCCAGCTGGCGGAGGCTGCAACCAGCTGCGCCTTGTCTCAGCGCACCTTTGAGCGCCGATTTTCGGCTGAAACGGGGCTGAGTTTTCGCAGTTGGTGCAATCAAGCCAAGTTGTTTCGGGCTTTGGAGCTCCTTGCTGTGGGGCGAAGTGTTGGCGATGTGGCGCACAAGCTGGGCTATGAAGGGCCAAGTGCGTTCATCCATCGGTTCAAAACCGCTTTCGGCGTGACCCCCGGACAGTATTTCCGGGAATCACATGCGCTAGATGCTATTGACAGGCCTTCAAAAAAGTCTTGATAGGCTTGGCACTGCCGGAAAGGCTGATTTTATGGCTGAGATAACCGCCAATGTTAATGGCAAGCTCTCGATCCTTAATCATCTGCTTCCATAAAGGGGCCGAAGGGCCTACCCGCACAACAGGCAAAGACACCCCGCCTTCACTATCGGGGGAGCTGCCAAAGGCAGAATAATCTTCACTCAAGGTTTTAGAGCTGATGGACACACGGGTGCTTTGGCCCTGAAAGAAACTGGCAGGCGGGGCTATCATGACAATATCGATTGTTTTTGTGCGCTTGTTGCAAGTTGCGATAAAATCACGATCATCCGTTTCGCGCACGCCGTGGGTCAAGCGCGGTGCCGTTCCTCCTATGAACTGCCATTGAAGCGGACCCTCCGAACCGCTGACAGGAGCTGGTTTCTTGGTAAACCGATCCCTGAGTGGGAAGCTTTTCCCGCTTAGGTTTGTCTTCTTTTCTTCATTGATAGTAATATTAAAGGCAGCCTGCCGCTTTTTGTCCAAAAGACACTGGAACGAGAACGGACGCCAGTTTTTTCCAGTCTTATAGATACCTCGGCCACTGAGCATTTGGCCTTTGAGCGAAAGAACCGGCTTGTGGTTTTCTTTTGCCTTTGAAAAAGAGCCTAGCCCCAGAGTAACAGAAACGGGCTTCTTGGCCTGTTGCATTACAGTGAGAACGCGGCTGGCTTGAGCCTCACAAAGGTGGCGGGCATTGCGCACAGGGCCTTTCGTTAAATCAACGGGTTCCGGCGCTGGTGGCTGCGGCGTTCCTGACCCTTTTTGCGGCAGGTAGTAGCAAGCCTTCTTTTGCAGTGGAGCTGGATCCCCGAAGTTCTTCCGCGTGCAGTTGATGCTATTTTTGACTTCGCGCTCGGTAAAATGTCCGGGCGTCCCAAAGCGCACTAACGTCTTTGAAGGCACTTCACAGGCTTGGTGCTCCAGTGCACATCTGATCCAGCCATCCTTGGTTTTCATGGGCAGGCCGGGAACGGGCGTTGGTTTGCCGTGTCTGCCGGTATAGGTAGACCACCGCTGGTAATCGGGGGAGGTGCTGGTGGTGCGGCCTGTGTAGAAGATACCGCGGCAGCCCTTGTCTACCCATATGCCAGTTGCATCTACACCCCAGCTGCTGCCAGCAATGCAGGGTTTGGGGCTGGTTTGGCGGGCGAGAGCTACATAATTCCTGCGCGCGGGCCGCAAGAAACAATGATTGCGCTCGTTAAAGGTTGAGTTGCAGCCAATCATATCCGCGTCATTGGGCATTGGAGTGGGCGCTGGATTGGGTGGGTACACCGGCTGCGGCTGGGGGATGGGCTCGGGTGCTGGTACCGGTTCCGGCCCTGCAACAGGGCCGCCGACTGCCTTGTCCAACAGGCACTGGCGGAACTCCTTTGACCCCACCGCGCCGCCGGTTTCCAACAGGCAGGCCTGAAAGATCTGCATAGGCGCTTCTGGAAGTACAAAATTATCTTGCGCCCGCACGGATTGGGGGAGCGCCATAGCAAAAATCCCCAGTCCACTTAGAACGAGTGAAAGGGGCCACTGGCGAACCTTTGGTGATGTCATCTTAAATGCCTTAACTTGCAGCTTTATCAGGTGCCCGCCCAAGGCACCTGCTTTAGAGAGGACCCTATAGAATAGCTTATGAATGCAACATGAATAATAGAGCTTGGAAAGCTACACTCAGCGTGCAAGCTCTTTCATGCCGTCTTCCAAGCCTTCAAGGGTAAGCGGATACATGCGCTTTTCCATTATATCGTGAATCATCTGGATACTTTGCGTGTAGTTCCAGTATCCCTCTTTCACAGGGTTCAGCCAGATCATTCTTTGGTATGTTTGCTTCATGCGTTCCATCCACACCTGACCGGGCTCTTCGTTCCAGTGTTCCACGGAACCGCCGGGATAGGCGATCTCATAGGGGCTCATGGAAGCATCGCCGACAAAAATAACCTTGTAGTCGCTTGGGTATTTATGCAGCACATCCATAGTGGGAATGCGCTCGGTATGCCTGCGGTTGTTATTTTTCCAGACGAATTCATAGAGACAGTTGTGGAAGTAGAAGTATTCCATCACCTTGAATTCGGTTTTAGAGGCGGAGAACAATTCCTCACAAACACGGATGTGGTCATCCATGGACCCGCCAATATCGAAAAATAGCAGAACCTTCACCGTATTGCGCCGCTCTGGCCGCATCTTGATATCCAGAAGGCCCTTGTGGGCAGTGGAGCGGATGGTGTCGTTCAGGTCCAATTCGTCGGCAGCGCCTTGGCGGGCAAACTTGCGCAGGCGCTTCAGGGCCACCTTGATGTTGCGTGTACCCAGCTCCACGCTGCTATCAAGGTCCTTGTATTCGCGCTTATCCCAGACCTTCACAGCGCGCCGGTGGCGGCTGCCGTCCTGACCAATGCGGACACCCTCAGGGTTATAGCCATAGGCACCGAAGGGAGAGGTGCCGCCGGTTCCAATCCAGCGGTTGCCGCCCTGATGACGTTTCTTTTGTTCCTCAAGGCGTTTCTTCAAGGTCTCCATGAGCTTGTCAAAACCGCCAAGGGATTCAATTTTGGCTTTCTCTTCTTCCGTGAGATATTTTTCCGTCAGCTTGCGCAGCCACTCCTCTGGAATATCTGCCTTGAGATCCTCGGAAAGGCTTTCAATTCCCTTGAAGCAATGGGAAAATACACGGTCGAACTTGTCCAGATTGCTCTCATCCTTCACCAGCGTTGCCCGGGAAAGATAGTAAAACTGTTCCACGTCCTTGCCTGCAAGATCACTATCAAGTGCCTCCATCAACAGAAGGTACTCACGAACGGAAACGGGCAAGCCAGCAGACTTTAGCTCTTGGAAGAATTCAATAAACATGGGGCGAGAGTAAAAGCTGTTTATTGGAATGTCGAGAGCCAATAAACAGCCTTAGGCCAAGAGTTGGATTTCTGTTTGCAAAACCCCAGTCCTTGGCGGCCCTAATCCTTGTTGGGCGTCTTTTGCGAGGATTTGACAATCTCGCTCATGAACTCAGAAAGGGCAGGGCCTTTTGTTGCTGTGAACGGGCAGGGGCGGCAGGTGTGGATGGCCGCAAGGCCCACACGTGCAGTAAGGAAGCCGTTGACCAGCCCTTCGCCCAATCTGGCCGAAACCTTGGCCGCAAGGCCTTGGCCAATAAACTGCTCCAAAATGCTGTCACCAGCCGCAAGACCTCCCGTCACAGCCAGATGCGTTGCCACTTTGCGCGCCAGACGCCAAAAGCCGAGGGTCCCGGGCTTCCCGCCGTAAAGGCGTGAGATGCGTCCGATCACGCGGACATTCTCGTAAAAGACTATGGCAATATCAATAAGGGCGCGGGGGCTGACGGCGGTCACCACCGACACCCGCTTTGCGCTTTCCATAACTATAATGCGCGCACGTGCATCCAGCGGAGCCATCAAGTCCGCTTCCGCTAGCTTTATAAGGTCCTCACCGTCAATAACCTCATTGAGGTGGGCGCTCAACTGGCCTCTTCCATGCGCTGTTTCGGGTCTTTGCTCATAATGTTTTATGAGATTTTGAATATTCTGCTGCGCTTGCAACTGGTCATTCTTATATGCAGCCTTCCCAAGCCCCTGTTTCAACTCATCCACATGAGCGAGGTAGGAGAGGGCACGATATTCTTTGATGACAAAACCACAAATACCGATAAGTGTCAGCACAGTCAGGCCAACCCCTACCCAGCCCAGCCATTCGTAGCGGGAAAACAGATCGCGCAGCAAACTATCAACCGCAAGGCCAAGGGCGAGGGAGGCCAGCCCGCTGAGGCCAATTGCCAGAGCGTGGCCCCATTTGGATTTTTTTGCTTCAGGTTCCGGGGCAATGCTCTGTGGCTTTCCTGTCTCGTCTATGCTCTCAAAAGACGTCGCAGGCGGGAGTTCTTCGATCTTTATGGAAGTTTCATTGAGTTTGAAAGCCGCTGGGGCACGCCCTTGGGAAGCCGCTTTTTTTGGTGTCGTTTTCATGACAGTTTATCTCCCAAAAGAAATTCAAGGGCGCGGTCCAGCCGGATATGGGGCAGGGATAAACGAAAGCCCTCTGCAGTTTCCTCCAACTCCGGCGGTCGAAACCTCACATATTTGAGGCTTTGGCGGTCCTGCGCTTGCCTAAACAGACTCTCCAGATCCTCCGGTAAGTCTCCGGGAAAAATTGCTGCCTCTTCATTTCCGTCAAAACGGATGTTGTCGATCACCTCACCGGGCATGGGCACTCCGATCAAGGCAGGTATGGCATGGCTGTTTTGACGAACTGTCGCTTGCCGTGTGGCGCGAACAGACGCGAGGGCCAGAACTTCCACAGAAGCACCTGCAAACTCCGCTCGCGAAATGGCCCCGTCAACGAGCTTTCGTAACAGTACCTGAAGCTTGTCGTGATCTTCTTTTTGCAGGTGGTCGGCCTTGGTGGCCGCAAATACAATTTTGTCTATACGGTGACGCAATATTGAGGCGAGCCAGCTGGCTTTTCCGGGGCGGAAGGCGCTCAGTATCTGGGTAAGGGCCGTGTTCAAGTCCTCAACGGCTGCCGGACCCGCATTCAGCGCCTGCAAAGCATCAACAAGAACGATCTGTCGGTCCAGTTTGGCAAAGTGATTTTTAAAGAACGGGCGTACGACATATTTGCGGTAGGCTTCATAACGCTTTTCCATGAGAGCCCGCAGGCTTCCCGCTTGCGCACTTCCCGCGTCATGTTTCAGCTCCAACGGCGCGAAGGTGAGGGCGGGGGAGCCCTCCATATCACCGGGCATTAAAAATCGACCTGGGGGGAGCATGGAAAGGGCATGGTCTTCGCCGCGGCACTTGCCAAGGTAAGCGGTAAAGGTTTTGGCTAGTTGGCGGGCAACCTCTTCACTCGCTTCCAGATCAATTGCGCCCTTGTGTTTTTCGAGCAGCTCGAGAAAATCCTTGGAAAGTTCTGGATGCTGGCGCGCGCGTTGCAAAGCGTTGGTGCTGAACTGCTTGAAGCTCTGGTTCAGCAACGGCAGGTCAAGCAGCCACTCACCAGGGTAGTCGATAATGTCTAGATTGAGCTTTCCCCTCCCCAGTTTGCGCTGCAAATAGGAAGCGGATTCGAACTCGATCGTAAGACGTAGCTCTGAAACCTGATGGGTTGATTGCGGCCAGACACGGTCTTTTGCCAGCAAACCTATATGGGTTTCATAGTCAAATCGCGGTACCGTATCGTCGGGCTGGGGTTGCAAATATGCCTTTTCCAGCCGTCCGCGGGCTACCGCTGAAAGCAAAGGCAAACGTCCACCCGCAATCAGATTGTGTACCAGCGCCGAAATAAAAACGGTCTTGCCGGATCTGGACAGACCGGTAACCCCTAACCGTACTGAAGGAGTGGCTAAATCACTAGCTGTTTCCCCAATGGTATCGAGAGCGATTTTCGATTCGGAAATGATTTTTGAAAGCTTTATCAAGTGCGACCTCCGAAGGGCAATGTGGGGTGTCCTTCGGTTGATTACAATTGAAAAGCGCAAACTTATTACTGTGAAGGCCGTTAGTTACTTACGGCCTTCAGTGTCCGCGGTTGGAAGAATGAGACAAGCCTCCCGGCTGCCCTTCCCACCTCAGACCAGCGGCGGGCATCAAAATCAATTATGGCCATTCCCGCTGTCGGGTACTTCTGTTCCATTTGTGAGATAAGCTCAGGGCTACCTGACCCGGTAAGTTCCAGTGCGGTTTCCTGAATGGCCGTGTTGTGCCCGACCACCAGCAAGGTTGGGCTAAAGGCGCCCAGAGAACAGATGGTATCCACGTAATCGGATTCTGAACTGTTATAGAGATCGCGCAGGAGATGGATTTTGGTGTTGTCCCGCATATAGGGCATAATTTCGATGAGGGTTTGCCGGGTTCTTAAAGCTGTTGAGCACAGCACTGTGGATGGACAAAGGTTGTGTTGGTGCATGTGAAGCCCAACGGCTTCTGCAGCAGACCAACCCCTCCCACTCAGTGGTCGATCATGATCGTGCACTGCAGTATCGGCCCAATCAGATTTAGCATGACGAAGTAACATCAACCGTAGCATTGAATTTTCCTCCACTTTCGCGCAGAGTAATTTTGCGCTTTTATAATGAAATGGAAATATATTGTGCGATGCAAAATAATTGTTATTTATTAATGTTATAAGCGATCATATATGTCTATTGGTTTAAAGAAAAGAATTTATTGACCCCTTAAAAGTAATGGGCAGAAAAACTCCGAAATTTGCTCAATATTACTTCATCTGAGCAATTAATTGGCACTGGAATGACAGAATTTACTCATTTTCAAATTATTGAATAATAATGCATGTAGTATACATATTTAACTAATGATTGGCCGCAGAAGTTAAAATACAAAAGGGCTGTCACATTCCTAAATTTGTGACAGCCCTTTTTGTATCTTTGAAAACCGGAGGGGGAGTTAGCGGTTACGCATAAATGCCAGTCGCTCGAACAGGTGAACGTCCTGCTCGTTTTTCAAAAGAGCCCCATGCAGAGGTGGAATCACTTTTCGGGACTCCGTTTCTCTCAAGGTCTCGGCATCCACATCTTCATTCAAAAGTAACTTAATCCAGTCCAGAAGCTCAGAGGTTGAAGGCTTCTTCTTGAGGCCGGGAATATCGCGCAAGGAATAGAATGTCTTCAGGGCTTCTGCCAGCAAGCGCTCTTTAATGTTGCCAAAGTGCACTCCCACAATGTCTTGCATTGTCTGCGTATCGGGGAACTTGATGAAGTGGAAGAAGCAGCGGCGCAAAAAGGCGTCCGGTAGGTCTTTTTCGTTGTTGGATGTGATAATCACAATGGGGCGCTGAGTGGCTTTAACGGTCTCGCCTGTCTCGTAGACGTGGAATTCCATTCTATCCAGCTCTAGCAGCAAATCGTTTGGAAACTCGATATCTGCCTTGTCGATTTCGTCTATGAGCAAGACAGGGCGCTCTCCCATCTGGAATGCCTGCCACAACTTTCCCTTTCGGATGTAGTTGTTGATGTCTTTAACACGCTCGTCACCCAACTGGCTGTCTCGAAGACGAGAGACCGCATCGTACTCATAAAGGCCCTGCTGCGCTTTGGTCGTGGACTTGATGTGCCATTCCAGAAGGGGGGCACCAAGGCTTTTGGCAACTTCGTGCGCAAGGACAGTTTTCCCCGTTCCCGGTTCCCCCTTAATGAGAAGTGGCCGCTCCAATGCTATTGCAGCATTTACGGCGACGGTCAGGTCGTTCGTAGCGACATAATCGGAAGTTCCAGTAAATTTCATTGGGAGTCCTTAAAAACTGTTGGGTTCAATTTCAGGGAGATTAATCTTTAGGGAAGCTGAGAGCAAGACTGACCATAAGTTTAAATCAGTCCTTACATCTCGCAGAGGACTTGAGCAGCCGCGCAGGAACCCTGTTAAAAATTCGTAATGGAATTGCCGTTGGAAGGGGAAAATTGGGAGTATGCTCGTTGCAGGCGCACAGGCTGTGTTAGAGACAGCTTAGGCGCGCAAAAGAGTGCGCGCCCTGAACGTGTACCGAGGGGGAATTAGTATGGTTGCAGTAATTGGCAAGTGAGCTTAGGAAGCTTCTTCGTGCTGCTTTGTTGCCTCGATGGCTTCGCCCACGGCCTTATGGTGGGACAGTCCGGTTTCTTGAACGGACAGGAGCTGGTCCACAAACAGACGCATTTTCCGAACTGCTTCGGAAGGGACCTCAAAGATAACAGCACCCTCAGGTTCTTTTCTCAAGCGATATACGGAGGAGCCAAGTTCCTCGTCGTGAACATGTTCTTTGATGACACGCTCTTCCGTCAACTCGGTCAACTTTGGCAGATCCGTTGCGGGAAACCCAATACGGCTATCTGATTGATGACCCTTATCGGAAGATGTTTCAGACGAATCACTCTCTTGGGCAAGGTTCACAGCCAAGCCTTCGGTAAGCTCGGTTTTTACAGAGGTTTTTTCTTCCTTTGCATTAACCGGTTGAGGAGTAATGTTTAATTGCTGGTGAGATATACGCTGCGTACCTACATCCATCGTTCTGCCCCCGCAAATGGATAATCTAATATTAATGATTATGCCTTTTTATCGATAGGTTGCAAACATCCTCATAATTTATCTGGTCTATTTTAAGTAAACATTTAATGGAGGATCTCTCGCTGGTTACTGCTTTACTTTGGGGTATTTGTAGCTGATTGCGCATCTAAGATCGGACAACTCTCAGTTCATGCAATTGCTTCTGGCGTTTGAAAGCTAAAGTGGGCGGGAGGGGCTGCGATTGAGCAACTTCCAAATGTGTCTACGGTTCGTGGAGGCTTGCTACTCCCGGTGATTCTCGTCTTTGCGTTTAAATAACCACTTGAAATGTGAGCTTCACTTTATTCGGAGCGTGATTTTTCAACTTTTCAAGAGTTTCACCCAACCTATCTCAAAGAGGAATTACTTAAATTTGTGTATGTAAAGTGTCATACTTATAATGCGGCATTGTGATTAAATAGAATCGCATTTGGGAAATTTGGCTTTTTGTTGGCATGGTTTAGGGTAAGGACATTATTAATAACAACGTAAATGTTAGTTATCCATTTGAAATTAAATAGATATTCAATTTAGGTTGTGAGGATGGCTACAAGTAAGTTGTTGTTTTGTACTCATCTGGCTATATTCCAGCCGCGAACAGAGGTATCCGGAGTTACACATGGCGGTTGATATCGCAGTTGACTATCACCCCTCAGAGGGCGAGCCGTTTATGAACGAGCAACAGGTGGAGTATTTCCGTCGAAAACTTCAGTCCTGGAAAGAAGAGATTCTTAAAGAGAGCAAGGAAACCCTAGCAACTCTTCAAGAGGAGAGCCAAAATCATCCTGATTTGGCTGATCGCGCTTCGTCAGAAACCGATCGTTCCATTGAGCTGCGTGCGCGCGATCGCCAGCGCAAGCTTATTTCCAAAATTGATGCAGCGCTGGAGCGTATCGAAGATGGAAGCTATGGATACTGTGAGGAAACAGGGGAGCCAATTTCAGTTCGCCGACTGGATGCGCGTCCCATTGCCACTTTGTCCATTGAGGCACAAGAAGCGCATGAGCGCCGTGAGAAAATCTATCGGGATGATTGATTAACAAGTCCTGAGAGGGCTGCGCAAGCTTTGTGTGAGCCCTTTTATATCCCGTCAAGGATATAACGAGCTCGCTTTAACGTACTTTTGTGCTGAAGCGAGCTTTTGTTTGTTGAAACAGCTCACTTCTATAACCTATTATTTAGGGGTGTATATTTAACAGAAAATCAGTATCCACTTTTCGGCTATACGCTCTAGGCTGTTTCCTTTTGGAGAGCCGCTCCCACAGTCTTATTCGGAACTTTCTTTTCAATGACTTTTTCTGGGGGAGCTTTTCGGGCGGTGCCCGTGTCCTTACCGGTAGTTTGCAGTTTAGGACTTTCTTTGGTTTGAGACCTTGCAATAGCATTATGGTGCGGGGCATTGGGCAGAGCAGCGCTTGTTTTTCCTAAAAAGGGATTGGCGGTAGTTGCCTTGGTTGTGTCTGCAGCTTTGCCAACTGGTGCGGTGGCTTTGTTTGTCAAAGAAGAGAGCGGCGGTGTTAAGGCACTTTTAATGGGCGCGCGTGCTCTGACCGGAGGTTGTTTGTCCAAAGCCTTTTGAGGAGGTTTTGAGACACCGGCGCTCGGAATTGGTTTATTCTGCGCAGCAGGACTTACACTTTTCAAAGCCTCAGGCTTGGCTAAGGGCGCGGAAGCAGTTCGCGGCTCCATTGCCTTGGGAGGTGTATAGGGACGGTGCTCTCCCAAGCCTTGGTGTGTGTTAGCATTTGTGCTTGCAGCAGGTGATAAAGAGGAGGCTGCAATGGCTCCCTCGTCAGCTGCCTTTGGGGCCTGCTCATAGCTTCCATCTTGCTGGTTCGAGACATCGTGAAGGGGCGAGCGCCGACCAAGACCACTGGAGACAGGAACACCTCTGATGATATTTTGTTCCACGACCACATCATTATGGCCGCCCACCAAAATGAGATGCTCCACATTATCCCGGCGGATCAGAAGCAAACGCCTGCGATTGTCCACATCGGCCGCATCCATGATGGCGATTCGTGGTTGGCGATTTCTAGAGCCCCGATAAGTGGTGCGTGCCAGGCGTCTCAAGAGTGGCACGGTGATAGCAGCCAACCCGAACACAAAAGCAACTGTAACAAAGACTATAGTTACAAAGGCTGCCTTCGGTGACATGTTCAGTGTCGAGATTAGCCATTCCTGCATTCTGTCCTCACTATAGCAACACGCAATCCCAAGTGCCTGAAGTGCCCGAGGGGAATACCACCAAATTCAAATTAAGTTTAATTGCACCAATATATATTGTGATCAGATAAAGCCAATATGTAATATGTAAGGTGCGACCTATGAGCAGCTTATTGGAGCGACTTCCTTTTCCCAAGCTTGCCCGTTCGCAGTAAGCAAGTTTCTAAACAGTTTGCTCCGCCCCACTCAGTCGTGTCTTCCCATCAAATGCAATACAGGTAAAAACCATAGGCATCTGGGAATTTGAGGGTTTATTTTACTAATAACTCGCGATTAGGTTTCTTCAAATAGTTGAATTTTAACTTTTTATTTCATTAATGGGGAGCTTTGGATAAGAAAAAATGGCCTCCAAGTATTAACGATAGTTCACAGGCCTAGACAAAAAGTCGCAGGCGGAATGGCTGCTCCAAAGAGCGTATCCCCTTGTATGCAGAGTCCCTAGATCGGAGCTGCGCCTGCCCGAATGAACTCAGGCAGCGAAAGGAATGATCCTTGGGTGGGGAAATAGTGATTTTGATGGGCATAAGACAGACTACAATAGAAAAACGAATCAGAACCGCGGAGCCGTTGGGGACACTATCTGATGACGAGAGTTGATTTGCACGCACTTCAACAGCGTGTGCAGCCGCTGGCAAAGCCGGGCAGTACAACAGCGCTTGTGTTCCTTGGAGGGCTGCTGCTTAGCGCCGTATTGGCCATTGCCTTTGCGGGAGAAGGACTGGTGCAGGGGTATATCCTTGGCCTGTTGGCGGTACTCTCTTGCTTGGGGCTTCTGGCCTTGTTTGCCTATGCCCTTGGCTATCTCAGGCTGTCACTGCCAGCTCAGGAGATGCCCTTTGCCCAAGCCTATTGGAATTCGATAGATGAAGGCGCGGTAATAACAGACCCTCAAGGCCACGTTCACTTTGCCAACACCACCTATTTGCAGCTAACTGGTGCTGAGCAAATGTCCAAGGCCCGTTCAGTGGAGCGGGCCTTTGCCAATGAACCGGAAGCTAATCAGGCTATTTACCAACTCTGCCGAGACATCAGCGAAGGCAGAAAATCACAGGCGGAAATCCGCCTTAAACACCCGTTGAACCAGCCGGAGGGAAAGAGTTGCTGGTACCGGATCAAAGTACAGCCAATCCATAATGAGGCCGGCGTTGAAAGCAAAAGCGGCTTGGTTATCTGGCATGTTTCAGACATTTCAAAGGATAGGCTGGATCAGGAAACGTCTTTTCGCGAACTGCAACGGGCCATAAATTTTCTCGATCACGCCCCCTCCGGCTTTATGTCCTGCGACCCTCTTGGGAAACTGGTCTATCTTAATGCCACTCTCGCAGAATGGCTGGGGCATGATCTGACAGCGTTTGAGGCGGGAAAGCTTAAGCTCTCGGATATCGTTCGTGGGGATGGTGCCTCTCTTATTCTGTCCATGGCAGGGGGCGAGGGGGAAGTCAAAACCGGTAGTTTTGATGTAGACCTTGTCACGCGCAAGGGAATAGTACTTCCCGTTCGCCTGCTTCACCGGGTCACATTCGGGAGCAAGGGGCAGCCTGGAGAAAGCCGGACATTGGTTCTTAACCGTTCGAAAGGCGAGGAAAGTGCCGAGGCTCTTCGGGCGGCGGAAGTGCGATTTTCTAGGTTTTTCAACAGTGCTCCCATGGCAATTGCATCCGTGGACAGCAAGGGGAGAATTGAGCGCACCAATGCACCTTTTGCCAAGTTGTTCGGCACAAGCGATTCTGCCGTGAACAGAAGTCAGCTGGCTGATCTTGTTCAAGAGGGGGGGAGAAAGGACCTGCTGGCGGCTCTGGAAAGTGCAGGGAAGGGGCACAGCAATATACAACCTCTCGACTTGACGCTGGGCATTGGCGGGGAAGAGCGCTCCGGCACCTTTTATGTGTCAGGAGTACTTGATACGGAGGCCGACGAAGGCACCTCAATGGTTTATGTCCTGGAAACAACCCAGCAAAAAACATTGGAAGTGCAATTTGCCCAAAGTCAGAAGATGCAGGCTGTCGGGCAGCTGGCGGGCGGAGTTGCCCATGATTTCAATAATGTCCTCACGGCTATTATCGGGTTTTCAGACCTGCTTCTGGCCAGCCACCGGCCAACAGATCCAGCGTTTCAGGACATTATGAACATTAAGCAAAATGCCAATCGTGCCGCTGGTCTCGTGCGCCAGCTACTGGCCTTCTCAAGGCGGCAGACCCTACGCCCCAAGGAGTTGGAGCTCTCCCATGTGTTGCAGGAGCTCACAATCCTTCTGGACCGCTTGCTTGGTGAGAAGGTCGAACTGAAAGTAGTTCATGGGCGCGACCTGTGGCCGGTTATGGCGGATGTGAACCAACTTGAGCAAGTGATTGTGAACCTTGCCGTGAATGCGCGTGATGCCATGCCGGATGGGGGAACGTTGAGTATCCGCACCCGAAACGTGGAGCGGAAAGACTGTGAGAGCTTTGAAAATACGCGGGGAATGCCAGCAAGCGAATATGTTTTGATTGAGGTAAAAGATTGCGGACAAGGAATGCCTGCTAGTGTGATTTCCAAAATCTTTGATCCATTCTTTTCTACCAAGGATGTTGGCAAGGGGACGGGGCTCGGCCTTTCAACGGTTTACGGCATTATCAAGCAGACAGGCGGGTTTATTTTTTGTCAAAGTGAAGTGGGCAAGGGAGCCACTTTCAATATCTTCCTGCCCCGCCATTTGAGCGAGGAAAAATCCGAGGAACCGGAAAATAAGGTCAAGTCCCCGCCATTGACTGACTTGACGGGGTCCGCCAGCATCTTGCTGGTAGAGGACGAAGAAGCCGTGCGCGCCTTTGCAGCGCGGGCCTTAAGCTCGCGGGGCTATAAAGTGTATGAGGCAGGGTCCGGTACGGAAGCTCTGGAGCTTTTGGAGGATACGGATATCTCGGTGGATCTCGTGGTATCCGATGTTGTTATGCCGGAGATGGATGGACCGTCCCTCTTGATCGAGCTGCGCAAAACGTGTCCCAGCCTGAAAATAATATTTGTTTCAGGCTATGCGCAGGAGGCATTTGAAAAGAATTTGCCGGAGGGAGAGCAGTTTACGTTTTTGCCAAAGCCTTTCTCCCTCAAGCAGCTGGCTGTCACTGTGAAAGAGGTTCTGGATCAAGGGCAACTGGAAAAAGCTGATAGATAAATCTGGAACGTATCCGGCCAAGAACAAGCGCGGAATATGCTCCAGATCAGGTTTTCAAGTGTATGGCTTTAGCAGCCACTGCCCTTTTCAGAGTTTGCTTTCAAGCGCTGCAGGCTTCTCAAGGTATTGCTGTCACCGGGCAGACGGAAGGAACGCTCTCCCGGAGTTCTGGAATCATTGATCAAGGCCAGATCCTGCACCACGGTTGTGTCACAGCGCGTACCGGAGAATCGAACCCGAACACGGATAACCCGCTCACCCACTTCCGATGGTCCAAATTCCTCATCGAGAACCGGATTGGCTTTGCGCATGGCATTTTCAATAATAACCATGTTGGGGTCATCCTGAATAATGTAGGAACCCCGTTTTGTTGCGCTGCTCACAAGGGTTTCACGCACTTTTTCAGGAGAGGCCCTGACCTCTATTGTTTGGGAACCTGCCTGTGGTCTGATGACAGAAAAGCTGGATCGTGTACTGGGTTGACAGCCAGCAGCAACAAGAGCCAAGCCAATTGCAATAAGTCTGCGCATAGGTAAACCTTAATATCTTTTAGGTTCTAGTCAGGTGCGGTTTGTCACCGCCAACAGTTCTGGTTGCGAAAAAACAATCAATGGATCGGTATAAAGGCTTTCACTGGAAGAATCCAGAGTATGGATAAAACCATTCATTTAGATTTTCTAAATTACGATTTGAAGGTGATGTGGGGGCTTTAGCAGGTACGCTGACCGCGTAACCGGCAGTGTTTTGGTTTGAGTATGCGCCCCGGAAGGCATGAGAGGCCTAACTTAAGCTTAGGAGTCTTTTTATCCGGTTTTGGGGAATTAAGAGTAGTGATAGTTCTATGCTCTGAGCTATGAAAGAAATTCAAGTAGTTTATAGGCGGAGCGCTCCAAATGAGTAAAAGCTATGAATTCTTACAGAAACTGGGAATTTCGTCCCCCATTATTCAAGCACCCATGGCCGGTATCTCAAACTCGGAGCTTGCCGCAGCTGTCTCCAACTGTGGGGGGCTTGGCTCTTTGGGACTTGGGGCAGCATCGGCTGAGACGGCTCGTTCAATGATTCAAAAGACAAGGGCTCTGACCACTAAGCCTTTTAACTTGAACTTTTTCTGCAATAGGACGCCTTTACGGGACCCGGTTAAAGAAAGCGCCTGGTTGGATCGCATCTCCCCGATGTTTTCAGAGTATGATGCTGAAAGGCCGAGTGAGCTTAAGAAAATCTACGAGAGTTTTTTGAGCAATAAGCCGATGTTCGATGTGCTTGTCGAAGAGAAATGTCCGGTTATAAGTTTCCATTTCGGCCTGCCTGATCGGGACCAGATCTCAATTTTAAAGGCACAGGGCAGCACCTTGTTGGCCAGTGTTACAAATTTGAGCGAAGCGCTGCAGGCGCAAGACGCTGGTATGGATGCCGTGATCGCGCAAGGCTGGGAAGCAGGTGGGCATCGTGGTTGCTTTGATGAAAACGCTCCCGATGATGAGTATGGCGTGTTTCCGCTGACACATCTTCTGGTTAAAAAACTACAGATCCCGGTTATTGCCGCAGGCGGAATTATGGATGGGGAGGGCATTAGCGCTGCTTTGGGTTTAGGTGCAATTGCCGCTCAATTGGGGACGGCCTTTGTTGCTTGCGATGAAAGCAATGCCAATGATGAATATCTTGCGGCCCTTAATGGAGAAGGGGCCTACCACACTGTGATGACGCGCGTAATTTCTGGCCGTCCCGCACGGTGCGTGCTGAACAAAGTTTCACGTTGGGGGCAAACCGTCGCAAACGAGGTTGTCCCTGATTATCCCATTGCATATCACGCTGGGAAAGCTTTGAATGCTGCGGCTACTGCGAAAGGAAACTACGGATTCGCGGCCCATTGGGCAGGGCAGGGAGCCCCCCTCACTAGGGCGATGCCAGCCGAGAGACTGATGGAAACTCTAAAATCAGAGATCAAAGACACATAAGGTGTGCTTTGAAGGTAGGGGGGAAGCGGAGTGTTGTCTGAGGTTCACCCATGCCCCTGCAAAAATGAAGGAAGCCATAAAGGCCTCCTTCTGTCTTCAGGTCAGTTTTGCTTTGCCAACTGAACAGCCAATTGAGCTGCGAGTTTTGCGTTGTTCTTCACAAGCGCAATGTTGGTTTTCAAGCTACGCCCTTTGGTGATTTCGAAAAGGTGGCCCAGTACAAATGGTGTCACATCTTTGGCCGTAATACCCTGCTTGTTTGCTTCCTCAATGGAAGCAGTAATAAACTCGGACATTTCGGAAACGGGTATTTCATCACCGGCAGGAACAGGGTTGGTGATCAAGGAGCCACCTTGACTACTGAACTCCTCGCGTGCCTTGAGAACTTTGGCGATGTCTTCGGGGCTGTCCAGCCGGTAAGGTGCTTTCAATCCGCTGTCGCGAGACCAGAATGCAGGGACTGTGTCAGCTTGATAGGTGATGACAGGAACGCCGCGTGTTTCCAGAACTTCCAAAGTCTTTGGAATATCAAGCAGTGCTTTGGCACCAGCAGAAACAACACAAACAGGGGTTCTTGCAAGTTCTTCAAGGTCTGCAGAAATATCAAAGGTGGTTTCAGCGCCGCGGTGCACACCGCCAATGCCGCCCGTTGCGAAAATTTTTACGCCAGCAGCATAGGCTGCCATCATGGTGGCGGCGACAGTGGTGGAGCCGTTGCGCCCCATGGCAATTGCAATGCTCAAGTCTGCCCGCGAGCACTTCATCACGTCTTTGGCTTGGGCCAGCTCAACCAGCTCGGCATCTTCAAGTCCAACGTGCAGCTTGCCTTCGAGCACAGCGATTGTTGCCGGAATAGCACCGTTTTCGCGAATAATCGCTTCCACTTCACGGGCGGTTTCCACGTTTTGCGGGTAGGGCATGCCGTGGGTAATGATGGTGGATTCCAGAGCAACAACAGGAGCGCCGGTTTTGAGCGCCTCTTCCACTTCTTTGGAGTGATAAATTTTCATTGTCATCTATCCCGTATTTTCTGCTTATGGTTGGGGGTGGTTATCCTGTTTCAACTGCAGTTCCTTGCAGCGTTTGTCCATGGCGGCCACTGTGAGTGTGGCAGGGGCCGCGCCTGTTGCCTCAATGGTGATGGAGGAGGCGGCCAGTCCATCATAGGCGCAGTCCAGCGTGGGCTTGCCTTGCCACTGGGCCCGCAAAAATCCGGCGATAAACGCATCACCCGCTCCGGTCACGTCCACTGTTTCACGCCGTGTCACGGGCAGGGAGTGCAGTGCGCTGCCCTTTGCAACAGTGAGTGCCTGCGGTCCATCGGTAATGCTCACCAGCTTGCAGCCCAAGTCTATCAAGGCCTTGGCCATGTCTTTGGTTGGCTGCTCAGTTCTTGTCTCCAGAAGGGCGGCAGCTTCGTGCCGGTTGGTGAACAGGCAGTCGATTTGTGAAAGGATTGGACGCAGCCTGCCCGCCTTGGCAATGGACACCGTATCCGCCGCCAGTTTTCTGTGTCCCTTCTGTTCGGCAATGATTTGCAACAGCTGGGGCTCCAGATTGGTTTCACAAAACCAGATTTCAGAGTTTTCCAGCGGCGCGGGCCAAAGCTCTTTGGTTGGCAAGGCCACTTTGGCTGTAATTTCGCTGTCTGAAATAGCTGCAAAAAGGTCGCCAGCAGGATTGTGCAGGGCCAGATAACTTCCCGTTCGAGCACCTTCAATCCGCTGAATACACTGGGTGAGAACGCCACGTTCCCCCAAGAAATCGGAGATCCACCGCCCATCGGCGTCATCTCCCACACAGCCAACGATGGCGGGGGAGAGGTCCAGCCGGGCAAGGGCCAGGGCGATGTTGGTGCCAACGCCTCCTGCGCACAGGGAAATTTTTCCCGGCGTGGATGTATCCTTGGCAATCAATTGGAAAGCATGGGCGACGCGGTCTGCATGAATGGCACCGAAAACGGCGATCGGGCGGGAAGTTGTGGTCATTCTAGCTCACTACTCACATTACAAGGGTTTTTCGTATCAGGGCAGGGCACTTGTGGCAATGCGTAAAGAAGCGTGGGCGATAGGAATGGGTTAACCATGCGGCGAAAACCCGCGAAAACTGGAGGTTTCAGAATCATCCCCAAATAGGTGCCTGTGAATATCTTTAAGTTACGCACATGGAACAATTGGAGAACATATTGAATTTTAAGGCATAAATACAATGGGTTATAGTGTGTTGAAAAATGGGAACAAAAAGCGTACAAAAGGGAAGCTTTGAATCTGCCCGTCCATCGTGGAATAAGGAACAGGTATACAATGTCACAAACTTCACTCCGCCTTGTTGAGAGCAATATGATGGACAAAACTAAAGCACTGGATGCAGCGCTTTCACAAATCGAGCGAGCCTTCGGTAAGGGCTCTATTATGCGTATGGGCCAAGGGCAGGCGGTGGAGATTCAATCCGTTTCAACCGGCTCGCTGGGGCTGGATATCGGCTTGGGCATAGGCGGTTTGCCAAAGGGGCGTATCGTTGAAGTTTACGGTCCTGAATCTTCCGGTAAAACAACGCTGGCCCTGCACACTGTTGCCGAGGCCCAAAAGGAAGGCGGCATTTGCGCCTTCATAGATGCCGAACACGCGCTTGATCCCATCTACGCCCGCAAGCTGGGTGTAAATATCGATGACCTGCTTATTTCGCAGCCCGATGCTGGGGAGCAGGCTCTGGAAATTGCTGATACGCTGGTGCGCTCCGGTGCCATTGATGTTCTGGTCATCGATTCCGTTGCTGCCTTGACACCAAAAGCGGAGCTGGAAGGCGAAATGGGCGATAGCCTGCCAGGTCTTCAGGCGCGTTTGATGAGTCAGGCCCTTCGCAAGCTGACCGCATCTATTTCCAAGTCCAACACCATGGTGATCTTCATCAACCAGATCCGTATGAAGATCGGTGTCATGTTTGGATCGCCAGAAACCACAACAGGCGGTAACGCTCTCAAGTTCTATGCTTCCGTGCGTCTGGATATTCGCCGCATCGGTTCCATCAAGGACAAGGACGAGATCGTGGGCAACCAGACCCGCGTGAAGGTGGTGAAGAACAAGATGGCGCCTCCTTTCAAGCAGGTTGAGTTCGATATCATTTATGGTGAAGGCATCTCCAAGAATGGTGAGTTGCTGGATCTGGGCGTTAAAGGCGGTATCGTGGATAAATCCGGTGCCTGGTTCTCCTACAACAGCCAGCGCCTTGGGCAGGGCCGTGAGAACTCCAAGAACTTCTTGAAAGAAAACCCTGAGATCGCCGATGAAATTGAACTGGCAATCCGCCAGAATGCGGGGTTGATTGCTGAAGTGATCGCTGATCCGGAAAAAGGGCAGGAAAGCGAATAGCGCGTCCTTCATGGCTTGGGGCTGAATAAGGCTCCTTCGACGCTCTTAAGCTCTCATGCACTGAGTTTTATGTGAAGGGGCCAGCCCGTAAAGGACTGGCCCTTTTTGTATGCGCGTGTGTGGCTGGAATGGCACGCAGCCTTCCCTTAAAATGTGCAGGAGTGTTTTTGCTGTGTATCGCGCCGCTAAAACCTGTAAAGCCTACAGAAATTTACCGGTTCGGAGTAGTTTTAAACGGTTCCCTGTCCAAACACATGGACAGTCGCAGTCTTCATCGATAAAACACCGGATAACTATTTAATGAACTTGGGTAGGCCAAGAGTAAGACTTCATGCCCCGAAGCCATTTTTACTTCGTGGTAAAATAGAACAAGACGGACAGCTGAACTTATGAGCGGTGTGAACGAAATCCGGTCGACATTTCTCGACTACTTTAAGAAAAACGGCCATGAGGTCGTGCAGTCTAGCCCCTTAGTGCCTCGTAATGACCCTACGTTGATGTTCACCAATGCGGGTATGGTACCATTTAAAAACGTATTTACGGGTCTGGAAAAGCGCGACTATGTACGCGCCACTTCCTCCCAGAAGTGCGTGCGTGCAGGTGGCAAGCATAACGATCTGGACAATGTGGGCTACACGGCCCGCCACCACACCTTCTTTGAAATGCTGGGCAACTTCTCCTTCGGAGACTATTTCAAGGCAGATGCCATCGAGCTTGCTTGGAAGCTTTTGACGAAGGAATACGGAATTCCTGCGGAAAAGCTCCTTGTCACCGTGTATTCCGAGGATCAGGAAGCTTTTGATCTGTGGAAGAAAATCGGTGGTTTGAGCGATGACAAGATCATCCGCATCGCCACCTCCGACAACTTCTGGTCCATGGGCGACACAGGGCCTTGCGGTCCGTGCTCTGAAATTTTCTATGACCACGGTGAAAAGGTTTGGGGCGGCCCTCCAGGTTCTCCCGAGGAAGATGGGGACCGGTTTATCGAGATCTGGAACCTCGTATTCATGCAATATGAGCAGCTCGCCGATAAGCGTGTGGACCTGCCGCATCCCTCCATTGATACGGGAATGGGTCTGGAGCGCTTTGCAGCAATTTTGCAAGGTTTGCACAACAACTACGAGATTGATCTGTTCCGGGCGTTGATCGGTTCCTCAGAAAACCTGACGGGCGTGGATGCAGAGGGCAAAGCTCTGGCAAGCCACCGGGTGATTGCAGATCATCTGCGCTCCACAGCGTTTTTGATTGCAGATGGAGTTCTGCCATCCAACGAAGGCCGTGGCTATGTGCTGCGCCGGATCATGCGCCGCGCCATGCGCCATGCGAACCTGCTGGGTGCCCGTGACCCGCTGATCTTTAAAATGGTGCCAACTCTGGTACGTGAAATGGGGCAGGCTTACCCTGAACTGGTTCGCGCCGAGCCTTTGATCACCGAAACATTGCAGCTGGAAGAAAAGCGCTTCATTAAAACACTTGAGCGCGGTCTAGGTCTTTTGGAAGATGCCACAGCCACGTTCGGTAAAGGGGATAGGCTGGACGGCGAGACAGCGTTTAAACTCTACGACACCTACGGCTTCCCGCTGGATCTGACGCAAGACGCTCTGCGCAGCCGTGAGATCACCGTGGATACCGATAGCTTTGAAAGCGCAATGGAGCGCCAGCGCGCCGATGCCCGTGCTGCATGGTCCGGTTCCGGTGAAGCGGCAACCGATGCTGTCTGGTTTGCCTTGAAAGAAAAGCTGGGTGCCACCGAGTTCCTTGGTTATGAAACCGAAAAAGTTGAAGGTGTTGTTCTTGGCCTCGTCAAAGACGGCGAAGAAGTCGACAGCCTGAATGCGGGCGATTCTGGTTTTGTGATTGTGAACCAGACACCGTTCTACGGCGAATCCGGTGGTCAGGTTGGCGATACCGGCATCATGTTTGCCGATGGGATCAAGCTTCAGGTTCTGGATACCTTGAAGAAAGCTGATGGCTTGTTTGTCCATCAGGTGGAAGTGGTTGAGGGAAGCGTAAAAGCTGATCTGGCGCTGGAGCTGGAAGTGGATAGCACACGGCGTACCGCCATTCGTTCCAACCACTCCGCCACACACCTTGTTCATGAGGCTCTGCGTGAAGTTCTTGGCACCCATGTGGCCCAGAAAGGCTCAATGGTATCACAAGAGCGCCTGCGTTTTGACTTCTCCCATCCAAAGCCGGTGGCAGATGAAGAAGCGGTGCGTATTGAAGCGCTTGCCAACACCATGGTTTTGCAAAACAGCCCAGTGGAAACCCGCTTGATGGCCGTTGATGATGCCATCGAATCCGGTGCCATGGCCTTATTTGGCGAAAAATATGGCGACGAAGTGCGCGTGGTGTCCATGGGCACCGCCGTTGAGGGCGAAAAAGCTGGTAAAACTTACTCAGTGGAGCTTTGTGGCGGTACTCATGTGCAGCGCACCGGTGATATCGGACTGGTGACAATCGTCTCCGAGGGGGCCGTTGCAGCAGGTGTGCGCCGTGTTGAAGCGCTCACCGGTCAGGCAGCCCGCGAGTATCTGGCGGAACAAGATGCCCGCATGCGTGAGACTGCAGGTATCTTGAAGACAAGCGCGGCAGACGTTCCAGCCCGTGTAAGTGCCTTGCTGGACGAGCGCAAGAAACTTGAGCGTGAGCTGGCCGAAGCCAAGAAAAAGCTGGCCATGAGCGGCGGTGGCTCCGCAGAAAACACCGTGCGCGATGCAGGCAGCTTCAAATACATGGCCCGCGTGGTGGAAGGCATCAATCCAAAAGACCTGAAAGGTCTGGCAGATGAAGGCAAGACAGCTCTTGGCAGCGGAATTGTTACATTGATCAATGTGGCGGAAGAGGGCAAAGCCTCCATCGTCGTGGGTGTCACTTCCGACCTCACCGACAAAGTCACTGCTGTTGATCTGGTGCGCATCGGCTCTGCAGCCCTTGGCGGGCGCGGCGGCGGCGGACGTCCAGACATGGCACAGGCCGGCGGCACCGACGGCTCCAAAGCTAATGAGGCTCTGGACGCCATCGGCGAACACTTGGCAGCTCTTTAATTGAAAAAATAAGGGGGAGGGGAAACCCTCCCTTTTTTATTGTCTGCTCTTAATTGTCACCTCACCTTACTCTGCTAGTTTCGGGAAGGTTTGGTGGATGAGCTGAGGCATGCTGCAGACGGTAAAGTTAAAAGTCTTTCGCGCTTTGGATTCGGGAACAGCGAATAATCGCAGTGCCCGCATTGTTGATATTGTTCTGATCAGTCTGATTAGTTTGACTGTGGCGATGACGGTGCTTGCCACTAAGCAGAGTTTTTTCAAAGACCACCAGACGTTTATTGTCTGGTTCAGTATTGTCGCCAGTATCATTTTCCTGAGTGAATATGCATTGCGCCTATGGGTTTCTGACCTGTACCCGCCGCTCAGGCAGCTCTCCCCTTGGAGGGCGCGACTTGATTATGCGCTTCAACCAATTGCAATCATCGATTTTCTGGCGGTTCTGCCATTTCTGCTCTCGCTTATATTGGATGAAGAGTCCTTGAAAGCCTTTGTTGTCCTGCGGCTCCTAAGGTTTTTCAAATTCGCCCGCTATTCCCCCGCCCTGCGCTCACTCCTCTCCGCAGTTCTGGTGGAGCGCAAGGCGATAGGGGCCAGCCTTCTGGTGATTTTAGGAACCATCCTGACAGCTGCAACCTTTATGTATCTCACGGAAAGGGATGCGCAGCCGGACGCGCTGGGCTCTATTCCCGCTGCCATGTGGTGGGCCTTTTCTACTTTGACCACTGTTGGTTACGGGGATGTCATTCCCATAACTCCACTGGGCAAAGTTATTGCAAGCCTTGTCATGCTTCTGGGGTACTGCCTGTTTGCGTTACCCGTGGGCATTGTGGGCACTGCTTTTGTGAGAGAGATTAACAGCCGGGACTTTGTCGTGAGCTGGAGCATGGTGGCAGAAGTTCCCCTGTTCCAAAAATTGTCACCGAGTGAGGTTGCGGACCTATGCCTGCTGCTTCATGCCCGCACCATACGTGAAGGTCATCGGATGCAAGATCTCTCACAAGTTGATGACAGGTTGTTCTTCATTGTCTCAGGCCGTGTCATCGCCACCATTAATGGAAAGGAGTGTACCTTGGGAACAGGGGACTTCTTTGGAAACCTCCCTCTTGTGGAAAGCCAGAAGCCGACAAGGATTGTGGCAGAGGCGGAGGGAACTGTGCAGCTTCTGGTCCTGCAACTGGAAGACCTGCGCCGGTTTATGGACCGAAAGCCCAAAGTCGCCAAGAAAATTATCTACAAAGCGCGTCAGGAGTTCCGGCGTGAGAAAAGTCGGAATGAAAAATAGTATTTTTGGATATCTATCGAAGTAATTTTAATTAATAAATGAATGTATGGTCATGATGCTAAGATTAATTATTATTATTTATATGTAGAAATTTGTATATGTTAATTGATATTCATATAAATCGTTATGAAGGAAAGCTTTTATAAAATTGTTGCATGATTTTATCTATAAGCAATTGCCTAACCAGTTGAATGGAATATCAGAATTCTTACCTATTATTGGATGTTGCTTGGAATTTATTCTGCTAACCTGTAGCTGCATAAAACAAGAATAACCCCTCAACCACGGAGAAACTCCATGGCAATTGAAAAAATGAACGCATCTAGCAGTCTTGCAGAAGTTATAGACCGGATTTTGGATAAGGGTATTGTCGTTGATGCATGGGCACGTGTCTCTTTGGTTGGCATTGAATTGCTGGCAATCGAAGCACGCGTTGTTGTAGCAAGTGTCGACACTTATCTGAAGTATGCCGAAGCTGTTGGCCTGACAGCTGGCGAGCAAACCGCAGCCTAACTGCCGGGGCTTGTTGTCCAGGCCGGCTTCGGAAACGGGGCCGGTCTAACCCTACAAGCAAGTAAGGGGATAGGGTCTCCCCGATGACCTCCCCGATGATCAAAGGTGTGAGGTAGCACAATGAGTTTAACCGATCAGATGGCCCAGTTGGCCGAAGGCATCATCGCAACAAGAGCGCAGCGCCTACAAGATGTTGCAGCGATAAAGCCAAATAGGAAGAAGAAGTCTCAAAAAGACCGCAAGGATAGACAAGCGGCGATGAGTAGTCTTCAATCATCAATCTCGGCGGACCTTGGAGGAATTTTCGGGGAAGTCGAAATGATCCGAAAGAATACTGCGCAATCCATATCTCAGATCCAAAAAGAGCAGAAGAAAAACGCAAGTGAAAAGCGCAAGGAACTGCAAGATTTCAGATCTATTTTGGATGTTCAGGTTTCCTCAATGATAGGCGGCTTGAAGGCAGACCGTTTGGGGGCCAGAAAAGCCTGGCAGGCAACCGTACAACCTAATCATACTGGTGGTGCTGAAACCCCGAAGAAGAGCGCTTCCAAGAAAACAAGAGCTCAGACAAAGCCTAAAAAGTAGTTCTCCATGCTCTTTGTGAGCATAGCGAAAAGTAGAAATAAACTACGAAAACCGGTCCGCCCTATGGCGGGCCGCAGACTCTACCTAGACCACCATACGACTTCAAAAATTTAAGATCGGGCGAGAGGTACAATCAATATGTCGGCAGTTTTGGGATCAAACCATTTTCAGGGCGTTACAACTTTGACGCCGCAGGCTCGGGCAGATTTCGTTGAAACCGAAAGTGTGAAATCCCTAACCAAGCGAGCTCTTGCCTATCTCAGAGCAGGATACTCCGTCCACTTTCGCGGGCCTGCTGGAACAGGAAAAACCACTCTTGCTTTGCATACAGCATCCCTACTAAGCCGCCCGGCGGTGATGATTACCGGTGATGAGGAGATGGTGACCTCCAATCTGGTCGGGGCAGAGCACGGGTATAGTTACCGTCAGGTGGTGGACCGCTACATTCACTCGGTCAAAAAGGTTGAAGTTGCCGCAGACAAACGGTGGGCCGACCATAGGCTGACCACAGCCTGCCGCGAAGGATACACTCTTATCTATGACGAGTTCACCCGCTCTCGGGCAGAAGCCAACAATGTCCTGCTGGGTGTCTTGGAAGAGGGGCTTTTGGTCTTGCCCGCACAAAATCAGGACGAACCTTATATCAAAGTCCATCCAGATTTTCGTGCAATCTTCACCAGCAATCCGCAGGAGTATGCGGGGGTTCATGAATCCCAAGATGCTTTAGGCGACCGTATTGTCACCATTGATGTGGGGCATGCCGATCTGGATCTGGAAGTGAGTGTGGCCGCTGCCCGCTCTGGCCTTGAGCGTTCTAAAGTCTCACAGATTGTGGGTATGGTGCGTGATTTTCGTGAAACAGGCGAATATGATCAAACCCCCACTTTGCGGGCCAGCATCACCATTTGCAAAGTGGCCGCGCAGGAAAACATCAGTCCCACCATAGATGACCCGTACTTCGTGCAGATTTGTCTCGATGTCTTGGGTGCCAAATCGGTCTTTATCGGGCGGGCCGATGATAAACGCCTGCAACAGCAAAAACTTCTGACCAGCCTTATTCAGCACCACTGCCCGCCGTTACCACCAACCACTTCCAAACCAAAGTCCGGTGGCAGGAAAAGCAAATCCAAACCCGCTGAGATGAAGGTATTGCGAAAGGACGGCCCCCATGCCCAAGGCGAATAAAAAACTGCAAAGTGCTCTGCGCAATGTTTCAACCTTGCAAACGCTGAACCGTGAGTGCCTTTCAGGAGAGCGTCACCACCTTGTGAGCCGTTTTTCGCAACTGGAGAACGAACGCGCCCGGCTGGAACGTGAATGTGAAATGTGGACCATGCGCGTGAAGGCTACCGAAGAAAAGCTCACCAAGGTCCGCACCCAGATTGATGATCTGCAACAACTCATTATGGAGCAACCGGTCAAGGTACCAGCTGCCCGCAAAGCAAAGGCACAGCATCGGCCACAAGCCAGTACAGAGGCGGCGGGAAAGGCTCGTCCGCCATCGCACAGTTTTCATCTCGATTACTGATGCACCGGCTGGAATGGGTTGAGAAAGACAGATCCGCATAAAGCCAACTCCACCGCTCAAGAAGGAAAGCTTGCAATGACGAAGAAAAAGACAACAGACCAAAGCGGATCAGCGGACAAGGGCGTCAGGTTTGGCGAGGGCGCGGTTGATATGGACTTTGGCGGATTGTTCAAGGGCCTTGGCAATATGATCGATCTGGTCGGTAAGCTTGCAGAAGCTGGTGAAAAGCAAAAATCCGGTCAGGGTGAGTTTAAGGTCAAAGGATTGGGCGATCAGGCAAAGGGCGTTTACGGCTTCAGCATTCGCTCAGGTCTGGGTGGCCAGAGCGCAAAAGTCGAACCGTTTGGCAATGTTTATTCAAGCGATGACGGCGTGGAAGTGAACGACGTCCGCGAGCCGCTTGTTGATGTGTTTGATGAAGGGGATGAGTTTGTCATAACCGCCGAGTTACCGGGCGTAAAAAAAGCAGATATCACCACCACCTTCAAGGGGGATCAGCTCACAATAAAAACCTCTGGAGGACGGCAATACGTAAAGGAAATTGAGCTACCTTCCAAGGTGAAATCCAAAACCCTTAAGCAGTCCTACAACAACGGTGTGCTGGAATTACGCGTGAACAAAGCCAAATAGCCCGTACCGCGGGAACTAAAGGAACGAAACGATATGAGTGCGACGGAGCATGAAAACGGCAAATATCTTTATGCTATTATCAACTGTCCGGAAGCACGAGAGTTTAAGGAGCGTGGCATTGGTGAGCGCAGCGATCCGGTTTACACCATCAATAAGGGCCGCATTGCCGCGTTGGTGAGTGACTCTCCCGTTGTCGAGTACGACAATAGCCGGCGCAACATGATGGCGCACACTTTGGTGCTCGAAGAGGCGATGGAAGAGTTTGACCTTCTTCCGGTGCGCTTTGGCACAATTGCCCCAGAGGCAGATTCCATTTGCGAGCGGCTTTTGGAACGGCGCTATGAAGAGTTCTCTCAGTTACTTGGACAAATGCATGGGCGGGTGGAACTGGGCCTGAAGGCGTTTTGGTATAAGGATGTGGTTTTTGATGAAGTGATTCAGGAAAACCCGAGTATCCGTGAGCTACGGGATTCTCTGGCAGGCAAGTCCCCAACAGAGAGCCATTTTGATCGTATCCGGCTTGGCGAAGCCGTTGAGAAAGCCCTGACAGAGAAGCGCAGGGTTGACGAAGAAACCATCTTGTCCCGCATTCGCCCCCATGTTCGAAAAACCAGAAGCAACAAGATTATCAGCGAGAGAATGGTGCTTAATGCTGCCTTTCTCGTGGACCGTGACAAGGAAAAGGATGTCGACCTTGAAGTCCAGAAACTCGATGAGGAGTTCGGGACGCGCTTGATGTTCAAATACGTAGGCCCCGTCGCACCCTATAATTTTGTCAATATTGTCGTTGATTGGAAGGCGCAGGGGTCAGCATGAGTATCCTTGGAAAAGTCCTGAGTGCACCGGTGTCTGGCCCGTTGAGTGGATTGGTCGGGATTGCCCGTCTCATTGATGATCAACTCAAGAAAGAACTTTATGATGAGGACAAAGTGCGCGGCAGTCTGGCTGAACTGGAGCTCATGCTGGACCTGAAAGAAATTAGTTTGGAGGAATACGAAGAACAGGAAGAGCAGCTGTTAGGGCGGCTCAAAGAGATCCGGGAGATGAAAGCAAATGGTGAAATCTAGCGAAACTGAAAGGCTCAGTTCCCTTTCCAAAATACCACCTCATGTGGGCGCCACTGTTGCCAAGTCGCTCAAGGATGGCGTTAAACGAAAAACTGCTAAGGAAAAACCCATTATGGCCTCTGCCAAGCCGGTCTCGTTAATAGCGGGCGCGAAACTGCAGCTGAAGGAGCTCACCGGCTATCCGGTGGACAGTATTGCCGAATTTAAACAGATCGAAGGCGGATGGAGCCTGACTTCAACTGTGATTGAGCTTGAGCGCATTCCCTCTTCAACAGATGTGCTTGCGGAGTACTTGATCGACCTTGATCCAAACGGAGACATCATCAGTTATCGCCGTGGCAGGCGGTTTTATCGCGGTGATGTCGGGGCTATGGAATGACCTTGGACAGCTCAGGTGCGCAGATTGACTGTCCCATCGGAATTTTCTTGGGCGTGGAGCGCCATGTAGAGCAGCTCACCACCGCGCTCAATCAAGCGTCAAAGGTAGAGCAAAAAGCGCAGCATGCACAGCAACTGACAGAGGCATTGGAGCCGCTGCTTGAGTGTCAAAGTTATGATCACAGCAATCCCAATTGCAGCATGTGCCGCCAGTTTTCACAATTGCGGCAAAAAACAGCGGCGATAGTGATGCAAGCGGCACGGTTGTCGCAATAGGGGAAGGGAAAGAGTGCCATATGCAAGATGTATCCATGGAGCATTCGGTTAAAGGGGAAACGCTTGCCGATATTCTCGACCGTGTGCTGGACAAAGGCGTTGTTATTGCCGGAGATGTGACGGTCTCTCTCGTTGGAGTTGAGCTGCTTAACATTCGCTTGCGCTTGCTGATTGCCTCCGTCGACAAAGCGCGGGAAATGGGCATCAACTGGTGGGAAACGGATCCTTACCTATCTGCCAAAGCTGCGAAAATGGAAGAGGAAAACAAAAGCCTGCAAGAGCGAATAGAGCATCTGGAACAGCTTGTTGCGCGTAGTGAAGGACAGGAACTGAGATGATCAAATCCGAGCCATCTGATTTTAGCGAAGCACTATACATTTATGCAGTTATTCCGCAAAGCGCGGCTGAGGGCGTACGCCGGATCATGCCGCAAGAGCTGCAGCTGATTTCACAGCAATCATTTACCGCAATTTGCCGCAGGGCTGCAGATGTCCAGATGGCCAGCCTTAACCGTCAGGATCTGTCACGGCAATTGCTTGCCCATCAGCAAACGGTAGAGGCAATTATGCCTGTTACGCCCATCTTACCGGTTAAGTTTGGGAGCGTCGCGCCAGATCGGGCAAGCATAGAGCGCGTTTTGGAAAATGGCGCACCGGAATTCCTGAGGGCGTTTGAGCAACTTGCGGGAAAAACACAATTCGAAGTTCTCGTGATGTGGAATCTAGAGGAAGTACTGGCCGATCTTTCCCAATCGCCAGAAGTGACCGCCCTGAAAAGTTCTGGCCTAGGCGCTGTCGAGCTGGGTGTTGCCGTCAAAGATCTTATAGATGCCCGCCGCGAGGCTCTCGCCGAGCAGCTGTCTCAAGCCCTGCGCGGGGTCTCTTTCGATACCATCAGTAATGTACTGATGGATGATCGTATGGTTCTCAACCTCGCGACTTTGATAGACAAGGACAGGACGGGTGAGTTGGATACTTGTCTGGAAATGTTGGATACGGTAACGGGCGGGGCTTTGAATTTCCGCTGCGTCGGCCCACTTCCTCCTTTCAGCTTTGCAACAGTCGAAGTGAACTTCCTTGACCCTTCAAAAGTGTTGTGGGCGCATGGGGTGCTTGGCTTGGCGGAGGGTGCCATCTCCGCGGAAGTGAGGGCAGCCTACCACCGTCTTGCGAAACAGATGCACCCCGATACCGGTGCGACTACTCAGGAAAATGACCAGATGTCAGAGCTGCAGGACGCCTACAAGACACTCTGCGCCTTTACAGAATCTGGCGGACCCGTTCAGGTTTCGGTTTGTCGGCTAGAGCTTGGAGTGCCTGGCGGAGCAGAATAGAGGAGGCGGCTATATTGACACAGTCACTTATCTACCTGTTTGGCATTATTCGTAGTTGCGATCATGTGGATGGTTTCCTTGATCCCGTAAAGTTGGGAGCTGCCGAATTCGGTTCCCTGCGCTATCTGAGCGAAGGCGGGATCTGCGCGCTCATTAGTACCTTGCAGTTTTCACAGGGCAGTAGTTTCTCGCAGTTGCTGGAGGAGCCCGCGCAAGCAGAAGCCTTGGTCCTGCATCATCACAGGGTACTGGAAGCAGCGGCTGCTAGCACAGCTGTGTTGCCACTACGATTTGGTAGTGTGTTCACCAGTGAAGGCCCCCTACGTAGTATTTTGACTGAGCAGCAAGGCCGCTTCTTGAAAACCATTCGAGACTTTGAAACCTCATCGGAATGGGGGGTAAAGATCTATTGCGAGAGGGACCTTGTCAACGAAGATGTGCGCCAGCACAGCATTGAGATCAAGAATTTCCAAAATACTTTGAGAAACGCCAGTGATGGCAAGAAGTTTTTCCTGCAACGAAAACTGGAGAAAATGACGAGTGAAGCGGGGGAGAATGCTATTGCCAATTTCCTGCGCGATACCATTATCTGCTTAAAGCGGGTCTCCAAAGCGCACCGTCCAAGCAAAATACAGAGCAACACCTTAACTTCCTCCGGTTCTGAGTTGATTTTAAATGATGCCTTTTTGGTAGAGCGAAGCCGTGAAGAAGAGTTCCATGCGGCAATTGCGGGATTGAAAAAAGCCTATGCGGCCAAAGGAGTGACATTCAAAACTACAGGCCCGTGGCCAGCCTACAGTTTTGTGCCGGGCAAACTAACGGGAGATGAGCATGCCGTTTGAAAGCGCGAACCACCGTGAGCTGGCAATTTCTGATCTTCTGGACCGTGCCCTGCACAAGGGGATTGTGATTTGCGGTGAGGCAACCATTTCTCTGGCTGGAGTAGATTTGGTTCATGTGGGCCTGCAGGTGCTGGTCGCCTCTGTCGATACCGTACAGAAGAAACAAAGTGTTTCTCCTGAAGAGCCGGAGCTGCCGTGATGCTGGTGCATGTCTATGCCATCACCGATTCCTATAGTGCGCATACCTCGAAGATATCGGGGCATGAGGGCTGCGAAATTACTTTGCTTCCTCAGGGCGGCCTTTGGGTTGCTGTCAGCAAGGCGTCCGGTGAGGTTCTGGAAGCCTCTGTCGAAAGGGTCTGGCTCCATGAGCAAGTTCTCTCGCAGTTGCTGGAGCACCACGCCGTTTTGCCCATGCGCTTTGGAATGATCTGCGAGGACACGCATCTGGCCTCTTTCATAGGGGAGCGCACACAGGTGTTGAACGCCGATCTTCGCCGTTTAAACGGTGCGGTGGAAATGGCTTTGCGGGTTAGCTTGAAGAACTCGCCTATTGTTGAAGAATTGCCAAGGGAGCTCGCTCCCCCCCATATATCTGGGCGATCCTATCTTCTCTCGCGGGTCAAGCAGCGCGAGCAAAGGCTGGCGCAGGCCTATCCCCTCAGTCCGTTGAAAGCCCATCTGGAGGCCTGTTGCCGCCAAAGCCTCTGGCAAGAACCCTCAGCTGAAGGGGAGCCCTACAAAGTGTCTTGCCTGATTGGCCGCAATGAGGTGTCCGCCTTTGCTTGCGCCATGAAGGAGATGGAAACGCCGGAAGTCAAAATAAGCTGCACGGGGCCTTGGGCACCTTATTCCTTTGTCAGCAGCATGTCCGCATTAGGGGTGGGGACATGAGTAACGCACAAAGCACAGCAGATACCTTTACCCCTGAAGACCAGTTGAGCGGCGGTGAACAGGTTAGCCCCTCGCAGCCGCGCACCGGGCACTCTGGGCCGTTAGAAAACCGCTTGGAAACAGATGCCAATAATGCGGCAGATGATCTTGTCCGCTTGGTTCTGGCTTTGATTGAGACCCTGCGCCAGTTGATGGAAAAGCAGGCCATCCGCAAGGTGGAGAACGGCTCGCTCAAGGATGAGGAGATTGAACACCTCGGCCTGACCTTGATGCGGCTGGAACAACGCATGGAAGAGCTTAAGGAGCATTTTGGTCTGGAGCAGGAGGATTTGACCCTTCGTCTCGGATCCTTGGGGGATTTGAAAGAAATTCTTGGTGAAGACAGGCCATAACGGCGGAACAAACCACAAAGCGCTGCTTAATCTGGCCGCAGCAGAAGAAGCCACGTGATGAGCGAAAAACAAGTAGAAACAAAAGATGTTGAGGTGCCAATCGAGCTGAAAGTGGCAGAGGCTGCCCAGCCGGATGTGGGACGCGGCCTTGTGAGGTTGGACCCCGCCGATATTCGCAGGGTTGGAATCAAAATTGGCGATGTGGTTGAGATAAAGGGAAAACGCAGCGCCTTTGCCCGCGTGGTTCCCGCTCATGCGGAACATCGGGATCAGAAACTGATCGCAATGGATGGCATTATGCGCTCAAATGCCGACGCGGGGTTGGGGGAGCAGGTGAGCGTTTGCTTGGCAAGTGTTGAGCCTGCAAAGTCCGTAAAGCTTGTTCCCGAAAGTGGCAGGGGGGTTCCCGGTCATCAGCTCACAAGGCTGTTGCAAGGTATTCCCGTCACAAAAGGCGACCGCGTCCGCCTTTCCTCATTCGGCGCCAATGCCCGCCACTTTACCGTAAGCGAAACCAAGCCCAAGGGGCCGGTGCTTATCGGCACAGGGTCTTCAATCCGCTGCGAGGCGGGGAAGGCCAGTAATGGCTCACCCATAATTACCTACGAGGACATTGGCGGTCTCAAGCGCGAACTCTCCTCCATCCGCGAGATGATCGAACTGCCTTTGAAATACCCGCAGGTGTTCGAGCAACTTGGTATTGATGCCCCCAAGGGCGTCTTGATGCATGGCCCTCCCGGCTGCGGTAAAACCTTGATAGCACGCGCTGTGGCACACGAAGCCGATGCACGGTTTTTTGTCCTCAGCGGGCCGGAAATCATGCACAAGCACTACGGCGAGAGTGAAGCGCACCTGCGCAAGGTGTTTGAAGAGGCCTCAAAAGCTCCAAGCATCATTTTTCTGGACGAGATCGACGCCATAGCACCCAAACGCAACGCGCTGGGCACCGAGCAGCAGGTGGAGCGCCGTGTTGTCTCCCAGCTTTTGACCTTGATGGATGGCCTGTCAGGGCGCGGACATGTGATTGTTATCGGAGCCACCAACCTTCCAGATGCCATCGATCCGGCCTTGCGCCGCCCCGGCCGCTTTGATCGTGAAATTGTCATCGGCGTTCCCGACCGTCTGGGGCGTCACGAAATCTTAAACGTACACACACGTGGGATGCCTCTATCTGATGATGTGGACCTTGAGCGCCTTGCGCAAGTAACCTACGGCTTTGTTGGCGCGGACTTGCAGTCCCTTGCTCGTGAGGCTGCCATGGCACGGCTACGCCGAGTTTTCGAGCAGCAAGGGTATGAATTTGAAACTATTCAGTTGGAAACCCTTGAGGGACTGAATGTTGATATGGAAGACTTCCAGCACGCCCTGACCGTGGTGGAACCTTCAGCCATTCGAGAAGTCTTTACCGAAATTCCCAGTGTGAAATGGGGAGATGTTGGGGGCTTGTCCCATGTGAAGCAGCTTTTGGAAGAGGCGATCACATGGCCGCTTTCTTACCCCGATCTGTTTAATAAGGTGGGTATCTCCCCGCCCAAGGGCGTGTTGTTAAACGGCCCGCCGGGTGTTGGAAAAACGCTGGTAGCCAAAGCACTTGCAACCGAAAGTGGCGTCAACTTCATTTCCATTAAGGGACCGGCCCTCATGAGTAAATGGGTGGGCGAGAGCGAGCGGGCAGTGCGCGAGGTTTTTCATAAAGCCAAGCTTGCTTCCCCGTGCATTTTATTTCTGGATGAGGTGGACAGCATTGCACCGCGCCGTGGCGGCGGCGACACGAGTGCGGTAACCGACCGCATTATCGCCCAGTTGCTGACCGAGATGGATGGTGTGGAAGAGCTGCGCGATGTTCTGGTTCTGGCAGCCACCAACCGCAAAGACCTTGTCGATACGGCTCTCTTGCGGGCAGGGCGCTTTGACTATGTTGTTGACCTGCCCCTGCCAAGCCTTGAGGCACGGCAGGAAATTTACCGTGTCCATACCCGTGATAAACCTTTGAGTCCGGATGTGAAACTCAAGACCCTTGCTGTGGAGAGTGAGGGCAGAAGCGGCGCGGATATTGAACTGCACTGCCGCAAGGCTGCCTCTCTGGCCATTCGGGCGTTTTTGAATGAGGGGTTTGACCCGGAGAACCAAACGGACCAGTTGAAGATCGAGCGCAAACACTTTGTGAAGGCGAAGGAAGATAAAGGAGGGCCTTCCTAACGTGCACCCCAAACAAACCATAGGAATTTTCACGGCATAAAGAAGATAGAGTGTGCGGAATGCATGCCAATGAGCGCTGAGCGCCGAAACGTGGAAGAACTGGTGTCCGGTGACGTAGAAACTGGGTCGCGGCTCTGAAAAAAACCGCTTCAGTGAGATCTGGAGTGGTCCATTGACATTGCAGCTTCCCATTATATTTTGGCTCTATGGGATCTGATGTTGAAATCATCGTTGGGGGAAATCTGCGAATCGCCAACGGTAAACGCCGTGAATTCATAGAGCGCTCACACAAGGCGGTGCAACACGCGCGAGCTCACAGCGCGTGTATAGATTTTTCTGTCTCCGCAGATCCCGTTGACCCCAACCGTGTCAACATATTCGAGGCTTGGACCTCTGAGGAAGCGCTTCAAAAATTTCGAGGCGAAGGCCCCGACGACGGGCTGTTTGAGCTGGTTGAAAGCGCGGCGGTCTCAGAGTACCGCGTTTCAAAATAGGGCGTGCACTCTGGTATTGTCTGTCAGCTCGGGCAGGAGCCGCCATACTCTCAAATCTCAATAAGTGGGTGAACCTTGATAGTCTTGGGCAAAACACTGCGAATATTATGCAAGGCGCCAATAAACAGTATGCCTGTTTCATCGGGTTCAAGCGTGGCATCGATGCGCTGGCTTATATAAAGGTCGCGCTTTTCCATCAGCTCGCGTGCTTTCTGGCTCACCTCAAGGCTCCCAAGATCACCCGAGGCGACCAGCGCATGTTCTGCCCGCAGCAGCTCCGGATCTTCCGTACCTTCTACTTTTGCGCCGCGCTGTATCAGGTCTTGAAGGATTCGGAAGTTGTTGCTGCCTGTCTTGGCGATATCGGCAATAATCTTCGTCTCCTGTCCGCAAAGCGGCAACCCGTCCTGATAAAGGCGCACACGGGCATAGTTCAACTCCAGCCCGTTAATTTCCTGCTCAATGCACTCCCAGAACGCGGCAACAGCCCTCCGGCTTTCCTCCCAGGCTTTCTCTCCAAATTTTTCCAGATAGACTTGCTTCATGCTCTCCGCCTGCGAGCCCATATCAGCACTATCATGGACAATGGGCACATAGATGAGCTGGCGGACACTCTCTCGAGTTTCGGGGGCATTTTTCATTTGTTTTGCGGTGTCGGTCATCATTTAAAACCCTTTTCCGCATTTCCCGAAGTGTCTCTTTAGTAAGGAATATCGTTTTTTGGTAAAGAGACGCAGGTTCAGTAAAATGGTGTGGGCTTACCGAACTCGATCAGGCGAGACGCGCTTTAAAGCGGATTGCGGTTAGAACATATTAAATTGAATTGCCCCATTTACCAAACACTGCTTCAAATTAAGGTAACTATGTACTGGGACTGTTGTAGCTGTCAAAACTCCGCCATCGCGGTCTTGTTGGTTAATGGAGCTTGCAAGCTGCGGGCAGCTAACGACTTTTCTAAAAGCTTTGACAGCTCTCACCGTGTCATGCCGGACAAGCGAAGCGCTGATCCGGTATCCAGATAGGAAACCCGCCAAGGGAAAAGGCTGGGATATGCTGTAAACCTGTACCTCTGGGTTCTCATCACCCAATAAAAAAGGCGCCCCCAAGGAGCGCCTTTCTTAAAATTACCAGTAGCTTCCGGCTTATTTCGCAGCCATTGCTTTTTGCAGGTTCTCGTCGACTTTGTCGAGGAAGCCTGTTGTGGTCAGCCACTTCTGGTCCGGGCCAACGAGCAGTGCCAGATCTTTGGTCATGAAGCCGCTTTCAACGGTCTCGATGCACACGCGCTCAAGGGTTTCAGCGAAGTCTTTCAGAGCAGCGTTGTCGTCCAGTTTGGCGCGGTGAGCAAGGCCACGGGTCCATGCAAAGATAGAAGCGATGGAGTTTGTGGAGGTCTCTTCACCTTTTTCATGCTGGCGGAAGTGACGGGTCACTGTGCCGTGTGCAGCTTCTGCTTCAACTGTTCTGCCGTCTGGTGACATGAGAACTGATGTCATCAGGCCAAGGGAACCGAAGCCCTGTGCAACGGTGTCGGACTGTACGTCGCCGTCGTAGTTCTTACAGGCCCAAACGTAACCACCGGACCATTTCATGGATGCAGCAACCATGTCGTCGATCAAGCGGTGTTCGTAGAAGATGTTTTCTGCTTCGAACTTTTCTTTGAATTCTGCTTCATAGATCTCTTGGAAGAGGTCTTTAAAGCGGCCATCATAGGCCTTCAAGATTGTGTTCTTGGTGGACAGGTAACAAGGAACCTTACGGCCCAGAGCGTAGTTCATGGAGGCACGGGCAAAATCACGGATGGAGTCATCCAGATTGTACATTGCCATGGCGATACCGGAGGAAGGAGCGTCGAAAACTTCGTGCTCGATCTCGGTGCCGTCGTCACCAACGAACTTGACTGTCAGCTTGCCTTTACCTGGGAATTTGAAGTCTGTTGCGCGGTACTGGTCACCAAATGCGTGACGGCCAACGATGATTGGCTGTGTCCAGCCCGGAACCAAACGAGGAACGTTTTCCATGATGATTGGCTCACGGAAGATAACACCGCCGAGGATGTTACGGATGGTGCCGTTTGGCGAGCGGTACATGCGCTTCAAGCCAAATTCTTCAACGCGGGCTTCATCTGGAGTGATGGTCGCACACTTAACACCAACACCGTATTCTTTGATGGCGTTTGCAGCATCAACGGTGATCTGGTCGTCGGTCTTATCGCGAGCTTCAATACCCAGATCGTAGTACTTGAGATCAATGTCCAAGTATGGGTGGATCAGCTTGTCTTTGATGAACTGCCAGATAATGCGGGTCATTTCATCGCCGTCGAGTTCGACGACTGGGTTGGCCACTTTAATTTTTGCCATTGTGCAAACCTCGTTTGTCAATATGCGTCAGGGTCGGCTGTCTCAAGCCGAAAGTCGAGAGTTGTATACACATGTGCGCAATCAAGCGCTAGTGGGAATCTCGAGATTAAACAGAAGTGCTATAACAGAAGAACGTATGAGGGCATAGGTGAAGGCCACGGGGGTACTTTTTATTTTTTCCAGAGGCGTTTAAAAACTGTAAGTTGTGCAGCGATATTATGAGTATTGGGTGCACAAGAGGGCAAACTGCACACCCGTTTTTGTGAGCATCAACAATACTTTACTCTGCTTAGCGGTTTACCGCCCGCGCCGCCAGTGCAATGGCAATGTAACTCCAGCCGTTAAACATAATGGAAATGCCCGCCACCAGCCCCAGCGCCCATGTGGCGGAGTAGGGGAGTTCGAAGAAGATGCAAAGACCCGCAATAATGGAGATAAAGCCGGAGGCCAGAATCCAGCCCCATCCATCGTGGGGTCTGATTTTAAAGGCGAGCAGCAGCTGGGAAATGCCTTGGGCAATGAAGGCCGCACATAGAATAATGGTGAGGAAGGCAACGCCCGCCGCCGGTTGATAGGCGATAAAGCCGCCTGCCAGAACGGCGATGAGGCCGGTGATCAGCTGCCACAAGAACCCGCTCCACGCCTTGATTGAGAATGCATGGACAATCTGCACGGCTCCCACAAAGATCAGGGCAAAGGCAATCACCAGTGTAACGGCAATGGAAGAGGCCGCAGGCATGGCGATGACAACAAACCCGCCAATGAGAAGCAGGATGCCCAAGGTTAAGAAGCGCTTCCACTTATCGCGGACGAGGGCTGATATTTTCTCGGTATTTCCGGTTCCGCTACTGGTGTGTGTCATGCTGGTCTCGCAGGGAGGTTGCTTGGCTGTGAAGAAGGATAGCACTCAAACTTGAGGATAGCGTGAAGGTCCCTGACAAAACATCCAAGGATCTTGTTGGCTGTATCTTGGCATTTGCAGTTTCCCGAGAAAAACTGGGGGACACGCACACACGACTGGAAATTGTCGTTTTGATCGGATATTGGAGCTGCCATGTCAGAACAAGAAGCACTTCCCCAAACCGCCCTGCCGCCCGCCGTCATCTTGTGCGAGCCTCAGCTGGGCGAGAACATTGGCATGGTTGCCCGTGCCATGGCCAATTTCGGCCTGAGCGATCTTCGGATTATTAATCCGCGCGATGGCTGGCCCAGTGAAAAGGCCCAGTCTGCCGCCAGTCGCGCTTTTCACGTGATCGAGAACACAAGGGTGTTCGACACGGTGGAAGAAGCCCTTCAGGATTTGAAGCTGGTCTTCGCCACCACGGCGCGTGTACGAGATGTTCCAAAGCCCGTTGTGGGGCCGGATGAGGCAGCCAAGGAAAGTGTGGCGCGCGGCATGCTGCAAAATGCCACCGGTTATATGTTTGGCCGGGAACGGTGGGGGCTGAATAACGATGAAGTCGCCCTTGCCGACAAGATTGTCACTTTGCCTGTAGACCCAACCTATGCATCCTTGAATATTGCACAGGCAGTGCTGGTGTGTGCCTACGAGTGGCGCCGTGTGGCAACCGCCGGACAACTTCCGTTTTCGCTGGAAGATTACGGCGCGGAGCCTGCAAGCAAAGACGATGTGTTCCGCATGTTCGAGCATCTGGAAGGAGCGCTGGACACGCGCGGCTTTTTCCGGCCCGTTGAAAAGCGTCAGACCACCGTTCGGCGCATCCGCAATATTTTCCAAAAGGCGAATTTGACCGATAATGAAGTGCGTACGCTGCGCGGTATTATCGCTAGTTTCGACAAGTATGGAATGAAGGGGCGGGACTCCTAGGGCAACTTGTCGAAAAGTAGACACTATTTTTATATAGTGCTGTGAGCTTATTTGGGGCAAATACTGTGGGAACTGAGGTGATGGGCAACCCTGTACAGCTTTACGGGCCGGTACTCGTGTTTGATAGTGGGATTGGCGGCCTGTCTGTGCTTCGGCAAATCCGCAGATTGATGCCGGATCTGGATGCGGTTTATCTGGCAGATGATGCGGCTTTTCCCTATGGAGCTTGGGAAGAGCAGGCACTGGTCCGCCATATTGTTAAAACTATGGAAGAGGCTATCAATACGTGGCAGCCGCGGGCGGTGGTTATTGCCTGTAATACGGCCTCAACGCTTGTCCTGCCAGCGCTCAGAGAGCATTTCGACCTGCCGTTTATCGGAACGGTTCCGGCCATTAAACCTGCTGCACAACAGACAAGTTCAGGGCTGGTTTCCGTTCTGGCAACACCTGGAACAGTGGCGCGAGATTATACGCAGGAGCTGATAAACCAGTTTGCCGAGGGCGTGGATGTGAAGCTTGTGGGAGCTGTCTCGCTCGCCCAGCTGGCAGAGCATAAACTGGAGGGAGAGGCAGTAGATCTGTCTCTCTTGCAAGAAGAGGTTCTCCCCTGTTTCGTCTCTAAGGGGTCAGGGAAAACTGATACCGTTGTTTTAGGGTGTACCCACTATCCGTTTTTATTGGATGAGTTGAAGAAGGTTGCACCGTGGCCTGTGAACTGGATTGATCCGGCGCCCGCAATCGCCCGCCAGCTAGCTAAAATACTGGGCGTTAAGGTGCAGGCCGATCCCCCAAGAGATGAGCATGCGTTATCCGCCAGTAATCACAGGCTTTTCTATACGTCTTCCCAAGATGTGACGGAAAGAAAAAAGGAGGACCTACTGAGAGCAATCCATGGTTGCTAAGAGTTTTTGCAACTAATTCAAGGGTGATATGCCCAGAGATATAGTGAATATTATGTGGCATTTGGACCTAGTTTTCAAGATTGCAACCTAGGCTCCCTTAAGACCTCTGTGCTATAGGAAATATCCAGAACTACCAAATTAAGACAAAGGAATACGGTGGTGCTGGATACAATTATTGGCGAACTAAATCATTATTTTTGGGGATACATTCTGCTCTACGGGCTGCTGGGCGTAGGAATTTTCTACACGCTGCGCCTCGGTTTTCTGCAGGTCAGATACTTTGGTCATTTTTTCAAAGTTCTTTTCAGTTCCACCAAGGAAGATAAGGAAGGTATCAGCTCGTTTCAGGCTTTGTGTACCAGTCTGGCCTCCCGTGTCGGCACTGGCAATATCGCCGGTGTGGCTGTCGCCTTGAATTTAGGTGGGCCGGGCGCGATTTTCTGGATGTGGGTTGTTGCATTCCTAGGTATGGCAACAGCTTACGCAGAAAGTACATTGGCGCAGCTATATAAAATACACGACGACAAAGGCCAGTTCCGAGGCGGTCCTGCTAACTACATCAAAGCAGGGCTTAAAATGCCGTTTCTTGCTCACCTCTTTGCAATTTCTCTGATCCTTTGCTTTGGCCTGATTTTCTCGGCAGTACAGTCAAATTCCATCGCGGTTGCTTTGCAGGCAGCCTTTACAATCCCGCCGTGGGCGACAGGAGCTATTCTTGTTGCTGTTTCAGGTCTGGTTATTTTTGGCGGTATTCGAAAGATTGCCCATGTGGCGGAGTGGATCGTTCCCTTCATGGCCACAGCCTATGTCTTGATCGCCTTGTATGTGATTCTTGTAAATATCACCGAAGTCCCTGCAATCTTTGGTGAGATTTTCGGCCATGCGTTTGGATTTGAATCTGCAGCAGGCGGTGCTACTGGTGGTGTAATGGCGGCAATGATGAATGGTGTCCGCCGTGGTCTCTTCTCTAATGAGGCGGGTATGGGGTCTGCGCCAAATATCGCCGCCTGTGCGTCTCCTGACCCTCATCACCCTTCCAGTCAGGGGTTCGTGCAAGCTTTTGGTGTATTTATTGATACGATTGTTATCTGTACGGCAACTGCGCTGATTATCATGCTGTCAGGTGTCTATGAATTTCATGGGATGTTGACAGGTACCGCCCTGACGGAGGCGGCGGTAGATGTGCATATTGGCGATTTGGGTAGCTACTTTATTGCTCTGGCAGTGCTGTTTTTCGCCTTCACGTCCATCATCGGAAACTACTCCTATGCAGAAAATGCTATGATGTTTCTAGAGCATGGCTGGAAACCGGGTATTCTTTTGCTACGCATTGGTGCTCTTGCCATGGTATTTTGGGGAACCTTGCAAGCTGTAAGCACGGTCTTCAATCTGGCCGATGCAGCCATGGGCTTCATGGCGACTATCAACCTGTTTGCAATCCTGCTTCTCTCTCCAAAGGTGAGCTACTTGACCAAAGACTATCTCTCGCAGCTCAATGCCGGGAAGGTGCCTCATTTCGATATTGCCGAGCACAAGGAACTGACGGGCGATGTGGCAGAGGGCATCTGGACAGAAAAAAGGAATACAATCTAGCCGCTGGGCAATGCGTCCTCATAAAAATAAAAAGCCACTCATCCGTGGCTTTTTTTGCCCTGAGTTTCGATGGATTGCAAAGTACAGGCCCATACCTTCTTCTTGGAACAAAGCCATCGGTTAAGTGTGGGCATGGTTAATAAAGTTCTTCTAAGTAAAGTCACGAGAACGGCGAAACGTCGGGGATGGCACCTCAAACCAGTTGAAGAGGTGATGGGCTCTATGTTCGACCGATTCTTTGGTGGCATTTTCAGAACTGACGGACAGAGTTTTGTCATTCCCAGTGAGGGAACCAGCAAGCAGTTTCGCGGTCGTTTTTTGTTGGGCTCTCATGAGTGGAACGAACGCAAGCTTGTTCAGAACTATATGCCACGGGAGGCCAAGGTGCTTGAGCTTGGTGGCGGGCTCGGCGTAGTGTCGTGTTTCGTCAACAGGCGTCTTTCCAATCCTAAAAATCATGTTGTAGTCGAACCAGATCCTCGGTCCCTCGCAGCTTTGAAACAAAACAGGATACGGAACAAGGCAGAATTTCATATTGCCTATGGTGTCATTAGCCGGCACAAAGAGGCCCCGTTTTTCCTTTTTCCAACGTCTTGTGGTAGCTCCTCTCGGCCCAAACCCAGAACCCGCAAAACCGTTGTGCCCGGCTTGCGAATCGATGCCTTACAAAAGCAGTACTCCATCACCTTCGATACCTTCATTATTGATATAGAGGGAGCGGAACTGGTGCTGGTCCGGCAAAATCGCCAGTGGTTCAAAAGGGTGAACCTCGTGATTATGGAGGTGCATCCAGACAGGCTTTCCAGTGAGAAGCTGGAGAAACTGCGGGAGTTACTGATTGGCTGCGGGTTAAACCTCACTAAAGCCGTCTTCGAAGTGGAGGTCTGGCAACGCCGGTAACACGCAAGCAGCTTATGTTCTTGAGGCAAAGATTCCTAGTTGCTGCCTGTGAACCTATATTGACTTGGGAACCCTTTCCCACTAAGCATTCGGCTGTCTTGGCGGTTCCATTTTGGTACCGCCTTGATTTTTACGCACCCGCGGGGTCCGGCAGGCGCTGTTTGTCAAGATCTCTGTCAGTCTCAAGTCTATTTGGCTTGGAGGAAAAGGAGGGCGCGTTTCCTTGTTAAAATTTTAAAAGCAACGCAAAGGAAACTGCGATGTCTAAGCGCCAGAGCGCCAAGTACAAAATTGACCGCCGGATGGGCGAAAACATCTGGGGTCGCCCAAAAAGCCCTGCGAACCGTCGTGAATATGGCCCAGGCCAGCACGGTCAGCGTCGTAAGGGTAAGCTTTCTGACTTTGGTGTGCAGCTGCGCGCTAAACAGAAGCTGAAGGGTTACTACGGCAACATCTCCGAGAAGAAATTCCGTAAAGTGTTTGAAGAAGCAACCCGTCAGCGCGGTGATACTTCTGAAAACCTGATCGGTCTTTTGGAGTGCCGTCTGGACGCGGTTGTTTACCGTGCCAAGTTTGTACCAACTGTTTTTGCTGCTCGTCAGTTCATCAACCACGGTCACGTGAATGTGAACGGACGCCGCGTTAACGTCGGCTCTTACGTAGTTAAGCCGGGCGACGTTGTAGAAGTTCGCGAAAAGTCCAAGCAGCTGGCAATCGTTCTGGAAGCCGTTCAGCTCGCTGAGCGTGATGTGCCGGACTACATTGATGCAGACGCTAACAAGCTGACAGCAACATTTGTTCGCGTACCAAGCTTCTCTGACGTACCTTATCCGGTACAGATGGAACCAAATCTGGTGGTGGAATACTACTCCCGCTAATTTGGAAAAGCCTCTGTGCTTTTGGATTGGCCGCTCTTTATGGGCGGCCTTTTTCCGTTTAATAAGACCGTATCCTCAACAGGCCGCACAGCGCCATTGCTATTTTGAGCTGAAACCATGACAGAACTGACGCAGCAACTCCCAATCGAAGCCACCGCGGAAAAGGTCAGTGACCCTGATTGCCATCCCCTGTTTCGACAGGTGCCTGCCTCTGTGGAGTTCAAAAAACTGCGCAAACGCCTGCTGCGGGAGACCCGTCAGGCGATCACTGATTACGCCATGGTGGGGGAGGACGCTGCAAAAACCAAGCCAAAGTGGCTTGTGTGCTTGTCCGGTGGTAAGGACAGTTTTACCCTTCTGGCTGTTCTCATGGACCTGAAGTGGCGCGGTCTGCTGCCCGTTGACTTGATTGCCTGTAATCTGGACCAGTCCCAGCCCGGCTTCCCTCAGCACATACTGCCAGAGTTTTTCGAGCGGTTCGAAATTCCCAACATCATCGTGCGCGAGAACACCTACGGCATCGTTACCGACAAGATTGCCGAGAACAAAACCTATTGTTCCCTGTGCTCCCGCCTGCGCCGTGGTATCCTTTACCGCATCGCCCGGGAGCAGGGCTGTGAGGCAATTGTTCTGGGGCACCACCGCGATGATGCGCTGGAAACGTTCTTTATGAACTTCTTTCACGGTGGCCGCATGGCTTCCATGCCGCCAAAGCTGGTGAATGATGAAGGCGACTTAATGGTGCTGCGTCCGCTCTCCTATTCCTGCGAAGCGGATATCGAGAAATTCTCTACCGCAATGGAGTTCCCCATCATTCCTTGTAACCTGTGCGGCTCTCAAGATGGACTGCAGCGGGTGCAGGTGAAAAAGATGTTGCAGCAGTGGGAAAAAGAAACGCCGGGCCGCCTAGGAATCATGGCCCGTGCTTTGGCACATGTGCGCCCGTCTCATCTGCATGATTCTAACCTGTTCGACTTTGCAAACCTGCGTCCGGCCACTGGAAAAAATGATGAGGCCGGTGAAGCCGAGGAGCCTTGTGCAGCATCTTTGGCCATGACAGCAAACCTATTTGATGTATAGGCTCTGATTTTTCTAAGTGGTTAAGAAATAATAACAAGTAACTAATCAGGTAGTCCGCGCTTCTCTGTTTAAAAGAGGTGTTCTATGAGTATCTGATACTTGGATTTTATCGGCCTCTCCGCCATCTTATTTTCTATGAGTAGGCGTTGGCGAGAGAGGCTGGGTTCTTTAAAGGGCTGGCAGCTGTTCCGTTCTGGGACAGTGCTTGGGCTGCTGCTTGCCTTGAGCTCTTGCGACAATGTCAGCCCGTCTCTGCTGGACTTGCTTCCCAGCTCCTCAGTCAGAAATGACTATCCCAACGGGTACATTGTAGGGCGTAATTTGAACCGCGTTCACTGGGCTGGGCGCAGCTTTCGGGGGCAGACGCTCAAGAACCTCAGTTTCCTGAATGCGGACCTTTCTGGTACTGATTTTACCGATGCAATCATCAGTAATGTAGATTTCACACTGGCGGATCTGAACAGGGCAAGCTTTCGAGGTGCGAAGCTGCGTAATGTGACCTTTTATGGTGCCCGCTTGCGGGGCGTGGACTTTATAGACGCCAAATTGGTCATTGTGATGCTGGATGCTGCCGATGTGCGTGGCACCTGTTTTGACAGGGCAAAGCTACAAGATGTCTACTTTGAAGGAGCACGGCTTACCGGCGGCGTTTATCCGGAAGAATATTCGCCCGATATCTGGCCGCGCTCATTCTATGCTTTGCTTGAGCAAGGCGCTTGTCCGGGCTTTAAAGATCCGGTGCAGGCGCTTTTTGGACAAAAGCAGAAGGAAATCTGGGTTTCCCCTCATACTGGTCCGAGCCACAAACACCGTGGGGGCTATAAAATCGCTCCTAAGGACGAGCCCAGAACCCACGAGAGCAACCGATAAGTCTTAGAGTTCCTTTGAATGCCGATTGCTTTAGCTCGAGCGGTCTCCGGCTTTGACCTTCTCGTATTGCGTGGCAAAGCGCTCCACCATGAATGTCATTAGGCTGCGCACACGGGTCAGTTGGTGGCGTGTTGGCGGGCTCACAAGCCAAAGAGGGGTGGTCTGGGCCCAGTTTCCCAGAACTTCGCGCAATCGTCCTTCCTGAAGGGCCTTGTCTACGTAAAGGTCGGAAAGGCGTGCGACACCAAGGCCGGAAAGGGCGGCCTGCATCATCACGCGACCATTGGCAATGCGAAACCCGTTTCCTGCCTGTACCGTTATATCCTTGCCTTTGGCAGCAAAGCTCCACTCGCTCACGCTGCCACTAATCAGTGCTGCTTGCTTGAGGTCGTTGGGGTGCTCAATATGTGGCGCTTCCTCCAGATAGGGCATGCTTGCCACATAGCGGGTGGTGATTGTGTGGAGCCTGCGGGCAATAAGGGTACTGTCTTCCAAGTCTCCCATGCGCAGCACAAGGTCATAATTGCTCTCCAAAAGGTCCTCACGAATAGAGGAGAAATCAAACTCCACTTCAATTGCCGGATTTATACGCTGGAACTCGATGGCAAGGGGGGCCACAACTTCTTCCCCTAAAAGGCCGCCAACGGAATTCAGGCGAACGGTTCCTGCCAGTGCATCTGTTGCCTGTGAGGCCAGATCGCTAGCATCTTTTAGGATTTTTACACCCGCTTTGCACTGCTCCAGATACTGGGCACCAACATCACTTAGCCGCAGTTTTCGAGTAGTGCGGTAAAAGAGCTGGACCCCTAAAAGTAGCTCGAGCTGGGTGACTTGCTGGCTTAAGCTTGCCTTGGAGAGGCCAAGAGCCTCCCCCGCTTCTGTAAAGCTTCCATATTCCGCCACCGCCATAAATGAGCGCAGTCCATTCCAATAGATATTGTTCATTTTATTCAAACAGTTTTTTTAAATTACCCATATTTATCAAATTATCAGCTTCTATAGGATGTGCTCAACTACTTTGTGAAGGCTCGTACCTTCAAATTTTAAAAAGGCAGAAAAAATGACGAAACCTCTCATTGTTGTAACAGGCGCAAGTTCTGGTATTGGCGCAGCTGTTGCCAAATCCTTCAGCGATGCAGGTCATCCTCTCCTTCTTCTGGCACGGCGTCTGGACCGTTTGGAAGCGCTTAACCTCCCCAACACCATTTGCAAGCAAGTGGACATGACCAATCGTTCGCAAATTCTGGAAGCGGTTGAGGAAGCGGAGCAGCAGTATGGTCCGGTAGATGGCTTTGTAAACAACGCTGGCTGCATGCTTCTGGGTGAAGTTGCCACCCAAAACCCTGAGGAGTGGGACCAGATGGTGGATGTGAACGTAAAAGGCGTTCTTAACGGCATCCATGCGGTTCTGGCTGGAATGATTGAGAGAAACAGCGGTTCCATCATCAATGTCAGCTCTCTTGCGGGCCGAAAAACGTTCCCATTCCACGCCGCCTATTGCGGAACAAAGTTCGCCGTTCATGCCATTAGCGAGAACTTGAGGGAAGAAGTGTGTGGACACAATGTTCGCCTGATCACAATCGCGCCGGGTGCTGTTGAGACAGAACTTCTCTCCCATACAACTTCAGAGGAAATCAAGGATACCTATGAAGGCTGGAAAAAGGACATGGATGGCGCACTGCGGGCTGAGGACGTGGCAAATGCGGTTATCTATGCCTATCAGCAACCTCAAAACGTAAATGTACGCGAGATCGTTCTGGCTGCAACGAAACAGACCGGCTAAATTTAAGCACATCCGGCCTCGGTGGCCGGAATACCCGTGAAAAAACAAGGATATCACCCCGCACTTGATGCGGGGTTCAGTTCCATCTGAGTTAGCAAGCGATTTCCTATAGGCTCCCAATAATGCAGTTTGGGACGAGACGTTTTTTTGAAATAGCCCACTGCTTTTACCGGTTGTTTGGGCGCGTATCTTTAACTGGAAAGCCGCGTGTTTTCATCTCCCGTTTGTTTGGGAAAAATGCTCTAACTGAGCATGGCTACAGGGCGGCACCAGCCAGCTGATGCGCCTTTTATCTTGACCGGAAAGCACATGAGCGTGAAACCGGTAGAAGGAAGACTTTCTAGGTTGCCCAGCTTTTCCATATGACAGTAACCGCGCACCATGCTTGCTCGGTGTCCTTCCCATATAAGGTCCGCATTGCCAGTTTCAGCAACCTTTTGGGCCGTGTAAATGAAAGGCGCATCCCAGCTCCATGCGTCCGTTCCGGTCACGCGCACACCGCGTTCGGTCAAGTAAAGCGTTGCCTCGCGTCCCATGCCGCACCCTTTTGAAACATACTCCGGCTTGCCGTAGCTTGCAGATGCTGCAGTGTTTACCAGAACAATATCACCCGGCTCCAAAGTGTGTTCTATACGCTCAAGCTCGGCCTCAACTTCTGCCGCCGTGACCACATGCCCGTCCGCCAATGCCCTGAAGTCCAATTTAACGCCGGACCCCATGCACCACTCAAGGGGAACTTCATCAATGGTGATTGCCCGCTCTCCCTCATCCATTGTCGAATGGTAATGGTAGGGGGCATCTATGTGGGTGCCGTTGTGGGTGCTTAAGGTAACTTCCTCAACAGCCCAGCCTTCACCTCCGGGCAGTTGATCGCGAGAGACTCCGGGAAAGAACTGGAGCATACGCTCTGTTGTGTCATTGTGGGCGTGATATTCAATTTTTGGCGCAAGTCCGGGTGGATCAGCGTACTGGGTATTTTCCAAAGGGCGGGCAAGGTCAATAAGCTTCATTGTTGTACCTCCTCAGGCGGGGCCGACAAAAGACAGCTTTATGGTAGTGCTTGCCCTATTCAAATGCAAAGGTAACGGTTTAAGAGGGGGCGCTATTTGAGCGGCTCGGGGATAATGGCTTTGATCCCCCCATAATCGCGACAAATATCGGAGGAACTGCGCCAGTGGTCACCGGTAAATATGCGAAGCTTTTGGCAATCTACTGTCCGCGTAAAAGAGGGGGCAGCCAGAAAACCAATGGAACCTGCACCCAATAGCGCCAGCAATAAAAACAGCCCAGCCCGTTGCACCATTGCCCATTCTCCCTTTAACCCTGACAGGACGTTAAGTTATCAAGCTGTATCTGGGCTGAACTGCGTGTTTAAGTTCCGTTCATACACACAGTAGGTGAGGACTTCTCATCCGACTTTTTCACTATGTTTGCCTGTGAGACAGAGAGAACCACAGGGTTTGACCAAGGCTAGTCAAAATGCTGAGAGGGCCGATATACCATATGAGTATATTCACGAGTGGGGCTGCACTCGCTGGGCAAGCGGCATTTTCACCTGAGCATAGAAAAAAGAAATGGGCGGTTACATAAAAGAAAAAGAAAGAGACTAACCCACCTGCCAGTCCTGCAGCTTTATGGCCTGATAGCTTTCTTATAAGCAGGAGGCATGCAAACACGATGAACTGAAGGGCAAGCGCGCACAGGGCAAAGACGATGATGAGAACTACGAATATAGTTGGCATTGGGACCGTCTTCCTGTTTTTCAATAAAAAAGCGGCCAAAAGGGCCGCTTCCAAAATACCAGTTTGAAGAAATCAGGCTTGCAAAGTTGTTGCAATGCCCTTGTCTTCAAATACGGCTTTAAGTTCTTGAGCTTGAAACATCTCGCGCAGAATGTCACAACCGCCGACGAATTCGCCTTTAACGTAAAGCTGTGGAATGGTTGGCCAGCTGCTGTAGTCCTTGATGCCCTGACGCAGCGCATCATCTTCCAGAACGTTATGAGCAACGTATTTTACGCCAGTGTATTCCATGATCTGAACGACCTGACCGGAAAAACCGCACTGCGGAAACGAAGGTGTACCTTTCAAGAAAAGTACCACGTCGTTGTTTTCTACTTCGTTCTTGATCCAGCTTTGGATATCACTCATTTAATATAGTCCTTCTTCGCTCTATCAGGGTCAAGGCCTGATGACCGGTAAATAAAATCGGCGGTTTTTACCAGCAGTATTGCTGGTGATTATTCTGGAGCCGATGTTTGCAGGGCGAGAGCATGCAACTCGCCGCCCATACGTCCCTTGAGGGCTTTGTAAACCATTTGGTGCTGCTGTACACGGGATTTTCCTGTAAATTCCTTGGAAATTACAACTGCCGCGTAATGGTCGCCATCTCCAGCAAGATCGCGGATTTCAACATGCGCGTCCGGCAAAGCTTCCTTGATCAGCAACTGGATTTCGCCAGCGTCCATAGCCATAAGCGGCCTCCTTATCTATCCCGTTAGCCCCTGAAACTCAGGGGCATTTCCATTGCACAAGCAGTTCTACTGATTACCCGCCATATAGTCAGGGAACCAACTGCCGTGGGCCTTCGCAAGGTCCGCCACGGATATGGTGGTAACATCTGCAAAGGTCAAATCCGTGCCGCCAGTTGTTCCCAGCTCCTGAGCTTTGATGCCATTCTTCTTGGCATCGCTCAAAAAGGCGGAAACCTGATCGGCTTTCAACACACTAACATATCTGCCTTGGTCTTCGCCGAACAAAATTGCGTGCAAGTCGTCCCCAGAAACTTTTAGGGAAGCGCCCATATTACCTGAAATTGCCATTTCCGCCAGAGCCACAGCAAGTCCACCACCCGAAATATCATGGGCGGCGCTCAAATGGCCCTCTTGAATGGCTTCACGTACAAAGGTTCCGATTCGCTTTTCCTTCGCCAGATCAACTGAAGGAGGTGCACCTTCTTCACGGCCCAGAATCTCGCTCATGTACTGGGAACGGCCCAAGTGCGTTCCATCGCCGCCCAAAAGAACCACGGTTTCACCTTCAGCTATAAAGGCGCTGCCAACGCGTTTTTCAACGTCCTTGAGTAGGCCAACCGCACCAATGGCAGGTGTTGGCAAAATGCCTTCGCCGAAGGTTTCGTTGTAAAGGGAGACGTTACCGGAAACGATTGGTGTTTCCAGCGCAGTGCAGGCTTCGCCGATGCCTTTGATCGCGCCAACAAACTGGCCCATGATCTCGGGTTTTTCGGGGTTGCCGAAGTTCAGGTTATCGGTGGTCGCCAGTGGCAGAGCGCCAACAGCCGATAGGTTGCGATAGGTTTCCGCAACAGCCTGCTTGCCGCCTTCAAACGGGTTGGCGTAGCAATAGCGAGGGTTCACATCCACGGTGAAGGCCAGCCCTTTTTGAGTGCCCTCAACGCGGATCACACCAGCATCTCCCCCCGGAGTGGCTGCTGTGTTGCCTTGGATGAGCGTGTCATACTGCTCATAAACCCAGCGGCGGGAAGAGCCGTTGGCACTGCCAAGCAGCTTCAACAGGGCTTGTCCGTAGTCCTCAGGCGCTTCGATTTGGGAGGCAGGAATGGCGGCAGGTTCTGGCCATTGGATCCAAGGGCGGTCATATTCGGGCGCCTCGTCCCCCAGTTCCTTGATAGGAAGGTCGGCCATGACCTCGCCCTTGTGCTTCACAACGAAGCGCAGGGTATCGGTGGTTACGCCGCAGATGGCGAAATCCAGTCCCCATTTCACGAAGATCGCCTTGGCTTCTTCTTCCTTGGAAGGATCTAGAACCATAAGCATGCGCTCTTGAGATTCAGAGAGCATCATCTCATAGGCGCTCATGTTCTCTTCGCGGGCCGGAACTTTATCCAAGTCCAGATCAACGCCAAGGTTGCCTTTGGCACCCATTTCAACAGCTGAACAGGTGAGGCCAGCAGCGCCCATATCCTGAATAGCGATCACCGCACCGGTTTTCATCAGCTCAAGGCAGGCTTCCAGCAAGCACTTTTCGGTGAAAGGATCGCCAACTTGAACAGTCGGGCGTTTTTCCTCAATGGTCTCGTCAAATTCGGCAGAGGCCATGGTCGCGCCGCCAACACCGTCGCGGCCCGTTTTTGCACCAAGATAAACAATGGGAAGGCCAACGCCCTTGGCTTCAGACAGAAAAATCTTGTCAGCATCGGCAAGGCCAGCGGCAAAGGCGTTTACAAGGCAGTTGCCGTTGTAGCTTTTATGGAACTCCACTTCGCCGCCAACAGTTGGCACGCCGAAGGAGTTGCCGTAGCCCCCCACACCGGAAACCACGCCGTTCACCAGATGGCGGGTGCGCGGATGGTCCGGCTCACCGAATCGCAGTGCGTTCATGGCAGCGACCGGACGGGCGCCCATAGTGAACACATCGCGCAAAATTCCACCCACTCCCGTGGCCGCACCCTGATAGGGTTCGATGTAGGAGGGATGGTTGTGGCTTTCCATCTTGAAGACAACCGTCTGGCCGTCGTCAATGTCCACCACACCGGCGTTCTCACCCGGTCCCTCGATAACACGCGGACCTTCGGTCGGTAAGGTTTTTAGCCATTTCTTGGAGGATTTGTAGGAGCAGTGCTCGTTCCACATGGCAGAGAAAATGCCAAGTTCCGTGAATGTGGGCACACGGCCAATAAGGCTAAGAATACGGGCGTATTCGTCCTCTTTCAAACCGTGGGCCTCGATGAGTTCTGGGGTAATCTCTACTGAATTCTGAATCATCACATTCTGAATATTTGGGCGTAAAACGCCGGGCCGGATTTCACGCGCTGCTTACCAGATATAAGGCCCAATGAAAATGGCGCGTTAGAACAAGGTGATGTTTTTTTAGCGTCGGTCAGCCTTTAGGCCAAACCGATGCCAAGCCGGAAACTGGGGAGAAGGGGAGGCGTTAAAAGTCGATATTCCCCTTTATGGACGTAATAGACAAATCCTGATTGGCGAGAGGGGTTTGTATAAATGTTCCGCCGCCTTGTGCCTTAAGCCAAGGACCAGCTCCCCCAAGAACCTTCCAGGTTCCCGATGTCATGCCGCCATTTTTGACTTGAGATGGCGTGAAACTCAAAGCAAAGGAGTTACCTTCGTCATCTTTCAAGCTACACACACCGCCGCCATGTACCTGTGTATTTTTGATGAACGCCCCCCCAAAACAAAGACCAGATGCTAGGTCCAGAGGGTCTTGTCGAGTGTCTGAGAAAAAAATGTAGTAAGCATCTATACGACGTAGAAAAAGACCTTCTGTAATTTGAAGCAGGTTGGCATCTCCATAGTTTGTTCTTTTCGCGGTAGAGCTGAAAGTTGCCACACGTGTATCTACTGGAATGGCGGCCACTTGTGTCACTGGGAGAGCAAATACAGCAGCTCCCCCGAGAATAAGGCCTGATAAACCTAAGGTCCTATACGAAAAAAGAGCCATAACCATTCCTTGTTCTTGTTGTTTGCTCGCACGTTAAATGCACTATAAGTCCATTGTGCCGTGTTGTAGCGGCGTGTGCTCGCAAAAAGTGCGGATCTGGTTACTGCTCTTCATATGCACGCCCCCAGTCTTACGTTGGTTTTTTAAGGACATGATAATATTTCGAATTAGTGGTCCATAGAGGTGGTCGCCATTGCCTTGCGAAAGCTTTGCAGGTCACTGTTATGGGGCGGTATTTGTTTGGCAGGAGCCTCTAGGGGCTCAAAGGGGGAGGAGAATGAACGCCCCCAGTTTGGAGCACTCAGCATGCCGGAAAGCTGGTCGGTTTTGTGCTTGGAACCTGAGGATGAACCAAACCAGTAGTCGAAGGCCGCGCTGATATTGCGGGCAAACATGCCGCCAATGCCGGTAAGAAAGCCGATGGCGGCTCCGGTAATCTGCAAAAGGCTATCCTTGCCCTCAAGGCTGTATGCAGAAACCACCGGCACCACAATCACCAGCACAATCACAAATCCGATAATGGCAACAAGCAGCATGAAGGACTGGGACAGCAACTTGCTGGATTGTTCCATATCACGGCTGCTTGCCCTGTGTTCGCGCGCTTGCTGAACACTTTTGAGGTGCAGCTCATGCATCCGGCGTTCTGTCTCAATAAGCATTTCAAAGAACGCTTGCTGAAGCTTTGGGTCCTGTTCCAGCTTCTGCAGCGCGGCGGCGGCGGGATCTGGAGCCTGTTTTGCGGACGGCCCCAACAGGTTCCTATCGATAAATCTGGTCACTTCACTGGTAAAAGCTTCGCCGTGGTTCGGGTCAAACAGGCCCTGAAGAAACTGGGGGGCAAGGGCAGACAGAATTTGGGCTGCAACGCTTACAGGAGTACTCATCTATTCCCTTCCTTTTCAAGGCCGCCAAGGGCAATGTAAACGGCTTGTACGGCGGCTTTCACAGGTTCGCTTGCCTCTCCGCTCACTGGCAGGTTGGTCAGGCGTTCAAAGTCACGGATAGCTCCGGTAGTGCGCGGCCCCATAACATTGTCCGGTGCCCCAAGGTCTGCACCCAAGAAAGTGAGAGCCTTTTGCAGATCGCGTGTGCTCTTCAGTCTGCCTAGGTGTTTGTCGTGGGCGGAGAGTATGGGTGGGGAGGGGAATTTTTTGCGGTAGGCTGACAGGGCGCGCTTGGCATAGGCAATGCGGCGTGGATAGTGTTTCACCCCCGCCCGTTCGAATGCCTGTTCAAATGCAATTGTTTTTTCCTCCAGCCCCCGGGCTCTTCGCAGTTTGGCAAGGCTTCTTTTTTCAGAGCCTTTGAGCTCCCACAGAAGATATCCGTAATTGGCTTTGTCGCTGTGGGGTTTTAAGCCTCGTTTTTTGCACCACTGGAAAAATGTTCTCCGGCGTACGCCGTCCCATTGGGCCCATCCGTAGGCGGAACCACCCACCTGTTGCAAGGTGCGAAAGCCATTGCACTCGTGGCCCAGATTTCCAAGTATGGCAGCGGCATCAAGCAAGGGGATTGCAAGGTCTTCCACGAGGGAGGACATGATGAGCGGAGCTTTTTTTTCAAAAAGCGGCAGCTCGGGTTTGCCAAATACGCAAAGAGGCGGTTTTCCTTGCTCGTACCGCTTCATTTCTGCTCGGGTTTGCGGGCCTGCAACACCATCGGGCAGGATATGGCGAACTCTTTGAAACTGCTTGGTTGCATCCTCCAGTTCGCCGTTAAACTCATCGCAAACATTGTTGGCAAAGCCGGTGAGCACCAGCCGCTCGCTCCAGCGCTTCACGCGCATGCCACGCGTGCCGGCAAGTAAAAAAAGGTCTGGCGGTGTTTGGAAGGAGGGGCGATAGTCTTTCAAAAGCTCGTTATAGGCGTCCACTTGAAACGATGGACAGGCTTTGTTGGAATACTGGTTGTGACCGGAAACCTTTTTCAGGTTGAACCGCTCGTCCATATCCTTGATCAGCTGTTCCAAAGCCTTGTGCTGCGCCTTTGTGCGCGTGTCTTTGGGATCGCCGTTGGCATCCACACCACCCACATACGCCGCCCCAATGGAGTGGGCGTTATAGCCTCTTGTATGAGCGCCGATCCTCGCCAGCGCCCGCCCGTTGGAGATAGTTCCGTCCAGATGAACAACAAAGTGGTAGCCGATGCCTGAAAACCCTCTCGCCCGGTGCCACCTGTCAATTTGCTTTACGCTGACACTCTGGCCCTCGCGGGTTGCTGTGCAGTGGACAATTAGTTCATGTATGGAGCGCATAGTTTCCTCCATGCCTCATCCCAAGCCATACCAGAAGTTTACCACTGGTTCTGCCTGAAGGGGATTGGTAGAAAAGGAAGCAAAGAGACCGGTCGGTTAACCGGGTTTTATCCCTAAAACCAGTTCTACTCTAGCCTGTGCAGGTGCTTAGTCTTTTTTGAGGGAAAGCCCTTAGAGTGCATCAAGTGCTTTTAGGGAGTTCTGGAATTTGACTGGTCGTTTCTCAAAGCTTAGCGGCCCCATTCGCGTGACGATCGTTATCTGCGCCTTGATCGGGATCTATATCCTGCAAGATCAGGTTCTCACCTACACATCAGATGCTTATGTCGCTGCGGATATTGTTGTTCTGGCGCCGGAGGTCTCCGGTTTTGTCAAAGAAATTCCGGTGCTGAGGAACCAAAAGGTCAAAGCGGGGCAGCTGCTTATTCAAATCGATCCGGAGCCTTTGCGCCTTACGGTAGAGCAATATAAAGCGCAGGAAGGACAGGCCCGTTCCTCCCTTGAGCGCGCCGAGGCAACAGTCAGAATTACCGAATCGAACCTGTCGGCGGCGTTAGCTGCCGTGTCTAACCTACAGACAAAGCTGGAACGCTATTCGGTTCTGGAAGGGCAGGGGTTCATCCCCCGCCAAACCTATGACGATCTGAACCTGTCTCTTGTAGAGGCCGAGGCGCAGGCTGAGGCGGCAAAAGACAATGTGGAAGCGGCCAACCGGCAAGTGGAGCAAATGAAGGCCTCGGTAAAGGCAGCATCTGCCCAGTTGGCCATTGCCCAATATAACCTGAACCATACCTCTCTCACAGCCCATGAAGATGGCGTTGTGGGCAGTTATGAGGTGATGGAGGGCAACTATGTTCTGGCAGGCTCGCCGCAGGTTGCCTTGATCACCAACGACAACTGGCGCATTGTCGCCAACCTCATCGAGCGCCATGCCGCGCGCATGAAACCGGGAATGACCGTTTATTTTCAGGTCTCCAGTGATCCGTGGCGCATTCACCGTGGTAAGGTGCGCAGCATAGGGCGCGGCATCAGCCGTGTTCCCTATCAAGAACCGGTTCTCCCCTTTATCTCTCTTACAACATCATGGATCAGATTGTCTCAACGGTTTCCTGTCGAAATCGATATGGGACCCTATTTAAAGACCCACCAACCGCTTCATGGGGGGGACGCGCGTATTTTCGCGTTCCATTAGGTGAAAATGACCAATGAGGAAAGCGGGAGTATCGCACCTTATTTTCACTATAGGGACGGATTTAGAACAGCCACCATTGTAACTCTGTCAGCCGTAATCGGTCTTCTGGTTCATGCCGATAATCCGTGGTGGGCCGCAATCTCGGCGTTTACTGTCGCCAATGCCGATTGGAGAAACTTTTTTTCTAAAGCTTTCCAACGTGCCGTTGGAACCGTGGTGGGTGGTATTAGTGGGTTTGTCGTTGCCTATTTTATTCGTGGGGAGCCGTTTCTCCAAGGCAGCGTCCTTTTTGTGATCGCCTCTTATGCCACCTATAAAAACCTCACAACCTCCTACGGGTATGCATGGTTGCTGGGTGCGGCAACAGCTATGATAGCCATGTATTTCTCGCTTTGGGATATCGTGCAGCTCTACGAGAAAATGCAGGATCGCATCATCATGGTGTGTACGGGCGTTCTGGTTGCAGGTTTGGTTTCCTATCTTTTATGGCATCCAAGCAAGTGGCGGGCGAGCACCGCCATGAGCCATAAGGACAGTGAAGACCTTCCACGAAAATGGATTATTCGTATTTCTATCACTGCCGGACTGGTCGCGCTGGCCGGCCCCATCGTTTATGCTGGTCATGATCTGGGGGGGATGATGCAGATTGTGTTTACCTCTGTGGTGTGTCTTGCCGGAGATATTTCCAGCATCCGCCATATCGCAGCCTCCAGATTTATCGGGTGTGCCGTCGGGGGTGTCATGGGTATCGCCTTGGTTCTGCTCGGCCTCCAAACGTTCATTCTCTGGGTTCTGCTGTTTTTTCTTGGCATGTTCTTCATTGCAGGCTGGCATCACAATGGAACTCACTGGGCATATGCGGGTACACAAGCGGGCTTTGCATTCATCATCACCGCTATGACATCCAGCGGTCCGGTGCATTCCATCGCACCCATTCTGGACCGCTTTAACGGTATTTTCATCGGAATATTTCTGACCTTGCTCTTCCTCATCCTGATTGGAATTGCGCAGGGTGAAAAACTGTTTTGGTGGGCGAGTAATATGGACCCGCTGGATGAGAAATAATGAAGTAGGTGACAAGAACTGCCGGAAAAAGGGTTAATGGATCAAAAAGGCACCCCGGTACTTTCTTTCGATTACAAGGTGGCTTTGCGGACAGCGTTCATTGTAACGGTGGCCGCCATAGCTGGCCTTGCTGTGCATGCGGATGATCCATGGTGGGCTGGCATTTCAGCTTTTACGGTTGCACATGCGGATTGGAGCGGTGTCTTCTCCAAGTCTTTCCAACGCTTGCTTGGGACCATTACTGGTGGTGTTCTGGGCTTTATGGTGGCCTATGCCGTACGCAATGAGCCTCTTTTGCAAGCTGCTGTGCTGTTCGCGCTGGGTGCCCTTGCCACCTATAAGCACTTAACAACGTCCTACGGGTATGCGTGGTTGCTGGGCATTGCGACTGCATTGATCGCCATGTACTTCTCTCTCTGGGATATTGAGCAGATGTATGAAAGGGTTCTGGACAGGATTTTCTGTGTGTGCATCGGCGTCCTTGTTGCCGGCCTTGGCACTTACCTGCTGGCGTTGCCCAAGCACTTTCGAACAAGTACTGTGATGGTGCACGGGGACCCCAAAACCCTGCCCTATAAGTGGATTATCCGCATGTCCTTATGCGGAGGGAGCGTTGCAGTGACAGCGCCCATTGTATTTGCGGGCCATGACCTGACAGCGATGATGCAGATTGTGTTTACATCTCTCGTATGCCTTTCAGGAAATATTACCAGCATTCGCCACTTGGCCGCCGCCCGCTTTCTTGGCTGTGGTGTTGGCGGCTCTTTGGGCATTTTCTTTGTGATGCTCGGCATTCAGTCCTTTTTCCTTTGGGCAATCCTGTTTTTCTTTGCCATGTTTTTTCTGGCGGGCTGGCATCACAATGGCACGCGCTGGGCCTATGCGGGCACGCAAGCGGGATTTGCCTTTATTATTTGTGCAATGACCACAAGCGGGCCAGTGGCCTCCATTCTCCCTGTATTGGACCGTTTCTACGGTATTTTCATAGGGATCATCCTGACGCTGGTCTACCTAGCTCTCTTCGGCATTGCTCAAGGTGAGAAACTTTCTTGGCTGGTGAGGCGAGAGGACCGCTTTAATGAAAAATAATGGGAGTGTTCTTATAGAAGTTTCAAAGATATGTGCGCTTAGATCCTTAGCAGGACCCTCAGAGTTTAGGCAGCGATAACTTGCGCTCACGCTGGCGCTTTCAGAAAAAGGCTTTATGGATCATAGGGAAAAAATAAGACCTTATTTTCATCACCACGAAGCGCTGCGAACGGCGTTTATTGTGACGCTAGGTGCATTTCTGGCTTTAATCGTGCAGGCAAATGACCCTTGGTGGGCGGCAATCTCTGCTTTTACTGTTTCTAATGCGGACTGGAGAGGTTTTTTTGCAAAAGCAATCCAGCGTACGCTTGGAACAGTTGTCGGTGGTCTGTCAGGGTTTGCAATCGCTTATGCCCTTCGTGATGATCCGATTCTGCAGGCTGTTGTCCTTTTTGTCCTCTCTGCCCTGTCTATCTATAAAAACCTGACCAGTTATTTTGGCTATGCGTGGCTGCTTGGCACTGCCACAGCGATGATCCCCTTCTATTACTCCATTCTTGATATTGAACAGATGTACGAGGCTATGCAAGACCGCATCGTCACGGTTTGCCTCGGCATTCTTGCAGCTGCCGCCGTCTCTGTTCTTCTTTCCCCACCCCACAAGTGGCGGGCCAGTATCACCATGAGCCACATGGATATGGGTATACTGCCAAGGCGCTGGGTGTGGCGCACGTCTCTGTCTGCCGGACTGGTGGCGTTGACGGCTCCCATCTTGTTTGCGGGGCATGATCTGGGGGGCATGATCCAGATCGTCTTCACGTCTCTTGTGTGTTTGGCAGGTGATATTTCCAGCATACGGCACATCGCTCTTTCAAGGTTTATTGGCTGCGCGGTGGGTGGGTCGCTGGGTCTTTTGGTGGTGATGATGGGAATTCAGTACTTTCCGCTGTGGGTTCTCATGTTCTTTGTGGGAATGTACATGATCGCGGGCTGGCATCACAACGGAACCCGCTGGGCCTATGCGGGGACGCAAGCCGGTTTTGCTTTTATTGTATGTGTCATGACCTCAAGCGGACCGGTGGACTCTATCAGGCCGGTGCTGGACCGTTTCAATGGCATTGTCATCGGCATCAGCATGACGCTGCTCTTCATGGTTCTCATAGGTATCGCGCAGGGCGAGGCGTTTTTATGGTGGAGACGAAAAACGGATCCGATAGATGAAAAGTGAGAGGGCCACCCGTCAAAGATAGGGCCCCCACTCCCAGTACTCAAAGGAAATGTGCTAATTCAGAACTTCCTCGGTAAGGGCAAGGGCGGCCTTGACGCGCTCACCATTGGGGTAAATCTTGTTGGCCAGCACCACAATGCCCAGCCGCTCGCTTGGGACCATAGCAATATAAGCACCGAATCCGCGAGTGGATCCTGTTTTATGAATAAAGACGGCCTCTTTTGACGTCTCAGGCTTCTCAAGTCTGCCCACCGGATGCGGGTTTCCTGCGTATTTAAAGGTGGATGCCACCTCCAACGCCGCACGGGGTGCAGGCCACGGGTAACGTTCCCACACCATCGCTTGAGTAAAATAGTCCGTCTTCGTTTGCCCTTGGTGGGTGCGCTCCACGGCAGCATTGATCTCGCTTGGCAGATTGCTTTCTCCCAATTGGTAGTCAAGATAGGCCAGCATATCGTTTGCGGTGGATTTCACAGAGTAGGACTGCGCTCCAAAAATTCCAGTGGAGGAGCGGATGGGTTTGTTGCCTTTGCGCGCATACCCGTAGGCGTAATTACCCATCAAGCTTTCACGAACGTCTACGCCTGTGCTGGAAAGGCCCATGAGGGAGAGCGTTTCTTCCAGCGCCTGAGGATAGGTGGTTTTCATAGCGCTTGCGGTCGCCGCGCCCAAAAGGCCAATGCCCATATTGGAATAGCTTCTCACGTCCCCGCCTTCAAGGGGCTCCCAGTCATTGCCCAGATAGCTCAAAAGTTCTGCTTCACTCTTGGTGTGCTTGGGGGTGAAAAGGGAGAGGCCCTTATTCGTGTGGGTGGCCAGATCCATGACAGAGATCCGATCGAACGGGCTTCCTTTCAGCTCGTCAAGGTACGTGGACACGGGCTGGTGCAAGTCCAGCACGCCGCGTTGCTCAGCCAGTGCGGCGACTGTTGCGGCAAATGTCTTGCTTACCGAGCCAAGTTCAAAAATTGTTTCCCCTGTCACGGGGCGCCGGTTTTTACGCTCTGCCAGTCCCTGTGAATATGTATAGTGCTTGCCTTGATAGGTTATGCCAACGGCGAGGCCGGGAATATCAAAGGTCTCCATGAGGGGGCTAAAGATTTCCTCGACTGCCCTATCGAATTCATCCTGTGTGAAAGCCTGCGCCGACACGGTGAGAAGTAGAAAGGCAGCAGTTGCTGCAAAACCGGTTTTTCTAATCATTTTACCTGCAATATTAGTGGGAGTTTATAGGAATATGGAGTAGCTCGCTAAAGTCGATCACAAGAAAAGTTCTGGTTAATTTCGTCTAAATTATGTCATTGGTTGTGGTAGATGTTGCAACACTGCGACAAGGAAATTTTGTTCTGTGCACTATCTGGATGACCTATGAGTGATAAAAGAAAAGAGCCGTCTTTGAGGGAAGAGGATCAAGATGCGAATCGGTTCGGCGGTTCGCCTTGGGAGGTCTTAAAGGTCTTCAGCAAGCTGGGCGTAACTTCCTTCGGCGGGCCTATTGCGCATTTGGGCTACTTCCGGCACGAGCTGGTGGAAAGGCGCAGGTGGCTGGGTGAAGAGCGCTATGCGGACCTTGTGGCCCTGTGCCAGTTTCTGCCCGGTCCTGCCAGTTCGCAGGTTGGCTTTGCGCTGGGCTTGCTGCGGGCAGGGCCTTTGGGCGCACTAGCTGCATTCATCGGTTTCACACTACCCTCTGTGGTGATAATGGTCGCCTTTGCCTATGGGGCGAACCTGTTTGGCGGCCCAATTGGCTCCGGCATTATTCATGGGTTGAAGTTAGTAGCTGTTGCGGTTGTCTCGCAAGCGGTGTGGGGCATGGCCCGCAGCCTGTGCCCGGATAAGGAACGGGCGGCCATTGCTCTTGTTGCCTTATTTATAGTGGTGTTAATTACCAGCGCCGCAGGACAGATTTTTGCAATTGGTATAGGGGCAGTCTTGGGCCTTTGGCTTTGCCGTTCACCTATTGAAAGCGCGCAGCCTCACATTGCCTTTCCAGTGAACCGGCCGGTCGCTATTGCCAGTCGCACTTGTTTATTTCTGCTGTTTTTTGGCCTACCCTTTCTATCGATCGGAAAAGAGCAGCATTTTCTTTCAGTATTCGACGGTTTTTTCAGGGCAGGAGCTCTTGTTTTTGGCGGCGGGCATGTGGTGTTGCCGCTGTTGGAAAATTCGGTGGTAGAGCCGGGCTGGGTGAGTGAGCAGACATTCCTTGCCGGTTACGGCGCAGCTCAAGCTATCCCCGGTCCTTTATTCACCTTCGCCAGTTTTCTGGGGGCGTCCATGTCCGAGGGGGGCATGGGGCTTTGGTACGCACTCATTGCTACTATTGGTATATTCCTCCCCGGCTTTTTGATTCTCATCGGTGTATTGCCGTTCTGGAACACGATATCCACCAAATCCCTACCGCGGGCTGCCATGCGCGGCGCTAATGCAGCTGTTGTGGGCATTTTGGGTGCAGCTCTTTATTCGCCAGTGTTCACCAGTGCGGTGCAGACAAAACTGGACTTAGCTCTGGCGCTCAGCGGGTTTACTTTGCTGGTGGTGTGGAAGCTGCCGCCATGGGTGGTTGTGCTGTTGCTCGCTTTTTGTGGGATGCTGGTTTCTATGTATGGTTAAGGAAGCCAGATGGAGGATGAGTATAGTGTATCGACATGAAAATAATGATTAATTTATGGATTTAGATAACTGGTTTGGGTATTTTTCGGTCATACCTACTGGTAGCAACTGCTAGGGATCGCACCCAGTTCCCTTAAATGCCGAATACCATTGGCATACTAATAGGCTGTCTAAATTACTCAGCTAAAAGTATAAATGCAACCGCACCTGAAAACTGCGAAAGTTGGTACATAGTATTGTCTTCAAGCGAGTAGCCCGTAAAGGAGGTATTTGCTAGGGCATTTTGAAAAAATGAGAGCATTGGGACATGTTACGATATTCAAGCCGTCAGGGGGCACTTGATGGACTCTGCGGCATTTATTCAATTATTAATTCGGTAGCTCTGATTAGCCCCAAAGGTATGGGTGATGAGGATCGATCTACGCAATTTATGAGCTTAGTGAACTTACTCGATGATGGCAGGAGTATCGGGGAAATTATTCATGAAGGAATTGGGTTTCGTAAACTCGGCGAGCTTATTGATGTTTGTAGTCGCCGCAGACGACGTAGTACTGGGGTAGATGTTCATCGGCGCGTAGCTATGAAGCAAGACCCGAAGAGCTTTAGTGAGTTTTGGGAACTCCTTCAGGAGCATGTTGACGTTGATCGTAAACAAACAGCCATACTTGGTATGAGTGGCAAGTATGATCACTGGACAGTGGTAAAAACCATATCCGAAAAGCGAATTGAGCTACAGGATTCTGATGGCTTGCACTATCTAAATCGAGCACAGTGCGGATTAGAAGAAACTGAAAAAATTAGGCATATACTCTGGCCAACCCAGACTTACCTTCTAAGTTCAGTACCCTTTGATGAGGTTCTTGACGGTTAAATACATAGTCCAATTTAAGAGGCCATTCTCGTGTTCCCTAACCAACGTACTGAGCCATAGAGCTAGAACGTGGTTTGGCACCAGAACTTACGATGCCAAACCTCTGGTAACTTTATTACCCGTCTAAAACGGGGGCTTAAGCCGCAATGTTGGCAAATGCGCTTTCAAACAAGGCGCGCCCTTCAAGGCCGCCATGCAGGTTTTCAATCAGGTTTTCAGGGTGGGGCATCATACCCAGCACATTGCCTTTTGCGTTGGTCACGCCCGCAATGTCGTTGATGGAGCCGTTGGGGTTGGTTCCCTCTGCATAGCGGAAGGCGACCTGTCCGTGATCCTCAATCTGCTTGAGGGTCTGAGCGTCTGCAAAGTAGTTGCCGTCATGGTGGGCAACAGGGCAGCGCCATACCGCGCCCTTTTCCATGCCAGCAGTAAAGGCTGTGTTGGTGTTCACCGTCTCCAGCTTCACTTCCTTACAAACGAAGTGCAAGGAGGCATTGCGCATCAAGGCACCGGGCAAAAGTTCCGCTTCGGTGAGCATCTGGAAGCCATTACAAACGCCCATTACATGGCGTCCTTGCTCCGCTGCTGCCTTGATAGCGCCCATGATAGGGGAGCGGGCAGCAATAGCGCCGGAGCGCAAGTAATCGCCATAGGAAAAGCCGCCGGGCAGGACAACCAGATCCGCATCTGGAAGAACTGTTTCCGTATGCCATACGGTGGCAACGGGCTTGCCGGAAATCTGCTCCAGCGCCTTGATCATATCGCGATCACGGTTGGAGCCGGGAAAGAGGATAACCACTGATTTCATAGGTACAACTCTCGAAGGTTACCTTAAAGAAGAAGGAGAACTGCCAGCACCGACAGGGCGGCGGGCAAGAGGATAAACACAGCGGCTTTAATGATCATAAACCTGATGATTTTACCGGTGTCATCGCTCATGGTCGGCTCCTAGAGAATTTCGATTGCGTAGTTTTCAATCACCGTATTGGCCAGCAGCTTCTCGCACATCTTTTCAATATCGGCTTTGGCGGCTTCTTGATCGCGTTCAGAAATTTCCAGATCAAAAACCTTTCCCTGACGAACTCCGGCAATGCCCTCAAAACCCAGCGAGCCAAGTGAGCCTTCAATTGCTTTTCCTTGTGGGTCAAGAACGCCGTTTTTGAGTGTCACGGTTACGCGTGCCTTCATGGTATTTCCGATCCTTTAAAGTATGTCGGTTTGCTATGCTATGTGCGTCTCTCAAAGGCAGAGAGAACAGGCTGCTCTTACGCGCGTTTCTTAACGCGCGAATCTTTTTCAAGAAAGCAAAAAACAAAAAAGGGCAGCAATTTTGCCGCCCTTCATAGGTCTAGGTTTTTAGGGTGCCAAACTGGCTAGACCCTATTTAACCAGAACAGGGCCTGAGCCGGAGGGGCGCTCGTTATCGATCAAAATACCAAGGCGCCGGGCAACATCTTGATAGGCCTCAACCATGCCGCCCATATTCTGGCGGAACCGGTCCTTGTCCATCTTCTCGTTGCTTTCCACATCCCACAGGCGGCAGCTGTCGGGAGAGATCTCGTCGGCAAGCACAACGCGCATCAAATCACCGTCAATGTGGCGTCCCATTTCGATTTTAAAATCAACAAGACGAATGCCAACGGCAATGAACATGCCCGAAAGGAAGTCATTGATGCGGATGGCCATAGCCATCATGTCATCCAGCTCCTGCGGAGTGGCCCAGCCGAAGGAGGTGATATGTTCCTCAGAGACCAGCGGGTCACCCAGCTCGTCGTTCTTATAGTAGAACTCGATAATGGAGCGGGGCAGGCGCGTGCCTTCCTGAACACCCAAACGCTTACACAAAGAACCGGCAGCAACGTTGCGCACCACCACTTCAATCGGAATCACTTCCACTTCATGGATAAGCTGCTCGCGCATGTTCAGGCGGCGAATAAAGTGGGTTGGAATACCCAGATTATTCAGGTGGTTGAAAATGTACTCGGAAATCCGGTTATTCAGAACCCCCTTACCATCAATAACCTCGTGTTTTTGGTTATTAAAAGCAGTTGCGTCGTCTTTGAAATGCTGAATTAGCGTTCCGGGCTCTGGTCCTTCGTAAAGGATTTTAGCCTTGCCCTCGTAAATACGTCGGCGGCGATTCATGGCAGTTACCACTGTTCTTAGAGAGTCCAATGAGCAAACTATAGTTCGAAGGGCGCATCCATGGCAAATAGGATCAGTCTAGTCTGGTTACTGAATATGCCGATTTACCCTAAATGCGACAAACAAAAAGCTACTCTGTGTTGCGGCGCGGAACTTAACCGACTTTTGCACAAATCACAAATACCTATTTGGGATGAGGTTTAGATAGGAAAATGCGCTCTGTTTGACATATCTCTTTGAACTCAGTTGATCCTGTGTTTAGATACAACCACATTTTCCTAGGTTCATCGGGAGGGATATCCCCGATATATCGGAGGGCGAATATGACAACATTTGACGATCGTGAAAAAAGTTTTGAAGGGACTTTCTCAGCAACTGAGCAAACCCGCTTTAAAGCTGTTGCGCGCAGAAATAAACTGCTGGGCCTGTGGGCCGCGGAAAAACTGGCGCTTGATACCGCTAAAACCGAAGAGTTGACCACCTCTCTCGTTTCCGCAGAAATTAGCCACCCAGATGGCGATGAAGTTTTCAAAATAGTCTATGAATCCCTTCAGGCGGGCGGAGTTGACCAATCAGAACATCAAGTGCGGCGCACCATGGACCAGCTTCTGGCGCAGGCCCATGAAGAGCTCAAGCAAAACGTTTGAATTAAGAAACCATTTTAGGAAAGCCGGTGCCGTAAAGCGCCGGCTTTTTCTTGGCGCGCTCAAAAGAGGCGCAGGACCTTATTGTCCGATACCCGCAGATTTTCCATAAAAATAAAATTTGATCATATCTTACCAGCTCAATTTAGCTGAATGTGGTTTAGTTATCTTCTTGAAAAAGATCTGCCCATTTAGGCTATAGTGTCATTCAGCGGTATTCGATGAGGCGTGCGCTAAAGTGGTTTCAAAAGGATCGGAGAGGACACGATGACGATCAAATCTATGCTTTTTGAAAAACTGACAGCAGGCGAGGTTGTTGTGGGGGGCTGGTCCACACTCGGGCAAAGCGCCTTGTGCGAACTTTATGCACGGGCGGGCTATAGCGCTGTCACTCTGGATACCCAGCATGGTCAGATTACTGATGAGGAACTGCGCGAAGCCGTGGTGAGCTTGGCCCATTGCGGTGTCGATCCGGTCATGCGCATTCGCGTGGGGGATTTTGCAAAGGCCAGCTGGGCGCTGGACCTTGGCGTGCATGCGATCATCGCGCCCATGATCAACACGGTGGAAGACGCTAAAAAACTGGTGGAGTTCACCAAGTACCCACCTGTGGGTGCGCGCAGTTATGGTCCGCTGGGAGCTGCCCGCCTTCAAGGAACTGACGAGCAAACCTACTTTAAAGACGCTAACTCCCGCATTTTGTGTTTGGCCATGATCGAAAGTGAAGAGGCGCTGTGCAATCTGGATGATATTATCAAGGTTGAGGGGCTGGACGGCGTTTTCGTCGGCCCTTCCGACCTTTCAATTTCCATCACCAGCGGTGTGAGTGTGGACCCCTTCTCAAGGCGTTCCGAAACACTGCACGAAAACATCGCCGAAAAGGCAGTGGAACATGGAAAGATCGCCGGTATCTACGCCATAACCCCCAAACACGCCCGCGATTGCGCCAAAGCCGGATACACCTTCATTTGCTACGGAACAGACGTGGTTCTGTTTAACGAGGCAGCCAGTGCGGCTGCAAATGTGCTGGCGGAGTGAGGTAAAAAGAAGGGCCGCATGATGTGGCCCTCCATGTTCTTTGGGCTAAATCTTAGGCGCACGCTTTTCTAATCGCGTCCATGTTGGCGCGGTAGCTGTCTACGCTGCCGCCTTTAAACACAGCAGATCCAGCCACGAGTGTGTCGGCTCCGGCGTTCGTCACCAGCGGGGCCGTTTCAGGGGTGATGCCGCCATCAATCTGGATGCGGATCGGGCGATCCCCGATCATTTGTTTCACACGGCGGGTCTTCTCCACCATACCCTCAATAAACTTCTGGCCACCAAATCCGGGGTTTACTGTCATGATCAAAATCATGTCGAGGCTGTCCAGAACGTATTCCAGTGTGCTTTCTGGCGTGGACGGGTTCAAGGAAACCCCTGCCTTTTTGCCTAGACCACGAATGGCCTGCAATGAACGATGCAGGTGTTTTGTGGCTTCTGCATGAACGGTGATGTAGTCGGACCCGGCCTTGGCAAAGGCTTCCAGATAAGGGTCGCAGGGTTCGATCATCAAATGGGTGTCGAAAATCTTGTCACTATGCGGGCGAATGGAAGAGATAACAGCGGGGCCAAAGCTGATGTTGGGAACAAAATGCCCATCCATCACGTCCAGATGGATCCAGTCGGCACCGGCCTTGGAGACATCTTTGACTTCCTGTCCGAGCTTGGAAAAATCAGCGGCAAGAACTGAAGGGGCGATAACGAGTGGATTGGTCATGTCTTACTTCCAGCAGCAACAAAAACAGATGGCATGGCGCTATCACGGCAAGATGCATGGTGCAAGATGGGGGGGCTGGTATTTGGTTCTAATATCTGCGCAATTTCAAAGCTGGGAGCTAAGGGATCAGGCAAATATCCATGGTTTTCAGCTGGGGAAATCACTCCCGTCGTTCGCTTGCCACTGCTTTTGCCGCTCCCGCGCTTCTTTAATATAGTGATTGTCTGGTGTTTCAGCTTCTGCCTGATCCAGAAGCCGGTTTGATGCTTCTTCGAGACTCTCCGTAAGAATTTTCATGAATTCGTCTTGAGGCAAATTCGGAGGGATAGCAGGAAGAACCTGTGCCCGAATGGTTCCAGGTGGGCAGAAAAAACCGTGCCGCGGCCAGTAGGCGCCTGAGTTCACTGCGATGGGAATAACGGGGCACCCCAACTCATTGTAGAGGTTACAGATGCCAAGCTTATATTTTGGAGCGGCCCCAAGAGGTTGGCGGGTCCCTTCCGGGAATATAACAATAGTTCGCCCGTCATTGATTGCTGTTTTGGCATCATCAATCATTTTTGCAACGGTGAGGGATCGCTCCCCCCGATGCACGGTTATAAACTTGTACTTCAGTAAATACCAACCTGTCAGCGGGACATAGGTAAGGTCACGTTTGATGATGTATGCGGAATCTTGAAACAGGGAGTAAAGGGTAATCGCTTCCCATGAGGATTGGTGTTTAATGGCAACTATGCAGCCCCCTTTAGGAATTCTGTCTACATCCAAAATTTCCGATTTTATACCGCCGATCCACCGAAGCTGGAAGCGGGCCATAAGACCCCACCAAGGGTAAACCCAAAGGCCTTTTTTACGCGGTAAAGCAAGAATGGGAGAGATTACAATAAGGTACACAATAGTTGATAGGTAAAACACAATATTGAAAAGGATAGTTCTTAGGATACTCATAGGCACTTTACTCAGGGCAGTTACTTAAAAGATTGGTGTTTTGAAAAGGCTCCAACTTTTAAAAGTAGAGTGCAAGAGTTAGCAACCAGCTGCCAAAGGGCACCTAAACTTCCCCTATGGTTACTGAAATAGTCATTGGTGGTGCTTGTTCTTGTGCCGACTAGAGATTAGGTCAGTGTCTTTGGTTTCTCAGGGGCGCATTCAGTCTTGCCGTTCTCCTGCCACTGTTTTTGCCGCTCACGCGCTGCTTTAAGTAGCGGATTGTCTGGAACTTCTAGTTCTGACTCGTTCAAGAGCCTGTCTGAAGCGCTCTCAATTCTTTGAGATAGCTCTGACATAAATTCTTTTTTGGGAAGGCCTGGTGGAATGGCGGGAAGAAATTCAACGCGAATAGTTCCAGGCGGATTAAGAATGTCACGCCTTGGCCAGTACAGGCCCGAGTTTAAAGCCGCAGGGACAACGGGGCAATTCAGTCTTTTGTAGATAAAGTAGATACCGGATTTGTACTGGGGAACAGCTCCTGGGGCCCTGCGGGTACCCTCTGGAAATATAAGTATATTTCGCTCTTCTTTAATCGCTGCTTTGGCCTGTTTCACCATGTCGCCCATTGCGTGGATACGGCTATCTCTGCGAACAGCAATAAGCTTGAATTTCTTTTCATACCATCCAAAGAGTGGGATGTATAAAAGCTGCTTTTTAATTACAATGGCTTGATCGTGGAGTAAGGCGCACATACCAAACGTGTCCCATGCGGATTGATGCTGGGACGCAACAATACATCCACCTTGGATAATATGTTCGGTTCCTCTAAACTCGGATTTAATTCCGACGAGCCAGCGCAACCAAAACCGCCCCAAAACAGACCAGCACGTCATGACCCACATTCCATACTTTCGCGGTAGCAAGAATACGGGCAGGGCCACAAGCATCAATATCAGGGTAGAGGAATAAAAAGCTGTATTATAAATAAGCGTTCTTATTGTATTCATTCACATATTTTGCCTTCTACATATAACTTTTGATTATTTAGTGTAGAAGAATAAAGTGATTGTCCTGTGGCATGCCTTTGTCAGCACAGATAAAAATTGATTATAGTTACCCGTAGTCGTTAATCATGGTGTTGCTGCCTAGTCGATGTTCTTGAGGTTTTCCGAAATACGGTCGGAAACCGAGAAAAAGACCTCCAGTTCTTCAGGGCTGATGTTCTTTATCATTGCCTCGGAAAATTCAGCTTCAACGGCTTCCACATGGGCGAAAAAGTCATAGCCCTTTTGCGAAAGAATAAGGAGCCTGCTGCGCTTGTCTTCAGGATTGGGTATCCGTTCAACCATTTCATCCTTACAAAGCTCGTCAATTATCCGGCTTATCTGCCCTTTGTCCCGTTTCAGTGTTTTCACCAGATCCATTGAGGTGCATTGGCCGTGGTGCCAGATGTGGCGCATTGCCCGCAGTTGTTGGGGAGCAAACTCCATTCTCTTAACTTCGGCCATCCTGCTAACCAGTTGCATTTTGACGTCGAAGTGGAGCCTGAGAGCAACCTCATGAATGGTACGTTTTTTCTGCATTCTACGAACTTCCTTTTCACCGGCTCTGCGAGCGCTCAAACCCGAGTGAATTCATTCCCAAGTTATAGTACTTAAATTTATGCTTGACATTCATCAACAATAATATAGTTGATAAATATCAACATTATCTATTAAAGAAAGTATCTGAACAGCTCTAGCACTCATGAGTAACCCTAGTTCAGGGGATCTTTAAAAAATAGAGTGTTGGCGAAAACTTACTTGGTTGAAAAGTGCTCGTAAAGATGCCGTGCAGCCAGAAGAAACAAGAGGAAGAACATGAGTGCTGTCATCCCAGCTCATCTGCAAAGGAAAGTTGTTCTTGCAGCTCTGTCCTACGCATTCATTGAAGCGCTTGTTTCTGCCATTTATCGCCGCGTCACATTCTTTGATCGCAATAATAAAGCGAAGTGGTTTGCGCCAACAGTGCCCTCACTTGTTCACGGGTATTTTGGTATCAGTTCCGTTCGCTCGCATGCGGGTGTCAGCAAAGACCGGAATGGAAGCGTCGGCGGGAAACTATTCCATTGTCATGGGCCTGCTGTACTACGTTCTTGCTGTTTATGGCTATGTGGGAAAAGTGAACCTGACAGAGGTACCAAGCTTCCTCGGGCTGGAAGCGGTTCGCGTAGTGACCAGCTCCACTATCCTTGGGTTTATTCTTGGGCGAATTTTTAGGCGGCACCAGTAATTTACGACCCATCACGATAAAAGGGCTATCACGAAAAAAGGGACAGGAATTATGCGGCTACTTTAGACGAGTGCACGTGGTTTTGTAGCCGCGCCCCCAGTTATTTCTCGTCCCTTTTGGGGCAATATTGGAGCTTTAGGCAATTCAGGTTACGCCTATATTCAATATTGCCCCTTTTTTGCAGAAACCCTAGTCGCCGCTTAAAAATCACTGCGTTTGTTTGCATACATACACCTGCCTTGGGTGGAGTTTCCTTTATTATTCTCTAGGTAAAAAATAAGAAATTTGGGGCTGCTGGGTCTTTATGAGAGATCCCGAATATCTACCAGATCTTCAAATGCATATGTGTGTGGAGACCGGATGGTCACTCAGCAGTCAACCTCAGCTCCTACTTTCCGTGCGTTTACACGGAAATATGATGAGTACCCACCTAGCTAAGGTGGTCTGAACCACTATAATTTCATTGGCCGAGATCAACCCGCCACTGAAAACAGTGGAAGCCGTATTGGGTTTGAAGTTTTACAAAAGCACCTGCGTGCCTAGTTTTCTCGCAGAGGCAGAGCGACTGTTTCCTTGATGGTGCTGACAACGATACGTGATTGCACATCACATACAAGCGTGTTGTCGAGCAGCTTCAATCTTAGAAAGTCATCATAGGCTTTGATGTCCCGTGTGACGACCTTGATGAGATAGTCAACAGCTCCGGTAATGCGTTCACAGGTCACCACTTCCGGCCACAGCGCAATGAGCCGGTCAAAGGTTTCCATGTTCTCGCGGCTGGGCACTGTCAGCTTCACAAAAGCGTAGGACAGAAACCCCAGCCCCACTGCCTCGCGGTCAACCACAGCGGCAGTTTGGCGAATGATGCCGGTTTCTTTAAGCCGTTTGATACGCCTCCAGCATGGAGTCTGGCTCATACCTGCTTCTTTGGCGATGTCCGCGATGGATAAAGAGGCGTCTCTTTGCAGGATTTTGAGAACACGGATGTCTGAGATATCTAAAAGGGAATTTTCTATCATGACCGGTTTCTGGAAATATTTTTCGAAGGACTACGTATTAATGGGTAGATTAGCACAGAAATAGCCCAGTTAAAGGATCATTATAAGCTTTGGGATTTTTTCGCGGCAAAGAAGAGGGAGGAGCTTATAACTCTTTGATGACGCGAGGGGAGAGGAGCTTGCTAAATGAACCATATTGTTCACCCGATTACTTTGGACGACAAGTATGCGGCCGAATCTGGCCGTGTGTACCTGAGCGGTATTCAGGCACTTGTGCGCCTTGCTTTGGATCGGGCACGACTGGACCGCTTGGCGGGATTGAACACGGGAGGGTTCATTTCCGGCTATCGCGGGTCGCCCATCGGCGGTTATGATATGGAGCTGCAACGCGCCGCCAAATATCTTGAGCCCCGTAATATACAGTTTCAACCCGGCCTTAATGAAGAGCTGGGAGCAACGGCAGTGTGGGGGGCGCAAAAGGTACGGCAGCACGGTCGGGGATCTTCCTATGATGGTGTTTTTGGCATTTGGTATGGCAAGGCCCCCGGTGTGGATCGTGCTGGTGACGTTCTCAATCAGGCCAGTGCCAGTGGCACAGATCCCAATGGAGGTGTTGTAGCACTGGCAGGGGATGATCACCTAGCAAAATCATCCATTTTACCGGCTCAGAGCGAATTTTTCTTTCAACATGCCGAAATTCCGGTGTTAAATCCGTCAAATATACAGGATGTGCTGGATTTTGGTCTTCATGCCTTTGAGCTCTCGCGCTATAGCGGCCTGTGGTCCGCGCTCATTTGCCTTGCCGATACCATGGATGCCTCGGCCACTGTCTCCGTTGCGCCAGAGCGCCTGTCCTTCAACCGTCCAAAGTCCAAAGACCCGCGCCGCAATGCCCAGTTGAACCGGACCCTGCTTTTGGGTAATCGGCTGGAGACAGAGCGCTTGCTGCGCGACATCAGGTTTCCGGCGATTCATGCCTATGCGCGGGCCAACAGGCTGGATGGCATCGGGTATGGGGCAAGGAAACCGCGCTTTGGCATAATTGCCACCGGTAAGGCCTACAGGGATGTGTGTCAGGCCTTAAAAATGTGCGGGGTCAGTGAGAAACGGGCACGGGACATCGGCCTTGGTGTTTATAAAGTGGCACTGGCTTACCCAGTGGAGCCCGTCGGCATTCGTGAATTTGCTCGGGGGCTGGAGAAGGTTCTTGTTGTGGAGCATAAACGTGCCTTCCTTGAGGCGCAGATTAAAGAAATTGCGTACGCTTGGCCCGATGGGCAAAGGCCGCAGATCTGGGGTAAAAAGGACAATGAAGGGGAGCCGCTGCTCTCCGATGTTCTGGAACTGTCCATCAGTGAAATAATTCAGGGGCTTCTCAGCTTTTTCCCACGCGACTTTGTGGGAGAGGAAATGCGGGAAGTCTCGCAAAGGATCATGCGCCAGCAAATGTGGGCGCAAGGGCATGGAGAAAGAGCAGGGCGCACGCCTTTCTTCTGTTCGGGTTGCCCGCACAGTCGCTCAACGGTGGTGCCCGAAGGCGCAAGGGCCATGCCCGGAATTGGGTGTCATGCTATGGCTGAAATGGCCGGACGTATCACCGATGGTCAGGTGGCCATGGGCGGTGAAGGGTCCTTGTGGGTAGGGCAGGCCAAATTCTCCAAGGATAAGCACGTATTTGCCAATATGGGCGATGGAACCTATTTCCACTCCGGCATTCTGTCCATCCGGCAGGCCGTTGCCGCAAATGTGCCCATCACCTTCAAGATCCTTTATAATGACGCTGTTGCCATGACAGGCGGACAGGAGCTGGATGGAACCTTGACCGTTCCTCAATTACTCCAGCAGCTTCACGCGGAAGGAGTGGGGCGGGTGGCCCTGCTGTCGGAGCAGCCTGAACTCTACAAAGGTAGGGGAGACCTTGCCGTGTCCCAGCCGGTCAAGCACCGCGATGAGCTGCAGAACGTTCAAAAAGAGTTTCAGGAGTATGCAGGGGTCTCGGCAATTGTTTATGACCAGACCTGCGCGGCAGAAAAGCGTCGCCGCCGTAAGCGGGGGCAGTATCCCGATCCGGACTTGAGATTGTTCATTAATGATCGGGTGTGCGAGGGCTGTGGTGATTGCAGCGAGAAATCCAACTGTATCTCGGTGGAGCCCCTCAAAACCTTGTTCGGTGAAAAACGCAGCATCAACCAGTCATCGTGCAACAAGGACTTTTCCTGCGTCAAAGGCTTTTGTCCGTCCTTTGTCTATGTGGAGGGAGCCGCGCTACGCAAAGCGGAGAAGGTGGAGTTTGATCTTACCTCGCTCATAAAAGAGCTGCCGGAGGTTCAAAAGCCTTCCTTGAATGAAACCATGAACTACCTGGTGGCCGGTATCGGCGGCATGGGAGTGACAACGGTTTCCGCAATCCTTGCCATGTCTGCCCATGTGGAGGGGATACAAGCCTCCACACTGGATATGACCGGCCTTGCGCAAAAGGGTGGCCCTGTCACCTCCCATGTGCGCTTTTCAGCAGCAGATAGTATGATTGAAGGGCCGCGGGTGCCGCCCGCACGTTTGGATGTGCTGTTAGCCGGTGATAAGCTGGTTGCCGCCAACGCCGAGCAGTTGGGCCTCTATCACAAGTCCCGAACCTACAGCTTTGTAAACACCAAGGTGTCCCCCACAGCCGAGTTTGTGCTTGACCAGTCCCAAAGCTTCAAGCGAGGAGCGATGATGGAAGCTCTACAAAGCGCTTCCAAGCAGCTCAACAGCTATGACCTTTCCTTCATTGCGGAAAAACTGTTCGGGGATGCCATATATACCAATATGATGCTGGTGGGGCTGGCCTACCAGTCCGGCAAGTTGCCCGTGTCAGTTTCCTCAATCGAGGCGGCGATCCGGCTGAACGGGGCAGCGGTAGAGGCCAATATCAATGCCTTTCAGGCGGGGCGGGTTCTTTATGCAAATAAGCAGGCGGTTCTGGCGGTAATGCCTCGGATTGAAGCCGTCAAGCATATGGACCTTGAGGAAAAGATCGAGTTCTTTGCCAAAGACTTGGTGCTTTATCAAAATGAACGCTATGCCTCCAGATATCGCAGGGCCATTGCCCGCCTGCGCTTGCAAGAGGAAACTGCAGGGCAGACAAACCTGCCGGTAACCCATGCAGCAGCTGCCATGCTTTATAAGGTGATGGCCTATAAAGATGAGTATGAAGTGGCCCGTCTTTATACGGAGCCGGCCTTCCGTGAGAAACTAAAAGCACAGTTCGCCAACCCCAAAAAGCTGAAGGTCATGCTGGCACCGCCCATGTTACTGCGAAAACTTGACCCGATGACAGGCCTGCCCAAAAAGGTCTCGTTCGGTCCGTGGGTCTTCAAGGCGTTTAAGGTGCTTTATGCCATGCGCGGGTTGCGGGGCACCGCTCTGGATGCGTTTGGCTACACCAAGGAACGCAGAGCTGAACGTGCCCTTATTTCGCAATACCTTGCCGACATGGAAACCGTTGGCGAGCGGATGGGGGCAGTCACTCATGATCGCCTTCTGGATCTGCTTATGGTTCCGGATGAGGTGCGGGGGTACGGCGCGTTGAAAGAGAACAATCTGGCCAGCGCCAACAAACTACGTCAAGAGCTACTAACCCATCTGGATGATGATCCAACCACCTTTGAGTTCAAAGAAGCTGCCGAATAAGACAGAACAAGTAGAGGAGGCTCATTCAAAAGAGTCTCTTTTTTGGAGTGATTCTCGGGCCCCGACTATCATAAAACATGCAAGCCTTAAGGCGCAGTTTCCCTTGCTGTACCGGCCTTTTTGCTGGGGTTTTTTGCTCCCTTTAAGTATTAGCTTGAAACATAGTTAAAAATATATATAAACCGTCCAGACGGTACAGAACCGTCCGGACGGTACAGTTACTTAAGAATTTCTTAACCAAAGACGGGCCATGGCAGAAACCACACGCGATCGCATTCTGGATGCTGTTGAGGGAATTATCTGTGAGCAGGGTATTTCCGCGCTTACAATTGAAGGGGTTGCTCTGGAGGCAGGTCTTTCAAAAGGTGGTGTCCTTTACAATTACCGCACAAAGGATGCCTTGATCCATTCCATGATGGACAGGGTCTCCGAGAAATTCAGAGTGGATATTGCTGAAGGACGAGAGCGCTATCTCGCCGAGGGGCAATCCAACCCCACTTTGAGAGCGTGTATCGACAGTTTTCAAACGGTCGATGAAAAGCGTCTGCTGCACAATATTGTCTCCATTTCTCTGGAACACCCTGAATACATGGAAAAATTCCGCAAGTCCTGCTGTGAAATTGAAACTGCGATTGTGGATGAAGCCGAAGACAAAAAGCTGGCGGTATTGGTTAATCTGGCCTTAGGCGGCCTGCACTTTAGAAGAACACTCGATATCGAGGCCAAAAGCAAGGAAGAGATATCGGGTATTTTGGACCACTTGGTCGAACTGCTTGAAAATAAATATTTCCCCCAAGACACGACGAATTAGACCTATGGAAAACCACATGAAAGACTTTTTCAAAAAAGTAAGGCGAGAGCGTCGGGCCATGCCTTATTTCTATAAAGCTGCCCTGATGGTGGTTGGTGGTTCGCTTTTGCTGGCGGGCTGCTCGGAAGAAAAAGCGGAAGTTGTCGAAGAAGCACAGCCACGTCTGGCCAAAGTCATGGTTGTTTCTGAAGAAATTGGTACAGCTACTCGCGAGTTTCCCGGAAGAATTCAGCCGGTACAAACAGTTGATCTGTCTTTCCGTGTAAACGGCCAGCTGGAACAATTGCCGGTTCGCGAAAGTCAGATGGTTAAAAAAGGCGAGCTGATTGCCGCTCTCGACCCATCCGATTATGAAGCTGTGCTGCGCGAGGCTGAAGTCAACTTCGAGAAGAAAAAGCTGGACCTTGGCCGCCAGCAGACTTTGAGAGACAAGAAAGTTACCTCGCAAGGTCAGTATGACGATGCAAAAGCTGCGTTCGATCTGGCTGAAGTCTCACTGGATAATGCTCAGCGGAATTTGAGCTACACCAGCATTTACGCGCCATATGACGCGGTCATCACCAGCCGTCTGCTGGACAACTATACAAACATATCTGCGGGCACCCGCGTTGTTCGTATTCAAGATGTGAGTGAAGTGCAGATTGATATCAATGTTCCTGAAACCCTGTTTGCACGGGTCAAGGAAAGTGATGTTCTGGCTATCTCGGCAAGCTTCCCTGCTTTTCCGGGTGAAGTATTTCCTATGGAATACCGCGAGCACTCCACGGAAGCTGATGCGGTTACCCAAACCTACCGTGTGACTATGGCTATGCCTTATCCGGAGGATATTGATCTTTATCCGGGCATGACTGCAAGCGTTAGCGTTAAGGTGCGTGCTGCTGATCACGATTCTGGTGGCGCATTCTTGATCCCAACAACTGCAGTTACAGTGGGCGCAGACAGCTCTCCGTTTGTGTGGGTGGTGAATGACAGGAATTCTGTCGAAAAGCGTCCGGTGGAAATCGGTGCTGTGACGGGGCCATTCATTCCAGTTGAAACCGGCCTTTCCAAAGGGGAAACAATCATTGCTGCGGGCGCTTCAGCTCTCATCCCCGGCCAAACCATTCGTCCAATACAATAAGGGCAAAGTTTTAGAAAAATGGATGTTGCACGCTACTCGATAGAGAAGCCCGTCAATATCTGGATGGTAGTCCTTATCGCCTTTCTGGGCGGTATCTGGGCGCTCTCCACGATTGGACGGCTAGAAGACCCTGCGTTCACCATTAAGGTTTCGCAGGTCATCACAGCATACCCCGGCGCAACGGCTGCCGAGGTTGAAGAAGAAGTTACTGAACGGCTGGAAACAGCAATTCAGCAAATGCCGCAATTGAAGCGGATCGATTCCACATCGGAGCCGGGTCTGTCCCGTATTCAGGTGGAAATTGAAGAGAAATACGACGGAACAGCCCTCCCGCAGATCTGGGATGAGCTGCGCCGCAAGGTGAATGACGCTAAAAGCCAGCTGCCCGCAGGTGTCCAGCCTCCAATTGTCTACGACAGCTACGGCGATGTATTCGGCCTCTATTATGCCTTGACAGCGGATGGCTATTCCAACCGCGAGATCCGCAAAACGGCCAAAGAGATCAGACGTGAGCTTCTCACAGTTGAGAATGTTGCAAAGGTTGAAGTTCTGGGCGATCCTCAGGACGAGATCTACATCAACATTTCTCAAGACCGTCTGTCACAGCTGGGCATTTCTTTGAATGACGTGCTGAGTGTTCTTGACGCGGAAAATGCTATTCAGCAAAACGGCACCACCCTTGCCGGTGGCTACCGTATGCGCATTGCCACAGGGTCGGCGTTCGATACTTACCGCTCCATTCAGGATCTGGAAATTGGTGTTCCCGGCTCAACCGCCATGGTCCGCCTGTCCGATGTTGCAACCTTGAGCGTAGAAGAGCCAGATAGTCCGGAACGGCTGGTCCGCCAAAACGGCGCGCGCGCTTTGACGATCGGTATTTCAGCTTTGGCTGAGACGAATATTGTGGAAGTTGGTCAAAACGTTGAAGCGTTCATTGACCAAATCAACGCCGGTCTGCCTGTGGGCATGGAACTTACCCCAATCTATGAGCAGCACGTAGTTGTTGATGCGGCGGTAAGCTCGTTTGTTCTGAACCTAATCATATCCGTTAGCATCGTGATTGCCGTTCTTGGCATCTTCATGGGCTGGCGTGCTGCAATCGTGGTTGGGAGCGTTCTGCTTCTGACAGTTCTGTCCACCGTTCTTATCATGAACCTTGCCAATATCGAGTTGGAGCGTATCTCGCTTGGTGCCTTGGTTATTGCCATGGGCATGCTGGTGGATAACGCCATTGTGGTTGCCGAGGGCATGATGATCAACATGCAGCGGGGCATGAAGCCGCGTGAAGCTGCAACGCAGGTTGTTGAACAAACCAAGTGGCCTTTGTTCGGGGCAACTCTTATCGGGATTATGGCGTTCGCGGGTATTGGTCTTTCCAAAGACTCCGCCGGTGAATTCCTGTTCTCCTTGTTTGCGGTTGTGGGCATTTCCCTGACCATGTCATGGATCTTTGCAATCCTCGTCACTCCGTTGTTTGGTAAGTACTTCTTCAAGACGTCCCTTACCGGCAACAATGATGATCCATACAAAGGCATCATCTATTCCTCCTTCAAGTCCATTTTGCTGCTGACCTTGAAGTTCCGCTGGCTGACTGTTGCGGCTCTGGTTGGCACATTCATCTTCTGTGGCTGGTTGTTCCAGTTTGTCGGAAACTCGTTCTTCCCGAACTCTGCAACACCATTGGTCTATGTGAACCTGTGGAACCCGCAGGGAACGGATATTAAAACAACCGAAGCTAACATCCTCAAGCTTGAGGAAATGCTGAAGAATGATGATCGTGTCGATGCCATGAGCTCATTCATCGGTGGCGGTGCAACCCGTTTCATGCTGACGTATAACCCGGAGGATGCCTCTTCCAGTTATGCCCAGGTCATCGTTCGGACCCACACGACGGATGTGATCGACCAGCTGGCTCTGGATGTGCGGGCATTTGCGGAGCAGAACCTGCCAAACAGTGAGGTTTACACCGAACGTCTTGTATTTGGCCCACCATCAGGTGCCGATGTTCTGGCGCGCTTTTCCGGTCCCGATGCTGACGTTTTGCGCGGAATTGCAGAGCAGGCCGTCACTATCTATAAAGACCCGCAGTACAGACTTGGCGATGCGCGTACCAACTGGCGTCAGCGCGAGCTGGTTCTGCAGCCGGTGTTCGATGAAGAGCGTGCCCGCATTGCAGGCATCACCCGCGCCGATCTGGCTCAGGCGGTTCTGTTCAGCTCCGATGGTATCAACGGCGGCAAATTCCGTGATGAAGATGAGGACATCCCCATTGTGGCACGCCGCACGCGTGATCAAGGCAAGGATGCATCGGAAGAACTGGTGAACTCCCTCGTGTGGAGTGCGCAGCAACGCGCCTACATTCCAATCGAGCAGGTCACCAAGAGCTTCGAAACAGTCTCTGAAGATACCTTGATCCGTCGCCGTGACAGGGTGAAAACCATCTCGGTTATGGCCTCCAGTGCCCCTGATGAGCTGGCCTCCGTTGCCCATTCCCGCGTGCGTGGTGCCATCGAGGCTATCGAGCTGCCACATGGCTACACTCTGGAATGGGGCGGGGAATATGAAAGTTCCCGCGATGCACAGCAGTCCCTTGGTGGCAAGCTGCCAATCACATTCCTTGTGATGATCCTTACCACCATTTTGCTGTTTGCAAAGGTGCGTGAACCGCTGATCATCTGGCTCATCGTTCCCATGTCCATCAATGGCGTGTCGCTGGGTCTGGTTGGAACCGGCATGCCAATGGACTTCATGGCGTTGCTGGGTGTTCTGTCTCTTTCCGGTATGCTTATCAAGAACGCCATCGTTCTTTTGGAAGAGATCGACGCGCAGATTGAGCAGGGTATAGAGAAGTTCAAGGCGGTGGTTGATTCAACCGTCTCGCGTCTGCGCCCTGTATCCATGGCGGCAATCACAACCATCCTCGGTATGGCTCCACTGGTGGTGGACCCAATGTTCCAGAGTATGTCTGTGGCCATCATGGGCGGTCTGGCCTTCGCAACCGTTCTCACAATGGTGGCAGTGCCGGTGCTCTACGTGATCTTCTATAAAGTGAAATATACTTCACTAAATGGAAGCGAAACTCCAGTTTCACCGGTAGAGACGCAGGCACAACCGGCGAAAACCCAAGAGCTGGCAGACGCTTAAAGGTCTCAGGATTCTAACAAAAAGCCGCCCCTCTGTAAGTGGAGGGGCGGCTTTTTTTGTTTCACTTACTTGAAACTAAACATAAATACTGAGAGTAAGGGCAAACAAGCCAATAGTAAGTGCAGTTAGCTACGAGCAATGCATAGGTGTTTCAGGAAGTAACGAGTGACTAGATCCGAAATATTAACCAGCGATCTGCTGAGTGCAGTGCAAAAGTCTGAACAGAAGGTCAAAACGCCTTTTTGGCTGTATGAGGCGGACCCCATTCGCAAGCGGGTGCAACAGCTAAAGGCCTTCGATTGCATTCGCTATGCGCAAAAAGCCAACAGCAATGTTCATATTCTGAAGATTTTGCGCGCGGAGGGTGTGCGCGTTGATGCTGTCTCCCTTGGAGAAATAGAGCGCGCGTTGCGGGCCGGATTTGTTCCGGGCACCAAAGACGAAGAAATTGTTTTTACGGCAGATATCATCAATGATGAAACACTGGCGCGGGTTGTGGAACTTGGTATTCCGGTCAACTGCGGCTCCTTGGACATGCTGGAGCAGCTTGGCACAGCTTCCAAGGGGCATCCGGTGTGGCTGCGCCTCAATCCCGGTTTCGGCCACGGCCACAGCCGCAAAACCAACACGGGCGGGCCATTCAGCAAGCACGGAATCTGGTATGAGGAGCTGGAAGAGGCGGTCGCCCTAGTGAAAAAGCACGGTCTGGATCTGGTGGGCCTGCACATGCACATTGGTTCGGGCGTGGATTACTCTCACCTGCAGCGTGTTGGCGATAGTATGGTTGCGTTCGTGAAACAGCTGAGCCACCCCATACGCGCCATTTCCACAGGTGGCGGGCTGTCCGTTCCCTATAAATCCGGTGAAACCGAGGTGGATGCCCAGCACTACTTTGATATCTGGCAGGAGACCAGACAGCGGATTGAAGAGCTGCAAGGTGTTCAGGTCCGGCTGGAAATTGAACCGGGGCGCTATCTGGTGGGCAATGCGGGCATCTTGGTGGCCAAGGTATACGCCGTCAAAAAAGTGGCTGACAAGCACTTTGTGCTGCTGGACGCTGGCTTCACCGATCTGGCTCGCCCTGCCATGTATGGCAGCTACCATGAAATTGACTTTGTGAAGGCAAATGGCGAGGAAGTCACCGATCCGCTCACAGAGTTCGCTATTGGTGGCCCCCTGTGTGAGTCGGGGGATGTGTTTACCCAGCAGGAAGGCGGAGTGGTGGAGTTTCGCTGCCTTCCCCTGCCTCAAGTGGGGGATCTGGCAATTTTGCGCGATGCGGGAGCCTATGGGGCCACCATGTCCTCAAACTACAACAGCCGCCCTTTGATTCCGGAAGTCCTGTTAGACAATGGCCAGTTGCGCACCATCCGCAACCGCCAGACCATCGAGCAGCTCATGGATCTGGAAGTTCAAAGCGAGGTATTTTAATCCCTCACGCACTGGTGAGGCTCCGAATATTGCCTCACCTCTCTTCAAGTTCGCTCGCAAGTGTTTTGCTAATCACTTTGAGCCAAACTTGCTCTTCCACGTAGGCATCAAGTCGCTCTCCATGGGGCTTGCATTATAAATCCCCCGTGCGACGGCCCGAGACAGGGTGGAGGCCGCTACAGCGCAGAGTTCCAGAAACTCGGGCAAGGCCGGGGCGTTGCCCACTTTGCCGGTACTGACTGCAAAGACCATATCGCCGTCAAGGGGGGTGTGGGATGGCCAGATCGCCCGCGAAAGCCCGTCATGGGCGGCAACGGCCAAACGCTTGGCTTCGGCTTTGGTCAGCGGTAAATCAGTTGCCACAATGGCGATGGTGGTGTTGGAGCCGGCGGTCGGCTCATCGCCGCTTGCGGGCAGTTTGGTGACCACTTTGTGGGCGTCTTCCGGCATGGGGCTGGGGTAGCCTTTGCCTCCGAACTCATTGCCCTTTTCAAAGGGCGCAGCCCAAAAATGCGCGGTGGAGCCGATTGTGGTGCGCCCCAAAGCATTCACCGCAACCAGAGCGCCAACGGTTGCGCCATTGGAAAGGCGTGTGGAGGCCGAGCCAAGGCCGCCTTTCAGGTCCGCCGTTGTGGCCCCGAAACCCGCGCCAGCACTGCCAAGGGCAAAATCGGTGGCTGCATTGGCAACGGCCTGTTTTCCAAGAGAGTTATAGGGGGAGATGTCTCCCCAGTTCTTGTTGCCGCCATTTAGAAGGTCAAATAAGATTGCGCCAGGCACAATAGGAATCCGTATGCCGCCCACATCAAAGCCGCGCCCCATTTTGGCAAGAGCATTTTGAATGCCGGTACCGCTTTCTAGGCCAAAGGCGGAGCCACCGGAGAGGAACAGGGCGTCCACGCCGTCCACCGTTTGTTCTGGCTCCAGAAGGGCCACATCACGGGTGCCGGGTGCCCCGCCATGAATGGCGGCGGAGGTTACAAAAGGCTCGTCTCCCATCACAATACTAACGCCGGTCTTCACGTTCGCATCGTGGGCATTGCCCACCTTGATCCCTTGCACATCCGTAATCAGGTTCAAAGGCTTTGTGCAGGTCTTCTCCATGATGCTCCTCCCGAAATGAACTTGGGCTGTACTCTATAGCGCGCAATTTCAGGAGGCCAGAGGCAAAAGAGACACCCTCTTAAATAGCGTGGTAATCGCGGTCCATATAGATCAAAGCGCGGTTTTTAAAGCCGTAATGGACAGCAACAACTTTGCCGAACATAACCGAGTGTGTTCCAACTTCCGAAACCTGCATCAACTGGCAGTCAAAAGAAACCCGTGCATTGGAAAGGGCAGGGGCCCCTGTTGCCAGATCCATCCATTCACCCAGTGCAAAGCGCTCTTCCATCGGCAGGTCCCCACGCCCTGCAAAGGCGTCGGAAATCTCCGTGTGGTTATGAACGAGAGTATTGATGGTAAATACCTTGTTCTTCTTGATAAGCGTGTTCACATAGGATTGGCGGTTAAGGCAAGCAAGCAAGGTAGGCGGCGTGTCACTGACCGAGCACACAGAGGAAACAGTTGCTCCAGCTCGCCCTTCCGGTCCATCGGAAGCGATAATATGCACGGAGGCGCCCAAGCGGCTCATGGCTTCCCTGAATTCACTTTGGTCGAGTTTCTTATATTCGTGGTCTGTCATTGACTGCAGTCTGTCTTTCTATGGGGGCACCTTCGAAAGGTGGGAAAAACAGATTAACTTTCATCTATTTTCCATCTGGTTCAAAAATTCACAGATCACATAACCGCTAATGAGTAAAACTGCTAGTGCGCGGGTGCATTTTAAAGAAGTCACCGAGGCGTTTTAAAGAGGATCGGAAGGTTCGGCCATTTAACTGCGTCACAGGGACTGATTATTGTGCGCTGTTTTACCGGAAACCGACACTAGTCTTACCGCAAACGGAATGGGAAAGAAATCAACAGAGCCGAACATTTTCCGAGGGGAGCGAATCTGTGTCCCAAACCTTTGGCGATCGAATAACTTATGTGATTTCACTTATTTATTCATATGGGGTATTTCAAGGGGCTCGCTGCTGTCTTATAAGCAGATGCAATTTTTTTGCAAAATGGCGCTTTAAAGGGGAATGAAATTACAAATAATCTCTTTTTTCGTTCTGGAAGTTTACATATTTTGCATTGCTTAGTATAAATTAACAAAGGTTAAGGTTAACCTTCCAGAGAAGACGGTAATAGCCGCTTATCCTATCGGGGAACAAAACTTAAAATGGATTACTTTCTCCAACAGCTAATTAATGGCATCACGTTGGGGTCGATATACGGCCTGATCGCTATTGGTTATACGATGGTCTACGGGATCATCGGCATGATTAACTTTGCTCATGGTGATATCTTTATGGTGGGTGCTTTCATTGCACTCATTTTGATTGTCACTTTGGGTATTACTGCTGCCACACCAGTATTTTTGCTTGTACTTGCTTTGGGACTTGTTCTTATAATTGCAATGGCCCTCACCGCCGTTTGGGGATGGACGGTTGAGCGGGTTGCCTACCGGCCGTTGCGTGGGTCTTTCCGCTTGGCGCCGTTGATTACGGCAATTGGGGCATCCATTGCTCTGCAAAACTTTGTTCAAATTTCTCAAGGTGCACGCAACAAGCCTTTGCAGCCACTCATTCAAGGGGGCTTTACCTTGACTGACGGGGGCGCAGACGGAACAGGCTTCATCGTGCAGCTGTCTTACATGCAGATCATCATCATGGTCACCACCCTTGTCTTGATGGTCGGCTTCACACTCCTTATCAACAAAACCTCCCTTGGCCGCTCCCAGCGCGCCTGCGAGCAGGACCGGAAAATGGCGGGCCTTCTGGGGGTGAATGTTGATCGCACAATCTCTCTCACCTTTGTGATGGGGGCAGCATTGGCATCGGTCGCCGGTATCATGTTCTTGCTCTATTACGGCGTGATTGATTTCTTCATCGGCTTCCTCGCAGGGGTTAAAGCGTTCACTGCCGCTGTGCTTGGCGGGATCGGTTCGCTCCCCGGCGCCATGCTGGGCGGGCTCCTCATTGGCCTCATCGAGACCTTCTGGTCCGGTTACTTCTCCGTTGAGTATAAAGATGTTGCAGCCTTTTCGCTTCTGGCGATCGTGCTCATCTTCATGCCAGAAGGCCTTCTTGGTAAGCCAGAGGTGGAAAAGGTATAATGACAAAAGCAAAAGACTCGCTGTTGGTTTCTAGCGTAAAAGATTCCATCGGCGGCGCTGTAATTGCCCTTCTTCTGGCCGTGGTCATGTTGGGCATGAAGGTAGACGTGGCCTCCGGTCTTGGTGCCGGGCTGTTTATTGAATACCGCTGGGCTGCAGTAGGCATTGCTGGCGCTCTGGTGTTCGCTGGCCGTTTGTTTCTGAACCTGTTTTTCTGGAAGCGGGACAATCCTGTCACTTTGAATGTTTCCAGCCTGTTGCCAAGTGGCAAAAGTGCATCTGCGCTGTCCGGTTTTGCAAAGCCGGTTATGCTGATCCTTGCCGTTGCCTTGCCTTTCGCGCTTATGTACTGGCTCGGTGCGCGCGGGTCACGCCAGTATATCGACCTTGCTATTTTGGTAACCACCTACGTGATGCTGGGCTGGGGCCTGAACATCGTTGTGGGGCTTGCAGGTCTGCTGGATCTTGGCTACGTGGCGTTTTACGCTGTTGGTGCTTACTCCTACGCGCTGTTGGCTCATTACTTCGGTTTCTCCTTCTGGCTGTGTCTGCCGCTCGCCGGTATTCTGGCCGCATTCTGGGGCATCATTCTGGGCTTTCCGGTGTTGCGCCTTCGCGGTGACTATCTGGCTATTGTGACGCTGGCCTTTGGTGAGATTATCCGTGTGGTCTTACTGAACTGGTACGAGTTTACCGGCGGGCCCGATGGCCTCTCTGGAATTCCGCGTCCAACCTTCTTCGGTCTGGAGTTCAAACGCGGTGAGGGCGGCTTTGCCGATTTCTTCGGGCTGGATTACAGCTCCATTCACAGGATCATTTTCCTTTATTACCTCATCCTCATTCTCGCCCTTGTGACCAACTTTGTCACAATGCGTCTGCGCCGTATGCCTATTGGCCGCGCGTGGGAAGCTTTACGCGAGGATGAAATTGCTTGCCGTTCACTGGGCATCAACACCACCAACACCAAGCTGACAGCGTTTGCTCTGGGGGCCATGTTCGGCGGCTTTGCCGGTTCGTTCTTTGCAACCCGTCAGGGCTTCATTTCGCCTGAAAGTTTCACCTTCATGGAATCGGCCATCATTCTGGCCATCGTGGTTCTGGGTGGTCTTGGGTCGCAAATGGGTGTTGTGATTGCAGCGCTTGTGATGATTGGCGGTTTTGAACTGTTCCGCGAACTGGAAGAATATCGCATGCTGGTCTTCGGCCTCATCATGGTCTTCATCATGGTTTGGAAGCCCCGTGGTCTGGTATCGGTTCGTATTCCGAGTATTTCCCTCTCCGGTAAAGCCAAGGGAATTTCTGCAGATATGGTTCAGGAGGGTCACGGATGAGCAACTGGGACATAAATCCGGCGCTCAAGGTTGAACACCTGACCATGCGCTTTGGTGGTCTAACCGCCATTAACGATCTTTCGTTCAATGTGGGACGCGGCGATATTACCGCGCTCATCGGGCCAAACGGCGCGGGCAAGACAACAGTCTTTAACTGCGTGACCGGCTTTTATAAGCCAACCGAAGGCCGGATCATCATGGACCGCTCAAACGGAGAAAAACATCTCCTTGAGCGCATGCCCGACTTTAAAATCTCCAGAACGGCCAAGGTTGCCAGAACCTTCCAGAACATTCGCCTGTTCGGCGGCATGACCATTTTGGAAAACCTGATGGTCGCCCAGCATAATCCGCTGATGGTGGCGTCCAACTTCACAATTGGTGGCCTGTTCGGTCTTCCCGGCTACAAAAAAGCCAGCAATGAAGCGGTTGACCGCGCGCGGTACTGGCTGGATCGCACCGGTCTTATCGACCGTGCGGACACGCCTGCTGCAGACCTTCCTTACGGCGACCAGCGCCGTCTGGAAATCGCCCGTGCCATGTGTACAGGTCCGGAAGTACTTTGCTTGGATGAGCCAGCAGCTGGCCTCAACCCCAAGGAAAGCTTGGAACTGAACACACTGCTTCAGTACATCCGTAAAGAGCACGATACGTCTGTTTTGCTTATCGAGCATGACATGTCTGTTGTGATGGAAATCTCCGATCACGTTGTGGTGCTGGATTACGGCGTGAAGATTTCCGACGGCTCGCCCGAACACGTGAAGAACGATCCTGCCGTTATCGCCGCTTATCTGGGCGTTGAAGACGAGGATATGGAAGATATCGAGCAGGAGGTTGGCCTATGAGTGTCGCCCAGCCACTTCTAGAAGTGCGTGGAGTGGAAACATTCTACGGTAAAATCCAAGCGCTAAGAGGCGTTGATATCGAAATCAATGAAGGTGAGATTGTTACCATCATTGGCGCCAATGGCGCAGGCAAGTCTACGTTGATGATGACCGTTTGCGGCACGCCGCAGGCTCGAAATGGCGCGGTTGTCTATAATGGGGAAGACATAACCTACAAGCCCACCTATGAGATCATGCGCACCGGTATTGCCCAGTCTCCTGAGGGACGGCGCATTTTCCCGCGCATGACGGTTCTTGAGAACCTGAAAATGGGCGCCATGGTCGCCGATGACAAATACTACGAGGAAGATCTGGAGAAAGTATTCCATCTCTTCCCCCGTTTGAAAGAGCGTCAAAGCCAGCGCGGCGGCACGCTATCAGGTGGTGAACAGCAGATGCTGGCCATTGCCCGTGCCCTCATGGGTCGTCCTCGTCTCCTGCTTCTGGACGAGCCGTCTTTGGGTCTGGCTCCCATCATCGTGAAGCAGATTTTTGATGCGATTAAAGAGCTGAACGAGCGTGAAGGGCTCACCGTGTTCCTCGTGGAACAGAACGCCTTCCACGCCCTCAAGCTGGCCCATCGCGGCTATGTAATGGTTAACGGTGTCATCACCATGAGCGGTACCGGCAAGGAGCTTCTGGCACGTGACGACGTGAAAGCAGCTTACCTTGAAGGCGGCGGACACTAAGGAGAACCTCATGTCTATTCTTTATGGAAGTTCTTTTCTTGTCTTCCTGTTTCTTGTGGTGATTTTGGGTGGGCTGGCAGCCTATGCAACAGGGCGGGCTATTGCCAACACATGGCGGCCGCTGTTTGTGCTGTTCTGGTTCATCTTCCTGCTCACCTGCGCCATGCGCTTCCTCTCGTTTGCGCTGTTCGAAGAGCCTTTGCTGTCTATCCAGTATCTGGTCGTTGACTATGTTGTTTTGATCACCATCGCCCTTCTTGGGTGGCGCTACACCAGAACAAACCAGATGACGCTCCAGTATAGTTGGCTCTACCGAAAAACCTCTCCATTTTCATGGAGCTTAAAACCCGGGCAGAGTGATGCCTACTGAGGCAAAACTCTGAAAATTGGATGCTGAATCTTAGATGAGGATACGCGGGTAGCGAAAAATTGGAGTACGCAAAAACTAAATTCAGAAATGTGTGCTCTAATTCCAAGTAAACAATCGAGAATCAGTTGCAAAAGTTTCTATGGGTAGTTCACACTACCCATAGTTGATCTGGTGGCAGACGGCATCAGAGGGGTCCGGAATGCCTATCAGATCTGGGGCAAGGCAAACCTTCGTCCCGTGGTGAAAAAAATCACCAATATTGAAATGTTTCAGAAATTTACCTGAAACCAGGGGAGTTAATATGAAAAATTATCTACTAGCGGGTGTAGCTGCAATTTCTGCTTTGTCCATGTCCAGTGCTGCTATGGCTGAGATCGTTATTGCAACAGCTGGCCCGATGACTGGTCAGTACGCCTCATTCGGTGCCCAGATGAAAGCTGGTGCTGAGCAAGCTGTTGCAGACATTAACGCTGCTGGCGGTGTGAATGGCGAACAGCTGGTTCTGGAAGTTGGCGACGATGCTTGCGATCCAAAACAGGCTGTTGCTGTTGCCAACAAAATGGTTGGTAACGACGTTGTCTTCATCGCAGGTCATTTCTGCTCCGGTTCTTCTATCCCGGCTTCTCAGGTTTATGCTGAAGAAGGCATCGTACAGATCACACCAGCATCCACCAACCCGAAATACACTGATGAGCGCGCAGGCCCGGGTACATACCGCGTATGTGGCCGTGATGATCAGCAGGGTAAAGTTGCCGGTGAAACTCTTGCCAAAAACTATGGCGACAAGAACATTGCCATCATTCACGACAAAACAGCTTACGGTAAGGGTCTTGCAGACGCTACCAAAGGTGTCATGAACGCTGCTGGCAAAAACGAAGCAATGTATGAAGCCATCACAGCTGGCGAAAAAGATTACACTGCTCTTGTTTCCAAGCTGAAGGCTGAAAAAATCGATGTTCTTTATCTGGGTGGTTACCACACAGAAGGCGGTCTGATTAAGCGTCAGATGGTTGATCAGGGCATGGACACTGTTCTTATTTCTGGTGACGCGCTGGTAACAGACGAGTACTGGTCCATTACAGGTCCAGCAGGTCAGGGCACACTCATGACCTTCTCACCAGACCCACGTAAGAACGAAGTTGCCAAGCCAGTTGTGGAAGCTCTGGAAGCTGCCGGTAAAACAGCGGAAGGTTATTCCCTGTACACCTATGCAGCCATTCAGGCATGGGCACAGGCTGCCAACGCTGCCGGTACGACTGATTTCGACGATGTAATCGTTGAGCTGGACAAAGGCAACTTTGAAACCGTTCTGGGTGAAGTTGCATTTGATGACAAAGGCGACGTGAGCCTGCCAGGTTACGTTTGGTACGAATGGAAAGACGGCGGCTACGACTACCACTAGTCTGCGTCTAATAACGCTGCAAGGGCGGTGGGGTAACCGCACTTGAGAGAAAGGCTCCAAGGTTTGTACCTTGGAGCCTTTTTTATGCACTCCTCCCAATGGGGCACCTCTATCTAAATAAAGAGTGGTGAACGGCGTTTCGTCACCGTGTGAAGGAGCCGTCTTCACGGTATTACTCACCAGAAGGCGGAGGAGGTGCTTTTAGGTCTTTGAGACGCTTTGCATAGTCGGGCAGGTTTTGCACGGCGATCGCATAGGCTTCTCCCAGCTTTAGTCCTGCCAAAACATCACTGGGAAAATGAACTCCGGCAAACACCCTCGAATAGGCAATGCGGTAGGCGTATGCGTTCAGCTCCTTTTCTCGCCCGGGAAAAACCTCAGAGAGCAGTTTTGCAATGAACATGGCTCTTGTTGCATGTCCACTGGGGTAGCTGAAGGAATCTCCAAGCTTAACCACAGCATGCACATCCGAATTTGCCTCGTAAGGGCGTAGTCGTTTGTATCTATCTTTGAGAGCGAAATAACTGGCCTTCACATTCTGCGCGGCGTCCTCAAGCAGATTCTTTAAAGCAGCGGCATCTACCTTGAAAAGATCTTTTGAAATAATCGGAGCAAATGTCTCCACTGAAAGATCATTGGCGTATTTGGCAAAGCCAACTTGCTTTTTTGTGCGTATGCGCTGGATCCATAGAACGACTGCCATGTCCTCCTTGGCCTCTACAGAATCAGGCAGGGGCGGTGGACCGATAAACGCGCTGCCGTAGGCCTCCTCTAGTATCTGCGGTTGGCTGGAAGGTACATTTTCAGCAAGTGCGTGCCCACCTACAACCAGCAGAAGAGAGAAAAGGAGCGCCAAAAAAACTCTCTCCAAGCTGTAGATATGGTTCCTTACCAAATGGGCCGGGGAGGTTCGCATTTCGTTTGCCATGTGCTTTTCCTGATTAGCCAAAAGACGCCAGACTGGAACGGCTCCAGCCTCATCCCTTCAGCCAATTGGGTTTTGTTGAATTTCAGGTTTCGCTTTTCAGGAAATACTTGGTTTCTTGAAAAACTCCCTAAAAGAACCCTAAAGCACTTTTTGAAAACAAACGCTTCTTGTCATGCCTGCATAAGCCCCGTAGTTCTCAATGGGCTTGTAATTTCGCTTCAAATAGAAATTGATTGCAGCTTGGTTGATGACACGTGTTGAAAGACAGATACTGGAATAGCCCTCCCTGCGGGCCATGTCTTCCAGTTTCTGGCAGAGCGCGTTTCCGATCCCTCTGCCTTTTTGTGCTGCATACATTCTTTTGATCTCGCAGCGGTGTTGATCCAGAGGCCGATACCCTCCACATCCAACGGGCTCTCCCTCAAGCATGGCAAGCACAAATGCAGCTCCTTTTTGAGAAAAGGAACCAAGCTCCGCGTTCTGGCTTCCATCATCTCCTGTTATGTGCTTTAGGGCCGCTCCAAGCTCTTCCAGCAAGCCAAGGGCCTGTGAGTTTGCTGCAACGTTGTTTAGAAAAGTAAATTTTAGCCTTGAGTGGGGAGCCTGATCAGAATGATTCATGGGGATATCGATTTTCCTCAACTTGCTGGAGACGGGGATAAAATTTTCTAGTTTTCCAAACTTGACCCAATGCCCCGCAGTTCGTGCCCTTTGCATACAGGTTGAATAATATTGCGCACAACATCGCACAAAAACATACCATTAGAGAACAGAATGCAACATTCGTCCATATGTTCGAAATATTTCCGTAAATTCAATAGTTTATAGTTATGCAATGCGCTGTGAAATTTCCCGTGCAGTAAAGAGTTATAGTTTAGAATATCTCAACTAACCTGTCCCGAGCCTAGCTCGGGACACGCTTTGTAAAAGGGGGATAAATGCTAGTCCGCCTGTAATGTGTTGGCCTCAACCTTGACATTGAAGAGTTTGGAAATCTGGGTCGGAGCCATCATGACAGATCCCGCTACCTGCGGAAATGGCATCGGGTTGGCCACAGATGCGGAAGCGCTGAGTGAGACTGGGTCTTTCAGGAAAGCAGTTCCGGCTGTCAGAAGTTGCTGCTTCAAAGCCTTATCCGGCACAGACTCCAAAGAAAGCGGCAGCATCATTTGCAATGCGGCTTTAATGGCTTCCGGCGTGCTTCCCTGCTTCTGCGCGTATACACTCAAGGCGCGGTCAAACAACCCATAATCCACGTAGTCTATGGAGACATCACTGATGGTAAACATCTGAGCCAAAGACATGGCATCCGCATCGTTGTCTTCGTCTTCCAACTCCGCCAGCTTTTCCAGTGACGCCATGGTCAGACCGCCCATAGTCAAAGAAAAGTCAATTTTTCCAAGGTCTTGAGCGTCCATGCTATATTCTTCGAAGGCAAGATCTCCAGATTCGGGGTTGTATTTTCCCCGAATATCCAAGTTAAGTGTAATGCCATCCAGATCCAGGTTTGCAAAAGCTTCCTGCACCTGCTTGTTTAATGTGCTGGTATCCAGAACCGCGTTCTTGAAGTCTGAAGTAAAAGTAAGATCCCCGTTGTCATCAAGTGCTGACATAGCTGCGTTCGCCTGTGCAACGGTAACCTCAAATTGCGCGTCCTTGTCGACCCCTTTGATCAACATACCACTTACTGTCGTTGAGCTATTGGGTGTGTAGTTCAGCACTTCCAATGCTTCTTCGAAGCTTTGTGGGTTAGGATTAAACCCGACAACGGTGTTCTTGAAAATCGATTTGTCGGCTGTCAGCTCAAAAAAATTGTTCTGGATTTTGTAGCCGTTGGCCTCAACCGTTCCAACGCTCACCAGCCCGTTATCCAGATTTTTGATTCCACTAATATTTTGCAATTCAATGGTAATTTCGTTTGTCCCGAACTCATCCAGTTCAGCAGTATCAGTGGCGAAAGACTGCTCCATTTTCAGATCATGAATAGTAATCGTGTCAGCACTCTCGGAAACTTCACCATAGGATTTGACTGTGAAGCCACTTTTTTCATAGGCGGTGAGATAATCGTCAAGCTTTTCAATACCAGTGCTTTCAAAGGCCAAAGCACCACTGGTCATGAGAGCCAGTAGGCTTACACTCATCCCGAAAGAAACAGGTTTGATACGCATAAATGAAGTCATGGTTTCTCCTAAATCACTCTGGTCTACCCAGTACAAACATATGTCCAGAATAACCCATTAAAAGTAAGCTGCGCATAAAAACGAGTTTACCTGTAAGCCGATGAAATATCCGCCCGCCCAGTAAATACGTTCCTATAAAATCCAATCAGTAGATTTTAACGTGTTTCTAAATACGAAAGAAAGGCTAGGTTCTGTTTTCATCCGAACCTTTTGGATGTTTTGCCCAAATTTACAGATTGCCCTTAACCTGCGGGTGAGCAGTTGGTGTGCGGAGCTGGTGAATGTTTGTAAGAACTCTGTTGTTTCTTTTAGTTGTCTGCCTGTCCTTTGCAGCAAGAGGGCAGTCCAGCAGCCATTTGAATACGCCAACACCAAAGGATCGGGAAGTCTTTAACAGCTGCTTGGAAAAGGCTGGTGTTAAACTGGCCCCAGCCGTGGCCTGCATAGGGGCTGTTTTTGAGGCGTGTCAGGCGGAACCAAAGCAGCAAACAAGCCTTGGAATGCGCGTCTGCCTTTCTCGCGAAAGCGAGCTTTGGGATGAGCGGCTGAATGCGGCCTATGAAAAGCTTATGGCGGCCTATCCAGATGCCGCGAAAAAACAACTGCGCAAAGCAGAGCGCACATGGATTACCTACCGAAAACAGGACTGTGATGTCCCTGTTGTCCTGTATAACAAAGGAAGTTTTGGGCCAGTAGCTGCAATGCACTGTTTCAACCGCGCCACTGCCCTTAGAGCAATTCTGCTTGAGCAGATGATCACTCCCTCATGAAGAAAATACTGTATCTACTGGTTGGACTAATTTTACCCATTGCTGGCCTTGCAGCTGCCGCCGAACAGCTGCCCAAGTGCAGTGTGAAGGATAAACGCACACCTGTTCCACGATGGGAAAGTTCTGCGGACCTGGAGTTAAATCTCGCGTATCCACCACCACAGTCCGTCGGTATGGTTGTTTTCCTGCGAATAATCTTGGACGATCAGGATCAGAGCACATGTGAACGTGATGGTGATGAAGGACCAATGGTGTTTTCCTATGATCGCAATCATCAGGACTTGGACCGGGACGGACTAAAAATCTCCGTAATGGGGCAACCCAAACTTTTAAAGGGCCAGTGCGAGCTCAAGGGCCTATATACGATAGTGCGGGTACAGCCCGTTGGAAAGAAATGGACCGAAGTTTTCTATGAAAAACAGAACCTTGAGAGTCTCCAAGCCTCGGAAAAGTTCTGCCGGTTGATACAAGATGGCTAGGTGGGCATGCCCTCAGTTATGGGGGACATGTAAGCTTCTGGGAGCTTGCATAGTAGGGCCAGCTTGAAGTGCGTTACACAGGTCCTGAACGCTCTTCAGGCTGTGGAGTGAGCGAAAGTCATCCACATATGGCAACATAGCTTGTATGCCTTTGGCTTTGGCTTCAAAACCGTCATATCTGAGAAGTGGGTTCAGCCAGATCAGATGACGACAGGAACGGCGCAAGCGGTCCATCTCCTTCGCAAGGTCTTCATTGCTATCTCTTTCAAGGCCATCGGTTACCAGCAAGAGGGTGGTTTTGCTGTTCAAAACACGCTGGGCCCAGTCTTGATTAAAGCGGTGAAGTGCCGTGGCAATCCGGGTTCCACCAGACCAATCTTTCACTCCTTTTGTGCAAGCATCAAGCGCCTCGTCAGGGTCCTTGAGCTTTAGCTGACGTGTAATGTTGGTTAAACGGGTTCCAAAAACGAAGGTATGGCTGTTTTGCCGTTGTTCGTTCAGCGCATGGAGAAAATGAAGGAAAATACGCGTATACTGGGCCATGGAACCAGAAATATCGCAGAGTGAAACTATGGGCGGAGACGCCTCCCGTTTCTGCCGGTACTTTAAGTCGATCCCATCATTTCCGGTTCTCAGAGAAGCCCGTAAGGTTCTTCGGGGATCAATCATACCTCTTTGTGATGGCTCTTTTCTGCGGGTGACAATGGTATCGCGGGGAAGGCGCATTCTGGAAAGGGCTAGTCTCGCCTCATTGATTTCCTGCGCACTCATTTGCTCGAAGTCTTTCACTTGAAACTTCTCGTGGCCGGAGACTGAAAGCAGCGCATTGACTTCCAGACTTGCAGGGGAGGCAGGTTCTTTTTGTTTTCTGCTTTTTTGAATCGCTTGCGCAACTCGGGCTTGCGCCGCCTGAGGCTTTTCTGGCTTTCGAGTTTTTGAAGGCGCAACGGGGGAGAGAAGTGCAAGCATTTTCTCGATTAAGTTCTGGGTCTGCCAGAATTGGTTAAATGCTTGATCAAAGACGGGGCGTTGATCGTTTTTTCTTAAAAAAACGGCCTGCAAAGTCCAGTAAAGGTCCTCTCTGCTATGAAGACCGTTCAGTTGGACAGCTTTAATCGCATCCACCACACTTGCAGGGCCAACAGGCAAGCCTGCATCACGCAGAACCCTTGAAAAATAGACAATATTTTCACTAATCCTCCCCTCATTGGCTGGCTTGGGCGAGGGGGTGTTTTCATGCATGTTAAAGCTCTTCCGGATTAAGGGAACGGTTCGCCATCTGAACTTTTTGTTTGATGTCTTCCACAATGATGTGTGTTTGGGAGCCCTTGATACGTTCTATATCCTCTTGGTACTTTAAAAGAGCACCTAAAGTGTCCGAGGCAACTTCGGGATCAAGTACAACCTGATTGAGTTCCGTTAAAGCAGTCGCCCAGTCCAGTGTCTCTGCGACCCCCGGGGCCTTGAACAGGTTCTCTTCGGCACGAAGGTGCTGAACGAAAGCCACAACTTGGGCTGATAGATGTTTTGCAGCTTGGGGTAACTTGCGATGAATGATAGCCAGTTCCCGTTCAGCCTCCGGATAATCTACCCAGTGATAAAGGCATCGCCGTTTCAGCGCGTCATGTATTTCCCGCGTTCGGTTGCTGGTAATAATTGTGATGGGCGGTTCGTCAGCCTTAAATGTTCCAAGCTCTGGAATACTCACCTGATTGTCAGAGAGTACCTCCAGCAAAAATGCTTCAAAAGCCTCGTCAGCTCGGTCCAGCTCGTCAATCAAAAAGACGGGAGCGCCAGCCTTACTTGTTTCAAGTGCTTGAAGAACTGGACGTTTTATCAAGAACTGCGGAGAGTAGATTGACTTGGAAAGCTCGGTCTTATCGGCTGATCCTGAGGCCTCGGATAATCGTATTTCCAGCATTTGCGCGGTATAGTTCCACTCATAAACCGCAGTAGAGATATCAAGGCCTTCATAGCACTGCAAGCGGATGAGAGGGCGTCCCAGAGCACCAGCCAGTACTTTTGCGACTTCAGTTTTCCCAACACCCGCTTCTCCTTCTAAGAACAAAGGTCGCTGCATTCTCAAGGCCAAATGAAGGACTGTCGATAAAGAGCGGTCGGCAATATAGTCCTTTGAAGACAGCAGCTTCAAAGTATCTTCAATGGAGCTAGGGATACTGATTTGCGACATTTATACTTCTACTCCCCACAACTCTAATATGAACTAGGAGGTAGCATAGAACGCGCCCAAGGTATTTTCCAGCTATAATGATCAGTTGGTTTACTGCATCGGAAGTAATTGATTTTTTTCGGAAACTCGCATCTGGAATGCTCTGTTGCAGCGGTCCGTATCCGGCATTTCCAAATATTGCATCATGTAATGATTGCAAAATTCGGCATAGGGAGTTCCGTCAACTCCCAAATCAACCAGAGCCTCATAGGCAACGACACAGTAAGCGTCCATGCGGCGCTTGCCAAAGGTGTACCGTGTTGCGCAATCTTCTGTTTTTTGTACAAGCCTCTCAATGTGACGCTTGGTTCTGGTATCTGGTTCAATGGATTGAGCAGGGCTGGGGGCAAGGCATGGAAAAGCTACAGCAAATATAGATAGAGGTTTGAGGAACCTTGAAAAGGAATTGGTTTGCGCCGATTGCATTGGGACTGCCAATTTGTTTTCATTGGCTTTATATTCCCATATATCGCGTAAAAATGCGTAAAAGCAAAGGCTTGCACTTTAACCTTGCAAGAAAGCTTTCGCGAAGAAGGCTTAACGCTTCGGGATTTCCAGCCCTTTTCCATACCTCAAAACACCTTCCGCATGTTGAGTGAAAGCGCCGCCTTTTGTCTCATGAATATCGAAACCGGGTAAAAGGCGTAGAGGGGCTTTGCTGGCAGCAACTGCCGTTACAAGTATACGGGTGGCAGGTAAGTCCGGTGCGGGGCGCAGAGGGATGATGTCTATTGCACCAAACCGGTTGCCCATGACCTTTAATAGTTCGTTCAGGCCATCAGCCCGGAAGACTATGGAGAGCGTTCCCCCATCCCTGACGATGTCTTTTGCCGTTTTAACCCAGGGCTCTACTCCGCGTTCATCGAGTGCATGAGCGCTGGCACGCGGCGCATTGGGGGTTACGGAAAAACGGCCATCAGCGTAGTAGGGCGGGTTCATGATCACATGATCACACATGTTGGATAACAGGCCACTGGAGTGCCTTTTGTTCCCCTTGGCAGTAATATTGGCATGAATGAGGGAAATGCGGTCTTTAAAGTTACTGTTTTGTGCAAGCACCAAACTTTTTTTTGCCAAATCCAGCACCACCTCATCAAGCTCTACGCCAGTACAAGCAACTTTTGGCAGGCGGCTTGCCACGCAAAATGCGGCGGTACCAACACCTGTTCCAAGGTCAACCACATGCCCTTTGGTGTCTTCGGGAAGAACAGCTGCTAGATAGACTGCGTCAAGTCCTGCCCGATGGCGCCCCTTTGCTGGTTGCAGAATTTCTATTTTGCCCCCAAGAAACTTGTCCTGCGTCACGGTTTGAAACGGCTGGGCGGGGGAAGGGGCACTGCTACTCATTATCTGGCGACTATCCGGCATTCTTTTGGAGAACTAGCGTTTGAGTTCAATTTCCAGTCCGGCATCAATAATGAGAGACCGAGCTTCTTCAATACGTGTCGCCTCTACAAGAATTCGGCGAGGAAGGAAACCCAAAGAGCCTTCCAGTATGCTCATATGTTGATCGGCAATATGATAGGCAATATCTGCATCTTTAAGAATTGCCTCCAAAAATGTAATAAGAACTGCGTCGTTTGTGCGTAATAGTTCTTCCAAAACAATAGCCTTCTTTTCTCAGGACCACTTTGGGTATTTACCGTATCTCTGGAAAACGTACAATTATTAGCAATTGAAACACATTATTGCCCAAAATAGCCTTGTCGGATAGGGCCAGCACTCCTATTGTCCCGAAAAACGTAGTGGGAGATTGCAGTAAGTGGGCGCGGTTCCGTTGACACAGACAAAAACTAAGGAAGCCAGCATTCAAACGCTGGTAGACCTCGTTGCAGGCGATATGGAGAAGGTGAACCAGCTCATTTTGTCAAAAGCTGGGTCTAATGTTGATCTTATTCCCGAAATTGCTCGTCATTTGATTGATAGCGGTGGCAAGCGCTTGCGTCCCATGTTGACATTGGCATTTGCCAAGATGTTCGACTACGGCAGTGAGCAAGGTGATGTGATCTTGGCAGCCAGTGTCGAGTTTATGCATACTGCCACCTTGTTGCACGACGATGTTGTTGATGAAAGTGATATGCGCCGCGGCAAATTGGCCGCCCGCAAGTTATGGGGTAACCAGGCAAGTGTTCTGGTTGGCGACTACTTGCTTGGCCAGGCTTTCAAAATGATGGTGGATGTGGGATCGCTCGAAGCTCTGCGTATTCTCTCCGAAGCCTCCGCGATTATTGCGGAAGGAGAAGTTCTGCAACTGGGTGCCGCTCAGGACACAAATACCACCGAAGCCCAATATATGCAGGTGATTGAAGCCAAAACAGCAGCACTTTTCGCCGCCGCCTGTGAAGTGGGGCCGGAAATATGCGACCAAGGCTCGAAGATGCGCCAGGTCGCCCGCAAGTTTGGCATGGATCTGGGCCTTGCTTTCCAGCTTGTTGATGATGCTTTGGATTACGGTGGTTCTGCTAAAGATCTTGGTAAAGATGTCGGAGATGATTTCCATGAGGGGAAAATCACTCTACCGATCATTTATGCGATCCAGCGCGGTACGCAAGAAGACAGAGTATTCTGGAAGCGCTGCCTTGAAGAGGGCGACATCAAAGATGGAGATCTGGACTATGCCATTGATCTTCTGAAGTCTACAGGAGCCCTAGCGGATACCATTAAACGTGCGCGTGATTTCGGAGCCTCCGCAATCGAAGCTCTGGATGAACTTCCAGATGGAGAGTGTAAAGAGGCTCTACGCGAATCTGTAGAGTTTTGCATTGCACGTGTAAGCTAAAATCCACCGCCGCTTTCTCCAGCAGAAAACGGCGGTTTTATTGTCTACCGTTCTCGTAGCGCGTAACTTGCCTGATCCTGTAATGGTTTTATAAGATATGATAGGACTGTTCTATCAGAGGTTTGTATAAACGCATCGACAGGCATCCCTGGGACTAGTCGTTTTCCTTTCAACTTCAGCTGTTCCTCATGCGAAATGCTGAGTTTGGCGGTATAGTACTCTTGGCCTGTCCTTTCGTTTACTGTTGTATCAGCTGAGATGTTTATAATCTTTGCATAGAGCTCAGGTGTTGTTTTTTGATCAAAGCTCGGGATACGGATCCGGGCTTTTTCACCAACATAGATACGGCTGATGTCATTTGGAGCGACATGAACTTCGGCGATTAATCGATCCTCCTTGGGAACAATCTTCATAAGCACATCACCGTGACTGATGACACCACCGACTGTGTTGGTTTCCAGACTTTGTACGTAACCGGCGCGCGGAGCGCGAATGTCCAGCCGAACTAACTGATCTTGGGCTGTAATCTTTTGTTCATGTAACTGATGGGCCTTGGAAGTTGCTTCCTGAAGCTTTTCCAACACCCGTGAGCTATAATCCTCTTTCAACTGCATTTCCTGCACTTTACGCTCAGATATTGCCTGCTTGGCTTTTGCAATACGTGCGGTAAGGTCGCCGCTGCTTCCTTCCAGTTCACTTTCTTTGCGCTGTAATGAGAGAACCTGTGACTTTTTAACCAAACCCTTTTGGAGGAGTGATTGAAGATCCTTCAGTTCAATACCAATGATATCAATTTGCTTTTGGGCTGAACTGTATTCGGCCTTAAATCCATCAATTTGGGTATAGAACTGATTGATCTGCTCTTTAATCTGGCCGATTTGGCTCTTGAAGCTGCTTACACTGGCAGTAAATAGCTGTCCTTCGTTTTTTATTATGGACGCCTTTTTAGATTGTGGAATTGCAACCTCTTCCAAACCCGAAAAGTCAGGTGATGCGGTGTTGGACCGCTGCGCTTCAAGGCGTGCAATGGCACCATACTGCTCGGCAAGTTGTTGATTAATAATCGCAAGATTTGCCTTTACGACAGTCCCATCCAGTTGAGCAAGAATTTGACCCGCCTTTACGTAGTCACCGTCTTGAACCAGAATTTTGGTAACTATGCCACCTTCCTCATGCTGGACAAGCTTTGTCCCTGTCTCCACCTCGATAGATCCAGGAGCGACAACTGCACCGGAAATACTGGTCATTGTCATCCAGCCTCCGATACCCACAAGCAAGGCAAGAACAACAACGAGGCAGGTAAACATATGGGAGCGGATGTTTGACTTCAGCTTTGCTAGCTCTGGGTGTTTATCGCTCATCATGCGGACTCCCGCTCAACAGGTGTTCCAAGAACTTGGCGCATAACTTCATCTTTGTTGCCAAAACTGGTGGCCCTCCCTTCTTTAATAAACAGTAGTTTATTTACTGCAGCAATAGCAGCAGGACGGTGAGCTATGACGATAACAATGCTGCCTGATTGGCGCAGAAGTCGGATTGCTTTTGTCATAGACATCTCACCCAGATTATCAAGATTGGAGTTGGGCTCATCCAGAACCACAAGAAAAGGAGGTCCGTATAGGGCTCGGGCTAAGCCGAGCCTTTGCTTTTGCCCTCCGGACAAGGCAAAGCCACCGTGGCCAATACGGGTTTCATAACCATTGGGTAGGCCGACAATAAATTCATGTAGTCCGGCACTTTCAGCCGCTTCTATAATTTTGGACGAGGCGGCATTGTCGCAAAAGCGGGAAACATTTTGAGCAATAGTCCCGTCCAGAAGCTGGACGTCTTGAGGCAGAAAGCCAATAAATTCGCCAATCTTTTCCGGTGTCCACTGGCAAAGTTCCGCATCGTCAAAGCGGACACTCCCCCGTGTTGGAGGGATGATGCCTACAAGAGCGCGGGCTAGGGTGGATTTACCACCTCCTGATGGGCCGATGATGCCTAGAGCCTCACCAGCCGTTAACTGGAAATTTATCCCATGAACTATAGGCATGCCTCCACCTAGGGGAGCTAGGTAGAGGTTACTGACCTCAAGAGATTTTTTGGGAGTTGGCAAGTCAAACTCTACGTTTTTTTCCCTGTGGGGCTTTAGCTCTAACAACCGACCATATGACTGCCGTGCTACGACAAATGACTTCCATTGCCCTACGGCAACTTCAATAGGTGCCATTGCTCGGGATGTTAGGATGGATGCAGCTATCATAACACCGCCGGAGGCTTCTTGATGTATAACCAGCCAGGCTCCAGTGCCCAGAACAGTTGATTGGAGAATTAAGCGAATGGTTTTGATGCCTATTGAAAAGAAAGTGGACCAGTCAGAGGCATTTCTTTGGGTTGACAGGAATTTGTTATTCTCACTGCTCCACATCTTGGTCAGAGCAGGGAGCATACCCATAGCCTCAATCGCTTCTATATTTTTCCTGCTGTTCTCCGCCATGTTGGATCGGCTCGTGTTAGCGTGGGCGACCTGTTTGGCTGGGGTACGGGATGTCAGCTCGGATGCAAGAATTAAACAGGAAATCAAAATAGTACCAGCTAGAGCAACAACGCCAAGCAACCAGTGGAACATGAATATGATTGCGAGGTAGAATGGCATCCATGGCAGGTCAAAAATTGCGGAGGGGCCCGGGCCCGATAGAAATTGCCGAATACTGTTCAGGTCATCAATTGGCCGGGTGCCTTGACCGGAGGTTCTAATCATTTGAAGGGTTGAGCCTTGGTAGACAAAGGCAGATAAGGTCATATCAAGATGCTGACCTAGCCGAAGGAGCACGCGACTTCGTATGCCCTCCAAAACTCCATAGAATATGAATAGAACAAATGCGAGAGCCGCAATTACCACGAGTGTGGGAACTGAGGCGCTGACGAGAACCCGATCATAGACCTGAAGCATGAACAAGGGCCCAGTTAGCATAAGTAGGTTGATGACCATACTTAAAATGGCAATTCCCATGAAAGTACTACGTATGTCCTGAAAGGCCTTCGATATTTCTGACTTTTTCTTTTGCTGCATGCGTGGCATTGTGTCTACCTGAGGTGCTTTGGGAGGGCGACCTCTTACTCGTTTTCGATTATTTTTACATTATGAGCACTGTAAAACGACTGACACTCCTATCAAATTAAAAATAGTTTAATTCAATGGTTAGTTAACTTGTATGAAGTGCATAGTAAAAAATATGATCTTCCTTTGTTGGACTTGTTGGCATGTATAATGATGTATTTACTTGAAAGGTATTTTGGTCGATTATTATATAGTTTTTCGGTTCATAGTTGAGTTTTCAATTTGGTAGTCAAGATTTAAATACCAAGCACCTATAATACTATTATAGGTATTCTTAGTGCATGCATTTTATGCAGGGAGTTGTGTGCTTTAACTTCGAAAAGGTGAGTTGGCGAGATTACAAGCGCCTCCACAAGGCACGGGTCCTTCGAGGTGGTTGTTTTCCCTCCATGTGCACGTGGGTGCCACTATATTATTCAAAGGGGTATTCACACTAGAAAAACCGGAGAGACTTGAAGTCTCCATTTGATTAACATAACTCAGCTCTGCACCAGAGCTTCCCTAGTTTGCTGTACCCGGTCAAAAAGGAGTGGAAGTCATGTCGAAAGAACCGCGCGTCACCCAGGAAATGATTGATGCTTATGATGAGTATACTCATCTGACTCTGGATCGACGGGGTTTTATGGAAAAACTCAGCAAATTGGCAGGGTCTGGAGCAACAGCAGTAGCGGTTCTTCCTTTGATTGCAGCTAGTCCTACCCAAGCTTCAATTATCTCCCCCAGTGATCAGCGTGTCACTTCTTCGAAAGTGAGCTGGCAAGGTGCCGGTGGCGTAATGAATGGTGTTTTGGCACGCCCCGCCGGAATAGAAGAAAAGTTGCCTGCAATTTTAGTCATTCATGAAAATCGTGGATTGAATGAGCATATTAAAGATGTGGGGCGAAGGCTTGCTCTCGATGGTTTTATGACGCTGTCCGCGGACTTCCTTAGCCCAGATGGGGGAACTCCGGTAGATGATGAGGATGCTGCACGTGATAAAATACGGGCTTTGGAGGCACAGCGTACATTGAATAATGCGCGGCTGGCTGTTGACTATCTGGCGAACCGAGATGATTGCACAGGGAGTGTTGGGGCTATTGGCTTTTGTTGGGGCGGTGGTCTTGTCAACAACCTTGCTGTTGTTGCACCAAACCTCAAGGCTGCAGTTGCCTACTATGGAAAGCAGGCCGACACTTCATTGGTTCCGCAAATTAAGTCTCCTCTCATGCTGCACTATGCAGGAGAAGATAAGAGGATCAATGCAGGTATTGATGATTACAAAACGGCATTGGAGCAAAATGGCAAGGAGTTTGTTATTTATGTCTATGAGGGCGTTAACCATGCATTCAACAATGACACCTCCAAAGCTCGTTACAATAAGGAGGCTGCCGAACTCTCATGGGACCGGTCTGTTGACTTCTTTGATAAGAAGTTGAAGTAGGCTTTCTCCGTGGGAACGTATAAAAGGCTAAGTGTTTTCTAGTTAAAGAGAAATCAGTTTAGCCTTTCATTCGCAACAATTTCCTGAACTCTGGAGGATGCCTCCAGAGCATTGATGGTTTGACTGTCAACCTCGGCGAGAATACTGGCAGTGCGCGCAAACGTTTTGAAGTCCCCATGGCCACTGGTTTTAAGTATGGACCCAACTTCATCAATGGCCTTACACAAAGCATCTTCTGTATTGTCTGCGCAAAAACTACCTTGCTGACCACCTGCCAAGAGGTAGGACATATCTGGTTGAGGAGTGTCTAGAACAATCAGCACTCTTATGGTGCCCACTGGGTTGTGCTCCAAAAATGTACGAAGCGGCTTGGAGACTTTTCCACGTTGCCCGATAGACCGTTCGTCATGACGAATGTATTTAGCTGTTGCCGTATCCATTTTGCCCTAGCTTTTTTCCAAGATAGCCGCAGTAACTGGCTTTTCATCCGTGTCAGATGGAGAAGTGGCTTGAGAAGGGAGTGACGCTCCAAATCCACGCCGGATTGCTTCATCGACAGATTTTAGCACGTTAATTGCTCCATAGCCAAACCTTTGATCTTGTCCAGCTTCCCCAAGATCTGTTACTCCGCCCAGAATTATGTCCTTTGTCGTGACTGCCCTTTGAGCAGGCTCCAGCGAATGCAAGTCAGTTGCTGCAATCAAAAGTGCAGCAGCACCAGAGACATGAGGGGTAGCCATCGATGTGCCATTGAAAGTTTCCCAGCCATTACCCGGTACACATGACTTAACTGCAACACCAGGGGCAGAAACATCCGGTTTCGTATAAACGAGCGGAAGAAAACTGTCTTTTATGAAGTTTGATTCGTTTAGCACGTGAGTTCGCCCTGCGCTGAAGCCTGCACAACGGCGCCGAATGTCATGGGCTCCCACTGCAAGAGAGAAGTAGTCATTACCCGGAGGTCCGGATGTTTGATGCCCGTCATTGCCAATGGCTGTTACAACTAAAACCCCGTTTATGAGCGCATCGACTATGGCGCGTTGATAAGGGGTATCAACTGATGAATCAAATGTAAGCCCCCCAAGCGACATGTTGATGATCTGAGCCTTGCTCTGAACCGCCCAGTCAATCCCGGAGAGGACTTGTGCCAGAGTTCCGCCTTTCGCTCCATCTAGCACCAAGCCAGCGATCACTTCCGCTTCAGGGGCCATACCAATCCAACCACCACTTGCATTCCCACCAATGATAGTACCTGTCACGTGGGTGCCATGTCGGCCACTATCCCGCGCGTGTTGAAGACCTACTTTTGCGAGGGTGCCGCTTCCATCGAATTCTGCATAATCAGCAATCTTGCCTTCTAGGTCAGGGTGTTTCGGATCAACTCCTGTATCTAGGACAGCTATGCGAACAGGCTGACCGTTACGCATTCGCCCGCGCGTTCCAAATGCACTCCAAGCACTTAAAGCTTTTGTGCGCTCCAAACCCCACGAAGTGGCTGAGTAGGTTTGGTCTGCATCTTGCCCTTGTGGGTTAATTACGCCAATGCTTGGAGCATGGATATGGGCATTGGAGTAAACCCCTTCAAGAATCTGGCTGTTCTCACTGATTATTTTTGGCAATTCCTCACGGCGAACCATTATCCGAGCGCCGCTGATATTGCTCAGCGCATGGGGTTGGGATTTTGCCAGAAGCCCTTTAATACTGCGCACCTTAGAAACGGCTTGATTGACAAGGGACGAGGACAGGAAGCTTGTTATTGTTTTTAAGTCATTGTTTTCAGAAGGAAGGGCTTTCTTAAACAGCGGTCTACGTGCCACATTTGCGGAGAGGCTAGCGTGTTGATCGCGCAGCGAACGGGGCGAGGAATGGCTTTGACTGGAAGTTTTCCGATCTGGGGGGAACATATTAGCCGGATTCACAAGCATAGATCTGCTGGTTTCAGTGTCTACTGCTGCTTCCAGAAGCTGACGGATGACTTGCCGACGCGGAGAGTTGAATTGGACGATGACATCAGAATACGGCTCTGGAGAGTTGTCCAAAAGCTCTTCTAGTTGTCGCTTGATATCCTTATTCATTCTTTGCTCCCCAATTGGTTGTCTACTTCTCCTTAATAACAACCTATAGGAAATTGGAGCGTTTGGCTAACCTTGGATTTTACGGCCACTTCCAGTGGACGGCTGCAAAGAAAAGTAACGGCGGATATTGGGGTGGAGGATTTGCTCTTGAGACGCTTAAGCCAAAAAAAATATAATCCACGAAAACAGGAGCTTTACGAGTGATTGATCGCAGAAAGTTGCTGTCTTCGCCTATTGCGATCTTTACAACGGCGCGGAGACAATCCACCAATCTCGCCTGTTGCTCCTGAGCCGACTTTCCAGAGCCTCAGCATCATCAAGGGAGTTGCATAGCGCAAAACACGTCGCACCGGAACCTGTCATACGGGCAAGCAGTGTTTCGTGCTGCACCTCCAAAAGCTCCAGTATCTCCTTAATTTGAGGGACCAGATGAATGGCAGGTTCTTGTAAGTCATTCCTGCAGCTTTTGAGCCATTCGGCCAAAGCGAAAGCACTACCGAAAGAGTGGGGAAGGGGAGGGAGACCTGAGTTTTTTTTCTCTTTGAGAGCCAAAAAAACCTCAGGTGTCGATAAACTGAAGCCAGGGTTGACCAGAACGACTGCCGCAGCAGGCATAGGGGGAATTGGCTCAAGTATTTCACCAATTCCTTTGATCCTCATAGGCTGCTCAGCAATACACATCGGTACATCAGCACCCAATTGAAGAGCAAGGCTTTCCAGTTCCGGCGTGCTTGGGGAAATGCCCCAGACTTTTGAAAGGGCCCGTAAAGTTGCCGCCGCATCGGCCGAGCCACCACCTACGCCAGCTGCCACTGGCAACCTTTTGTACAAGCCAATCATAGCGCCACGGGTAGTTGGCACAAGTTCAGCCAGAAGCTGGGCAGCTCTAAAAACGAGATTGTTTGCAGGGTTGCTATCCAATTGATCGGCAAAGGGACCTATAATGTCAAGCGAAGTCTGGTCGGCAGCTTCTACGCGAACTAGGTCACCTGTCTTGGGGAAAACAACCAAACTGTCGAGTGTATGGTAGCCATTTTCCCGGATGCCGGTGACATGCAGCGCCAAATTTACCTTAGCGCGAGCCAACTCTTCAACATGGTTTTGCTTTACAGGTGCGGCCGAAAAGTCAAAATTCATTATTTCTTTAGCCGTCCTGTAGTGAGGTTGCTGCAGTGCCGACACTGGTTGTTTCTTCTTCCAGTTGGCCGGTTTCTATTTTCTTCATAATCCGCGCCAGATCGCTTGGCTCTGGGTCAAGGTCACGGGCGTGGTTCCATTTGAAGCGGGCCTCCAGCTTGCGTCCGACTTTCCAGTATGCATCACCCAAATGATCATTAATCACAGGATCTTGTGGTCTCAATGCTATGGCGCGCTCAAGTTCCTTCACAGCTTCATCATAGCGGCCAAGCCGGTAGTAGACCCAGCCCAGACTATCTACAATATACCCGTCTGTCGGCCTGAGGCTGACAGCTGTTTTTATCATCTCGAGCGCTTCATCTAGCTTCTCCCCTCGGTCCACGAGTGAGTAGCCAAGATAGTTTAGAACCATGGGTTGGTTCGGGCGAAACTCTAAAGCGGAGCGGAAGTCTGCCTCTGCTTCGATCCACTTATTCTGGCGCTCGCGGGTGATCCCGCGAAAGTACAAGAGGCTCCAGTCGTCATTGGTAATAGAGGCATCCGCGTCAATAGCCTGAGTATAGGCTGTTTCCGCCTCTTTAAACTTTTCGTGCGCGCGCAATACATTGGCCAGTGATGCGGCGGCCTCTGCATCTGTTGGGTCTTGTTCCATCAGGGCCTGAAGGTGCTCACGAGCGCTGTCCAGATCATCAAGAGTATTGTAATGAAGGCCAATCTGGATTTCGGCTTCCCTCTTTAGTGGAGAATTCTCAGGCACCTGTTCCAGATACTGAATCGCGCGCTCATTATCCCCGATCTGATTGAACAAGGCCCCCAAAGCGATGGAAGTGGCACCAAGGTCAGGATTTAGATGTGAAGCGAGCTGTAAATACGCAGCTGCAAGCTCCTCACCATCTCGGCTAATGGCTGCGCCTAATGAATAGAGCGCCTCCGCGACCCCTTGAGATGGAGTTAAAGCAAGCGGTTCAAACTTACTCCCATTGGCTATTGCCTTACGTGTTTGCAAGAGAATAGGGTGTTGTGGAATGAGTTTATCGTACTCATCAAGAACAGTAATAGCCTCATCCGTCTGGCCTGTTACTGCCAGAGATCTAGCATAGGCATTTGCCACCCTTAGGGCACCTGGATCTGCAATGTAGCTGGCCTTATATCGGTCGGAAGCTGCTTGCCAATCGTGAGAGGATTCCAGAAGCAGGCCAGCGGTGTAATTGGAAAACAGCTCGAACCACTTTGGTCCTTCACTGTCGTCTAGTGTTTCAATGCCAGCTTGAGTTTCCCCATTTCCCGCAAGCGACCACGCTTTGATAATTGCGAAAGTTAATTGGGATAGTGGGTTGATATCGCCATGCTCAAGTATGGTAATGGCTTCATCATATTTTAATTGCTTAATTTTTAGGGCGGATCCGGCAAATCTAGATAGAAAATGATCAGGATCATTTTTCCAAATATCGGAAATGAGCGCCTCCGCCTTGCTTATGTCTCCATTTGCAAGGGAAGAAACAAATGCGCGATCCTGTAGGTAGTAGTTTTGAGGGTCTTTGGAGAGCGCTAGAGCAAAGAATCTTGCAGCACTGTCAAGATCTTGAGATAATAATGCACTTCTACCCGATAAATAACTGCCCGCAAAAGAAGAGCTTGTGGCAAGGCTGTCTTCTTGATCTTGATTGGCTTGGGCAATTGATAGAGGGGTGCTTAGCCCAACAAGAGATAGCGCTGAGGCCAGAAAGAATGTCTTTATGTTCAACCTGTCCGCCTTGAACAGGCGCGAAAGCGGTTTGGTTCTGGCAACGCAGTATCTTGTTTGGTTCATGAGTTTCTCTCGTTGAGAGTCTGTACGACTCAATGCTTTTACAGCCATATTTTATATATAAACAGTGCCCCCTTTGGGACTATCATGCAACTAGCGTGGTTTATATACTGTTTATCCCATCATGAAATAACGGATTTTTACACTTTTTGTCGAAACCGGTGCTTTTGTAGGGTGCGCATACTGCCTCATTTTTCTATTAATAGCAGTATAGAACTGCATCACTTCGGTAGGTGCCGTGCTTGAAACATGAAAGGTGAACGGTAACCGGCATGGAGAAAATACTTCTGTTGTGCGGGAAACCGAGCTGGTTCGCCTTGAAACGGGGGTCCCAATGGCTAAAAAGTGGGTCTATTTTTTTGGGGGTAAAGAGACTGAGGGAAACGCATCTATGCGTGACCTTTTGGGAGGAAAAGGGGCAAACCTTGCCGAGATGAGTAGGCTTGGTCTTCCGGTTCCCCCAGGTTTTTCCATTAGCACCGAAGTGTGCACTCACTACTACGCCAACGAACAAAGCTATCCAGATGACATCAAGGAGCAAGTCTGGGAAGCTTTGAAGAAAGTTGAGCGGCTGTCGGGAAAACGATTTGGTGACATGCACTCGCCTTTGATGTTGTCTGTGCGTTCGGGTGCACGCGTTTCCATGCCGGGAATGATGGATACGGTCCTTAATCTGGGCCTTAACTCGAAGAGTGTTCTTGCCTTGATAGAGAAATCGGGCAATGAGCGTTTCGCCTATGACAGCTACCGCCGTTTCATACAAATGTACTCTGATGTTGTCCTTGGAATAGACGTTGGAGAGTTTGAAGATATTCTAGAAGATTACAAGGAAGACAAAGGCTACAGCCAAGATACGCAGATGAGCGGTGCGGACTGGAAAGAGATCGTGAACGCTTACAAGGTTTTGGTGGAAGAGGAGCTTGACGAATCTTTTCCTGAAAGTCCCGAGGCCCAGTTATGGGGGGCGATTGGAGCGGTTTTTAAATCCTGGATGGTGCCCAGAGCCCAAACGTACCGTAAACTCCATAATATTAGCGAGGACTGGGGAACTGCGGTCAATGTGCAGGCAATGGTCTTTGGGAATATGGGGGAGGACTGTGCAACCGGCGTTGCTTTCACACGTAACCCTTCAACCGGAGAAAAGGCTTTATACGGTGAGTTTCTCATCAATGCTCAAGGAGAGGATGTGGTTGCGGGCATCAGAACACCGCAGGATATTACGGAAGCATCACGAATTGCCGCAGGATCTCAAAACCCATCCTTGGAAATCTTAATGCCCGATGTCTTCTCACAGTTTACTCATATTTGTGAGAAGCTTGAGCGCCACTATAAAGACATGCAGGACCTTGAGTTTACAGTGGAGCAGGGAAAGCTCTGGATGCTCCAGACGCGCAAAGGCAAGCGTACTATGAGTGCAGCTCTCAAAATCGCCGTGGAAATGGTGGAAGAGGAGCTTATCTCTGAACGTGAGGCTGTAGATCGTATTGATCCATCGTCTCTGGACCAATTACTGCACCCAACAATTGCTGAATCTGCGGGACATGAAGAACTGACAACAGGATTACCTGCTTCACCTGGTGCTGCTTATGGGGCCGTTGTTTTCACCGCTGATGAAGCTGAGGCGGAAAAAGCAAACGGTAATCCAGTTATTCTGGTGAGAGTGGAGACTAGTCCGGAAGATATTCACGGTATGCATGCGGCGTTGGGCGTTTTGACAACGCGAGGCGGTATGACCAGCCACGCAGCTGTCGTTGCACGTGGAATGGGAAAACCGTGTATTTCAGGAGCTGGAGGCATTCGAGTGGACTTGCCCCGTCAGCAGATGATCATTGAAGGAAAAATCATCAATAAAGGCGACTTTATCACGCTGGACGGGAGTAGTGGGAGGGTTTTTGATGGACGTGTGGAGATGCAGCAACCCGAAACCTCTCAGGAGTTTCGCCGTCTTATGGAGTGGGCTGACGATATTCGCCGCATGAAGGTTCGTACAAATGCAGAAACACCGTCTGATGTGAAAACCGCCCTTTCTTTCGGAGCTGAAGGAATCGGCTTGTGCCGTACAGAGCATATGTTTTTTCAAGGGGAAAGAATATTAAGTGTACGGGAAATGATCCTCGCTGATACCAAAGTGGAAAGGCAAAAAGCACTCGCCAAGCTGTTGCCAATGCAACGTCAGGACTTGATCCAGATTTTCGAGCTTATGGAAGAATTACCTGTAACAATTCGCCTATTAGATCCGCCTCTTCATGAATTTCTACCAAAAACGGAAAAGGAAATTGAAGAGGTTGCACTTAATATGGGAGTTAACAGTGAGGACCTGAAGGAACGGGCTCAGGAACTGCACGAAGTGAATCCTATGTTGGGGAATAGGGGATGTCGTCTACTGGTCTTATTTCCTGAAATTGTGGAGATGCAAGCCCGAGCAATTTTTGAGGCAACAGCAGAACTTTCCAAGCGAACTGGAGCCACCGTTAAACCAGAGATTATGGTGCCTCTGGTTGGTATGAAATCGGAACTGGAAAACGTTCGGTCTACAATCCTCTCTGTGGCGAAGGAGGTGGAGCAAGAAAATGATGTCTCGCTGAATTTTTCAATTGGTACAATGATTGAACTACCCCGAGCTGCACTACGTGCTGAAGATATTGCGGAAGTGGCAGAGTTCTTCTCTTTTGGTACGAATGATCTGACCCAGACAACATTTGGTATCTCTCGGGATGATGCCGCATCGTTCCTGGGTAACTATCAAGAAACTGGGATTTTAAAGCTGGATCCGTTTGTTTCAATCGACGAAAAAGGGGTCGGGGAACTGGTAAGTATAGGTGTTAGAAGAGGAAAGTCCAGACGACCGGATTTAAAGGTTGGAATTTGCGGAGAACATGGCGGAGATCCTCATTCCATCTCATTTTGTGAGATGATTGGCTTAGATTATATTTCCTGTTCCCCGTTTCGGGTACCCATTGCCCGCCTCGCTGCGGCTCAAGCCGTGTTAAGAAGCAGCAGTTCTCGGTAAATAAGTGGCAAGGAAGTAACCCAATAGGCCGGATAGTTGGATGCCTTAAATAAACGTGTACTTCAGCTACCTTCATAAGATAGCTGAAGTACTTCTCAGTTATAGCTGTCCTGCTATCTTGATTAAACGCTGACTGAACGTCCGCGGATCTTTTCTTCCATACGAGTATGCTTGACGTCATACTCCTGCTGCCAAAGCTTGAACTTTACAAGTGGCATAGGACGCGAGAATAGGTATCCTTGAAGCAGTTGGCAGTCCATGTTTTTCAAGAAGTCGTGTTGCGTTGGTCGTTCAATCCCCTCAACGCAGACTTCCATTCCAATTGAGACAGATAGATCAATCAGAGATTTAATAATTGAACGTGCATCACCTTCTGTTTCCAGATCTTGTGTGAAAGACCGGTCAATCTTGATTTTGTTGAACTTGTACTCCCGTAGATAACTCATGGAAGAGTAACCGGTTCCAAAATCATCGAGTGCGATCTTGACGCCATAGGCTTTAAGGCGAGCCAGTACATCGGTTGCGCCATCTCCAGAGTTCATCAGAACTTCTTCGGTGACTTCCATTTCCAAGCGTTCGGCAGGAAGATGATATCGCTCCAGAAGTCTTGACACAACTTCAGGGAAATCTTCCTGTCTAAGTTGTACTGGTGAGACATTCACGCACATTGTTATATCAGGCAGCATAATTGCATCCTGAATAGCATTTTCTAAGACCCATTCGCCAATCTTGATAATGAGATGGGACTCTTCCGCAACAGCGAGGAAGGCAGCTGGTGCAAGTTGGCCACGTGAAGGGTGGTTCCAGCGTACAAGCGCTTCTGCAGCTAATATTTTTTCCCCAGAGCGATTCATAATCGGCTGATAGTAGTTCTGGAATTCGCCTCTGCTGAGAGCTCGTTCAATTTCAACCTCGAGCTCCCTGCGGATTATAATACTGTCTTCCATAGCTTCTTTGAATATCTCAAAGCGGCCACGGCCATTGCGCTTTGCTTCATACAGTGCAATGTCAGCTCGACGAAGAAGCTCAGCTAATTCAATTCCATGTTCAGGGCTTATGGAAACGCCCATGGAAATAGTTGTAAGGATTTTATGAGCGCCGAGTGTCATCGGTTGCACAATTGCCGCTTCAATGATCCTGCACTTTTCCCGTACTTCCGCTTCATCTTCCAGCTCAGTTAAGAGCACAAGGAATTCATCACCGCTGACACGGGCGACCAAGTCACCGTTCCCGACCACTTGCCTCAAGCGGTCGGCAACCTCAAGAATAACTTCATCTCCGACCGTATGCCCCAAGCTATCATTAATTTGCTTAAAGTGGTCCAGATCAATAAACAGGAGGGCGCTATCTTTTCGTGCCAAACGGGAGCGACGTAAAGCTGCCTCTGAGTTCAGGCCAAAATAGGTTCGGTTTGGCAAGTCGCATAGAGCATCGTGGAGGGCAGCATAGGTAGCTTCTGCTTCTCCTTTGACAATCCTGTCTGTCAGGCGAACCAGCTGACGAAGAAGAACTAGGGTAGTCAATAAAATTATCATCGCCGCTCCAATAAAGTATGGAGCGATGGATGGACCAATAGTCTTTGCAATAGCTGAGGTGTTCCAATGAAGGTAGCCAGTGACTTGCCCATCATGGTCAACTAACGGAACGGAAATGATGTCATCTTGACCAGTTTTTTGTTCGCTAGCGACAAACATTTCAGAAAGGCCGGTTATTTGTTCAAACCGGTTTAGAGCTCGAGCATCTAAAGAGCGCAGCCATAATAGATAGCCAGTTATCTCGATGTTTTGCGCTGAGTTCTTTTCTTGCGGCATTATCGCAGCCACAGTGGCGAGGCTAATACCTCCGTCCAATTCCAGAATACTACGTTTACTCAACGTTTGCGGGACAGACTGCCGCAACGGACCAGGAATCTTCTTTTGCTTGGACATATTATGGATGTCATGAGCAAGGGATTCCAAGAGTGGACTAACTTGGTTTTTGAGCTGTTTGTCGTAAATATCTTCATGCCATGGCAAGTCACGGCGAAATGTGTGAAGCGCTTTGCCATTTGAGTCGAGTATGACAAATACATCTCTGTCGCCGCGGTTGTCTGCGCTAGGTGCCAGATCATGGTCAAGGAAAACGATCTCTTTATCTGAGAAGAGGGTTTCCTGCGTTCGTTTCGAAACAGCCAGTCTTTCCAGTTCATTGGAAAGGCTATCGGTGTAGACTGTGACTGTGCTGGTGACTAAACGTCGCTCTTTGTCTGCTTCATTTCTAATAGCCTTTTGCGTAGCCCACTCGAGAGAGAGGTACCCTGCAAAAAAGGCAAAACAAACGACCAGAAGAAGGAAGAAGGCGATAAATCGGGCAGTTCTACGGCGCGATGCCTGTACTTCCAAAGATATCTCACCAACTACATTTGAAGAGGATTGCGCCTTTATCGTCTCTATAAATGCAGGCATATCTATAAAAAGCTCTCTTAGTTTTATCACTCAAACGAATCACTCCTACAGTCTTCCATAATAGTCTGGCGTGAGACTGTATTTTGTTTGATCTCGATTTGCTGAATTTAAGGTTGTATTGATTGAGGCTGAATCTATTGAAAGTGTTAAATTAAGCTTAACCCGCGAAAACTCACATGCCCGCTGCTGGAGATAATAATGTGATCATGAAGCGTTATACCCAGTGCGCCAAGCGTTCTTTCAATTTTGGATGTCATTTCGATATCAGCTTTGGAGGGTGTCGGGTCACCGGAAGGGTGATTGTGGACCAAGATGACCGCACAAGCTGACAGTTCCAAGGCTCGCTTGGCAACTTCTCTAGGGTAAACGGGCGTATGATCTACAGTGCCACGTTGTTGCACTTCATCGGCAACCAATTGATTTTTCTTATCGAGGAATAGGAGGCGAAACTCCTCGTTTTTTTTGTGGGCCATAGCAGTATGAATGTAGTTGATAACCGCTGACCATGAAGATAAGGGGGCCTGTTGGTTTATTTGATCACGTGCGTACCCAATTGAGGCAGCTTCTATTTCCTTTAGCATTCGCGCCGTTCTCGGGCCGCAGCCTTTCACCTCTTCGAGGCGTTCAATCGGGGCAGCTAGGACTTTTGCAAATGAGCCAAACCGCTCTAGAAGTGCTTTGGCAAGCGGTTTAGTATCTCCTTGTTTTATGCTTAAAAATAAGAGAACTTCGAGCAATTCGTAGGGGGCAAGAGCTTCTCTCCCCCCTTTTTCGAAGCGCTCACGAAGGCGTTCTCTGTGTCCGTGGTAGTGCTTCAAATCGTTCTTTTTTTTAGCTTTTTCTGTTTCATTTTTAAAAGACGGGGAAGGCTTTTCAGCAAAATCAAACAGGCTATCATCCATTTACTTCCCCTGTCTGAGAGTGCTAGCTCGCTATAGCTTTATTATCGGGGTGTAGTGGATTAAAAAGCCCACCGGGCGAGAGAGTAAAGATATCGGCTCCGGTGGAGGTAATTCCGATTGAGTGTTCGAACTGTGCAGAAAGAGAGCGGTCTCTAGTAACGGCTGTCCAACCATCCTTGAGAATTTTCACATGCGGCCGTCCTAAGTTAACCATCGGCTCAATCGTAAAAATCATACCTTCTTTAAGCTCGAAGCCTTCCCCTGGTGTGCCGTAGTGGAGAATATTTGGCATATCGTGGAACAGAAGACCCAGCCCGTGACCACAGAAATCCCTCACCACTGAACAACGATGAGATTCTACAAATTTCTGAATGGCATGGCCAATGTCACCTGTTGTGTTTCCCGGCTTAGCCGCTTCAATACCATGCATCAGTGCATCGTGGGTGACCTCAATGAGCCGCTCTGCTGAACGTTTAAGGGAACCCACTGGGTACATTCGAGAGGAATCACCGTGCCAACCGTCCTTGATAAAGGTAACATCGACGTTGACAATATCGCCTTCTTTCAAACGTTTATTTTCGGGAATCCCGTGACATACAACATGGTTGATTGAGGTGCATGATGATTTTGTATAACCGCGGTAATTGAGCGTTGCCGCGACAACTCCGCGCTCACGGCCATATTCAAAGACAAAGTCATCAATTTCCTGCGTTGTAACACCGGGCTTTATAATGGGAACAAGGGCGTCGAGACATGAAGCTGTAATCTGGCAAGCCACACGCATTTTTTCAAAATCGTCGGGAGTATAGAGCTTGATCTGCCCTGTATTTTTCTGAGGGGCATTACTGGCTTCAATGTATGAGACCATTGGGCATTCTCTTCCTTAGTGATACATCGTATATTCTTGGCGCAGACCCTCAAAATAAAATACTGGGTATTACTTACTCTAGTCTAACATCAGATCTGCGAACCCTGCATACCCCTAAAACTCCAGAGATTGTGCAGTAAGTACATGATGGGTGTAAATAGTTCCTAGATATTCTTATATCGTGATTTCATTGAATTAAGAGATATTTTTTCTTAATAGAAGACGGTGACTACATCTGTGCACAACCAAGTGGCACGTAGTATTTTCGTATTTTAGGGGGAAGGGGAAGGGAGTCAGACGACAAGCCTTGGGAAAAAAGCGTGAGAGCACTTGCACTTCGGTCCAAAGGGCATTAGCAACGAACCATAAGCGGTCGTGGTGGAATTGGTATACACAGCAGACTTAAAATCTGCCGCCGATAGGCTTGAGGGTTCGAGTCCCTCCGTCCGCACCATCTCTCCTTGAAACTATTATGTTTTCCTGATTTATCAATGAATTAGGGTGAAAACTAGGGAACAAAGTAGGGAACATTTTCCAACTCTACCCTGCCTGACCCCGCCTTGTCGGGACTTCTCCCAGAGTGCTATTCTACTGCCATTGAGATAGACCCTCTCTACACCACACCTAAAAATTGCTTACCGAAAAGTTGTGGTTTATACTTACTATCAGAGTTGGGGAGGGCATTTTGAGAGCGGTAAGACATGCGCGTAAAGCCCAAGCATTTGGAAAAACGGGGTGGAGTTTGGCAGTTCCTACGTCGGGTCCCCACCCAATTTGCCGAGGTTGACCCCAGACGGAGAGTTCGGGTTACCACCAAAGTGCGGGTGGTTGATGACCCATTAGGCGCTAAAGCCATGTTGGTCGCCGCTCAGCTCAACAAGGAGCTCGAAGCTTATTGGACTAGCCAGCTTGAGCAGCTCCAACCCATCCTAATAACTGAGAATACTGCGCAAGGAACTTATGAAGCAGCTGTTGCGCAGTGTAAGAGATTTGGCTTTGCCCCGCTTAGTCTGAACCACCTGTCTTTGGGACCAGTGGAAGAAATCGTCAAGCGCGTGGAAACCCTCATCGACCAACGCGATAAAGCCAAAGACCTGGCGCCCGCCTTGCTTGGGGTGACGACCCAGAAACCCCAGCTGCTTCTTTCTCAGCTCTACCAGACCTATATCGAGCTGGAGCCTGAAAAACTGGCCGCAAAGTCTCCTGAGCAAATTCGCATGTTTCAAGGCTCGCACCTGCGTGCACAAAATGCGTTTCTCAAATTGGTGGGGGATATGGACCTGCGCGATATCACTTGCGATCATACTCTGGCATTTCGCGAGTATTGGCTGGAACAGGTCGCTACCACCGGGAAAAAGAAGGCGACTGCCCATCGCCAGTTTTCTGATCTTGCAGCCATGTACCGGGCGGTGAATAAAAGACGGCAACTGCAGATGGAGGATGTTTTTGCCGATCTGGCACTGGGCAAGGATGATACCAATGTCCGTCGTCCTTGGCCAGTGGAGGATATTCTAAAAAACTTATTGGCGATTGGGACATTGGGGGGGCTGACACCACCCCTGCAGGCGCTGGTCTATATTATGATTGAGACAGGGCTGCGCCCCTCAGAGATTTGCGGGTTAACAGGGAACAATATCCACCTTGACTGTGAGGTCCCTTATGTTTCAATCAAGCCGGAACTGCGCCATTTGAAGACTGACCCTTCATCGCGGGAGATGCCCTTGGTCGGGGTAGCTTTGGAAGCCGTGAAGCTGTTTCCACAAGGGCTTGAGCGCTATTATGATAAAAACAACACGGCAACCACGCAAATCAATCGCTACTTACGGATCCACAATCTATGTTCTCCCAGTGTGTCTTTGTATGGCCTGCGCCACTCCTTTAAGGACCGTTTGCGGGCGCAAAAGGTAGATGAGGAAATGTGTCGCTGGCTTATGGGACATGCAACTAACGGATCTCTTTACGGCGAGGGACCGCCCTTGTCACTTAAGCGTGAGGCGCTTGAACGCGTTGCCTTTCCAGTCCCCGAGGAGTTTCAGCGTTGTTTCTCTCTATAGTCCGGGAGCAATAAAGGGTGCGTGCTTTGGCTGCGACGTTGTTGCAAGAAAGTGGCTGCCTCCTGTTTGGTGTCCTCCCGCATGTCTAGTTCAGCTTTGACCTTTTTGAATAAAGGGGCGTAGGCATCGCTGTCATGGACCACCAGCCACGCAAGTACCTCAGCTACCTTCTGCAATCGCTCACAGGTGAGAGGTGCAGAAGATGGCTGGGGGAGTAGGTCAATCGGCGTGCGCTTTGGACGCTGGCGCCACCGTGAGGGGCGTGTAGGATCACTCATGGAACCGGAGATTGCCAAGCCTTACCGCAAATATTCCATGGTAATTTCCGGCCGAAAGTGCCCCATCTCCTGCGATACGGTTTCCAATGCAAGCTCCCACTCCAGTTTGTGGGTGATTTGCAATTCAAGCATGCGCTCCTGCGCGTAGCTGTGGCGTAGGCCATGGGCTCCTTTCGACTAGCCTAGAGCCCGTTTGGACGCTTCGGTGAAACTGGAGCTCTAGGCATTGCCGCCGCCAATGTTGTAGTAAGGGAGGTAAAAGACCTCACGGTCTTGTACCTGTTGGGGCTGCTTCATACGCCGGATTTCCAAGGCTTCTTGCAGATGGTGCGAGACAAGAACAGTGCGTCGCAACCCGCCCTTGCCGGTGACGGTGTACAAGGCACCAGAGCGGCCGAGAAACTTACTTGGTAATGCAGGCCGATGATCTGGAGGGCATTCCTCGTGAGGACGCAAGGTCATCAACTCATGGGCTCGCAGGCCGGCATGGTAGGCAAGCCAAGTGCACAACTGATTGTTGTCCCGCTGCGCCTGGGCTACTTGCCTGACTTCCCTATAAGAGTAACTACGGGAGGTTTTATGCGTGGGCTGGTGTGAGTGGACAAGCAGAAGCTTGTCATTGGCCCTCAACTTATGGCTCACATTGCGCAGCATCATCTGTATGGCCAAGCGTTCTTGGTTGAGGGTGGCTTGACGTACATGCCGCGCTCGCCATGTCAAATAGGCGTGAGCCTCTTCTTCGGTGAGGTCGCGCAGGGAAAGACCTCTTAGTTTGAGAAAGCTTGAGCCTGCAATTTGGGTCAGAGCGCCTTCATAGATGCGTACCGAACCAACCGATTTAATCACCGTGCCTTGAAGGTGCTTGATGACGCTGATGGCCTGTTTCCGGGGGTGGGCAAATTTTGCCATTTTTCTTGATCCAATCTGAAAGGGTAGACGGAGAAATGGAAACGTGCCGTGCTGTCAGCCATCTGCGGATGGCGGTTTGCGTTTTCCCTTCAGCCACCATTTTCAGGATTTGGCTTTGATAGGGGAACAGCTTCGATCGCACTCTGATACAGCGCGAGCTTTGTGCTGCATCTGACGGTTTCCTCGTATGAAGTGTCATCAAAGTTTCCCTTCTCGTTTCAAATTCAGGTCGTTTGTAAGAACAACTGGCCGGCCGTGTCGGACTCAGCGGCGCGCGAATTCGAGCACCTGTTCGCCCCACGCTACTCCAGAGACAGTGGGACTGGGGGCCACGTTGTTCTCGTGGTCTTTCGGCAGTATTTACCGCTGGGTCGGCTGCATTGCATTCATGACGCAATACGGTTTTCGTTGCCGCCAATTACATTGGCAGCCTCTTAGCTAAGAGATTTTGAGGGCAGTGCCCTCTGTGCCCGCATGCAGTAAGCAACCCTGAGATCGCTTCTACGAGGCTATATTACGGCGTTCTTTTTTATAAGTTCTTGTAGAACAAGAGCAGCCGTTTTGTACGCCGTCCGAGCAGCCGAGGTGGCTGTGGGTGGCATTGTATTCGCCAGTCATGGACGGGGGATATCACCACCACAAAAGACTGTGCGTATATCATCTCCCTGCAGCGCATACGCTGCGAACGAACGAGAGATGAGACTGTAGAGGCCACCTGTGTCTCTTGGAGGCAAGCAGGATTTAGACCTCAGTCATATGTATGCAACATCTGACGCAGAGCGTTGTGTTGTATCGTTTCTAGCCGAAGCTAAGTTTTAGTTTTGGAGGGTGTTGCGTTCAAGAGCATTGACACCTTGTTCTCCAAAATCCCGGTTTTGGGCCGGGTCCCCTTATCAACCATCAGTGTGGTTAACTACGTATAACTCCATACTACCTATGGGTATGTGTCAAGGGCACCTAGTAATAATTTACCCGCAGATCATTGGTGTGTGGATAACATTTCTAAAAACGGGACGGAGGCTACTTGAAGTACCGCTGGCAAAAATTCGATCGTGTTTTCTCAGGTAACTGAGTTTTCCCTTTAAATACAGTAGTTAATAATGGTACTTAAATCCTAACACAGCCTATTATATGGGCGCGGACGACGTGGTTGAGATCAGCACGCATAGGATGGACAGATGAGTGTGGCGGCGCCGAGGAAAACGTCCTGCGAAATAGTGCCAACATTCATAGGCCGCGGTGCGCGAAACACTTTTGTCACTTGAGTCTATACGGCGCCGCGGTTGGAGGTGAGAAACGCGGCGCGGGTTTGAAGTGGTGCCGTTCGTAGAAACACCGCCATCGTTGTTGGCAGTGCCTAAAGGAGCGCGGCGCGGGTTGGTGGGGAGCGCCGCGTTATGTGTTCATACGGGCATATTGACCATTTTGTAGAGGGCATAACGTCCGTGGTGATGGTTTGGGCAGGTAAACCGAGGGGGAAACTGTGAGAAGGTAGAGTAGAAAGGAGTAGCTGGTTATAAGCTGCGCGTATCATAGGGGGAAATTGAGTCGTGCCTGAGCCTCTGTCAATGAAGTGGTCCACGTTTATGATTAGGAAAACGGAGGATTCGATATGGGAACCAAGAGACCAAAGCCAGAAGAGATTATCGTTAAGTTGCGGCAGGTTGAAGGGTAGTGATGGAATGGATGCCTCTCCCGGCGCATTTCTGCAATACTGAGCAGAGTGTAGCTTTAAAACGGTCTCGTTGCGCAGTTATGCGCAGTACATTACCATTACCGATGGCCAGCGGGTTCTGGCTACGCACAAACGATGCTTTGGCCGCCATCAAAAGTGTTTTCAGATCTGGCATTACCTGCCGCTGCTTAAGTAGCGCCCCGGGGCTTTATGCAATGGAGCGCCGTTCCGGCACTGGGAAGCCCCTGAGGCTCTGGCCATGATCTGGAAACACTATCGCAACCAGCGTGGTGGGGACCGGGATTTTGTTGAACTCCTGAGCCTGACTCAAAAACATGGACAAGAGGCCGTGGAAATGGCCTGTGAGTTGGCGTTGGACTATAAAACCACGCAGCTGTCTGCAATCCTTGCTCTTCTTTATGACCTCACAGAGCCAGCATTGCCAAAACAGATCCCGCTTGAGAGGCAAGATACGCCAGCCCTCCAGATGCCTCCGGTTGCCAATTGCGGGCAATATGACCTGCTCCTCCAGTCCCCGGGAGAGCACCTATGAATGGCCTGATTGAAGAGCTGGGTGAGCTGCGTTTACATGGGATGGCACAGGCGGCCAAAGAGTTATACCAACGGCACCTGTTTTTGACTCGGGATGAGGATTCCCAAATCACTTGAATTGTGATTCAACATTGGGAAAGGAGATTCCCAATGTCAGCGATCCCATTGCGCCGAGACTATGATGCTTCTTCGTTACGAACTCTTGCTTGTCAAAGTAAGGATGTCAGGCAGAGCCGCCGCCTTCTTGCTCTTGCTGCTGTTTATGATGGGTTGTCGCGCTTGGAGGCGGCACGCATGGGCGGCATGGACCGCCAAACACTGCGAGACTGGGTGCATCGGTTTAACGCAGAAGGGCCGCACGGCCTGTACAATCGTAAGATCCCGGGCCGTGTCCGGTGGTTAAATAAAGAGCAAATGGCTGAATTTGCAGATCTGGTTGAGGCTGGGCCTGATTTACAACAACACGGCGTAATTCGCTGGCGTCGGCGGGATCTGCAAGGTGTGATCGAGCAGAAGTTTGGGGTCAGCTATAGCGAAAGGGCTATTTCAAGCCTCCTCAGAGTTCTGGGATTTTCTCGGGTCAGCGTTCGGCCACAGCACCCGGCACAGGACGAGCAAGTTATGGAGACATATAAAAAAACTTCCATGCCCGGCTTAAAGAAATAAAAGCGCGCTTGCCCTCACAAACATCCATGGAAATCTGGTGGCAGGACGAAGCCCGCATTGGTCAAAAAAACGGGCTCACCAGAAGGTGGGCAAAAAAAGGAACGAGACCACGGGCTCCCAGCGACGGGCGCTATCAATCAACTTATGTATTCGGGGCCATCTGCCCCGCCCACGGCAAAGGGGCAGCACTTGTTTTGCCCAAAGCCAATACCAATTCCATGCAGCTTCACCTTAAAGAAATCAGCCGAACCGTCGCCAAAGGGGCGCACGCAGTGGTCCTGATGGATCAAGCGGGTTGGCATACAACGGCAAAACTGAAGTTGCCTGATAATATAACCATCTTGCTGCTCCCACCCCGTTCTCCGGAGCTCAACCCGGTTGAAAATGTTTGGCAGTACTTACGGCAAAACTGGCTCTCTAACCGAACCTTTCAAGACTACCAGGAAATTGTCGATGCCGCCTGTTCCGCTTGGAATAAGCTTATTCAACAACCCCACACAATCACATCAATCGGTAGACGAAATTGGGCGCATACAGGTCAATTATAAGTGCCGTTGGTATTACTGGCAAGCCAGAGGGCGGTGAGCCTGCCAGAGGCGCTGCGCCAACTCATCCACTGTGAGCGCAGTGAACGACACAAGCGTATTATTCAAAATCGTATGAAAGCTGCCCGCTTTCCCCATCACAAGGACTTCGCCAGCTTTGACTATGCACTGTGTCCTGTAGAGCAGGCAAAGCTACAAGAGTTGGCCAGTGGGGAGTTTACCACCGCCAAAGCTCAGAATCTGATCCTGATTGGCGGATCTGGAACCGGCAAAACCCACGTGGCTTCAGCCCTTGGAACCAGCCTCATTGAGGCGGAGAAGAAAGTGCGGTTCTTTAATACAGTTGACCTTGTCAATGCGCTGATAAAGGAAGAAAAAGAGGGCAAGGCCGGACGGCTGCAAAAGCAACTTCTCGCTGCAGATTGCGTGATCCTGGATGAGCTGGGTTATATCCCGTTTCCAAAGTCTGGCGGCGCAATGCTGTTCCATTTGATTGGCAAGCTCTATGAGACAACCTCAATTATCCTGACCACCAACCTCGTCTTCAAAGAGTGGGTCAAGTTTGAGTGCGTATTGACACACTGCCAGTTGGGACAAAAACCTTAAGTATTGGAGGATCTGAATAGGGTTCAGTATGGGAGGGGGCTGAAACATAGTTCAGTAACGCGGGAAATTTACTACTCTACAAGCGAACAAACGGAAGTCTTTTAGACTATTCATTGTTCGCTCAAATTCTTCCAATTCCAGTGTTCGTGAGTGCCGTAAGATCATGAGCTTTAGTGAAGTTGCCCTGAAACATGGACGAAGCGCGATGACTAAATTTTCGCGCTTCGTATTGAGGCAACTATCTGCTCTTGGTTATCGGGCAGGGGGCCGCCATCTATATGATGTCATTGACCTCCACTTTTACAGTTCCTGTGTCTCTGTTCCCAGAGGCATCCTCTACTTCGTAGGTGAATTCCTCGATACCAACAAAGTCTGCATCCGGGGTGAATGTAATGAGGTCCGGTGCCAGTGGGTCTTGTTCGACACTTCCATTGTCAACGCCGCTGATATTGAAGATGAACAGATCATCTCCACCTGTACTCGTATCATTAGCAAGAACATTGATATTAACGCTTTTACCGGAGGTTGTTGTTGCTAAATCTTCTTTGGCTTCCGGGGCTGAACCGGGGTTGCCAACAGTGACATAAACGGTTGCTGTATCCGTTGCGCCATTTGAATCCTGAATGGTGTAAGTGAAGCTATCCACACCTTCGAAATCGGTGAGAATGAGGAGATACTGAATCTCGGAATTGCTTATTGGGTTGGCGTAACCAGCCATTCCATGTGTGCTAGATTGCAGGATTAGAGAATCTCCGTCAGGGTCGCTGTCATTTGAAAGGACAGGAATCGTCAGGAACTGTTCTCCCGGAGCAACAGAGGCATAATCATCGACCGCATAAGGGACACCATTGGGTGCCTCTCCATCCAAAATGGTGACGGTGGCCGTATCAGTACCTCCGTTTCCATCGGAAACCGTGTAGGTGAAGCTGTCTCGTCCAAAGTTAGAGTTACTGCCATTTATGTACTGTATTTGCCCCGGCCCCATAATTAGCGCCCTTCCAAATTCGGGCTGAGTATAGCTGGTAAATGTGAGTGTATCCTGATCTGGATCACTATCATTGGCAAAGACATCAATTATAGGGTTCGGATATGATGGACTTCCATTTACATAGGATATCTCCACCACATCATCATTGGCGACAGGGGCTTGATTTTGATCGACCACTGAGACAAGAATTTCTTTGGTGGTTGTACCCCCGCGATCATCGGCGACCGTGTAGGTGATTGTATCCTCTCCAACGAAACTGTTGGTGGGGGTGTAGGTGAGAGACAAGTCGTTATTGATGATCACCGTTGCACCTGCACTGCTGGTGGCACTGGTGATTGCCATCGGGTCCCCATCCCTGTCACTGGCGAAAATCGCAAGGTCTAAGGGCTGGTTTCTGAAGGATGTGGCCTGATAGGTCTGCACCTCCGGCGCAGAGTTCCATTCTCCATTGAAGTTGTTGTAGCCCTCCTGAGCAAGAAGCTCACCCAGTGTTAAAGTAACGCCATTTTGGAATTGGAAGTTCTCAATCACGTCTTCGTCCAAGCTGTTCAGCTGGCCGTCATTGTTGCTGTCCGCAAGGCCGTTGGTGATAAACACGCCGTGGTTGTCGCTGAGATCCTCGTAGATGATATTGAGGTCATCTCCATTAATGTCCAGCCGCCATAAATCGGTGTTGGCCTGATGGTCGGCGTATAGGCTGCCAAGATGTGCGGTGTCGTTACCGTTGCCGTTATCTTCGATCTCCATTCTCCACCAACCGGAAAAGTGAACATATCGGTCATCCCCTTCGTTGCCGAAGTAACGATCTATACCCCCATTCCCATTGAGAGTATCATTTCCTTCGCGGCCAAAGAGGATGTCCCAGCCACCTTTGGTATCAAATTGATCGTCTCCATTGCTGCCGATTACGATGTCCCATGCCGCCTGGCCTTCAGAATCCGACCCATCATAGACTTGTGGGGTTCCTCCCTCAGGGTTTGTGCTGATGAATATTTCTCTGCCGCCGATGACCAGTTCATCATCGAGACCGACTTGTGTTACGCCATCGTTTCCGTCCGAAGTGTCTATGTCTGTGACGTTAATGCCGGTGGTGTCGCCATTGCCGTCTGTTGTCACTGCGAAGCTGTAACCCGTTAGGTAATCACCGGTTAAAATAACAGGGGGGGCTTCTTCAACAGTTACTGTGACAGAGGCTTGTGAGGCTGATTGACCGTCGGTGACAGAATACTGGAAGGTTTCGGTGCCGATGAAGCCGGCAGTGGGCGTGAAGGTTACCGTCCCATCCAAGTTCTCAGTGGCAAAGCCGTTGTCCACTCCAGAAACACCAAGCAGGAGAAGATTGTCACCATCAAAGTCCAAGTCGTTGGAGAGAACATCTATGGTGATGCTCTGCTCTTCCACAGTGGTTGCACTATCGGAAATGGCGATGGGCACGTCATTCACCGCGGTCACATTTATGGCGACCGTTGTTTGATCTGTGCCTCCATTTCCATCAGATATCGTATAGTTGAACGATGCTGCTCCGTTGAAATTCAGGCCGGTATCGAACGTAACGGTCTGGGCCCCTGCATTCATTGAAACTGCTCCACCGACCGCGCCGGCAACTGTCGCGATCGTGAGGTTGTCATTGTCGACATCACTGTCATTGGCAAGCAACTCATCAAAGGTGAATGTGAGATCTGTATCTTCAACAATGGTGCGCACTTCCCCGTTTGCATCAGGGGCGTCATTGACGGGTGTAACTGTGACATTGACTGTGGCTGTTGCAGTCTTTCCGCCACTGTCACGGATCGTGTAGGTGAAGCTGTCGTTTCCAACAAAGTTGGCACCGGGTTGATAGACAACGTCAATGGCATTTACGAGTGCAACCCCATTTTGAGGATCACTAACAGACAAGATTGTCGGGGTTCCATTGTCCACATCACTGTCATTGGCAAGCACGTCAATGAACACCAGTCCATCCTCGGCAACGCTCACCGTGTCATCTAGGGCGACAGGTGCGTCGTTTTCGGCTGTGATTGTGAGATCATAAGCGTAGGTGTTGCTCCCTCCATTCCCATCGGAGACTGTGTAAGTGAAGTTGTCGGATCCGGAGAAATCAGTCGCAGGTGAGTAAACGAACGTGCCATCCCCGTTCACAGTTATAGCGCCGTTCGTAGTTCCTGTAGCCAGCGCATATATCACCGTGTCTCCATCACCGTCTGTAGCGGTGGGCAAGGAGCCGTTTATGGTGATGTCTTCAATGGTCGTGGCAGACCCGTTGCTGGCAACAGGTACATCATTTTCTGGAATGAAATCCAGTGTCGCTGTGGATGTGTTGGAAAGTTCACCGTCAGATACGGTGTAAGCGAAGGTCACCTCCGTGTCATCATTTGCATCGGCTATGTAGCTCCAGGTGCCGTTTAGATTGTCGGTAAGCTGCCCTCCACCGGTTTGAATAGTCAAGTTGGATAGAATTAGAGGGCCTTCCACATCACTTGCCCCAGTCAGAAGTTCAGTAGCTGTGATCAAACGGCTTCCATCTTCTGCTATGGACCCTAAGTTCACGGCAATTGCGGTCGGTCGATCATTTTCAGATGTAATGGTGAGTGAAACGGTGGCCGTTGAACTCAACTCTCCATCACTAACAGAATAGGAGAAGCTGTCAGACCCAAAGAAGTTGGCATTTGGGGTGTAGGTGTAAGCTCCCGTTGACGTATTCAGATCTAGCTCACCATTGTTTGGACCGGTTGTGAGCGAATAGGCAAGGAAAGGACCATCTACATCCGTCGCAATCAGATTTCCTGCAAATGTCACATCTTCCAAAGTGGTGCCAGAGCTGTCTTGCGCCACGGGCCGGTCGTTTTCAGGTGAGACAAGAACGGATACTATTGCGGAGTAAGTGACAGGTCCGTCCTTACTACTATCGGGATCGTTTGCATCCTTGAAGCTGTAGGAAAAGCTATCAGTTCCAGAGAAGTTAGCATTAGGCGTATAAGTGACGGTTCCATCCCCATTGTCGATCACCACGCCATTACTTGGTGTACCTACACTGTAAATTTCGGCGGTAACTCCACTTTGGACAATGTCGTTTGACAGTGGGTTGAATGTCGTGGACCCATCCTCTGACACTGAAATAGCATCGTTGACAGCCTGTGTGCTGAATGCAGGGGATCCCTCAATGGGCTCAATACCAATAATGGTTCCATCTCCAACACCGGGGACACCGGAAATGGGGTCATCGAAGATAGGGGCGACGATAACCGAATATTCTGTTCCAATATCATTGAAGTCCAGATTTTGTAGAGAAACCGATTGTCCATCTGGAAAGTCAATGATGACGGACCCAGAACGAAAAACAAGATCTTCGTAGGTAAAGCTGGCCTGCCGAACAACGAGAATTTCACCCTGTTCAAAATTGGTAATGATATCACCATCAAGCTCGTCAAGGGTGCCCTCGTAAATGTCTATACCTGCTCCACCATCAACGAGATCAGCCCCTAGACCGGAATTGATTACGTTGTTTTCACTATTTGCAATCAGCGCTTCGGCCTCTTTTGACCCGCTAACGATGACCACACCTTCTTTACTGGTGGTGACAGGAAGGACATCCACTGAAACTACGGCCGTATCACTTGCGCCATTCCCATCGGAAACGGTGTAGGAAAAACTGTCTACTCCTGCAAACTTGGGGTCCGGGGTATACCTTATGGTCCCATCACCATTTATTAAAACACTTCCCGCACTACCTTGTGTAACTTGGGTAATGCTCAGAGTTTGGCCTTCATCCACATCACTATCATTATTAAGGGCATTAATGAGGACGGTTCCTCCCTGTGCAACGCTGGCACTATCATCAAGAGCGACAGGGTCATCATTCAAGGGAAGAACATTGATGGTCACATTGCCATATGTATCAGGATCGTTGGGATCCCTAGAGAGGAGGCGGTAAACAAAGCTGTCCTGACCGGTGAAGTTTTCGTCCGGCGTGTAGGTGTAATCATGTCCTTGGGGCGTTGAAATCAGTTCTATGATGCCATTGGTTGGGAGTGCAGTAATTGATGTAACATCCACCAAGTCCCCTTCAACATCATAGTCATTGGCCAGAATAAGAGACTTCACATTGATGCTTGTATCCTCATTGACCGAGATAACATCATCTACAGCTCTCGCATCATCATTAATGGCGCTCACCTCAACGGAGAAGGTGTACTCGTTTTCCCCGCCGTTGCCGTCGGACACGATATAGGAGAAGCTGTCGAAGCCATTAAAATCTTGTGCCGGTGTATAGCTGTAGGTTCCGTCTCCGTTGATGGTGACAGTACCGTTCTGGGGCACCGTTGATCCGGCACTGTAACTCACCACATCGCCATCCACATCAGTGACTGCGGGCAGTGCCCCTGTCAAAGCCACGTCCTCCTCCGTTGTGGCCTCACTATCGCTAGCCACAGGTGCATCATTGACCGCACTCACCTCAACGGTGAAGGTGTACTCATTCTCGCTGCCATTGTCGTCTGAAACAACATAGGAAAAGCTGTCGAAGCCATTAAAATCTTGTGCCGGTGTATAGCTGTAGGTTCCGTCCCCGTTGATGGTGACAGTACCGTTCTGGGGCACCGTTGATCCGGCACTATAACTCACCACATCGCCTTCCGCATCGGTGGCCGCTGGCAGCGCGCCTGACAGGGGCACATCTTCCTCGGTTGAGGCCTCGTCATCGCTGGCCTCAGGCGCATCGTTTACAGGAAGAACATTGATGGTCACGTTGCCATATATATCTGGATTACCAAGATCCCTAGCAAGGAGCCGGTAAACAAAGCTATCCTGACCGTTGAAGTTTTCGTCCGGCGTGTAGGTGTAATCATGTCCTCCGGGCGTAGAAATCAACTCCAAGGTTCCGTTGGTGGGGCCAGTGGTAATTGATGTAACATCCACCAAGTCCCCTTCAACATCATAGTCATTGGCCAGAACAAGAGACTTTACATTGATGCTTGTATCCTCATTCACTGAAATAACATCATCAACAGCTATTGCATCATCATTGACAGCGCTCACCTCAACGGTGAAGGTGTACTCGTTTTCCCCGCCGTTGCCGTCGGACACGATATAGGAGAAGCTGTCGAGGCCATTAAAATCTTGTGCCGGTGTATAGCTGTAGGTTCCGTCTCCGTTGATGTTAACAGTACCATTCTGGGGCACCGTTGATCCGGCACTGTAACTCACCACATCGCCATCCACATCAGTGGCCTCTGGCAGAGCGCCATTCAGGGCTGTATCTTCCTCAGTAACCACCGTAATATCCTGCGCCTCCGGCGCATCGTTCTGCCCGGTAATTGTGACCGTCACTACCGCCGTATCGATACCCCCATGCTGGTCTTGAACGGTGTAGGTGAAGGTGTCCGTTGCTGTCTCACCAAAAGCTAGGCTTTCAAACGCACCATTAGGGTCATAGTGGAAACTATTGTCGAGATTGTTGGTAACAAGCCCTGCGGTTCCGGTGGTATCGATCGAGGTGATATTGGTGTCAGGCTCGTCAACGTCGGTGAAGTCTGCCCAAACGGTGATACCGGACCCGTCCTCATCCGTAACTCCAGATACAGCCCGTGCCTCGGGTGCATCGTTCTGGCCGTCGATAGTGACTGTCACCGTTTCAGTTGATGTACCGCCGTTGCCATCATCCACTGTATAGGTGAACGCGTCGGTTATTATTTGACCGGCACCGAGGCTTTCGAACGCACCGTTCGGATCATAGCGGAAAGTTCCATCGCCATTGTTGATGACTGTTCCAAGCGTACCGTTCGTATTGACCGAGAACGTATGGGTGTCAGAGACATCGGGGTCAGTAAAGTTGGCCGAAACTGTAACGCCCGGTCCGTCCTCGCTAACCCTAGCTGCAATTCTACTGGCCACTGGCGCATCGTTTACTGCGCTCACCTCAACAGTGAAGGTGTATTCGTTCGACCCGCCGTTTCCATCGCTCACAATGTAGGAGAAGGTGTCTGTGCCGTTGGTGTCAGCGTCCGGGGTGTAGGTATAAGAGCCGTCACTGTCGATGGTGACAGAGCCGTTTGCAGGCGCAACGGTTCCTAAAGCGTAGGTGACCACGTCGCCATCCACATCTGTGGCTTGCGGCAAGGAGCCATTGAGTGCGGTGTCTTCATCGGTCATAGCAGAGCCGTCTTCGGCGACTGGTGCATCATTAACTGGGATGAAGGAAAGAGTGAAGGTTTGATCGGCTGAGGCTCCTTGGTCGTCAAAGGCGCGGACTGTGATTGCCAGATCCCCGTTAAAATCTTGCGGTGGGGTGCCGGAGAAGTCCCCGCTCTGGGGATCGAAGGATAGCCACTGGGGCAGCGGGGCTCCGTCGGCCAGGAAGGCATCCAGATTCAAGTTGCCAAAGATGGGTCCCCCTTGTTCTGCATCACCAAAGGCAAAGTCGCCAATGTTGAAGGCAACCTGTGTGTCTTCGTCAAAGGTTTTGTTCCCGATGGGGCTGAAGACGATGGGGGCGTCATTGGTGCCTTTGATCTCAATCATCAGCGTTTGTATAACAGGAGGGGCGGTTCCGTCCGACACTTCCAGATCGTATTCAATGCGGAATGTATCGCCGTCCGCCAGGTAGTCGAAGTAGGAGGGGTCTGCGTCAAAGGTCCAGTCAAAGGCCAGTGGATCTGGCCCTGTCACGAGGGCGCTGGAGGCGATGGTGAGCATAGGGCGCAAGTCAATTTCGAAAGTCTGGGAGTTTAGAAGCGTGCCATTTCTAATGGCGTTGCCACCCAGAACGGTCAGAGACAAGGTGTCGCCAATGTCGGGATCTTCAACACTGACGGACCCGCTCAGCATCATGGAGGTGTTGTTCTCGGTGATCTCTTGCGGGTCGATGGGCCCCAGCACTTGTGGTCCATCATTGACCTTGGCCACATCGATGGTGAAGGTGTATTCGTTCAATCCGCCGTTGCCGTCGCTCACAGTGTAGGAGAAGGTGTCTGTGCCGTTGGTGTCAGCGTCCGGGGTGTAGGTATAAGAGCCGTCACTGTCGATGGTGACAGAGCCGTTTGCAGGCGCAACGGTTCCTAAAGCGTAGGTGACCACGTCGCCATCCACATCTGTGGCTTGCGGCAAGGAGCCATTGAGTGCGGTGTCTTCATCGGTCATAGCAGAGCCGTCTTCGGCGACTGGTGCATCATTAACTGGGATGAAGGAAAGAGTGAAGGTTTGATCGGCTGAGGCCCCTTCGTCGTCAAAGGCGCGGACTGTGATTGCCAGATCCCCGTTAAAATCTTGCGGTGGGGTGCCGGAGAAGTCCCCGCTCTGGGGATCGAAGGATAGCCACTGGGGCAGCGGGGCTCCGTCGGCCAGGAAGGCATCCAGATTCAAGTTGCCAAAGATGGGTCCCCCTTGTTCTGCATCACCAAAGGCAAAGTCGCCAATGTTGAAGGCAACCTGTGTGTCTTCGTCAAAGGTTTTGTTCCCGATGGGGCTGAAGACGATGGGGGCGTCATTGGTGCCTTTGATCTCAATCATCAGCGTTTGTATAACAGGAGGGGCGGTTCCGTCCGACACTTCCAGATCGTATTCAATGCGGAATGTATCGCCGTCCGCCAGGTAGTCGAAGTAGGAGGGGTCTGCGTCAAAGGTCCAGTCAAAGGCCAGTGGATCTGGCCCTGTCACGAGGGCGCTGGAGGCGATGGTGAGCATAGGGCGCAAGTCAATTTCGAAAGTCTGGGAGTTTAGAAGCGTGCCATTTCTAATGGCGTTGCCACCCAGAACGGTCAGAGACAAGGTGTCGCCAATGTCGGGATCTTCAACACTGACGGACCCGCTCAGCATCATGGAGGTGTTGTTCTCGGTGATCTCTTGCGGGTCGATGGGCCCCAGCACTTGTGGTCCATCATTGACCTTGGCCACATCGATGGCGAAGGTGTATTCGTTCGACCCGCCGTTCCCGTCGCTCACAGTGTAGGAGAAGGTGTCTGTGCCGTTGGTGTCAGCGTCCGGGGTGTAGGTATAAGAGCCGTCACTGTCGATGGTGACAGAGCCGTTTGCAGGCGCAACGGTGCCTAAAGCATAGGTGACCACGTCGCCATCCACATCTGTGGCTTGCGGCAAGGAGCCATTGAGTGCGGTGTCTTCATCGGTCATAGCAGAGCCGTCTTCGGCGACTGGTGCATCATTAACTGGGATGAAGGAAAGAGTGAAGGTTTGATCGGCTGAGGCCCCTTCGTCGTCAAAGGCGCGGACTGTGATTGCCAGATCCCCGTTAAAATCTTGCGGTGGGGTGCCGGAGAAGTCCCCGCTCTGGGGATCGAAGGATAGCCACTGGGGCAGCGGGGCTCCGTCGGCCAGGAAGGCATCCAGATTCAAGTTGCCAAAGATGGGTCCCCCTTGTTCTGCATCACCAAAGGCAAAGTCGCCAATGTTGAAGGCAACCTGTGTGTCTTCGTCAAAGGTTTTGTTCCCGATGGGGCTGAAGACGATGGGGGCGTCATTGGTGCCTTTGATCTCAATCATCAGCGTTTGTATAACAGGAGGGGCGGTTCCGTCCGACACTTCCAGATCGTATTCAATGCGGAATGTATCGCCGTCCGCCAGGTAGTCGAAGTAGGAGGGGTCTGCGTCAAAGGTCCAGTCAAAGGCCAGTGGATCTGGCCCTGTCACGAGGGCGCTGGAGGCGATGGTGAGCATAGGGCGCAAGTCAATTTCGAAAGTCTGGGAGTTTAGAAGCGTGCCATTTCTAATGGCGTTGCCACCCAGAACGGTCAGAGACAAGGTGTCGCCAATGTCGGGATCTTCAACACTGACGGACCCGCTCAGCATCATGGAGGTGTTGTTCTCGGTGATCTCTTGCGGGTCGATGGGCCCCAGCACTTGTGGTCCATCATTGACCTTGGCCACATCGATGGCGAAGGTGTATTCGTTCGACCCGCCGTTCCCGTCGCTCACAGTGTAGGAGAAGGTGTCTGTGCCGTTGGTGTCAGCGTCCGGGGTGTAGGTATAAGAGCCGTCACTGTCGATGGTGACAGAGCCGTTTGCAGGCGCAACGGTTCCTAAAGCGTAGGTGACCACGTCGCCATCCACATCTGTGGCTTGCGGCAAGGAGCCATTGAGTGCGGTGTCTTCATCGGTCATAGCAGAGCCGTCTTCGGCGACTGGTGCATCATTGAGCGGGGTCATGTCCAAAGATGCGGTGCTTGTGGCCTCCAGAGTGCCATCGGACACGGTGTAAGCGAAGGTGACCTGTGTATCATCATCTGCTTGGGGGGTATAAGTCCACGTGCCGTTCAGGTTGTCGGAGAGGGACCCGCCACCGGACTGGATTGTCAGGCTGGAAATGGTGAGCGCATCGCCGTCCACATCACTGGCGCCGCTCAACAGCTCGGCGACCGCAATCAGACGGCTGCCGTCTTCTTCTATTTGCCCCAAAGACAAGGAGGTGGCTACGGGCGCATCATTGACTGCGGTGACAGTGAGGGCGATGGTGGCTGTGGCTGACAATTGACCATCAGATACACGGTAGGTGAAGCTGTCCGAGCCATTGAAATCGGTCGCTGGCGTATAGGTGTAGGCGCCCGTACTGGCATCCAGAGTGAGGGTGCCCCCGCTTGGACCGCTCGTCAGCTCATAGGTTAGGTTGGTACTGTCGATGTCAGTTGCTACCAGCGTTCCTGATAGGGCAGTATCTTCCGTTGTTGTCTGGGATCCATTGGTGGTGACAGGGGCATCATTGACGGCGGCCACATCGATGGTGAAGGTGTATTCGTTCAATCCGCCGTTGCCGTCGCTCACAGTGTAGGAGAAGGTGTCTGTGCCGTTGGTGTCAGCGTCCGGGGTGTAGGTATAAGAGCCGTCACTGTCAATGGTGACAGAGCCGTTTGCAGGCGCAACGGTTCCTAAAGCGTAGGTGACCACGTCGCCATCCACATCTGTGGCTTGCGGCAAGGAGCCATTGAGTGCGGTGTCTTCATCGGTCATAGCAGAGCCGTCTTCGGCGACTGGTGCATCATTGAGCGGTGTCATGTCCAAAGATGCGGTGCTTGTGGCCTCCAGAGTGCCATCGGACACGGTGTAAGCGAAGGTGACCTGTGTATCATCATCTGCTTGGGGGGTATAAGTCCACGTGCCGTTCAGGTTGTCGGAGAGGGACCCGCCACCGGACTGGATTGTCAGGCTGGAAATGGTGAGCGCATCGCCATCCACATCACTGGCGCCGCTCAACAGCTCGGCAGCTGTAATCAGGCGGCTGCCATCTTCTTCTATTTGCCCCAAAGACAAGGAGGTGGCTACGGGCGCATCATTGACTGCGGTGACAGTGAGGGCGATGGTGGCTGTGGCTGACAATTGACCATCAGATACACGGTAGGTGAAGCTGTCCGAGCCATTGAAATCGGTCGCTGGCGTATAGGTGTAGGCGCCCGTACTGGCATCCAGAGTGAGGGTGCCCCCGCTTGGACCGCTCGTCAGCTCATAGGTTAGGTTGGTACTGTCGATGTCAGTTGCTACCAGCGTTCCTGATAGGGCAGTATCTTCCGTTGTTGTCTGGGATCCATTGGTGGTGACAGGGGCATCATTGACGGCGGCCACATCGATGGTGAAGGTGTATTCGTTCAATCCGCCGTTGCCGTCGCTCACAGTGTAGGAGAAGGTGTCTGTGCCGTTGGTGTCAGCGTCCGGGGTGTAGGTATAAGAGCCGTCACTGTCAATGGTGACAGAGCCGTTTGCAGGCGCAACGGTTCCTAAAGCGTAGGTGACCACGTCGCCATCCACATCTGTGGCTTGCGGCAAGGAGCCATTGAGTGCGGTGTCTTCATCGGTCATAGCAGAGCCGTCTTCGGCGACTGGTGCATCATTGAGCGGTGTCATGTCCAAAGATGCGGTGCTTGTGGCCTCCAGAGTGCCATCGGACACGGTGTAAGCGAAGGTGACCTGTGTATCATCATCTGCTTGGGGGGTATAAGTCCACGTGCCGTTCAGGTTGTCGGAGAGGGACCCGCCACCGGACTGGATTGTCAGGCTGGAAATGGTGAGCGCATCGCCATCCACATCACTGGCGCCGCTCAACAGCTCGGCAGCTGTAATCAGGCGGCTGCCATCTTCTTCTATTTGACCCAGGTCTACCGTCGCAGCTGTTGGAGCGCTGTTGCTATCTGTTATTGTTACTTCGATTGCTTCGAATGAATTAATTGCAATGCCAATGCTGGAAAAAGTTCCTGTTGCAGAACCGGTGCTGTCAAGCATTGATTGAAAATGAGCCAGATCTGCTTGGAATGCGCTGGAATTATAGACAGCTTGAGAGATAACCAGGTTGAGAGTGTCCCAACCACTGTTTCCATAGTAAATGTCAAAGGTGTCGAGATTATCGGCCTCAATATGCACCACGGTATCGTTGCCGCTGCCGGAAACTACGAGATCGCTGCCGTCACCGGCGTTAATGTTATCGTCGCCTCTACCTGTGATCACGAGGTCATTGCCGTCTCCGGCGTCCACGGTGTCATCACCTTTACCGGTGATCACGAGATCATGGCCGTCCCCGGCATCCACAGTGTCATCACCTTTACCAGTGAGAATGACATCGTTTCCAGAGCCAGCGTTCACGGTATCATCTCCTTTGCCGGAGATAACAAGGTCATGACCGTCGCCTGAATTTATTGTATCGTCACCGTTGCCCGAGAGGATGACATCGTTGCCGCCACCGGTCTCAATGGTATCATCGCCATTGCCAGAAATGACGAGGTCGCTGCGCTCTGTTCCAGAAATGGTGTCGCTGCTGTTGGTTCCGATGATTGTAGGCATTTTAGATACTCCAAATTCTAACTTAGTGTTCTTATTGGTAGATTCGGGGAGGCTTATAGGGGCCAAGCGAACCAGTTATTGAGGCTTTTTCTCTATGATCAGGTGGCTAGAGATGAGCCTAAGTTTGATGGGAGGTCGCCATCGATATTTTTCATAAATGAGGCGGAGTGAGGAGGTTTGAGAAGTAGATGCCGTTCGGCTTCTTAGAGATGTTTTAAAACAGCTATGATGGGTGAATGTTGATAATGAAAGTAAGGGGGAGGGGAACTGAAAGAAAAAGGAGTGACTGTCAGATGGGAACTGAGAGAAGTTAAACGAGAGCAAAAAATAGTACGCGTTAGCTAACATAAGTCATTCCTTTTAAAGAGAAATTCTTAGGCCACGCAAAGCGCGATAAATTCTTATGAGAAAAGACTTTAAAAAATATCGCAAGTAAACATAGGTAATATGAAATATTTGTAATAAACAATAACAAATTTAAAGTAACAGAGTCATAAAATAGAATTGATGATTTGGTGAAGCTGGCGTGATAACGCAGAGGCATGCGAAAGTTCAAACCCTTCACCGGTTGGTGTTCGGAACAAAATGATCTATCTGAGATTCAAGGTGACGAAATCGTCGCCGTCGCTTGATGAAAACGAAATGTGAGCCCAACGATCGTCGCATACTGGTATTAGGTTCTAAACATTGAGTTGAGTAAGCGCACTTCTTAAAGTTGATGTAGGGCATATGATTTCCGCGTCATATTTCAACTGAAAGAATTTAGTTTTTTAAGTTTTTGCTATAAGATGAAATATTATTTCTGTCGTAGTTTGCCGAGATGAGTTATTAAATTCTACAGTTATTTTAAATTTAACTATAAATAAAATAGAGTTGATAGTTATCATCATCACCTGTGTATTGCAGTAAAAGTATCATACTTAACGGAGGTATTGATTTGAATAATACTTCAATACTTGTGAAGTGGGCTTTGTTAACTACCATGTGGTTGAGTAATGGTTTCCGTTTATATTTCTGCCTTTAAGGGCACCTCTGAAAATCAGTCTTTCTTGAATTTTTGCAAGACTAAAGAGTGCCCGGCCTTTTCCAAGGGCAGGCCATTCGCGTTGAGCTTCCCGTTTCGGGGGGGGCGGGATGTTTCTTCAGGGAACAGGCAGCTATTGCTGCCGTGGTCCTACGATGTAGCGCGGGAATAGGCAGTATTTTGCTCAAGCTGTACCAGACGTCGCATGTTATAGCTCAGGTTTTTCAGTCCAATATGGGCTTTGGCCCTGATCAAGCCGATGGATCGAACCTGTGTCCCGCCCATGTCATTGCTTTGAGCGCCAAAGACATGCTCAACACGAATTCTGACCGATGAGCGGGTTTTATTGCCCTGCTGCTGCCTTTTGTTCAGCGGCTTGTTGCGCTTGCCTTTGCGGTGTATCTGGCTTTTCAAGCCTTTGTCTGCCAGCTTTTGCTCAACCTCAGCTGAGCGGTAGGCGCTGTCAGCCCACACTTGCGAAGAGGTATTATTCTCATCCAGAAGCGCGTCCAGAGTTTGGCTATCATGCAGCGCTGCATCGCTCACCTCGTACCGACCCACCAACTTATGCCGACGATCAATGTTTATGTGGTTCTTGTAGCCAAAATGGTTTTGGCCTCGCTTTTTCGTCCAGCGGGCATCCGTATCTTTTTGGCGAAGCTTAGAGGTTTTGTCGGCCCAGTCCTTGGGAGTTTCTCCAGACTTGATCGTTGCGTTTTCCTCCCGCAGGTTGCGCTGCTTTGGGACTGGAACGATTGAAGCATCAATAATCTGGCCGCCCATGGCCAGATACCCTTGCCCTTTCAAGTAGCTGTCAAAATCATCGAACAACGCCTTGATGGCACCCGCCTGAGCCAGCTGCTCCCGGTACATCCAAATGGTTTTGGCGTCGGGAACACGATCCTCTAGTCCCAACCCTAAAAAGCGGATGAATGACAAGCGATCACGCAGCTGATATTCAGCCTGATCATCTGACAGGTTATACAGGGCACACAAGATGATCGCCTTGAACATTAAGACCGCATCCCAGGGTTTACGCCCCGCTTTGGACTTGCGACCTTCTGAGCGCTGACGCCAGATGCTTTCAAGCCGAGCGCGAAAACTCTCCCATGGAACGAATGTATCGATCTTTGCCAGCGGATCATTGCTTGCGTCGAGATCCTTATAGCGAGTGGCAATATCAAAAAATCCAAGCTGCCCCATGAACCCTCAAATTCGTCGTTTCAAGTCATTGACTATACAACAAAAAAGCAGAATTGGAATTTTTAGAGGTGCCCTTCTATGTTTTAAACAGGCATCCCTTTTCCGTAATAAACACCACTATGGTTGCAGTTAAACTCAAAATTGAACAACCAATCGTGTAAGGTAGCGTGGAGCCATCAAAGTAATGGCCGATGCCCGCGCCAAGAAATGCACTTATAATGGTGGTGGAGAAGCCAAGCATTGCTGAGCCGGTCCCAGCAATTTTACCTAAAGGTTCCATGGCTAATGTATTGAAGTTTGCACCGATGAAACCCAAGAAGAAGAAGGAAAGGCACTGTAGAGTGACAAAACTCCATAGAGTTATGTACTCGCTACTGCTAATAAATACAGTAACAATATTTACTAATGTGAAACATAAGATCGCCAAGTGAGAGATTTTAAGCAAGCCCCAGCTCTCAACAATCTGAGCGTTAATAATTGAAGATACTACCAGTGATAATGGCATAAGACCAAATATGAATGGAAAGCTCTCCCCAAGTCCAAAGACATTCATAAAAATCTGCTGCGCCGAGTTGATAAAGCCAAACAAGCATCCCATTAAAAGAGCGGTTGCAACCATATAACCAAAAGTGATGCGAATAGTGAGAGTAGCTTTATATGCGCCCAGTACAGATCTAACTCCCGGTTTACGCCGTTTTTTTTGATGCAAACTTTCTGGCAGACGCAGAGCAGACCAAAGTAGAACCGTAATTGCAACGCTGGTGAGAAGAAAGAAGATCCAACGCCAAGGGGCAAAGAGTAAAATGATTTCCCCCAGACTAGGGGCGAAAATAGGAGCGATGATGGATAATGTCATCGCAAGAGACATTACACGCGCCATTTGCCAACCCGAATACCAGTCTCGCACCATGGAAATGCTCACCACACGAGCGGAAGCTGCGCCAACACCCTGTATAAGACGAGCAAGAAGCAAGATTTCGAAAGTTCCTGCAGTTGCGGAAAAAAAAGTACTCACCGCAAATAGGACCAACCCAAAAAGCAAAATTCGTTTACGCCCCAACCAGTCAGAGAGTGGCCCGAAAATGAGAGCACCTAAAGCAATTCCCGTCAGGTAACTTGTAATCAGAAGTTGTCTATTGTTTGGATCATGAACATCAAGGTCTTTTCCAATCACAGGCAGAGCGGGCAGCATTATATCTATGGAAATGGACTTCAGTGCCATTAATGTTGCAATCAGCGTAAGGAACTCGAGATGACCAACTCCTTTGTGAGGGGGGGTGGTTATTCGATCAATTCTAGAAGAAGGCATTACAGATCCTTAATAAGATCGCGCTGTGCGGAGTGTTAAAGCAACAAGTCTTTATTGCATCATTAAGAATAGGCCCTCACGGGTAGTTTTTTCAAACTGGATGTTTCCATAGCATTCAATAAAAACGTAAAGCGGCGTCATATGGTTACATGAGCTAAGCTCGGGTTTGCTATGAAAAGCGTATACTGGGACCCTTCGCCAGAAGGACTAATATCAATGTTTGGACACCAATTGCCTTCTGATATAGATTGTTATTATTTGGATCAAAATTTATTTCAAGTAAATATGGGTAATTCTATCGAGTGGTTAGTATATTTGTAGATAGTGTCATTACATTTAAATATTACATAATATTAATTACAATATTATTGTGTATATATACATAATATCATGCGTATCCTATAGGATTAATTCTATTTAATACTTACTATCCCCACCCGAGGGGTGCTTTAATTTGTTTTTTCTGATTGTTATACACGTCAAATGAGTAACTGGAAGAGTCTTATGTGCGCACAACACCTACGTAAATCTCCGTGTTTGAATGATCCGCCTTCCAATCTAGCCGAAATGCTGGAGCGTGCTGTCCGCGACCACGGTGATCGTAGCTTCCATTTTGTAAACGAGACGAGATACCTGCGGAAAAGTTATGAGGATATATCGCGGGAAGCGCGCCATTTGCAAGCTCTATTGACACCCTTAGCGTTAGAGCAGGGTCGGATAATCCTTGCCGTCTTTGAGAATGCAGAAGACTTTACACCGTTGATTTGGGGGTGTCTTTTAGGGGGGATTCCGGTTTGTCCGCTAACTCCAAATATAGCTGACAGAGCTGGGTGGGATCGGTTGATAGGGCACCTTACCAGTCTCTTTGATAATCCGATCATTGTGACGAGTACGCAGTTTCGGGATATCTTCGACAGGACGGATCAGATAATAACCATCGAAGATTTACGTAATAAGTCAGCAGCTTCTATAATAATCGATACTACGCGTATTCATCCCGAAACAATAGCAATGCTCAGCTTGACTTCGGGGTCAACCGGACTGCCAAAGGTAGTGACGCTAACGCATGGTATGATCCTGAGTTCGCTTTCTTCCGTAGAAAAGATAAGAAATGGCGTCTATCTAAATTGGCTTATGTTCGATCATATTGGAGCCACATTGAATGGTCTTTTACGCCCTGCCTATACTGGAAGTGAGGTGGTGAATACACTCGCGCGTTACATATTTTCCATGCCTTTGAACTTTTGGAAGCTGGTGAGCGAATATAAGATTACTTCAACATTTGTTCCAAATTTCATTTTGGTTGGGACAGTTGAGCAGGCACAAAATTCTGATTTTATGGATAATATACGTGGGTTTGATCTCAGCCATTTACAACATCTGGATGTCAGCGGTGAAGCCATTGTAAGTGAGGCGGTAAAGCAAGTTTATCAGATCCTTGACCCTGTGGGATTGGCTAAGGGCGCCATTGTACCTGCCTTTGGAATGACAGAAACCTGTACTGGCTGCATTTATAATCGAATGTTCTCATTGGATGAAACCTCGGAATTCGCACCCGTGGGCTGGCCAATCGACAATATCGAAATGCGACTTGTTCCAGCCGATCAAAAAAGCAACACTGGCGAACTTCAACTGCGTGGGCCTGTTGTATTTAAAGAGTATTATGGAAACCCTTTGGCCACTGTTGAAGCCTTTACACAAGATGGCTGGTTTAAAACGGGTGACTTAGGCTCCTGGAGCGAGAGCACAGGGCTTCAACTTACCGGTAGGATCAAGGATACGATCATTGTCAACGGCAATAACTTTTCACTAAAAGAACTTGAAATTGCACTGGAGCAACTAGCTGGGATAAAGTCTGGTACAACTGCCGTATTCCCCACTCGCCCGAAAGGGGCATCAACTGAAGAGCTTGTGGTGTTTTTTCACCCCTTAGCAGATCTGAGTGATAAAACCTCTTTGGCGCAAACCATAGCGGCCATTCAAAAGTTGACTGTTTTGAAATGGGGCTTCCGTCCTTCAATCGTGGTTCCTGTACCTGAGAGTGTCTTAGTCCGCTCCAGCCTTGGCAAAATCAAGCGGACAGATTTACGCCGACGTCTTGAGGCTGGAGAATTCGCCACACTCGTCAAAGAGGCATTATCAACGCACCACCTGTTAATTGGGGATATTGTTGCTGCACGCACGCCTGATGAAGAAATGGTTCTAAATCTCTTCTCAGAGGTAATGGGAATTAAGAAAGCAAATCTGGGTATTTATCATAGTTTTTTCGATCTGGGCGGGACTTCGATTGAACTTTTGCGTTTGCTATCGAAAATTGAGAAAACCTTCAATCTCACCACACGTCTAACGCCTGTTAAGTTCATCAAAGAGCCAACGATAGAAGCAACGGCGCGGTGGGTACAGAGTACAGACGTGGTGCATCAATCCTACGACCCAGTCGTAATTCTGCAGGAGAGTGGTAACAAAACACCCATATTTTGTGTCCATGATGTGCTTGGAGATGTCCTTGTCCAATTGCACCTATCTGATTTTTTTTCCGGTGAACGCCCGTTCTATGGAATTCGTACCCGAGGCCTTGACCCTGGAAGTTCCCCTTTTTCATCAATGTCGGAAATGGTGGATACATACACAAATGCCATTCTCCAAAAACAAAAAACGGGGCCTTATATAATTGCCGGTTATTCTATGGGAGCAAAGATTGCGTTTTATATAGGGCAAAAGCTCGAAACGTTTGGGGAAAAGACTGTCATTCTCGGCATTGCAGAAATAATCGGCCACATCCATACAGATCCTCCAGATCCGCTAGAAACTAAGGTCATGCCCGCATTTCTCTTAGGCCTTATTCACGAAGATCAAGCAAAGCAAATACAGCAGTTTCTTCAATTGAATTCTGATCTAAATCCCATGGACTATGTATTCTCACGTGGAAATGCTAATCGCATAAAAGAGCTTGCACTTGAAAAGGCTCAATTTGAAAACATCCTCGAAATAACTATGGCCCTCAGAAAATGTGAATTTGGTTATGGGCATGAATCTAACATAAAAGTTGAACGTGCTGCTATTTTCTGTTCAGAAACAGAATGGAAGGGGAGCCCCGAGGCTATGGCCAAAGAGTTTCCAGAATGCTTAGAACTATCACGACATCCAATAGTATTTTTTAAGATTTCAGGATCTCATACAACAGTAATGAATATGGAAAATGTAAATTCAATTCAAATGAAGATAAGATCATACCTTAAATCAATATATATGTAGTTTTAGACTTATGGGGGAAGTTAAGATGTAATATTACGCAGATAAGTAAATAATAGAAAGGAAAGACTATGCTTGACTACGTTGTTATTGGAGCTGGGCCTGCCGGTTTACAGCTTGGCTTTTTCCTTGAAAAAGCCGGTAGAGACTATGTAGTGCTGGAGCGCAACGCACAGGCAGGATCATTCTTTCAAAAATACCCACGATCTCGTCGTCTTATTTCATACAATCGCCCACCGGTTCCCTCCGAGGACCCCAAAGTCCAGATGCGCTTTGACTGGAATTCTCTGTTGTCTAATTGCGACCCCTCAGCGCCAAAATTCCGGGATTTCGATAAGGATTTTCTCCCAAAAGCTGACAGCTTTACAAGTTACCTGAATGAATATTCAAAGCGTTTTCAATTGAACATAAAGTACAATACAAACATCGTTAAAGTTACAAAGAAGGACGACGTGTTTTTGGTTGTTGATGAAGGCGGAGAACACTATGAGACTAAATGCCTGATTATGGCATCTGGCGCTGCCCCCTACATTCCAGAAATCAAGGGCGTTGAACATGTCACTGATGACTACTCGACTGTTTCAATGGAACCAGAGGAGTTTGAGGGCCAAAGAGTCTTGATTATTGGCAAGGGGAACTCTGCTTTTGAAGTTCTAAATGTTGTACAAAACAGAGCTATGGTTTCAATAATGGTGAGCCCGGAGTCACTTCAGCTAGCGTGGGAGACAAAACATAGTGGACACGCACGCTCTACGCTGATTGCCCCCTTGGATGCCTATCAGCTAAAGACAATTAACGGTATTCTGATCGATGCTGATATCTCCGAAATCAGACACAATGGCAAGGAACTGGAAGTAGATATCATATTTTCGCACGCACAAAGTTCATTGGAGACCCTTCTTTTTGACCGCATCATTACGTGCACCGGATTTCGTTTTGATACTTCAATATTTTCTAGCGAAACACAGCCCGACCTTGTGATTGATGATCGGTTTCCAGCATTGACAAATTCATGGGAGTCCACAAACGTTGAAGGCCTCTTTTTTGCAGGAACCTTAACGCAGGCAATTGACTATCAGAAGGCGGCAAGCACTTTTATCGGCGGCTACCGGCATAATGCTCAAACCCTCTTTAACCTTCTTGAAGAGAAGTACCATGATGTGACACTGCCATATGAAGTGCTGGATCAAGAAGCAAAAGACATTGCAAGGCATATTGCAAACAGGCTCACAAGATCAGCCTCAATCTTTTTCCAATTCGACTTATTAGCTGATATCTTGGTGTATGAAAATGGGGAGTTGCGGTACTACGAGTCCTTAGTGATTGACTATGCAATTGAACGCTTCAAGAGCTCCGATTTGATAATCACAGTCTCCTTCATCTGGGGATCTCCAGATAACAATAATGTCCTTTCCTTCAATCGTGTCCCAACCAAAGAAGCTGCTGCTGAGAGTGTTTTCATTCACCCTATTATTAGAAGCTATTCTCAAGGTAAACTATACGATCAACAACATATCCTTGATGATCTATTTGGGTGCTACATGCCCGGTGCCTTTGATCAGTGCTTTACAAAAAGCCGTAGCATGACTGATCTTGCCCAATGGCACGAACACTATCAAGTTGATGCGATCCGTGAGGTACTAGAAGGAAGCATAGCCACTATTTCATGCACTTAGACGACGAAACGCTATACGACTATGAAGCCATTCTTCGAGAACATCGAAGAGCAAACCGGAGCCATTGCTTGAAAACAAAAAGTGCGAAAGATTGTTGACACTACCGTTATTTTGCATTGAAAACTGACCCACCTTCTGTGTCTAAATTTTCGTGTTTTTTCGGGCACGGAGAAGCAGTCAGGTGTTATGCATGGAAACAGTTGCTAAGATCCGTCGGTGGGTTCTGGTGGATGGGGTTTCAATTCGGGAAGTGAGCCGGAGAACCGGTATCTCTCGTAATACCATCCGCAAGTATTTACGTAATGATATCGTCGAGCCAAAGTATAATCTGAGTTCAGCGCGTCCGCTGCGCAGCTTGCTGGACTATGAAGTTTACCTCAAGTCTCTTTTTGAGGCTGACCTTTTACGCCCTTCCAGAGAGCGCCGAAGTATGCGTGGTCTTTATGAGGCCTTAGTTTTACAAGGCTTTGAAGGGTCCTATGATACGGTACGGCGGTATATTTTACGCCTCAAAACCAAAGGCGGTCCGTTAAAGGGGTATGTTCCGCTCGAGTTTGACGCTGGCGATGCGGTGCAGTTTGACTGGAGCCATGAGGTGGTGTGCCTTGGCGGGGTGGACCAACGGATATATGTGGCCCATTTCCGCCTGTGCCATTCGCGCAAACCATTTCTGATTGCTTATTTTCGTGAGTCCCAGGAGATGGTTCTGGATGCCTTTAATGAGGCTTTTGCCTTTTATGACGGGATCCCCGAGCGGGTCATTATCGACAATCCCAAAACCATGGTGCTTGAGATAGGCAAAGGTAAGGAGCGGGTGTTTCATCCCCGTTTTCAAGCACTGATGAGCCATTACGCCACAGAGCCTGTTGCCTGTAGCCCGGCCAGCGGCTGGGAAAAGGGGCAGGTTGAAAATCAGGTCAAAGTGGTGCGCGGACAAGTGTTTTGTCCCAAACTGTCGTTTGCAACGCTTGAGGACCTCAATGCCCATCTGCAACTGCGCTGTGAGGCGTTGGCGCAAAAGGACCACCCGGAAGACAAGAGCCAGACGATTGCTGAGGTTTTCCAGAGGGAGCATGCTTGTCTGCGTTCCAAAGGCCGGGCTTTCGATGGCTATCGGGAGCGGACAGCTCGTGTCAGCGGCACCTGTTTGGTCCAGTATGATACAACAGCTATTCCGTTCCTTGCGCGTACAGCTTTAAAACGGTCACGTTGCGCAGTTATGCGCAGTACATTACCATTAGGACACCTCTAAAAATTCCAATTCTGCTTTTTTGTTGTAAGCGCGCCCCCGACAGCGACCAGGGCCCACTGGAGCAGACGTGTGCCTTGCCGAATTTGCAGCCCGGCACCCCCATTCACCGAGGGCCGACGGATATCTTATCAAAAATGACCCGCACACCGCAGCGCTTCACCGAAGCGACCTTGCTGGCCGCAATGGAGCACATCTCCAAGTTTGTTACAGACGCTGAACAGCGCCAGATCCTTGATAAGACTGCCGGGTTGGGCACAGCGGCCACGCGGGCGACGATCCTCGATGCCGCCATCACTAAGGGCTATTTCTTACGCAAAAACACAGTGTTATTGCCAACCCCCAAAGCGCGTGGTTTGGTGGCGGTGGTCCCGAAGGCCCTGGCGGCCGCCGGCGTCACCGCCTTGTGGGAACAAACGCTGGATGAAATTGGCCGCGGCACCACCTGTGACACCCAATTCATGAGCGATATTGACACGTGGGTGCGGGAGTTAACCCAAGAACAATTACAGGCATTTCGCCACGATCCAGACCACTACAAGGCCACATTCTTGCGGACCTTCAATGCCTATGCACCCAGCTTCACCTGTGAGAGCTGCGCGGCGCCGTTGCAAGAGTTCTGGGACGCAGGGGTCAGTTCGTGGCTGTGTACCAATTCCAATTCCAATTGCAAGCGCCGCTATATGGACGGCACCGGCGCCGTGCACAGCGCCGCCTCAACGCCCCCGTGTCCCGAGTGCGGCGGTGCAACGCAACTGCGCCAGTCCCAGTCCAACGGCCGCCGCCGCCAGTTCTGGGGCTGTCGGAGCTATCCCAAATGTAGCGGCATCGTGCCCCATGCCCGCAGCCGAGCCTGACCCCGATGCCCGTTTATGATGCCCGCACCTGGCACACCGACCCCGGCGATCCAAACTGTCCGTTCTCTCCTCCCGCCGGCTTTTGCGGCGATGAGGAGGCGTATTTGCGGCTGATGCGTCAGCGTTATAGGCGCCCGCCCACCGACCAGCTGCTGGTGGTTTTCGCCCGCCTGGCGCCACAGCTGCCGTTGCGCGTTCACGGCCGGTTTCACCGCCAAGCCCGCCAGATCGCCGCAGCAATTCAACGCCGCACCGGCAGCCGTTAACCAATAACCCAGCAGCAGTCTGCAGCACGGCGCCCGCACCGGTGGCCGCTCCGGTGAGTGCAGGTCCCGGGCGGGCGTCAGGCCCCAGACACAGATCCCACTCGCACCCTTAACACCTTAACTCATTGAATTTACACTTTGTTTTATAGGACGCGCCCGTCCACCGTCGCCGCAGCGGCCGCCGCGCCGCCCGGCGCGGCGCGGCGCGGCCGCTCAGAACATCAGTCCTTGAAACCGGCGATAAAGCGTGATGGAATGCCCGGTTGTTTTGCATTGCTCCTTCAATGGTCATATTGAGGGTGAGCGCATCCAATCCATTCACAAATATCTTTTGTGCAATGGGAATGCCGCCGCCAACGGTGACAGAGGCCTCTTCAGAAAACACATCGCGCAGAGTGCCCATTTCGGCAGCTTCTATTGCCTGCTTCGATACGTAAATCGAAGTGTTTCGATCTGCAGCTTCTGCAAACTGGTCATTATTGTAACTATAGACAACAACCGGATCTAGCTCCACCGAAGTTTATTCATTCTGGACTCCACTCACATGATTGGTCGTTTTACCTAAAACGAATCAATCATGAGAAAATTACTCATATTTAATGTGAGTGGTATATTTGCCAGGTAAAATATATGCAAGTGCATTTAAAATTTTACGGGATATAAGTGAGGAAAATTGGATCCTTTCGTTTTTCCCGATCTAAAATAAGTGGGCTTGTTAAAAAAGGACTGATCTAAAGGAAATGGAGAGCCTTATACCAACGGCACTTATAATTGACCTGTATGCGCCCAATTTCGTCTACCGATTGATGTGATTGTGTGGGGTTGTTGAATAAGCTTATTCCAAGCGGAACAGGCGGCATCGACAATTTCCTGGTAGTCTTGAAAGGTTCGGTTAGAGAGCCAGTTTTGCCGTAAGTACTGCCAAACATTTTCAACCGGGTTGAGCTCCGGAGAACGGGGTGGGAGCAGCAAGATGGTTATATTATCAGGCAACTTCAGTTTTGCCGTTGTATGCCAACCCGCTTGATCCATCAGGACCACTGCGTGCGCCCCTTTGGCGACGGTTCGGCTGATTTCTTTAAGGTGAAGCTGCATGGAATTGGTATTGGCTTTGGGCAAAACAAGTGCTGCCCCTTTGCCGTGGGCGGGGCAGATGGCCCCGAATACATAAGTTGATTGATAGCGCCCGTCGCTGGGAGCCCGTGGTCTCGTTCCTTTTTTTGCCCACCTTCTGGTGAGCCCATTTTTTTGACCAATGCGGGCTTCGTCCTGCCACCAGATTTCCATGGATGTTTGTGAGGGCAAGCGCGCTTTTATTTCTTTAAGCTGGGCATGGAAGTTTTTTTATATGTCTCCATAACTTGCTCGTCCTGTGCCGGGTGCTGTGGCCGAACGCTGACCCGAGAAAATCCCAGAACTCTGAGGAGGCTTGAAATAGCCCTTTCGCTATAGCTGACCCCAAACTTCTGCTCGATCACACCTTGCAGATCCCGCCGACGCCAGCGAATTACGCCGTGTTGTTGTAAATCAGGCCCAGCCTCAACCAGATCTGCAAATTCAGCCATTTGCTCTTTATTTAACCACCGGACACGGCCCGGGCTCTTACGATTGTACAGGCCGTGCGGCCCTTCTGCGTTAAACCGATGCACCCAGTCTCGCAGTGTTTGGCGGTCCATGCCGCCCATGCGTGCCGCCTCCAAGCGCGACAACCCATCATAAACAGCAGCAAGAGCAAGAAGGCGGCGGCTCTGCCTGACATCCTTACTTTGACAAGCAAGAGTTCGTAACGAAGAAGCATCATAGTCTCGGCGCAATGGGATCGCTGACATTGGGAATCTCCTTTCCCAATGTTGAATCACAATTCAAGTGATTTGGGAATCCTCATCCCGAGTCAAAAACAGGTGCCGTTGGTATTAGTCGCACTCTTTCTTTTCTGCCTTCATGGTCTTGAACAGGGTTTCCACCATGGAACTATCGACGCAACGTCCCACCCGACCCAATAAGGCGGGCAATGGTCTCTATTTGCAGAAGGCACTGAGAAAGCATAGGACAAACGTATCTTCGAAAAGAGGATACTGGTTTTCTAGATTAGGAAACGCGTAGACAATGAGTTAAAGCGGTGCGTGTTTCTATAAAAACACGCACCGCTTTAAGTGCTTAGTCCCGCTAGGAGAGGGGGGCGCTTAGATAATGTCTGTGACTTCGACCCTCACGGTTGCTGAGGATTGATCTCCTTCCTCATCTTCGATGGTATAAGAGAACTCTTCAGTGCCAATGAACTCCTCATTGGGGGTGAACGTCAAAAACTCGGGATTTGACGCATCATAGCTCACGGTTCCGTTTTCAGTCTTCGAGAAATCGAAGATAAACAGTTCACTTGAGGTCAGGCTGTAGTCATTGTCCAGAACGTTGATATCGACTGGTTGTCCTGATGTGGTTGTGGCCTGATCGTCAACGGCGACTGGAGCCTCAACGGAGCGCACCAATGGCTCCGGTGCGGACCTGACCAACCTGCTAGTCATGTCCAGAGTTGCGCCAACAATGCTCCAGCCATAGGTCTGGGTCAGAATATCATAGGACTGGGTGTCAGTGTAGGTGAGGCCTTGAGCGCCTAAAATCACGTTGGACTGGATCGCGGTTTCGCCCGCGGCCACATCCAGTGTGGACCATCCGGCCAGCAGACTGTCGAAGTTCGCGGTGCTCATGGCTGTATTGTCAAGCATGTTTCTGGCATGGGTGAGCGAGGAAATATCCCAGTCGCCAATGTCTTGATCAAAACTGGAAGCGTCATCGAACATGAGTTCCATGTTCGTCACCTGACTGGTATCCCAATCCCCAACACCGTGGTTAAAGCTGGCCGCTTCGCTAAACATGCCGCGCATGTTCGTTACTGAGCTGGTATTCCAATCGCCGATATCTTGATCAAATGATCCTGCTTGGAAGAACATGTCATCCATGCTCTCAACATTGCCAGTGTCCCAATCACCGATATCTTGATCAAAATCGGTACCAAGGCGGAACATACTGCCCATGTCTTTAACTTGGCTCGTGTTCCAGTCTCCAATGTCCTGATTGAATTTATTGACCTCGCCAAACAGCCCATACATATCGGTGACATTGCCGGTATCCCATCCACCAACATCCTGATTGAAGTCATAGACTTCCCAGAACATCTGTTTCATGCTGGTTACCTTGCTGGTATCCCAGTTTCCGATATCCTGATTAAAGTCAGTTGCAAGGAAGAACATCTGGGTCATGTCCTCCACACTGCTGGTATCCCAGCCACCAATGTCTTGATTGAAGTTCTCTGCAATATAGAACATACGATACATATTGGTGACGTTACCGGTGTCCCAATTGCCAATATCCTGATTGAACTGCTCGGCTACATAGAACATGCTTTCCATGTTAATGACGCCGCTCATGTCCCAGTTCACCACATAATCTTCGTTGAAGGTATCATCAGCATAGAACAGGCGGCTCAAATCTGAGTTTTCAGCGTCTATGATGGCCTGCACCTCGGCTTGTGTTGGCAGGTTGGAAAACTTTGTTTCTGCCCCTATGGCGGCCTGATAGCGCGCTTCCATAGGGGAGGCTGCCGTATTGGACCCTTGTAGGACCCTTTGTGCAACAACAGCCAGTTGATCATCGGTCACCGCAACACCATTGGCATTGTTCGCCCCGTCAAGAGAGGCGGAATCCTCAAGGATCTCGCTGTAGATTGCGTCTCGTTCAGCAGCGGTTGCCGCGCCCACAATTGTCCAGCCGTAATCGTTGACCAAGGTGTTGTAGGCATCCACATTAGAGTAAATCAATCCGGCGGCGCCAAGCGTGATGTTGAGCGGAATATCATCAATGCCATCGGCATCCGCTCCGGAAGAATCCTTGGACCAACCCGCCAGTAAATTGTCGAAGTTCTGTGTCGACAGACCCGAATAGTTGAGCATGCCTTCCGCATTCATCAAAGCCGAGATATCCCAGTCTCCTAGGTCGCGGTCAAAGGCACTTGCACCGTAAAACATGTAGCTCAAGTCTGCAACACTGCTGGTGTTCCAAAGGATATGATTTCCGTTATAACTATCAGCGTTATAGAACATATGGCTCATATTGGTGACATCGCTGGTATCCCAGCTGTCAATGTTAAGGTTGAAGCTGCGCGCACCGCTGAACATGCCACTCATGTTCATGACGCCCTGCGTATCCCACTCCTGTATATAGCTGGCGTTAAAATCGGTTTGATCAGCAAACAGTTCGCTCAGGTCAGTGTTCTGTGCATCGATAATGGCCTGAACTTCCGAGACAGTCGGAAGATTTGAGAAGCCTGTTTCCTGTTGAATCGCCGTTTGATACCGGGATTCCATTGGGGAACTTTCACGTTCATCACCTTTGAGAACCCGTTGCGCAAATAAGTCTAGTTGATCATCTGTTACTGCAACGCGATTTGCGTTGTTCGCGCCTCCATTAGAGGCTGAATCCTCCAGAACTTCAGTAAGGACCGCATCAGCCTCAGCTTTTGAAATCGCTCCGACAATGGTCCATCCATAATTTTCAGTCAGCAAATTATAAGCGGATGTGTCGCTATAGATGAGCCTTGCGGCACCCAATGTCACATTAAGGGGAATATCGTCGATACCATCGCCGCTTGTACCAGAACTATCTTGGGACCATCCCGCCAGAAGACTGTCAAAATTTGCAATGCTCATGGCAGTGTTGTCGAGCATACTTCTGGCATGGGTCAGCGCGGAAATATCCCAGTCGCCAAGGTCTTGATCAAAACTGGAAGCGCCTTTGAACATGAATTCCATTTTCGTCACTTGGCTAGTATCCCAAGCGCCAACATTCTGGTTAAAGCTGGTCGCTGCGCTAAACATGCTGCTCATGTTTGTGACTGAGCTGGTATCCCAATCACCTATATATTGATCAAATGATCCTGCTTGGAAGAACATGTAGGTCATTTCCTCAACACTACCAGTGTCCCAGTCTCCAATATCTTGATTAAAGCTGGTTGCTAGAGAAAACATGGCTCGCATGTTTGTGGCGGCACTGGTGTCCCACTCACCGATATCTTGATTAAAGCTGAATGCCTCTTGGAATACTCCTCTCATGTCTTGAACGGACCCGGTATCCCATTCTCCAATGTCCTGATTGAAAGCCTTCGCCAAATAGAACAGCTGCTGCATGTTCTGGACAGCGCTAACATCCCAGTTGCCGATGTCTTGGTTAAAGCTCTCAGCGCGGAAGAACGTTTGCCGCATGCTGGTCACTCCGCTTGTGTCCCAGTTGCTGATGTCCTGATTAAACTCAAAGGTGAAGAAGAAGGTTTGCTCCATATTGGTGAGGGAGCTTGTATCCCAGTTGCCAATATCCTGATTGAACTGCTCCGCAGCAAAGAACATCCGGTACATATTGTTCACGCCGCTCACATCCCAGTCCACTACGTAGGCTTCGTTGAATGTATCTTGTCCCAAAAACAGCTGGCTTAAATCAGCGTTTTCAGTATCAATAATTGTCTGCACTTGCGCTGTTGTCGGCAGGTTGGAAAAACCGGTTTCCTGTTGAATGGCCGCTTGATAGCGCGCTTCCATGGGGGAGGACGCGGTGTCGCTGCCCTGCAAGACACGATCTAAGAATTCAGAGAGTTGCTCCTCAGTAACGGCCACGCCATTCTCGTTCATCGCACCGCCAGCAGACGCGGAATCCTCTAGAATTTCAGTAAGAGCCGCAGTTTTTGCTTGGTTTTCTGTCACATTAACGGTGATTGTGTACTCATTCTCACCGCCGTTGCCATCTGAAACGATAAAGCTGAAACCATCCGTTCCCTTAAAATCGTCCAGAGGGGTATAGGTATAGGTTCCATCGCTATTGATCACCACGGTGCCGTTGGCAGCTTCTGTGGTGCCGGCGCTGTAGATCGGGGTATCGCCGTCCACATCCGCGACGGTTGGCAGGGTGCCGGAGAGGGGGGTGTCTTCATCGGTTGTTGCTGAACCATCCGCAGCGGTGGGGGCGTCATTGGTGCCCGTGATGACGACCGTTAAGGGGGCTGTGTCTGTGATTATACCCGTCTGATCCGTCACTGCGAGCGAATACGTGATCTCAAGTCTCTCACCAACGGCGAGAGAGTCGAAGGTTTCCAATCCGGTTGCAAACTCCCAAGGGATGGAGACATTATTAATGCCGTCCGAAACGGCAAGGCGCAGCGATAGGTCTACCATTGACAGAAGGTCCGAGTCGCTTGGTGCCTTCGTAGCTCCCGTTCCTGCAACACTAACACTAACTGCAGAGACCGCTACAAGATCGCCCTGATCAACGTCACGCACAAGGATGTTCCCGGATACCGACAGTGGAGCATCTGTTTCGGTGACCTCACCACTATCCACAGCGACAAAGAATGGATCATCATTAATCGCGCTCACGTTCACCGTGAAGGTGTACTCATTCTCGCCGCCATCCGGACCAGAGACGATGTAGGAGAAGCTGTCAGTGCCGTTGAAGTCTACGTCCGGGGTGTAGGAGTAGGTACCATCGGAGTTGATGATGACTGATCCGCTGGAGGGCGCGGTGCTTCCGGCGCTGTAGCTCACGCCGTTGCCATCTGTGTCTATGGCTGTTGGTAAGGCACCGGAAAGTGGTGTATCCTCATCGGTTGTGGCTGCGCCGTCTGCGGCGGTGGGGGCATCGACAACCGGATCGACGGTGACAGTGAAAGTGTACTCGTTCTGCCCGCCATCTGGGCCAGAGACGATGTAGGAGAAAATGTCGATGCCGTTAAAGTCTATGTCCGGAGTGTAGGAGTAGCTGCCATCGGAGTTTATGATGACAGATCCGCTAAAGGGCCCAGTACTCCCGGCGCTGTAGCTTACGCCGTTGCCATCCGTGTCTATGGCTGTTGGTAAGGCACCGGAAAGTGGGGTATCCTCATCGGTTGTGGCTGCGCCGTCTGCGGCGGTGGGGGCATCGACAACCGGATCGACAGTGACGGTGAAGGTGTACTCATTGTTGCCGCCTTTGCCGTCGGACACGGTGTAGGAGAAGGTGTCAGTGCCATTAAAGTCAGGATCCGGGGTGTAGGTATAGGTACCGTCATCATTAATCACCACGGTGCCGTTGGCTGCGTCTGTGGTGCCCGCCCCATAGACTGGGGTATCCCCATCCACATCTGTGGCGGTTGGCAAGGTGCCCGAAAGGGCGGTATCTTCATTGGTGGAGCCCGCACCATCCGCAGCGGTGGGCGCATCGTTCACCGCATTCACTCTAACAGTAATGGTTGCCGTGCTGGCTTTGTCGCCATCTGACACACGGATGTTGAAACTGTCATTACCGTTGAAGTTAGCGGTTGGGGTGTAGGTGTAGTCTCCCGTATTGGCGTTGAGGGATACGTCTCCGTTTGTGGGATCTCTGGTAATTGAGTAAGACAGGTCTGAGGTGGGACTGTCATAATCATACGCCATTGCATTTGATGTGACAAACGTGTCCTCGGCAATGGTGAGCCGTTCATTTCCAATCTCCGGGGCATCATTAACCGGGGTCACTGTGATCCTCACCGTTGCCGTATCGGTGAGGCCTTCACTGTCAACGATTGTATAGGTGTAGGAATCAGTGCCATTAAAGTCCCGCTGCGGGAAATAGTTGATGGACTGCCCACTGATAAAGGTGCTACCGAATGACGGATTGGAGACACTTTGAATCCGGAAATTGCTGTCAATGTCGCTGTCATTGCGCAGGACCCCATAATTATAAGCACCATCTTCTCGTACTGTGAAGCTGTCATCTTGTGCCACAGGCGCATCGTTGACCGGATCCACGGTAATGGTGAAGTCGTATTCATTCTGACCACTGATCCCATCAGAGACGACATAGGAGAAGGTGTCCGTGCCGTTAAAGTCCGCATCGGGGGTGTAGGTGTAGGTTCCATCACTATTGATCGTCACATTGCCGTTGGCTGCCTCTGTGGTGCCCGCCCCGTAGGTTGGAGTGTCGCCTTCAACGTCTGATGCGGTTGGCAGAGTACCGGAGAGGGGGGTGTCTTCATCGGTGGTTGCTGAACCGTCGGCGGCGGTGGACGCATCGTTTACGGGATCGACAGTAACGGTGAAGGTGTACTCATTTTCGCCGCCGTTTCCGTCAGAGACGATGTAGGAGAAGTCATCACTGCCATTAAAGTCAGCGTCAGGCGTGTAGGTGTAGGTTCCATCACTATTAATCACCACGGTGCCGTTGGCTGCTTCCGTGGTGCCGGCCCCATAGATCGGGGTATCGCCATCCACATCTGTGGCGGTTGGCAGGGTGCCGGAGAGGCGGGTGTCTTCATCGGTGGTATCCGCACCGTTCGCAGCGGTGGGGGCGTCGTTGACGGGGGTAATGCTGAGGGTAAAGGTTTGGGCTGGCGAGGTTGCTCCTTCTGCATCCGTTGCCCGCACCTCTATCACAAGGTCGCCATTAAAGTCTTGTGGTGGTGTGCCGGAAAAGTATCCTGTCTCGGAATTAAGCTCCAACCATTGCGGCAGTGGATCTCCTCCGGCTAATGTTGCCTCCAGATCCAGTATACCCAGAATTGGGCCGCCGGATTCAGCATCGGCAAACGCAAAACTTCCAATATTGAAGGCGACCGCCGTGTCCTCTTCAAACGATTGGTTGCCAATCGGAGAGAAGATGATGGGGGCATCATTGGTGCCAAGCACTTCAATAACCAGCGGCTGCAAGGCGGGTGGCGCAGTGCCATCAGAGACTTCCAAGTTGAACTCAATACGGAAGATGTCTCCTTCTGCCAGATAGTCAAAATAGGAGGTATCGCCGTTAAAGGTCCAGTTAAAGGTGGCTGGACCACTACCGGTCACGGTGGCTGAGGAGGCAATACTCAGCATATTGCTTAGTTCAGCAATAAGGAAGGGTGAGTTCTGAAGCGTCCCATTGTTATAGACGTTACCGCCCACAACACTTAAGGACAGCGTATTGCCCAGATCCGGGTCATTCACCTGCACCGCCCCGCTCAAGGTCATGGAGGTGTTGTTCTCGGTGAGTTCTTGCGGTGCAATCGTCTCAAATTCGGGCGCATCGTTGACCGGATCGACGGTGACGGTAAACGTGTATTCATTCACCCCGCCATTGCCGTCGGATACGGTGTAGGAGAAGGCATCACTGCCATTAAAGTCAGCGTCAGGCGTGTAGGTATAGGTTCCATCACTATTGATCACCACGGTGCCGTTGGCTGCGTCTGTGGTGCCCGCCCCATAGACTGGGGTATCCCCATCCACATCTGTGGCGGTTGGCAAGGTGCCCGAAAGGGCGGTATCTTCATCGGTGGTGCCCGCACCATCCGCAGCAGTGGGGGCATCGTTCACCGCATTCACTCTAACAGTAATGGTTGCCGTGCTGGCTTTGTCGCCATCTGACACACGGATGTTGAAACTGTCATTACCGTTGAAGTTGGCGGTGGGGGTGTAGGTGTAGTCTCCCGTATTGGCGTTGAGGGATACGTCTCCGTTCGTGGGATCTCTGGTAATTGAGTAAGACAGGTCTGAGGTGGGACTGTCATAATCATACGCCATTGCATTTGATGTGACAAACGTGTCCTCGGCAATGGTGAGCCGTTCATTTCCAATCTCCGGGGCATCATTAACCGGGGTCACTGTGATCCTCACCGTTGCCGTATCGGTGAGGCCTTCACTGTCAACGATTGTATAGGTGTAGGAATCAGTGCCATTAAAGTCCCGCTGCGGGAAATAGTTGATGGACTGCCCACTGATAAAGGTGCTACCGAATGACGGATTGGAGACACTTTGAATCCGGAAATTGCTGTCAATGTCGCTGTCATTGCGCAGGACCCCATAATTATAAGTACCATCTTCTGATAGTGTGAAGCTGTCATCTTGTGCCACAGGCGCATCGTTGACCGGATCCACGGTAATGGTGAAGTCGTATTCATTCTGACCACTGATCCCATCAGAGACGACATAGGAGAAGGTGTCCGTGCCGTTAAAGTCCGCATCGGGGGTGTAGGTGTAGGTTCCATCACTATTGATCGTCACATTGCCGTTGGCTGCCTCTGTGGTGCCCGCCCCGTAGGTTGGAGTGTCGCCTTCAACGTCTGATGCGGTTGGCAGGGTACCGGAGAAAGGGGTATCTTCATCGGTGGTTGCTGAACCATCCGCAGCGGAGGGCGCATCGTTCTGCCCGTCGATGGTGATGGTCACCGTTTCGGTACTGCTTCCGCCATTTCCGTCATTCACCGTGTAGCTGAATGTATCAGTGATGATTTGGCCCGGACGCATGCTCTGGAACGCATCGTTGGGATCATAACGAAAGGTGCCGTCACCATTGTTGATGACAGTTCCAAGCGTACCGGTTGTATCGACCGAGAAGGTATGGGTGTCAGAGGTATCGGTATCTGTGAAATCCGCAGTAACCGTAACGCCCGGTCCATCCTCGCTGACCCTCGCTGCAACGCCATTGGCCACAGGGTCTTCGTTCTGGCCGGTGATGGTGATGGATACAACCTCGCTCGACGTGCCGCCATTGCCGTCGTTCACCGTGTAGGTGAATTGGTCTATCATGGTTGCGCCGGGAATCAGATATGCGGTTACGCCTGCAGGGTCATAGGTGAAGGTGCCGTCGCCATTGTTGGTGACTGTCCCTTGGGTGTTGATCGTGCTGAGTGAGAACGTATGGGTGTCGGAAACATCTGCATCAGAAAAGTTTGCCGTAAGTGTGATGCCGGGCTCGTTCTCACCCATGGCTCCATTCACAGCCAGTGCTACCGGTGCATCATTTTGACCGGTAATGGTGACCGTCACCGTTGCCGTATCCATTTCGCCAAACTGGTCTTGAACAGTATAGGAGAACGTGTCCGTCGCCGTTTCACCCGCAGCAAGATAATCGAAAGCACCATTGGGATCATAGTTGAAGAAGCCCAAGGTACCATCACCAATGTTGGACGCTGTGCCTTGAGTGCTGGTCGTGTCAACTTCAAAGGTATGGGTGCCCAGGCCTTCGGGGTCAGTGTAATCAGCAGCCACAGTGATGCTCTGACTGTCTTCAAACACATCAGCTGTTACAGGTCGTGCGACTGGAGCATCGTTCACCGGATCGATGGTAACAATGAAGTCGTATTCGTTTGACCCGCCATTGCCGTCGGCGACCACGTAGGAGAAGGTGTCCGTGCCGTTGAAATTGGCGTTTGGCGTATAGGTGTAGCTGCCATCGAGGTTGATGGTGACCGTGCCGTTGGCAGGCGTGGTGGTGCCTGCACTATAGACGGGAGTATCACCGTCCACATCCGTTGCTGCGGGCAGGGTTCCCATGCGGGCACTGTCCTCATTTGTAGAGGCTGTGCCTTCAGCTGCAGTGGGAGCATCGTTCACCGGTTCGATAGTAACAATGAAGTCATATTCGTTTGATCCGCCATTGCCGTCGGCGACCACGTAGGAGAAGGTGTCCGTGCCGTTGAAATTGGCGTTTGGCGTATAGGTGTAGCTGCCATCGAGGTTGATGGTGACCGTGCCGTTGGCAGGCGTGGTGGTGCCTGCACTATAGACGGGAGTATCACCGTCCACATCCGTTGCTGCGGGCAGGGTTCCCATGCGGGCACTGTCCTCATTTGTAGAGGCTGCGCCATCAGCAGCAGTGGGAGCATCGTTCACCGGATCGATGGTAACAATGAAGTCATATTCGTTTGATCCGCCATTGCCGTCGGCGACCACGTAGGAGAAGGTGTCCGTGCCGTTGAAATTGGCGTTTGGCGTATAGGTGTAGCTGCCATCGAGGTTGATGGTGACCGTGCCGTTGGCAGGCGTGGTGGTGCCTGCACTATAGATTGGAGTATCACCGTCCACATCCGTTGCTGCGGGCAGGGTTCCCATGCGGGCACTGTCCTCATTTGTAGAGGCTGTGCCTTCAGCTGCAGTGGGAGCATCGTTCACCGGATCGATGGTAACAATGAAGTCATATTCGTTTGAACCGCCATTGCCGTCGGCGACCACGTAGGAGAAGGTATCCGTGCCGTTGAAATTGGCGTTTGGCGTATAGGTGTAGCTGCCATCGAGGTTGATGGTGACCGTGCCGTTGGCGGGCGTGGTGGTGCCCGCACTATAGATTGGAGTATCACCGTCCACATCCGTTGCTGCGGGCAGGGTTCCCATGCGGGCACTGTCCTCATTTGTAGAGGCTGTGCCTTCAGCTGCAGTGGGAGCATCGTTCACCGGTTCGATAGTAACAATGAAGTCATATTCGTTTGATCCGCCATTGCCGTCGGCGACCACGTAGGAGAAGGTGTCCGTGCCGTTGAAATTGGCGTTTGGCGTATAGGTGTAGCTGCCATCGAGGTTGATGGTGACCGTGCCGTTGGCGGGCGTGGTGGTGCCTGCACTATAGACGGGAGTATCACCGTCCACATCCGTTGCTGCGGGCAGGGTTCCCATGCGGGCACTGTCCTCATTTGTGGCGGCTGCGCCATCAACAGCAGTGGGAGCATCGTTCACCGGATCGATGGTAACAATGAAGTCATATTCGTTTGAACCGCCATTGCCGTCGGCGACCACGTAGGAGAAGGTATCCGTGCCGTTGAAATTGGCGTTTGGCGTATAGGTGTAGCTGCCATCGAGGTTGATGGTGACCGTGCCGTTGGCGGGCGTGGTGGTGCCCGCACTATAGACGGGAGTATCACCGTCCACATCCGTTGCTGCGGGCAGGGTTCCCATGCGGGCACTGTCCTCATTTGTAGAGGCTGCGCCATCAGCAGCAGTGGGAGCATCGTTCACCGGATCGATGGTAACAATGAAGTCGTATTCGTTTGACCCGCCATTGCCGTCGGCGACCACGTAGGAGAAGGTGTCCGTGCCGTTGAAATTGGCGTTTGGCGTATAGGTGTAGCTGCCATCGAGGTTGATGGTGACCGTGCCGTTGGCGGGCGTGGTGGTGCCTGCACTATAGACGGAAGTATCACCGTCCACATCCGTTGCTGCGGGCAGGGTTCCCATGCGGGCACTGTCCTCATTTGTGGCGGCTGCGCCATCAGCAGCAGTGGGAGCATCGTTCACCGGATCGATGGTAACAATGAAGTCGTATTCGTTTGACCCGCCATTGCCGTCGGCGACCACGTAGGAGAAGGTGTCCGTGCCGTTGAAATTGGCGTTTGGCGTATAGGTGTAGCTGCCATCGGAGTTGATGGTGACCGTGCCGTTGGCAGGCGTGGTGGTGCCCGCACTATAGACGGGAGTATCACCGTCCACATCCGTTGCTGCGGGCAGGGTCCCCATGCGGGCACTGTCCTCATTTGTGGCGGCTGCGCCTTCAGCTGCAATGGGGGCATCGTTCACCGGTTCGATGGTAACAATGAAGTCATATTCGTTTGACCCGCCATTGCCGTCGGCGACCACGTAGGAGAAGGTGTCCGTGCCGTTGAAATTGGCGTTTGGCGTATAGGTGTAGCTGCCATCGGAGTTGATGGTGACCGTGCCGTTGGCAGGCGTGGTGGTGCCCGCACTATAGACGGGAGTATCACCGTCCACATCCGTTGCTGCGGGCAGGGTTCCCATGCGGGCACTGTCCTCATTTGTGGCGGCTGCGCCATCAGCAGCAGTGGGAGCATCGTTCACCGGATCGATGGTAACAATGAAGTCATATTCGTTTGACCCGCCATTGCCGTCGGCGACCACGTAGGAGAAGGTGTCCGTGCCGTTGAAATTGGCGTTTGGCGTATAGGTGTAGCTGCCATCGAGGTTGATGGTGACCGTGCCGTTGGCGGGCGTGGTGGTGCCCGCACTATAGACGGAAGTATCACCGTCCACATCCGTTGCTGCGGGCAAGGTCCCCATGCGGGCACTGTCCTCATTTGTGGCGGCTGCGCCATCAACAGCAGTGGGAGCATCGTTCACCGGATCGATGGTAACAATGAAGTCATATTCGTTTGAACCGCCATCGCCGTCGGCGACCACGTAGGAGAAGGTATCCGTGCCGTTGAAATTGGCGTTTGGCGTATAGGTGTAGCTGCCATCGAGGTTGATGGTGACCGTGCCGTTGGCGGGCGTGGTGGTGCCCGCACTATAGACGGGAGTATCACCGTCCACATCCGTTGCTGCGGGCAGGGTTCCCATGCGGGCACTGTCCTCATTTGTAGAGGCTGCGCCATCAGCAGCAGTGGGAGCATCGTTCACCGGATCGATGGTAACAATGAAGTCGTATTCGTTTGATCCGCCATCGCCGTCGGCGACCACGTAGGAGAAGGTGTCCGTGCCGTTGAAATTGGCGTTTGGCGTATAGGTGTAGCTGCCATCGAGGTTGATGGTGACCGTGCCGTTGGCAGGCGTGGTGGTGCCTGCACTATAGACGGAAGTATCACCGTCCACATCCGTTGCTGCGGGCAGGGTTCCCATGCGGGCACTGTCCTCATTTGTGGCGGCTGCGCCATCAACAGCAGTGGGAGCATCGTTCACCGGATCGATGGTAACAATGAAGTCATATTCGTTTGAACCGCCATTGCCGTCGGCGACCACGTAGGAGAAGGTGTCCGTACCGTTGAAATTGGCGTTTGGCGTATAGGTGTAGCTGCCATCGAGGTTGATGGTGACCGTGCCGTTGGCGGGCGTGGTGGTGCCCGCACTATAGACGGAAGTATCACCGTCCACATCCGTTGCTGCGGGCAGGGTTCCCATGCGGGCACTGTCCTCATTTGTAGAGGCTGCGCCATCAGCAGCAGTGGGAGCATCGTTCACCGGATCGATGGTAACAATGAAGTCATATTCGTTTGAACCGCCATTGCCGTCGGCGACCACGTAGGAGAAGGTGTCCGTGCCGTTGAAATTGGCGTTTGGCGTATAGGTGTAGCTGCCATCGAGGTTGATGGTGACCGTGCCGTTGGCGGGCGTGGTGGTGCCCGCACTATAGACGGAAGTATCACCGTCCACATCCGTTGCTGCGGGCAGGGTTCCCATGCGGGCACTGTCCTCATTTGTGGCGGCTGCGCCATCAGCAGCAGTGGGAGCATCGTTCACCGGATCGATGGTAACAATGAAGTCGTATTCGTTTGACCCGCCATTGCCGTCGGCGACCACGTAGGAGAAGGTGTCCGTGCCGTTGAAATTGGCGTTTGGCGTATAGGTGTAGCTGCCATCGAGGTTGATGGTGACCGTGCCGTTGGCGGGCGTGGTGGTGCCCGCACTATAGACGGAAGTATCACCGTCCACATCCGTTGCTGCGGGCAGGGTTCCCATGCGGGCACTGTCCTCATTTGTGGCGGCTGCGCCATCAACAGCAGTGGGAGCATCGTTCACCGGATCGATGGTAACAATGAAGTCATATTCGTTTGAACCGCCATTGCCGTCGGCGACCACGTAGGAGAAGGTGTCCGTACCGTTGAAATTGGCGTTTGGCGTATAGGTGTAGCTGCCATCGAGGTTGATGGTGACCGTGCCGTTGGCGGGCGTGGTGGTGCCCGCACTATAGACGGAAGTATCACCGTCCACATCCGTTGCTGCGGGCAGGGTTCCCATGCGGGCACTGTCCTCATTTGTGGCGGCTGCGCCTTCAGCTGCAGTGGGAGCATCGTTCACCGGATCGATGGTAACAATGAAGTCGTATTCGTTTGACCCGCCATTGCCGTCGGCGACCACGTAGGAGAAGGTGTCCGTGCCGTTGAAATTGGCGTTTGGCGTATAGGTGTAGCTGCCATCGGAGTTGATGGTGACCGTGCCGTTGGCAGGCGTGGTGGTGCCCGCACTATAGACGGAAGTATCACCGTCCACATCCGTTGCTGCGGGCAGGGTTCCCATGCGGGCACTGTCCTCATTTGTGGCGGCTGCGCCATCAGCAGCAGTGGGAGCATCGTTCACCGGATCGATGGTAACAATGAAGTCGTATTCGTTTGACCCGCCATTGCCGTCGGCGACCACGTAGGAGAAGGTGTCCGTGCCGTTGAAATTGGCGTTTGGCGTATAGGTGTAGCTGCCATCGAGGTTGATGGTGACCGTGCCGTTGGCAGGCGTGGTGGTGCCCGCACTATAGACGGGAGTATCACCGTCCACATCCGTTGCTGCGGGCAGGGTTCCCATGCGGGCACTGTCCTCATTTGTAGAGGCTGCGCCTTCAGCTGCAGTGGGAGCATCGTTCACCGGATCGATGGTAACAATGAAGTCGTATTCGTTTGACCCGCCATTGCCGTCGGCGACCACGTAGGAGAAGGTGTCCGTGCCGTTGAAATTGGCGTTTGGCGTATAGGTGTAGCTGCCATCGAGGTTGATGGTGACCGTGCCGTTGGCAGGCGTGGTGGTGCCCGCACTATAGACGGGAGTATCACCGTCCACATCCGTTGCTGCGGGCAGGGTTCCCATGCGGGCACTGTCCTCATTTGTAGAGGCTGCGCCTTCAGCTGCAGTGGGAGCATCGTTCACCGGATCGATGGTAACAATGAAGTCGTATTCGTTTGATCCGCCATTGCCGTCGGCGACCACGTAGGAGAAGGTGTCCGTGCCGTTGAAATTGGCGTTTGGCGTATAGGTGTAGCTGCCATCGAGGTTGATGGTGACCGTGCCGTTGGCGGGCGTGGTGGTGCCCGCACTATAGACGGAAGTATCACCGTCCACATCCGTTGCTGCGGGCAGGGTCCCCATGCGGGCACTGTCCTCATTTGTAGAGGCTGCGCCATCAGCAGCAGTGGGAGCATCGTTCACCGGATCGATGGTAACAATGAAGTCGTATTCGTTTGACCCGCCATTGCCGTCGGCGACCACGTAGGAGAAGGTGTCCGTGCCGTTGAAATTGGCGTTTGGCGTATAGGTGTAGCTGCCATCGAGGTTGATGGTGACCGTGCCGTTGGCAGGCGTGGTGGTGCCCGCACTATAGACGGGAGTATCTCCGTCCACATCCGTTGCTGCGGGCAGGGTTCCCATGCGGGCACTGTCCTCATTTGTGGCGGCTGCGCCATCAGCAGCAGTGGGAGCATCGTTCACCGGATCGATGCCCATGGTGGCCGTGGCTGTGGCAGTGTGCTGATCGTCGGAGACAGTGTAGGCAAAGACCACCTCACTATTGTCATTGGCATCAGGAGTATAAATCCATAGGACCTGTGAGATCTGGGTAAGGTGCCCTCCGCCAGATTGAATGGTCAGCTCGGTGATAGTGAGGGCCGGGCTGTCCCTGTCACTGGCGCCACTAAGAAGTTCGGTTGCAGTGATTTCGCGGGAGGTGTCCTCTGCTGTGTCTTTGAGGGAAATATCCTGTGCGATGGGAGGGAGCTGTGCTCCTTCAAGGCGAATGTCGAAACTCTCAAACGAGCTGAAGTTGACGTTGAGGCTTGTAAAGGTTCCCGTTGCCGATCCGGTTTCAGTGATTTGTTTTTCGAAAGCGGTAAGTTCAGCCTGAAATAGGGCGGACGTATAGGTGGCAAGCTGCATTTTTAAGATAAGGGTGTCTTGACCAGAACCGCCGTGATAGATGTTTGTGTGATCTGGGTTACTTATCTCTATATGTTTGAGTGTATCGTTGCCTTTCCTTAAATACACCGTGTCGTTACCACTGCCAGCGTTGACGCGATCGTCTCCTCGACCAGCAAATATAGTATCATCGCCTTTTCCGGCATGGACAATGTCATCACCTAAGCCTGCGCTGACCCTATCACTTCCGGAGCCCGATTTAATGAGATCATCACCGGATCCTGCTTGAACACTATCATTCCCCTCACCTGCAAAAATCTGGTCGTTTCCTGAACCTGCCCTGACGGTGTCATTTCCGGGCCCCGCATGGATGATATCGTCTCCTCGACCAGCAAATATAGTATCATCGCCTTTTCCGGCATGGACAGTGTCATCACCTATGCCTGCGCTGACCCTATCACTTCCAGAGCCTAATTTAATGAGATCATCACCGGATCCTGCTTGAACACTATCATTCCCCTCACCTGCGAAAATCTGGTCGTTTCCTGAACCTGCCCTGATGGTGTCATTTCCGGGCCCCGCATGGATGATATCGTCCCCTTGACCCGCAAAAATAGTATCATCGCCTTTTCCGGCATGGACAATGTCATCACCTATGCCTGCTCTGACCTTGTTACTTCCGGAGCCCAATTTAATGTGATCATCACCGGATCCTGCATGTACGATATCATTTCCGGATCCCGCACGGATGATGTCGTTGCCGGATCCAGAATGTACCGTGTCGTCGTCGCTTCCTGCGGAAATCTCATCCTCACCCTGACGGGTTGTGATCTCGTCATTGCCTTCATAGGATCTGACGATATGACTATCGATGCCGGAAATAATTTGACCATCATTTTTACTACCGATGATTACTTTTTTACCAGTAGTGTTCTTTTGTGTCGTCATGGATCTCAGGCTCTTCACGTTGAGTGATTGTTAGTACACACCGTCTCTGGGGGGAGTGTGAAAGTTCGAAGTTGCCCGAAGTCGTAGCCGCCTGTTTGTGTTTTGAGGTGGCAGTATGAGTGTTTGGAGAGGACATGGTTTGCAGGAACCTGCCCTGTGGATGTCTGTAGCTTACAAAATGTATAAAACAAGTATTAGACAGAAGGATATGATGTAAAAATGATGTATTTAATGCACATACGCTCTCTCGAGCGTGTTTGTTGTAGGTAAGATATTCAGTGTGTAGACAAGTATGACCATATGGATCTGTGTGCTCTATAGGTTTCCATATTATATTTGTTGCTACACTATCCATCGTGGGTATTGTTCTGTGCTTTATTTGTTCTGTTGCAAATTTACTTTTTGATTTGATGGGATATATTCTCACATCCTGTGAAAAAGTGTTATATTATCTTTTATTTTAGTTAAAAAGCTCGATAATTGGAAATCACAGTCAATAACAAACTGTTGAAGTAGCAGGAGCAGTTTGAACCACTTTTTCCTAAGAGTCTGTTCAAGAATTGCAATATCGAGCAATTCTTCGGACCATCAGTTTGATCATGGCAACGCTCATTAGATATTCCGTGGTTCTGGCATATCGTTCAATGTCCTTTGATAACCTGCGGTTTATGCCTAACCATGCAAAGGTGAGCAGCCCCGTTTGAGTGGTCCGCTTTGAAAGTTAGTGCATGGTTGGCCTTTGGTCTATCGGAATAATGACTTCCGGAACTGGAGGGCGGTAGCCCAGAGCACTATGCGGTCGTTTGGTATTGTAGTGTTTCCTCCAGCGTTCTATGATTATTTGAGCTTCATGTAGCGAGTAGAAGATTTCTCCATTCAATAATTCATCACGCATTCGCCCATTGAAACTTTCGCAATATCCGTTTTCCCAAGGCGATCCTGGCTCAATGTAGGCTGTTTGGGCTCCGACGGATTTGATCCACTTTTGAACCGCCTCCGCCACGAACTCCGGGCCGTTATCTGAACGAATATAGGCAGGTGGCCCGCGCAGGATAAACAGGTCCGTCAGCGCATTGATGACTTCGCTCGCATTCAGCTTTCGCTTCACCCGAATAGCAAGGCATTCACGCGTATACTCATCCAGAATATTCAACGTTCTGAATGCCCTGCCATCATCAGTGCGATGATGGACAAAGTCATAGGACCACACGTGATTGCGATACTGTGGCCGGAGACGTATGCAAGACCCATCATTGAGCCAGAGCCGCCCCTTTTTTGGTTGCTTCATGGGAACTTTCAGCCCCTTTCGTCGCCACAGACGTTCAACACGTTTATCGTTCACTTGCCATCCAGCCTCTCGGAGCAAAGCGGCAATGCGACGGTAACCGTAACGGCCATATTGGCGTGCCAGCTCAATCATATCTGCAACCAGCTGATCTTCATCCGCTCGCCCTTTGGGGACGCGACGCTGTGTGGAGCGATGCTGGCCAAGAACGCGACAAACACGCCGCTCGGAAACCTTCACCTGACTGCGTATATGGTTAATGCAGACTCTGCGACGAGCAGGGCTCAGAAGTTTCCCTTTGCAGCCTCCGTAAGGATCAGCTTGTCCAATGTCAGATCAGAGACCGCACGGCGTAAACGTTCATTTTCTTTCTGCAGCCGCTTCAGTTCCTTGAGTTGCTCCGTACCCATTCCGCCATACTTCTTCTTCCAACGGTAATAGGTTTGCTCGGTAACGCCGATCTGGCGGATCGCATCCATGCGCGCCATTCCTTGCCCCGTCAGGACTTCAACTTGCCGCAGTTTAACGACAATCTCTTCTGGTTTGGGTCTCTTGATTCCCATATCGAGTCCTCCGTTTTCCTAATCATAAACGTGGACCACTTCTTTGGGGGAGGCTCAGGTCGCAAGTCCAAAGCGGGGCGTAAACCCTGGGATGCGGTCTTAATGTTCAAGGCGATCATCTTGTGTGCCCTGTATAACCTGTCAGATGATCAGGCTGAATATCAGCTGCGTGATCGCTTGTCATTCATCCGCTTTTTAGGGTTGGGACTAGAGGATCGTGTTCCCGACGCCAAAACCATTTGGATGTACCGGGAGCAGCTGGCTCAGGCGGGTGCCATCAAGGCGTTGTTCGATGATTTTGACAGCTACTTGAAAGGGCAAGGGTATCTGGCCATGGGCGGCCAGATTATTGATGCTTCAATCGTTCCAGTCCCAAAGCAGCGCAACCTGCGGGAGGAAAACGCAACGATCAAGTCTGGAGAAACTCCCAAGGACTGGGCCGACAAAACCTCTAAGCTTCGCCAAAAAGATACGGATGCCCGCTGGACGAAAAAGCGAGGCCAAAACCATTTTGGCTACAAGAACCACATAAACATTGATCGTCGGCATAAGTTGGTGGGTCGGTACGAGGTAAGCGATGCAGCGCTGCATGATAGCCAAACTCTGGACGCGCTTCTGGATGAGAATAATACCTCTTCGCAAGTGTGGGCTGACAGCGCCTACCGCTCAGCTGAGGTTGAGCAAAAGCTGGCAGACAAAGGCTTGAAAAGCCAGATACACCGCAAAGGCAAGCGCAACAAGCCGCTGAACAAAAGGCAGCAGCAGGGCAATAATACCAACGGCACCTGTTTTTGACTCGGGATGAGGATTCCCAAATCACTTGAATTGTGATTCAACATTGGGAAAGGAGATTCCCAATGTCAGCGATCCCATTGCGCCGAGACTATGATGCTTCTTCGTTACGAACTCTTGCTTGTCAAAGTAAGGATGTCAGGCAGAGCCGCCGCCTTCTTGCTCTTGCTGCTGTTTATGATGGGTTGTCGCGCTTGGAGGCGGCACGCATGGGCGGCATGGACCGCCAAACACTGCGAGACTGGGTGCATCGGTTTAACGCAGAAGGGCCGCACGGCCTGTACAATCGTAAGAGCCCGGGCCGTGTCCGGTGGTTAAATAAAGAGCAAATGGCTGAATTTGCAGATCTGGTTGAGGCTGGGCCTGATTTACAACAACACGGCGTAATTCGCTGGCGTCGGCGGGATCTGCAAGGTGTGATCGAGCAGAAGTTTGGGGTCAGCTATAGCGAAAGGGCTATTTCAAGCCTCCTCAGAGTTCTGGGATTTTCTCGGGTCAGCGTTCGGCCACAGCACCCGGCACAGGACGAGCAAGTTATGGAGACATATAAAAAAACTTCCATGCCCGGCTTAAAGAAATAAAAGCGCGCTTGCCCTCACAAACATCCATGGAAATCTGGTGGCAGGACGAAGCCCGCATTGGTCAAAAAAACGGGCTCACCAGAAGGTGGGCAAAAAAAGGAACGAGACCACGGGCTCCCAGCGACGGGCGCTATCAATCAACTTATGTATTCGGGGCCATCTGCCCCGCCCACGGCAAAGGGGCAGCACTTGTTTTGCCCAAAGCCAATACCAATTCCATGCAGCTTCACCTTAAAGAAATCAGCCGAACCGTCGCCAAAGGGGCGCACGCAGTGGTCCTGATGGATCAAGCGGGTTGGCATACAACGGCAAAACTGAAGTTGCCTGATAATATAACCATCTTGCTGCTCCCACTCCGTTCCCCGGAGCTCAACCCGGTTGAAAATGTTTGGCAGTACTTACGGCAAAACTGGCTCTCTAACCGAACCTTTCAAGACTACCAGGAAATTGTCGATGCCGCCTGTTCCGCTTGGAATAAGCTTATTCAACAACCCCACACAATCACATCAATCGGTAGACGAAATTGGGCGCATACAGGTCAATTATAAGTGCCGTTGGTATAAAACCCGCTCATCGGTCAGAGTTCGTGTTGAGCATGTCTTTGGCGCTCAAAGCAATGACATGGGCGGGACACTGGTTCGATCCATCGGCTTGATCAGGGCCAAAGCCCATATTGGACTGAAAAACCTGAGCTATAACATGCGACGTCTGGTACAGCTTGAGCAAAATACTGCCTATTCTCGCGCTACATCGTAGGACCACGGCAGCAATAGCTGCCTGTTCCCTGAAGAAACATCCCGCCCCCCCCCGAAACGGGAAGCTCAACGCGAATGGCCTGCCCTTGGAAAAGGCCGGGCACTCTTTAGTCTTGCAAAAATTCAAGAAAGACTGATTTTCAGAGGTGCCCAGAAGCCTATCCCACGAATAGGCTCTACTGGCTCAGAGCTGCATGGTGAGCGTGTGCTACACCTGACATTTCTATTGAAACTGATCCTACTATACTCCGCTTCGTGGAGTATAGTTCTAGGGTAACAGCTTATTGAGCCGAGTGATCTTGTGCTCGGCAATTTGTGCGAGGACTCAGGTGGACAGTGAGCGATGGATTGGATACCCCCTTTACCGGCATCATGCGCCAGAATGGTGTCATGACCACTTATACTGGAGGCGTCCATGAGAGAGCTTTGCATCGTAATGATCTGGCCAAAAGCATTTTTCAGGTGCACGGTGCCGATAAGAGCGGAAAACAGCCACAAGGGTTGCCACCCGTAATGCCAAAACAGCTTGTAGTTACTTGGGCTTCTTACACATAGCTGCTGTTCGGTTATGGTTTCGAGGTATGTAAACAGGACCGAAACCCAGCGTGTATTTAGAGAGCATCGCGTTCATTTGCATTTACGCTTTTTACTCTAATTCGCTCTACGGCCTATATGATCAGCTTTATTGGTAAGCCGGCTGAAATTAAATAGGGTACAAAGTAGGGAACAAATTGGGGTAAGGAATTACGGTTTCACTCCTGCTCAATTAAAAGTGTAAGTACTAACTCTTTGAATTTAATATAAAAAATATTATATGAATGAAAATTAAGTATTTAGATTGGGCCCCTCCGTCCGCACCAAATTTCCTTAATATCATTTTGCCTTTCCTGAATTATCAATAAATTAGGGTACATTTTTCGACTTTTCCCTGTTAGCCTCTCCTTGTTGGGCCTTCCCCATAGCTTTACTCTACTTCTATCGAGCTGGAAGCCTGATAAACTGAAGGGGAAGTCATACCAACGGCCTTCTTCACCCCATATTTTGCCAGTTGACCAACCTTCGCCTTCAGCCCTTTGAGCATGGTTCATGCAGAAGGGGCACCAATTGGCACGGAAGAACATGAGCCGAGTTTTCTCGCCAATAAAAGTTACAAAGCTTATCTCGGTTTTGCCCAAACGCTGCAGCGGGAGCTCCGGTAATCTCTTACCTTTGATAATGGCAGCGCTTTTCTTGCGGCCGTAGTTTGAGAAGATGCGAATGTACTATTGCATGGTCAGCATGCCGAACACAGCTAGGCCGAGAGCACATATTCAGAAGTGGTGTTGGGACTGTTGTGCGCATAGAGTTGGTATACAACAAACACAACATCCGCGAAGCTGATCTGCTGGATGATGGGCAGGTTATCCGAAGTACGGGAAAGGCTAAGAGTACCATCTATTATTAAGAAAAATGGCATTGTGAATATGGCAAAGAATGTACCAATTCAGATCGGATCAAAATTCGACATCCAGAACATGATAGCCGAACCAATGCCGCTAGCATGTTTAACAGGATATATGGAGTATGAGTTTACCTTTCATCGGCGAAGTCCTCTTAGAATCTCTATTAATTGGTGGAGGGGCAACGGTCCGTACTCGGCCTGCGGCCGGATGGTGTTGAGCCGAGCTGCATGAAGTTCAACAATTAAAGCCGCGGGAGGTGTCTTTGTGCCTTTCAACCCTATTAAAAGCTCTTTGATAAAATGAATGCCCTTGTATAAGTGTCGAAGTGTAATTCTCCGACACTTGTGTGGAGCAACTCAAGAAGTCTCTAGTAACCGACAGTAAATGCCGAGCGCTTGAACTGTGCCTTCTGAGCTTCGTCTACCAATGCGACTGCAAAGTCTTCCATTGATATTTCTGAGTTTCCAGACTCATTGACCAAAAGAGTGTCCGTGCCAATTCTAAACTCTCCTAGGCGCGTTCCCGGTTGCAATAAAGCTGAAGGGCTTGCATAGGTCCAGTTGGCTTTTTCGTGTGCAGCGCAAATTTCAAATTGCGCGAAAGAGGCTCTTGCTGTTGGAACAACATTCTCGGGCAAAAAGTCTGGTTGTGACAGAACTGTATGAGGGCTGTCTTCAGATATACGAAGCCGTGCTGCTCCCCCGACGATGATCACGCGAAGACCTGCTTGCGCTGATGCATCAAGAACTGTCTGCGTGAGAGCGACCAGCTCACCCTCACGACCACTTGGTGTGCGAAGGGAGCTAATGGCCAAATCGTGACCAGACATGGCCTTAGCTACAGCTGCTGGATCATTGATGGCAACGATGACCCTTTTAACGGTCGCCTGCAACTTTGATAGACTGGCTTCGTCCCTGACCACAGCTGTGACTTCATGGCCTCGTTCGATGGCTTCGGTGATAACACGTGAACCGACACTGCCGGTTGCTCCAAGTACAATAATTTTCATGAAGGTTTCCTTTAGTTAGAGGTGTGGGGAGTGTGTATGTTGGAAATTATGGGGCGGAAGTGACCGGAGAACTGCCCGAGCAATACTGCAGCAAGGACGGTTCCAGCCCCTATAATCTGCCAGGTGGTTAGAGCTTGCTCTAGCATCACCCAGCCGATCAGGACTGCCGACAGGGGGCTCAGGAAACCGAGGGCAGATACAGCTCCCGGTTCGAGGCGTGCAATGCCCCTGAACCATAAAATGTAGGTAAGGGAAGCGCCAATAATACTGAGAAATGCGATCCCTGCGATGTTTTGGGAACTTAGAGAAGGCAAAGAAGGTTCAAGAAGAAGAGCAATGGGTACGAGTAGGAGGCCACCGGCAGTCAATTGCCACGCTGTAAAGGTGAGTAGAGGAACCGGCGGTTGCCACTTCCGAGTAAGCACAGTTCCCCCTGCCATTGAAATAGCTCCGGCAAGTCCTGCTGCTAATCCAATTGGATCAAGAGAAACGCTGCCGCCAAGTACCAGTAAACCAACACCAATAACCCCCGTTATTGCCGCGATAACTGCTGTTGCCTTGATTGGGGTTCTGAGAGCAATTGAGGCGAGGAAGACGACTATGAGCGGTTGAACGGCACCTACAGTTGCCGCAATTCCACCGGGAAGGCGATAAGCTGCCACAAAAAGCAATGTCCAGAATAATGTAAAATTCAGTGCACCAAGGACGAAGATGCGGCCCCACCAAACTCCGCTTGGGAGTTGACGAGCTAAAACGAGTAATAGTAGCCCGGCGGGCAACGCACGCAAGGCAGCCATGGTAATCGGGTAACCAGCAGGCAGATACTCACTTGTGACGTAATAAGTACTGCCCCATATGAGAGGGGCAAGGGCTGTAACAATTATATCTAACTGGCGTTTCATAGCGCCTCTCAACTTTTCTTCTTGTTAAAATATAGTAAGGTTAATTTGTGCATGGGTTCGTTGTTAGTGTTCTGGTTTGGTTACCGCCAACCGGAAAAACGCCTCAGCAAGGGCCTGCGAAAAACTCGGGACAGCAGAGGCATAATTGCAAATTCCATGAGTGGAACAATGATCGCCAAGGCGATGACGACGACCAGAAAAGGACTCTTGGGGAAGAAGTTGGCCAAGAGTGGCGGAATAAAATATACGGGCGCCAGCAATCCAATAAATGCGAGAATGGACTTCCTATATCTATTGGGTCTTGTTTTTTTATGCGCGTAAGTTTTAGTCTGCACCACGTGTTCCTTGTATGAGGGAGGCTGCTGTTACCTATGACACTTCAGATGAATAGCATCGCTACATAGCCGCGCAGCGATGCTATTGGTCCGGGGAAGATTCCCTTGCTACCGAGGGGCGTTACGCAACGCTGGCGCGAACTTGGTGAACAAGAGTAGCCCAATCCATGCCCAGTGCCCCATAAACAGCTCCTGCTTCTGGGCGTGCGTTATCTGCCAGAATCTCCACAATCAAACTGGAGGCATCTGCGACGGTGACGCCGTTCTGAGCCAGCCGCATCGTGCCGGTTTCCCGTTTGGTTTGGTTGAATGTGCCACAGGCATCCACGGCAACGTAGCTGTCAAAGCCTTCCTGTTTTGCAGCCATAGCAGGAAACGCGGCGCAGACTTCCAAGGAAACACCAGCAAAAATGAGCTTTTGACGGCCTGTTGCACGAATAGCCTCAACAACACGCGGGTCATCCCAAGCGTTAACACTTGTCCGGTCGATAAACTCTTGACCTGGCAATGCTTCTACCAGCTCTGGGAATGCAGGTCCCCACATTTCCTTTGCAGATGTTGTTGTTGTTACAATCGGCAAATTGAGTGCTTTTGCAGCTTTTGCGAGGCCAACAACGTTGTGTTTCAGTTCAGCGATTGAATAATCGCGAATGCCGGTCATCAGGCTTACCTGATGGTCAACCAGCACGAGAGCTGCGTTGTCGGCTGTAAGGCGATTTGGGTTTGTTGTGTTCTGGTTCATGAGTGTCTCTCCTCTTTTATAAAACTATTGGTAGTTTGTTTTGGTTAGTCGGGGGGCGGTGCCAAGCCGAAGTGACCGGCTGCATAAGCAGCCTCCACACGCTCAAGCTCCTCGAGCGTGCTCATCACAAAAGAACCTTTTTGGAAGAAGTTCTCGTGGAGTGGCATACCTTGAATGAGTACAAAGTGGCTCGCCGAGACTGCGTTAACAGCAAGTCTCAAACCCTCATGGTTTGCATGATAGGCTATGGCGCACCCTTTACGGATGATGGAAGTTTGCTTGCCAAAGTGTGCGTTTACCTCGCCCTGCGCCACATATAGCCAGACTGAATGACCAGCCTCTATGTCATGGGTGAACTGGTGAGCTTCACTCACAGTCCCTTCCAAGATGGTGAGCGGCAATGACGGGGACATTAACCCTTTCGTGCCATTGCTTGTTCCTAGAACGAGGCGTACGCGATACCCGTTGCCTTCTAATATGGGCATCTGGGTTGCCTTGACGTGACGTGACGTTGGCGACTTCTGTTTCAGGTGTTTGGGCAAGTTGATAATAATTCGAAGAGCATGAACTTTTCCGGAAGGAGAAAGCTCTTCATTTAGGAGTGATCCACGACCTGCCTGAGTCCAGTAAAGATCTCCCGGTTGCAGTTCAACAATGGCACCTGCAGAGTTCTGAGCGCGATATTTGCCAGTGCTGTCTTCAAAAACAACAAGTACACTTAGTATCCCAGCCAGCGGATTGGTTGTGATTTTATTTTCAAAAATTGAGAAATTATCAACTTTTACCAATGGGTCCATAAGGCCGCTGAACTGCCTGTAATTGAAAGCCAGTACACTAAATCCATCCCCGATAACTTGCAGTTCGGCAGTTACCGGATCTGTTAGATCTCCCCAATCCAATGTTGACGGCAGTGCTGAATTACTGACTGTCATTGCTTCGCTCCTTGTTGCAAAGAGAGGTATAAACTTGGAGTTGAGCCATGAAAATATGCTTGCATCACAACTTATCGTTCTATATTTGAAACGACGTACAATTACGTATGAAGGCGTATAAATGGTTGACTTGAATGAATATTTCTACTTCGTACATGTTGTCGAACAAGGGGGGTTTACGGCAGCCGCCCGTCTTTTGGGAGTGCCAAAATCCAAACTAAGCCGTCATGTGCGGGGTCTGGAGGAGAGACTGGATGTGCGCTTAATCCAACGCACGTCCCGGCAGTTTGTTGTTACTGAAATTGGGGAGGAGTTTTATCGATATGCTCGTTCAATGGTTAACGATATGGAGGCAGCCGAAACAGCAGTTGAAAAAAACAAAAGTGTGATTTCAGGGAATGTCCGTATGAGCTGTTGCGTTGGAATGGCTCAATTTACACTGTTTGATATCATCTCGGAGTTTCTTGTTTTCAACCCGCGAATTAAGGTGTCCCAGCATGTTTCAAACGATGCTGTTGATCTTATACAAAATGGTCTTGATATGGCCGTCAGGGCTCACTCAGGCCCACTACCGGACTCCAGTCTTGTTCAGCGCAAATTGGCATCCGCTCCTTGGCACCTGTTTGCAGCTCCAGCCTATTTGGAACGCTTTGGAACTCCTGAGACGCCGGAGGATTTGGAAAAGCACGCCGGTTTGAAATTTGGCTGGAACCCCATGCAGGGACTATGGTCCCTTCGTAACGACCAAAATGTAACCGCCGCTATTCCCTATGATTCCAGACTATGTAGTGAGGATATGGCGACCTTGAGCGGAGCAGCTGTAGAGGGGGTGGGGATATTGGCGATGCCCGCGTATATTTGCCGTGAATATGTGCAAAAAGGTTACCTTCAAAGGATACTTCCCAATTGGACAGCTGGAGATTCCCAAATTAGTCTGCTGATACCTTCTCGCCATGGCGTTCCCTCGCAAGTTCAGGTATTCTCGGAATACATCATCAAGGAGCTTCCCCGTAAGATCTTGCCTTTCTGATAGAGATGGCGATACTTGTGGGAGCGTCCCGCCCCGAGTGAAGGTCGGGACGGGTTGGTTTCAAGTTTTCAAGCAAACTGGAAGTCAGTGTATGAGATAGAACGTAAGAGACGTCTTGTTCCCACATTGACTTTCAATAAGGTAGATTTGGAATACCGGTTACAATTGGGGCTTGTTGTTGACCCTGGAGGAACTGCTAATTCCGACCATGATAACTGACTTGCCGCACCGTCCCTCCAGAAGGCCAGGTTTGCGGAATGCCTTCAGAGAATTCTCAACACGGTCACAGAGCTTGGTTTGGATGTTGCGGGCGCTGTCATTGAGAAAATCGTTTAAATCATGCGGGGGGCGCGGCGTTGAAATGCGGATTATGGATGCATAGCCACTTTTTGATGCCGGTGGCCGGGTGCCCCACTGATCAACATCATCGGGGTTCCGGTGTACAGCAGCGCCGGATAGCGGATCTTTTTGCCATCGCCCATCGCCCATCGCCCATCACCCATCACCATCGTGTAACTTGTTGGTTGGTAAGAACACATACATATAGCGCGGCAGCTGTTTGATGATATCACCGCCGACAAAAAACAGTAAACAAGCGGAGAACCGATCAGGGGTGGAAACGGGTTCATAGGCATAACATCTCCACTCCCTTTGAACCAAACGAAGGCCTTTATAATCATCGTGGCTGGTAGTGGCATTCCAATGTTAAGTTGAGCGATGAGGCCGATTTTTTAATGACATTCAGCCAATAATACTGTTCCGGTGGGCTTGTTGGGTGGGTTTTGTCGCCCACAGGGCCAAATTAAAGACGGCGCCCTGCCAATCCTGCAGGCCTAGAGCTGGATTCAAGTAAGCCACCGCTCCATAGGTTAAATGTTTAGTCCTGTGAGGAGATGGTCTGGCTGTTTTATGAACCGACTGGGCTCTTTTGTCCATTGTTTGGTGATGTACTCAAAGGGCGTTTGTCCTCTGAGAGCCTTGAGGCGCTTGGCAAAGTTATAAGCCTGTATGAACGTTTCCAGATGAGTGCGTAGTTCGCTGTGTGTCTGATAATAATAACGCCGGACAGTGGTCTCTTTGAGGGAGCGGTTCATGCGTTCGACCTGACCATTCGTCCAGGGGCGAGCTGGTTTTGGGCGCAGGCCAGAACAAAGCCATGGCAGCGAAATGGCTGGCCAGTAGCGAGCATATGCGTAATGTCCTTAGCGTTCCAGCTGTCACCTTTGGGATCGGTGAAATGGGTGCCGTTGTCTGTCAGAACGGTGTGGATTTTATAGGGAACCACCTTGATGAGGCTGCGTAGAAAATTGCCCGCAACCCGTCTGGTCGCTTTTCATGCAGCTGCACAAAGGTAAAATTAGATGTGCGATCAATTGCCACAAATAGATACAGTTTGCCTTCTGCAGTTCGTACTTCCGCGATGTCGATGTGAAAATAGCCGATCGGATAAGCTTTGAAACGTTTCTTCACCTTATCCTTATCTGGAGCTGGAAGACGCGAGATTCCGTGACGCTGGAACAAGCGGTGTAAGGAGGACCGACTCAGATGTGGGATTTCATCCGGTAATTCCCCCGTAAATTGATCGAGTTTAGAAGTAGGGATAGTATTGCCTCATATTGAGGACTGATTTTATGAAGAAATCTCGTTTATGTGACGCACAGAGCTTTTATAAATGGCGGGCGAAATACGGTGGTCTGGATACTCCAATGATTTCGCAGATGAAGTCTACGCAAGACGAAATTCGCCGGTTTAAAAAGATGTCTGCCGAACTGTCTTTGCAAAATGAGCTTTTGAAGGAGGCTCTGGCAAAAAACTGAAGCCATCTCAGCGCAAGGAGATGGCTGTGGTTTTTATATCTACGTAACCTCAAAGGTTTTGGCTGGAACCATAAGCGTGTCTATCGCATAGTCGGGGAGTTGGAGCTGAAACCGGGCAAGCGCCTGAAACGAGCAAAGCCTGAAAAGCTGACGACACCCTCCGGTCTTAATCAGGCGTGGTAGATGGATTTCATGTCAGACTAATTGGAAGACATCAGACGGGCGCGTACCCTCAATATTCTGGATGACTTTAACCGGGAAGGGTTGTGTATTGAAGTTGACTTTTCTCTCCCCGCGCTCAAGGTGATGCGCGCGTTGACGCAGGTAATTGAATGGCGGAGCAAACCACTTGTGATCCGTGTCGATAATGGTCTGGCAAACATCAGTGAAACTCTGTTGTCATGGGATAAATCGGAAGGGATCCAGATCTGCCAAATTCAACTAGGAAAGCTGGTTCAAAATGGACTTACCCCGTAAAAGTGGAGAGGTTTTTGGGCAGCCGCGCTGCCCAAACTTGAGTGGCTAAACTAAACTTACTTGCTATTGCGGATAAAATCGGAAACCAGCTGTGCTGCGTTGTTTAAGTTACCATTTAATGTAGCTTCAGACCGACCTCTGGGAGCAAAATCATGATTACCATCTTCTACAAAAGCAAGCTCAATAGTTTTAGGAAGTGATATGGACGTAAGTTCTTCCTTGTTTCCAAATTGGTCCCGTTCCCCTTGAAGAATTAGCATTGGTCGTTTTACTTGTTCAAGTGTTGGTAAACGCCAATGTTCGATTTCAGACTTACCTACAGGGTGAAATGGATACCCCAAACAGCAGACGCCTGTTACGCGTTTTGGAAGAGAGTTTGCGCTTGCTAACATGGCGGCAATGCGAGAGCCCATTGACTTCCCACCAATAACAATTGGACCATCGACGTCTTCTAGCAGAGCTTGTAAGATTTTTTGGTATTCACCTATTAATTTGTCCGCGCGAGGGGGGGGCGATTTTTTTCCTGAGATCCGACGCTTGGCCATGTATTTAAACTCGAAGCGTGCAACGTTGACCCCCAGTTTAGTCAAGGCCAACGTTATGCGTTCCATGAAAGGTGAGTCCATAGGCGCACCAGCACCATGAGCAAAAAGGAAAGTTCCCTGTGCTTCGTTTTCGGCTTTATTTAAAATATAGTTTTCCATAGCGAATGCCTATAGTGAACAGTTTGGAGGCAGTGAAGCCTCCTTTTTGAGTATTGCTGTATTATTTCCGATAATATTGACTGGAGATTTGCTCTATTAGAAGTAGCTGATTGGAAAGTACCGGAGATACAGCTCGCTAAGGCGCCCGTTACTTTGGAGGCGGTCAAGTGCCAAGTCTATATTTTCCTTGATGGTTTGGTCCGAGGGTCTGACTGCGACAGACATCTTCTCTCCAAAATATAGAGGGTCCAGCCAAGGTCCGCCAGAGAATTGGCAACACTTGAGGGCGCTGTTGCTATCCAACCAAAAAGAAAGGCGTACAGCATCACCAAAGTGCGCATCAACCTGACCTTTTACCAATGAGGCCCTAGCTTCGGCAGGTAAGTTGAAACTAATCCTCTCAACGTCAGGAAAAAAACGCTCCAGAAAAGCTTCATGCCGGGAGTTCTTAACAACGGAAACCTTTGAACCCTTTACTTGTTCAGGCAATGGATCGAAGTTTGAGCCTATAGGTATGATAAAAACTCCAGGGAAGCGCATATAAGATTTTGAATATAATAGTTTATCGAGCCTGTTAGGAGTTTGTGATATCCCGGCAATAATCGCATCCCCTTCTCGGCCTTCAAGTGCTGGAAGCAGCTGGGAGAAGGGCTTGATCTGGAGGCTACAGGCGATTTCCATTTCCTCACAGATAGCTCGTGCCAAATCAACATTGAATCCCATCAGCCGTCCCTCACCATCCCTAAAAGAGAATGGAGGAAAGTCGTCTGTGGTCAGGAACCTAATTTTATCTGGTACTTTGGCTGGAGTTTCAAAAAAATTGGAAGGTGGGGAGAATAAGGGAATATTCTGTGTTACCCAATTATTACCATCACTTTTTTGTCCGCTATATTTCTGAGCTACAGCATTCCCTATGCCAATTATTGATAATTGTAAAAACAGGCAGACAGTAAATAATTGGGCGTATACACTGGGGCGTGTCATTGCAATCTTTCAGTCTATTTACTCAGATAACGTAAGAAATGGTCAGTGTGTGATCAATCTAGAAGAATTTATAGCGCGCAAATTACTCGATATTTCTTAATATATCGAGGTTCGCAAGGGGAGTGGCCGAGAAATGGATCTGCTCACAGAATTTTCTGACCATTCTTCGAGGGCCAAACCTCAAGAAGATGTGGAGATAAATCATGTCTATATCGAATTGACATTGAAATCGGGAATTCGGTTTGCTTCCTTTGGAACTTTGGAGGTCAAGCCTGAAAGTTGTTTGAAATCCAACCCATTCCAAATACAAGGCATCCTTTTTGTTCCCGCCCTGACTAAAGACGGGGAAAGAGTTGTCGTAATCTCTCCTCAAATACATCAGCTTGATAATGTCATTGAACTGTTAAGTGCATACCCCTTACTCAAGGCTAAAACAGTTCTGGTTACTAGAAATTACTTTGAACGGCTTATTCTAACTGGAACAGGCGTTGTTGGCTTGGTGTCTCGGAAGCCGGAGATATCAGCTTTCCAAGGGCTGACTGCAGAGCAAAAATTATTCTTTGCTGGTGTGCCACTTGCTTATTTTGTAGGGAACATTGTCACTTGGAGCATCCTGTTCCTTTCAGTATTCACCGCCATAAAACTAATAGCTATTTCAATAGGCCTTATGAGATTGTATGCAACTTTGGAGGTTCCAAAGTTTACAGGTCACTCTTCTCAAATTGATGAGTGGCCTACCTATACAGTGCTGGTACCACTCTTTAATGAACCTCAAATTTGCAAGCAGTTAACCGATGCTATGAGAGCTCTCGACTATCCTAAGAAAAAGCTGGAACTTTATTTTCTCGTGGAGGAGGAGGATCATGATACCCAGCTGGCTCTGGATGCAAACAAAGCCAGTTATATGAGTATTTTTGTTGTTCCAAAGGGCTCTCCGCAAACCAAACCCCGCGCATTGCAAACGGTCTTGCGGAAATGCCAAGGCGAGTTTCTAACAGTCTATGATGCAGAGGACCGCCCCGAACCAGATCAACTTAAAAAATCAGTGGGTGCTTTTAGAAGGTTACCAGAGGATTATGCCTGCCTGCAGGCTTCTTTATGCATAGATCACGCTCAAAAGGGCTGGCTACTTAGACAATTCGCTTTTGAGTATGCCGGTTTGTTTGATGTCATGTTGCCGTGGTTAGCCCGTTGGCAGGTGTTTTTGCCCTTGGGGGGGACTTCAAACCATTTCAAGCGTTCTGCCTTGCAAAAGGTTGGAGGATGGGATCCGTTTAACGTCACTGAGGATGCAGATTTGGCGGTCAGACTCATGCGCAACAGGTATAAAATTGGGGTCCTAAAGAGCACTACTTATGAAGAAGCTCCCACAACACTGAAAGCTTGGTTATCCCAGCGGAGCAGGTGGCATAAGGGCTGGATTCAAACCATGGCTGTACACCTGCGCAACCCGCTTTTACTATTTAAAGAACTGGGTTTAGTTAATAGCATAGTTTTTATGATCTATTTTGTAGGTGGGATGTTATGCCTTTGGTTCGGTCCATTGACACTGATTAGTCTGCTAGGGTTGCTTGTTGTATTTGCGTTTTCCAACGAGTTAACGACTCCTATACCGTTACTTTTAAGTCCATTTGGCCTTCTTGGAATACTAAGCGTTCTTATTGGGTTTGGCGGACCTGTCCTGTCCATTTACGCTGGTGCCAGAAGGAGGAACCTTTCCCCCAAAGTGTGGGAGCTTGTGACCATACCCGTTTATTGGCTACTCGCCAGTTATGCTTCCTACCAAGCCTTGTGGGAGTTTTTTATGCGCCCCCACCATTGGCGCAAAACTAGACATGGGCTTGTCAGCAGGCCAATGTGAGAAAATGGTAGGTTGATTACCTGTGTCTGCCACCACCATGTCTGCCGCCGCCATGCCTTCCACCACCATGCTTCGATGACCTGTGACTACGATGGGGAGATTTGCGCGTGTGTGTTGGCTGGTGGCGACTGGCCCGGTGTTTATGAACCCTCTGGTTGCCGCGTTGCCTTACATGTTGCTCGCGTTTCAAGTGAGAAGGAGCACGATGAGCAGTCGCCTTTTTATTTGTCCGTTTCTTTACAGCGGGTTGCTTTGTTTGATCGGGCTTACGACTGGCTTTTGGTGTAAATTTCCCGTGGTTCAGGTTCTGCGGTGTAATACGATTTTGGCGATTTAGATTTTCTAATCGAGGTGTATCAACCCCTTGCCATTTACCGCCATTAAAACTTTCCCATTTTCCGTTTCTCTCTCTATAGACACGACCATCCCTACCAGCAAAAATATTCCCCTGACGGTTTGCCTTAATAAGGTTGTTGCGAGCGTGAGATCTTTGCCACTTTCCTGAGTTCCTGTTGAGCGAGCCGCGCTTTTTGCGAGCCCATTCCGATCCCAGTTGAACTTTACCAGTTTTCCATGCGCCATATACGCCTTTACCACCTGCAATGAATGCCCTGTTTCCAGTAATGGGATTGGTAGCTGCAATAAAACCGGCAGTCCCTCGAGGGCCAGAGTATATACCCCCTCGAATATAGCGGCCGGTATTGGGGTTATAAACCCGGCCATATGCTATGCCTCGATATGGGCCGTAGGCGTAACCATAATTTCCAAACACTCCTCTTGTGGGGTTATAGAAGATACCAGACCCATAGGTGATTGGTCGTGGAAAGTATGGCGGGTAATAACCTGGTCGCCAGGGGCGCCAGTATGGGGGGTAATAGTACCCACTTCCATAAACATATGTATCCCATGCCAAGTAACTCCACAGGTAGCCCATTGTGTAGCCAAACCAAACAGCAGCTGTTCCGTTATCTGTGTCATCACTATAATTATATGTTCTCACATAGGTTGTGTTATAAACTGGGGAACTGGACGGGATTGTATAGATTTCATCGGGTACACTTGTTGCGACTTCCCAAGGTCCTTGAGGAGAGGGGCCAATGAACCACACTCCATCTTGAACAACAAAATAGTTGTCACCAACTTGAATGACCTGCGCGCTAGTATTCGTTGCGTAGGACATTGAAGTTTCTGGAATTGGCTCAAATTGGGGATCGCCTGCATAAGAAACATCAGGTTGAACTGACCCAAGCTCCACGCGTGCCACTGTTGGAATGCTGGCCTTAACGCGTGCCTCTTGGCTTTCCGATGTTCCTGGGACTGATGATCTAACGCTATAATATGGAGTATTGTCAGGAATTAGCTGAAAATCTGGGGGCAGACTTGTGCTGGCAAATGTCCACGGGCCGTCCAGAGAAGAGGATCTGAACCAACGACCAGAAGTGAGGACGTAGTATTTTTTTTCAGTAGTTTGAAAGAAGACGTCGCTATTGGTGTTGGAGGCCCATTGCAAGCTTGTGCCGGGTACGGGATTCCATTTGGGTTGGCCGTCAAACAGCAAAAGTTCAGAGGGCTTACTTACATAAATGACTTTTGGAGTTGGAGAGTTCCCAAATCCCTTATTGGGAATATTAGCCTTTACCTCCTTCAAGTTCTCTGTGTCTGGCAGTTGGTTGAAAGCTTGGGGGAGTTTACCTGCATCTACCCAAGGCCCCTTCAAAGTGGGTGACGTGAGCCAAGCATCTTCATCCAAAAGAAAATAGGCCCCTGTTTTTTGAAATTTGAAAAGATCCCAGTTTGTGTTGACAATAAACAATATACCCTCAACCCCGGGGACAGGAGCTTCAATTGCATCTCCATCTGTTTGCACAAGGATTGCAGGAGTGAAGCTATAAAATATGGGTGGAGGTGAGGTACCAAGTCCGTCTACATTCTTGATTTGAGCCGCTGTTGTTAAAGAGGCAGTTAGCCTCTCTTTAGACATGCTAATAGCTTCTACTGGCAATAAAGAGCCGACCTCCAAAGACAGGTTTGAAAGTTGTTCTTTGCTTAATGTCGAGAAATTTATTTCTGTCAGTTGAATATTGGAAAGTGTAACAAGATCCTCGCTTGTTGATGCATAAGTTTGAGCGGAGAAGGTAAGAACCCCATATATGGGTTCGCTGTCGGGGGCGCTGCGATACTCAGCAGCAGTTTTGGCTTTGAGTAGGGTGTGGTTGTCCCATTCAGTAATTTGGGGTTGGTAGAGCGTAAGGACAGACCCATCAGGGGCATTAAATGTTCGTGGCCATCCTCCTTCCTCATCATTGACATTTAAATATTGACCACTGATGAAACCTGATACTCCGGAGAGGGTGACTGCACACCAACTACCACTCTCATTGCAATTATCAATATCTAGGGGAGTGCCTTGGGTCACAGTTTGAATAACAGGGTAGTTGGTGCCCGGCCCTTGTCGCATGTTTACATTGGTTGTCGTGCTCCCTGGGTAAGCAATTGCCCAGTTGCACAATAGTAAAAACGGTAAAATGCAGAGCCTGATAGGGTTCACAAGGCACACTCCCATTCAATCCCCTCTATTTTCGCAGCTGCGATGTAGAGGCAAATGTCTTTGCGCTTATTGTGTCGTGGCCAAGCTAAGAAACATGCATAACTTTGATGTGGCATTGTAGCAAAAAAGGAAAGGTAGAGTTTAGGATAACTCTCTTGGGCTAATTTGCTAAAAGCTATGTAAAGAATGCCCTACCTATCTGATGTTTAGAGTTGTTTTGATGGATAACTTGATCAAGTTAAAGCGAGTAAACTGCTAATCCAAACGTTTTTTGAACCTGAGAGCCGCAACCAAAATTCCAATTACGAAGAATGCGATGAGCCAAATCATGTCGTTTTGCATTTCCGCGAGAGTTGCATCACGTAAAACAATGCCACGGATGATCCGCATGAAGTGAGTGGCTGGAAGAAGCTCTGAAATGTATTGGGCGATGACTGGCATGCCTTCAAAGGGGAACATGAAACCGGATAGCAAAATAGATGGCAGAAGGATAAAGACTGTCATTTGCATTGCTTGAAGTTGGTTAGTTGCAATAGTAGACAGAACTAGACCCAGCGATAAGCATGAACCAATGAATAAAAGTGTACCGCCGAGCAGGCTTATCCATTTGGACCCAAAAGGGACTCCGAATAAGAAATGCCCCAGTGCCAATATAATTATGGCCTGCAATAGACCGATAAATATGTATGGGATAATTTTGCCGATCATTAATTCTAATGACCAGACGGGGGTATTAATGAGCATTTCCATATTTCCCCGTTCACTCTCCCGTACAATTGCGGCCGAAGTAAACATAATCATGGTCATTGTAAGAATAACGCCAACGAGGCCCGGTACAATATTTATTGCTGATCTTTGCTCAGGGTTATAAAATAGGGCCACTTCGAAAGTGGCTGTGTTTCGATTTGGAGGTTGCTTAAGTAATTCTGTAAGAGGCATATTCCTGAAGCTTTTAATCGCTCCGGCTATTGTTGTGTCTGAACCATCTACGATCCATTGCCCGACGGGTCTACTTGTTTCCTGATTTGTGGATGGTGGCAGTCCTAATCCGACACTTGGACTCCTCGCAAGTCGTTGCGCAAGATCAGATGGTAGAATTAAAACGGCACGAACCTCACCCGATTGAATTCCTTTTTGTGCTTCGGGAATGGAAGTATAGTGTTGTGTAAACTCAACAACGTCGGTGGCTTCTAGTATTTGTTCCAGAATTTGCCCTAATTCTGAATGGCTAAAGTCTAAAATGCCAACTGGAATATTTCTTATATTTGTATTTATGGAATATCCAAAGAGAGCCAACTGAATGAGAGGTATCAAAATAATCATGGCAAAAGTAATTCGGTCGCGGCGTAACTGAACGACTTCCTTCCATAAAATTGCTTTAATACGGCGTAGGGACTTCATTGGCGTCCACTTCCCGTACTGGTAACAAATACATCCTCAAGATTTGGACGAACTATTTCAATTCGTGTTGCTTCTCTTGTCTGGGGAAGATGTTGCAACCACTTATCAGGTGTCTCAACTTCTTTGGTGACCAAAACACGCAGCCTAGATCCAATTTGCGCGGCTGATGTAATTTCAGGTATGTGGGTTAAGTCTTCCCGCATTTTTCTTAAACCGGCTCCCTCTACCTCCAGTACTGTTGTATCCATAGCCTCCATCAGGCCATCAGGTGTGCCATCCGCTCGCTTTTTTCCTGCATCCAAAATCGCAATTTTATGACACCTTTCTGCTTCATCCATAAAATGGGTCGAAACAATGATACTGGTTCCGGCATCGCTAAGATCAAATAGTTGTTCCCAAAAATCACGCCGTGTTTCCGGATCCACTGCAGAGGTGGGCTCATCTAGAAATAATAGTTTTGGTGAATGCAAAACCGAGGCGGCAAGAGCAAGTCTTTGTCTTTGCCCACCGCTCAGTTGTCCAGAGAAACGGTGAGCAATTTCTCCTAGCTTATAGCGATCGATTATCTCTGAGATTCGTTGTTTTTTCTGTTTTCTGGCCATCCCATAGATATCTGCGACAAAATCTAGATTCTCTAAAATGGTCATATCGCGATAGAGGGAGAATGTCTGTGTCATATAGCCGATTTTATAGCGTAGCTCAGCGGCATCTTTTGGTACAGAAAGGCCTAGGACACCTACTGTGCCCTCACTTGGAGTGAGAAGGCCTGTCAACATCCGCATTGTTGTTGTTTTTCCGCAGCCATTTGGCCCCAAAAAACCATAGATAGTCCCCGCATTTATCTCAAGGTTCACGTTATCGACAGCGCGAAAGTTGCCAAACATCTTACTCATGCCTTTTGCAATGATGACGGGGTCAACACCATTATTTTTGTTCATGGGAGTATGACCTGCACTGGAATTCCGTTTGGTAGATCGGAAGCACTCTCGGGAAGTTGTATTTCTGCAAGATACATCAATCTTGTTCTGTCTTGCTGGTTTAAGCCGTAATACGGTGTAAAAGATGGGTCAGAACTAATCCAACTTACAGTCCCTTCATACGTACTGTCTAAACCATCAATTTTTATCTGAAGTTTATCCCCCTGCTTAACTTTTACTCGGGACGGCTCAGGAACATACACTCTTGCGTAAGGTGCTGCTCCAGCAAGTAATATTGCCACAGGGCTGCCTTGTGTCACTCGTTCACCAAGATTCCATGGAAGGCTGTCAAGCCAACCATCTCTGGAGGCTTTTACTGTCAAGTCTGAGAGTTTACTTTGTTGGTTTGCTAGCGATGCCTTTGCAATCATCAAGTCTGCTTGGGCAATACGAATATCCTCTTCCCGATTTCCGGCCAAAAGTTCATCTAACCTGGATTGGTTCTTTTCAAGCACTGCTTGTGCAACTGCACGAGCGGTAAAAACTTTATCGTATTGGGATTCACTGGCGGTGCCACTTTTCATTAAGTCTTTATAGCGGTTATACGCCAATTGGGATTCGGAAAGGAGTGCTTTATCTGTGGCGACTTGAGCTCTAGCTTGTGTGATATCTTCCGCGCGAGGGCCGGATTTTTCTTTGTCTAAACTCGCTTGTGCTCTGGCAACTTCTGCGGCTAGACGGTCAAGTTCCGCTTGCTGCTGCGAAGCATCCAGCTGCACCAGAACAGTCCCTTTCTTTACATAGCTCCCCTTTTTTACCGGCAGGGCAATAATAATTTCACTGGCTGTAGCAGACAGAGCTACACGGTCCCTCTCAAGCATGCCGAGTGCCAGCTTGCCACTGTCTTGATTACAAGCAGTAAGGCCAGCGACCACCAATAAAGAGAAGATGCCCAAAGCAAGTTTCATATTTTCTACCCTTAAAATATGACTTTATTTTAAGGTAGTCCATAGATGTGTTTATATCGTTTACAACGATTTCTTTCTCTTTAAGTAATGAATCTTTGTGTATACTTAAAGTTGAAAGTTCTCAAAAGAAAATTGAATTTTTAATGACACGATGAATAAAAAGGCTTTTTGTAAACACTATTCCTCTCTTCATGCCCTTGGCATATTCCTATAAAGCAGAATGAGTATCAGTAGATTATTTTAAAGAGGGTTATCTTTGACTGTTATGTAGGACGGCTTTTCAAGGAAATTAACGGAGTTTGCATCGCTCTCTTGCTATCGTGAAATTTCGCATAAAGCAGTCAGATAATCAACAAGGCTTAAAAGAAAGAAATTAGTTTGATGAAGCTCGTTGCCCCAGTGCTTCGCGTGCTTGGATTTGCCTACATTGCTTTGGCGCTCCTTCTGCTTATACCACTCATGTGGGATCTACTTGCCAACAATCCGGATTGGTTGGCATTTGCTTTCTCTTCGATAATCATAGGTATGATTGGGCTCTTACTTTCCGTCGCTATGGGCGGATACAAGATTGAGAGCATCAATTCGCGACAAGCATTTTTGATAACCGCGTCTGCGTGGATTACAATCCCTGCATTCGGTGCTCTCCCATTTCTTGGTTTAGGGGTGGGGTTCCATAATGCTTTTTTTGAAAGTGTTTCCGGCTTTACAACGACTGGGTCGACAGTCTTGATGGGGTTGGATTCCATGCCTCCGGGTCTGCTGCTCTGGCGCTCTTTAACGCAATGGATTGGCGGGGTAGGAATTATTGTGATGGCAAGTCTGCTTTTACCCCTTTTGAGAATAGGGGGAATGCAGCTTTTCAGAACAGAAAGCTCTGATAAAAGTGAGAAGATTGTTAGCCGAACCACTGACCTTGTGCGTTGGGTTATGGGGCTCTATGTGGTTCTTACGACCTTGTGTACTCTACTCTATCATCTTTCTGGAATGTCGTGGTTCGATGCACTCAACCATGCTTTGACAACACTCTCATCAGGTGGATTTTCTACCCACGATAAATCATTCGCGTATTTTGAGAGCCAAGCTGCTGTTTTCTTCGGTATTATTTTCATGATTGCCTCCGGCCTTCCTTTTGTCTTGATGATCAAAGCGGTGCGGCGCTCACCCAAGGTCCTCTTACAAGACCCTCAGGTTGTGACATTCATGGCAATTCTATTATTGTTCTCGATGGGCGTTTGTATTTATCTGGGCCTAAACAACGAAGTTCCATTTAAAGAAGCATTCTTGGAGTCAATGTTTGTTGTCACATCAGTGGTAACAACAACTGGCTTTGGTCTGGGAGATTATACGAACTGGGGTCCGCTTATTATCGGGGTTATTATGATGCTGACCTTCTTCGGTGGGTGTACTGGGTCAACTTCGGGTGGGATCAAAACATTTCGGTTTATTGTGTTTTTCGGCACAGTACGCGCGAATATGAAGCAAATGATCAGACCGGATCAGGTGGTCGTTATTCGGTATGGGGAAACCAATGTAACCCCCGACCTTGCTTTTTCTGTTCTAGCATTTTTAGTTGTCTATTTAAGTACTGTGGGCATTGTTACGGTAGTTTTGACAGGTTTTAATCTTGATCTTGTGACGGCTTTGAGTGCCGCTGCAACAGCTATCGGTAATGTCGGGCCGGGGCTTGGGCCGATTGTTGGGCCAGCAGGAACTTTTGCAGATATCCCTTTAGGTGCAAAATGGGTTCTTTCGGGTGCAATGTTACTGGGGAGACTGGAACTGTTCACGGTATTGATCCTATTGGATCCTGAATTTTGGAGATAAGCGCTGTGAAAACAGGCAATAATGAGTTGTAAATGAAGGGAATTTATCAAAGCCCTATCCGAGATACGGCATATCGCTCTAGTGAGCTATAAAATATGAAGGGTGAAATGCTGTGGAGAGCTAGGGTAAAACTGACCCACTTTACTGTGATAACACTTGCGAGTTTCCACGCCAGCCGCATAGTGGCTCCTTAGTACATTCCCAATTGGGAACCTTTTTCTTTCTTTTTTGCTTACACAGAGACTATAATTTGATTTCTTTTCGGCCAGTTTTAAGTGTTCTGGGATACCTTTATGTTGGTTTGGCCGCAGCAATGCTCATTCCCGCAATTGTCGATGTTGCCGCCCGTAATGCTGACTGGCAAGCCTTTGTGCTTTCGTCTTTAGTGGTTGGCTTGCTGGGACTACTGTTGATCGTTGCAATGGGCAGCGCCCTTGAAGCAGGGCTGGATACCCGTCAAACATTTTTGTTAACGACACTTTCCTGGATTTCCCTACCTGCCTTTGGAGCTTTACCATTCCTATGGTTGGGCGTTGCATATGTTGATGCCGCATTTGAAGCGGTATCAGGATTTACAACCACGGGTTCTACAGTTCTGACAGGTTTGGACTCCCTGCCTCCTGGGCTTTTGGTTTGGCGTTCTTTGATGCAGTGGATGGGGGGCGTCGGTATTGTCGTTATGGCTATTGTCTTGTTGCCATTCCTGAAAATTGGCGGAATGCAGCTGTTTCAAACTGAAAGCTCGGATCATAGTGAGAAGATTGTAGGCCGATCAATCGAGTTGATTCGCTTGATCGGTCTTACCTATTTGTTTTTGACCAGCTTGTGCCTCGTTGCCTACTGGGCTTCAGGTATGTCCTTATTTGATGCGTTCAATCATGCTCTGACAACTATCGCGACCGGTGGATACTCGACACATGATTCATCTTTTGGGTTTTTCAAAAACCCTGTCACTGGGTGGATTGCCGTTCTTTTCATGATTGTAGGATCGCTGCCATTTGTACTTGTAATTCAAGGTCTCAGGGGGCAGCCCTTAGTGCTTTGGCGGGATCCGCAAGTCAGGGCATTCCTTGTGTTTCTATTGCTTATTACAATGGCTCTTACAATCTATCTCGGGGTTTCGGGGCAAGCTGAGTTCTCACAGGCCCTTCTTCAGGCCGCATTTAATGTGGTTTCGGTTATTACTGGGACCGGCTACGCTATGGGTGATTATACGGCGTGGGGAGCTCCGGTTATTGGGCTTGCGCTTCTTTTAAAGTTTGTTGGCGGGTGTACGGGATCAACAACTGGTGGAATTAAAATTTTCCGTTTCCTAGTGTTTTTTGGAACTGTAAAAGCACACATGCGCCGAATGGTTCGGCCTAATCGTGTCATCTCGGAAAGCTATGGCAGTACACGGCTGACGCCAGAGTTGACTTTTTCTGTTCTCGCGTTTCTTGTCGTTTATTTAGGTACAGTCGGGCTCCTTACCCTCGTATTATCCGCCTTTAACCTTGATCTGGTGACTGCGGTTTCCGCTGCGGCCACGTCGGTTGGCAATGTAGGGCCAGGATTGGGAACGACTATTGGCCCTTCAGGGAATTTTGGCCCATTACCGGATGCGGTTAAGTGGATCCTCAGTGCCGCGATGCTTCTTGGACGGCTGGAGCTGTTTACTGTTATTATCTTGCTGGATCCAGACTTCTGGTCACGCTAGAGTTTTTAACTCTCACGAAAGACAATCATGATTTTTGAAAGTACGCTCGTAACGGGCAGGCTGGTCAAACGCTATAAGCGTTTTCTCGCTGATGTTATATTGGATGAGACTGGGGAAGTTGTAACGGCTCATTGCGCAAATTCCGGTTCTATGATGGGGTTGTGTGAGGAGGGGATCCGTGTCTGGCTCTCCAGATCAGATAATCCGAAACGAAAACTCAAGTACTCATGGGAGCTTTTGGAAATAGACGGTGCAATGGTTGGGATTAACACCTCCAGACCAAATAGGTTGGTAGAGGAGGCGCTGGAAACCAACCTTATTACACAGCTGAGTGGATATAAAAGTTTAAGGCGTGAGGTTAAATACGGAAAGAACTCTCGTATCGATATACTTCTTGAGGATCTGGCTGGTCAGAGTGTTTACGTTGAAGTGAAAAATGTCACGCTAGCTCGAAGCAGCGCTGTTTCAGAGTTTCCTGATAGCATTACAGCTCGAGGTGCAAAGCACCTTGCTGAGCTGTGTGATATGATTGATCAGGGGCACCGATCTGCTATGGTGTATCTGATACAACGGGATGATTGTGACATAGTGACTATTGCCCGGGACATAGACCCCAAATATGGACAGGCCTTTGATTTAGCTCGAGAGAAGGGAGTGGAGTTCTATGCATTGCAATGCTCGATTACTCCCCAATCAATCAAGGCCGAGAAAGTCGGAGCTGTTCGCTTTTAGAGTATCCGTCTTGGTCAAGCCGTTTTTGGTTGCCATTGCCGGTCCGCTTTTATGAGAGCGTTTGCCAGTTCGATTAGCTTACGCATGAGAGCTATTATGGCGATTTTGGGAGGCTTACCAGCCGCTCGCATCTGGTTGTATTTGGCTTTCAGGTCTGGATTATAACGGCTGGCAACAACGGCAGGCATGTAGAGTGCATCGCGTACCGGCTTGCGCCCTGCTTGAATAAAAGCAGCGCCCCGCCAGCGTCCTGACTGGCGGGTCATGGGGGCCAGCCCCGCCAGAGCAGCGGCCTGTTTACGGGATAATTGTCCAAGCTCTGGCATTTCAATCACCAGCGCCGCGACGGCGACCTGTCCCAGCCCGGGAATAGAGTGTAAAATCTTTGCTGCCCGCGCCCTTTGAGGGCTCTGCTCAATTTGCTTTTGAGTTTCGGCGTTAAGGGCCTCCAATTGCTTTCGCACGAGTTTCAGGCGTTGCTGTGTCTGTTTGCGAACCAGGTTCACCCGTTGTGTTTTCAACCGGTTCTCCAGTTGCGTGGCTTCTTTTACAAGAGCTTGACGTGCAACGCGTATCTCTTTGAGATGACATAGGCTTGCATCGACTGGCTTGTCTGGTTCCAACTGGAAATCCTGCCCCATTTGGGCCAGCAGGCGCGCATCAATCCGGTCCGTCTTCGCCCTCTTGCCTTTGGCCTGTGCAAACCGGCGTGCTTGCCATGGGTTAACTTTGCTCAGAGGATAGGAACCCGACAATGCCAACTCAAAAGCGCCGTGATAAGAACCTGTGGGTTCAAAAATAATTCGAGCGACAGGCAGGCCTTTCAGCCAGCTTTTTAACTGTCTGTACCCTGCAGCTGTATTGGTAAACTGCTTGCTCTGCTCATCCGGCAGGCAGTACACATCAAGATGGTCTTTCGAAATATCGACACCAATGGTAACCTCAGACATCTTCGCAAGTATCCTATGCTTGTCGTGCAGAGCTTTGGGCTGCTGCGTATCCGTTCAGGCCTGTTGCGAAGACGGTGGCCGATCATACTCTAAAACGGTCCCTTGTGACCTAGCGCGTCCCGATCCGACCACCGCCACTGCCCTCCCGACTCAATACGGTGGCCATTGGCCTATATTCGCAGAAGACACTAAAAAGCATAAGACAAGCGCGTTCCGTTTGACTGGGTTCAGTCAAACGACAGGAATTCGCTCAAAATGAATAAGTTAGAGCACAAAGCGTGAATACGCATGAACGCGATGTACTCTAGATCTGGAGGCAGAGACTTGTTGGCCCGTTGTCCTACATGCCTTAGCAGACGATAAAGGGTGCAGAAAGAAAAAGCGCAAGAACAGAGTATAGCTCTGAATCTTGCGCTCAATGATCTTGAGTTACGAGAACGGCTCGTGGGCCGCTGAAAATACCGAGATGTAGTTAGCCCAAGGTATCTTTATTAATTGGTGGCTGGAACTGCCAACCCATATCCCAAGGGAAGTACACCCAAGTATCCTGAGAGAGCTCGGTTACAATCGTATCCGCCATCTCACGGCCTTTAGGCTTTGCATAGATGGTGGCAAGGTGAGCCTTAGGTAGCATTTCCCGAACAACCTTGGCTGTTTTGCCAGTATCAACGAGATCGTCTATTATGAGGACACCCTCTCCTCCATCCTCAATAAGGTTCGGACTAATCGGCTTGATAACGTCGAGTTTTCCCTGCTCGTCGTAATCATGGTAGGAAGCGATGCAAACAGTCTCAATTGTCCGTACGCCCATTTCTCTGGCGATGATACCAGCAGGAACCAGCCCCCCGCGCGTAATACAGACGATAGTATGGAAAGGGCCTTTTTCTGCCAGACGCCATACAAGAGCGCGGCAGTCTCTATGGAACTGATCCCAGGAAACTGGGAAGGCTTTAGATTGTGGGTCGTGGTGCATAGTCCGTCCTCTAGGAATTTCGTTTCATGGCTGCGTCCACTGCAGCACGAACATCGGTCAGTGCACTTTGAAGTACATCAAGTTTGCGGGCTCGTACAACTATCTGTGTGGAAAATTTACCATCTTTTACCTGTGGGTATGACCCAATCATAGCTTGAGGGTGGTCATGTTGCAGCTGTTGGAGCTGCAAAGCAATGGAACTTTCTGGTCTGGGAAGGTCTACGGATTGTGAAATAATCTTTGTTCCCCGTTCAAGAGATGGGGCCAAAGCTTGCATCATTGCCTGCATGATTTTGGGAACACCTGCCATGACATGGACGTTTTCCATAATAAAACCCGGAGCAATAGATATTTTATTGTCAATTAGGTCCGCACCCAAAGGTACTCGGGCCATTCGTTGCCGTGCTTCGCTAAATTCCCCTTTCGGGTAATGGGCTTCCATTGCGGCCATTGCTTTGGGGTGTTTATGGACAGGGACACCGAAAGCTTTTGCTATTGATTCTGCTGTAATATCATCGTGGGTAGGCCCAATACCTCCAGATGTGAAGACATAAGTATATCGGGTTCTTAAGGCATTGACGGCCTCCACTATCCTGTCTTCTTCATCGGGTACAATGCGCACTTCTTTCAAGTCGATCCCCCACTCAGTGAGGTGCGAGGCTATATAGCCGATATTTTGATCTTTTGTCCGGCCGGATAGGATTTCATCGCCAATTACAAGAATTGCGGCAGTAACGACATGTATTTGCTCATTTTCCATCTTTAAAACACCCAAACTTGAAAAAATCGGCCTAGACCTTGGTAAATTACCTTAAACTGCAATGCTGTCAGGTTTCCACTCATAAACCCAATCAAAACGCCCCAGCAGCTTTTCTGGAGTTGTATGCCTCATGATCAAATTTCGAGCTATGTCTGTTGGGAAACCCATATGGTAAACTCGGCCATTATTTTGGGCTTGCGTAACTACTTTTTCAACACGGCTTCGTCTTAGCTGCTCATACTTTGCCAAAGACTTTGGAAGTGCCCCGTATTTCTCAATAACCTTGCTGAGAATTGCAACATCTTCAATGGCCATTCCGGCTCCTTGAGCCATAAAAGGTAGCATCGCATGGGCAGCATCGCCCACAAGAGCAACAGGCCCTTTAACCCAAGGAAGTGTCGGGTCGGTTCCACATAGTGCCCAACGCGTCCAAGATGTAGCCTTCCCGATAATTTTCCGAGGGGTTGGGTGCCACCTGCAAAAATGTTTTTCAACATCTTCAGGGGTTGCTGGGTGTGACCAATTCTCCGAAGTCCAGTCTTCCAAAGTTACACAAACCAGATTAAATTCCCGAGCGCTTTTTACAGGATAGTGTACGAGATGAGAACGCTCTGCCATCCACAAGCCGGTGGTTTGCATCAACTCCTCAGGAATATCCCTACTGGGAACCGTGGCCCTATATGCAACTCGTCCGGTTGTGGACGCAGGAGGAAGCCCGAGAATATTTGTGCGGGTTTTAGACCAGACACCATCTGCCCCGACTAATAGCGCGTAGGCTTGTGTCTGTGACCCTTGGTTTTTGAACTTAAGGTGCAGTCCCTCGGGTGCTATATCTGCAGTGTCCAGTTTATAGCCCAAGTGCAACTGAATTGTGGGTGAGGCGAGTACCGCGTCTTTTAAAATCGACTGTAAATCTGCTCTGTGAATAACCAGATAGGGTGCCCCGTATTTGTCTTCGGCTGCTTGGCCTAGGGGGACTTTGGCAATGAGCTTGCCGTTTTTTCCGGAGGAAATGTTAATTGCGCTGGGCATAGTGGCGACAGCTTGCAATTTGGATAAAAGGCCAAGTTCTGCTAGACAGTGGCAGGCATTGGCGGACAATTGCAAGCCGGCTCCAACCTCGGAAAGTTCAGGAGCGGCTTCAAAAATATCTATTTCATAGCCTTGCTGCGCAAGGAAGAGGGCGCAGGTCATGCCGGCAACGCCCGCGCCGGCAATCGCAATTTTCTTTTGCATCCTAGCCTTTCTCGGTACTTCCGGTGTCGGCCTGATGGAACAACCGGTCTGTTTAGCTTGTAGCCGGTGTCCAGAGACTGTCGGCTGGGTCGGATTGATCCCTATTTAGGTTGCTATCATACTTATAAAGGGTTGAGCAGTAAGGGCATACAATTTCTTTTTCAGAGCCCATATCGAGAAAAATATGGGGGTGATCAAAAGGAGGTTTGGACCCAATGCACATGAATTCTTTCGCACCGATTACAATACTCTCCTGACCGCTATTGTTATGAAAGTGTGGAGTGCTGCCTTCAGCCATAAGTCATAATCTCCCAAAATTGCTAATATGGTACTTGTTGTTATTTGAGAATCGTAAGCATTCAAAATCTGGTTACGGTTATTTGAAAAGCTGGTTGTCTCGTGAATATGGTTTTGAGTGCTCTTTCCTCTCAATGCAATGGGGCTTTGATTGAATTCCTTAAATTTCCTCGGGAACTGCGTTGAAAAAATATATTCTGACTTTCTTCCTTAGTTTTTTGACACTATCTTCACGCCGATAATTCTTTCCCTACCAAGTACGAGTTAGAAGAGCATGCCAGTTTTTGACAATAATGGAATCCCGTTCGCATATCTTGATCAAGGGGAAGGTGACCCAATTATTTTGGTGCACGGTTTTGCATCCAACAAAAATGTAAACTGGGAGTACACAGGCTGGGTGGATCTTTTGGTCAAAAGTGGCCGCCGTGTTATCGCAATTGACAATCGCGGCCATGGAGAAAGTCATAAATTCTATAGTGCGGAAGATTATGGTGCTCCTTTAATGGCACAGGATGTTCTGGATTTGGTTGAGTTCCTGCAATTGGAAAAAGTTGATTTTATGGGCTATTCAATGGGAACTCGAATTTGTGCATTTTGCGCCCTTGCCCAACCCGAACGCGTGCGTTCGCTTGTTTTTGGTGGAATGGGATACGGCTTGATCAGCGGAGTGGGATCACCAGAGCCAATTATTGAAGCTCTCTTAGCTGAACGTCTTCAAGATGTAAGTAATAAAACTGGGCGGGCCTTCAGAGCGTTTGCAGAACAAACAAAGTCGGACCGCTTAGCTCTTGCAGCTTGTATGCAATCTGCTCGGAAAAAAATATCGGAACAGGATATTGCGGGCATTTCAGCGCCAGCGCTTATTGCAGTGGGTACCAAGGATGAAGTGGCCGGAGATCCTCAAGCTCTGGCAGACTTGATGCAGAGTGCGCAAGTTCTTGCGATCCCGAACAGGGACCATATGGTTGCTGTTGGAGACAAAGTTTTTAAACAGGGTGTGCTTAGCTTTTTGCAAAATTGCAATTAAGTCCCTTTTAGTATTTGACCTAAATGGGACCGGTCTAGAATGCCCTGTGTTCCCTGCAAATGTAGGTCAACAGGTTGACACTCGTAAGTTTTATGGGTGTTCTCTTGGTTAGAGTAGAAAAGTTCCTATGTTATGCAGCTAGGAACCATAAATGTGTTCACGGAGGTGCCCTGCATGACACAGCCAACAAAAAAAGCGACCAGACTGGCGATGCACGATCCTGTTTGGCAGCGTGTCAGGCTTGAGGCTGAAAAAATGGCTAAAAACGAGCCGGCTTTGGCCTCGTTTGTCTATGAGACTGTCTTGCATCATGACACTCTTGAGGATGCCATAGTTCACCGTCTGGCAGATCGTTTAGGGCATATTGTTGTATCGTCCTCTCTTATCCGCCAGACCTACAGAGAAGCTCTGGATGATGATACATTCATTTCTAATGCGTTTCGGGTTGATATTTCCGCGGTTTTGGACAGAGATCCCGCTTGTGAACGCCTCCTTGAGCCTTTGCTGTATTTTAAAGGGTTTCACGCCCTGCAAACGCACCGTTTAGCGCATTGGCTCTATAAAAAGGGGCGTGAGGATTTTGCTTTCTATTTGCAAAGTCGAAGTTCGGAAGTGTTTCAGACTGATATTCACCCAGCAGTTCCAATGGGACTCGGAATTTTCATAGATCACGGGACCGGTTTGGTTATCGGCAAAACGGCTGTCGTTGAGGATGATGTCTCTCTTCTTCAGGGGGTAACTCTTGGGGGGACTGGCAAAGAAAGCGGTGATCGCCACCCGAAAATTCGCCATGGTGTTCTGGTGGGAGCTGGCGCCAAAATTTTAGGAAATATTGAAGTGGGGCACTGTTCTCGCATAGCAGCAGGCTCCGTAGTTCTAAAACCTGTGGCACCATGCACGACAGTTGCCGGGGTCCCGGCTAAGGTTGTAGGAGAGGCTGGCTGTGATCAGCCCGCGAGAGCCATGGATCAAACACTAGGTCAAGAAAAAACAACGCAAAACAAACAAGGATAATGGGGTCAAAAGGGCTTGGCAGCACCATAAAATTCTATAGGTTTGGGGCCCATTACATTTGGAGAATGAGAAGGAGACGGCTGTGAAGCCAGACGAAATTCGGAAGCTGGAGACCTACCTGCGCAATACGTTCAAGTCTCCCGGTATTAGCGTTCGGCCACGCCCTCGCAAGGATGACTCCTGCGAAGTATATGTGGCGGATGAGTTCTTGGGCGTTATCTTCCGTGATGATGAAGATGAGGACCTTTGCTGGAACTTCCAGATGGCGATTCTGGAAATTGACGTTGAAGACCTCTAAAGGTTCAGTTTTGTTAAAAAGGGCTCCAAGTTGGAGCCCTTTTTGTGTCAATCTATTGTAACTACTGAAATTTGGGAAACCAGAGGATAAAAGGGGAGGTGACCATGCAATGTTATCAACTTGGAGATAAAAAGCCGACGTTTCCAGAAAATGGTCAGTATTGGGTGGCACCAACTGCTACATTGATTGGCGACGTTATCCTCGGAGAGGAAGCCAGTGTTTGGTTTGGCGCTATTTTGCGGGGCGACCGTGAGGCGTTACAAATTGGTTCTCGAACGAACATTCAAGATGGATGTGTCTTGCATACCGATATGGGATTCCCGCTTGAAATCGACGAAGGGGTGACCGTTGGCCATAACGCAATTTTGCACGGGTGTAAAATTGGGAAGGGCTCTTTGATTGGTATGGGCGCTACTATTCTAAATGGCGCGAAAGTTGGTCGCCATTGTATAATCGGTGCAAACTCACTTATTCCTGAAGGGAAAGAAATTCCAGATTTCTCCTTGGTCGTGGGGATTCCCGGGAAAGTTATTCGCTCGTTGCCTGAAGATATTAAAGAAACTCTTGAAGGCTCAGCCCAAGGGTATGTCGATAACTGGCGCCGCTATAAAGACGGGCTCTCTGAACTTTAGGGGTATTTTCGAGGCAAGTTCATCATTTGGATTAATGCGCATCTTTGCAGAGTGATAGCTACGTTAGTCTTCTATGGTTGCCACGGTTGTAACACGCCTATCTGAGATCGCACTCCATTTGGCGGGGTCATAGCTGGATTGGCGTTTTACAAACCGGTAAGGGGTCGAATACCAAGGCAATATCGGATCGAGTAAATTATCCAGCACCAGATCTCCAAGATCTGTACGTACTACTAAAACCGCATGTCCATCATTACTGGTATCCTTGACGACGGTTATGAGCAGCGCACTTGCGGGCCAGCCTAGCTTTATAAGAGAGCGCTGTTTTTCCAAGACATATTCTTCGCAATCACCAGCCCCAGAGGTTGGGTAAGTCCAGTACTCAGGAACCTTAAAGAGATTTTCATCAGTGGCAGGGACAATTTTCTGGTTCACTTGACGGTTAATGGAATGTAGTTGTTTCCATTTGGTTTGCGTGAGAGCCACTATTTTTGCGGTCTTTACCGTTGTGTTGCATATATGTGAGTTTTCAATACAGAAATTGACATGACCAATGGGGGGAGGGGTTTCTCCTAGCATAGGCATAAATCGGCCAATAATCGGGGAAGCGTTCACCAAGCTTGTTAGAAGAAAAAAAGTTAGAAAGGAGAAAATTAGTTGTTTAATATTAAGCACTGTAATACCTCCCCTAAAGGTTAGTTCTACAGTAAATTATTGACTTTGATTTTGGGGTAATCTGGGTGACTTAGTTTTACTAGAAGATTCTATAATTTTTATTTGTATTGTTTATTATTTTGCATAGAACTACTAAAGGCGAGGCGACTATCAGTCGCCTAAATGCTGTTCCAAGAGATCTTGATTATGAATAACTGCGAACTCTAACGCGATACCATCCTCGGTATGGCGGATGACGCGTGCTCTCATTTTCCCAATGCCTATGGAAGTTCCTGGCTCGGGTTTTAGAGAGGTCTTTATAGCTGCACCGGAAAGTGAAACATCCAAAATCCGGCACTTGTGCTTGGTGCCATCTTCTAAAATAAGACTGGTGAAGGGGTTCTTGGGAATGAAACGTTCGTGACGTCTATCTTCCGGTAAGTTAAAACGCTCTTTATTTGCCAGCCAAGTAAGCATGCCAGCAAGTTTGTCCTGTTTGCGTTCAGTTGTCTTTATTTCTAAGGCGAAGCCCCCTGAAAAAATTCTGGTAATGGTGCCTTCAACTCTTCCAATATGGTCAACGTAGATGATGACACGATCATCAACCTCGCCTGATACAGGAGCTAAAACATAGGCCCCACCTGGTGACATGTTTTTAATTTGACAAGGGTATTCTTGGCGGTTTTGCATCATGCAACGACCAAGAAGGTCAACATTGACACGAGAGAAGCGGCGCCTTTCAGGTCTACGTTCTGAGATCTTCTTGATAACTGCTGTATGCCGATTTGTCATAGTTTACTGCCCTTACCGACAAACGCACAACGAACGTTTTCCTATAATCGATTTGGGGAGGATGCTATTGGGTTAAAGTTAATAGAGTCTAACGGAATTGATATGTAACTTTTAGCTTTTCCCTCCATTAATAACGTGAAGATGGCCAACGCGTTTAATTTTCAGATTTGTTGCGATGGGGCCTACTGAAGGAGGAAAGGGATTTTGGCCCGTGGAAATGGGGGGATTCTTTCTCCATAACCGCTTACCTGTTTTTTGTTTTTGAGCAATGCATACTCTTGCGGTTTCGGGCTTTATAAGTTGCATACTTGAAATGCTATTCGTTACTAAAGGCTGGGCCCCTAACCAGCCCGGTTGTTCTATGGGTATGATACAGCCCAAAATTCGCGTGCACCCTTCGCCTCTTACAGTTAAAGGCAATAGTAGCATTTCCAAATTTACTATCTGACCGTTGTCAGTTTTTGATGTGATTTCTAAAAAGGCGGGCACTCTTTTTTTCGTAACTGATTGTAAGGATGCTGATATGGTATGCGTATCCTCCCCATTCCACATATTTAGGAACTCACGGCCTCGCAATTCTTTGCAAAATAAAGAGCATAGGCGCGTTCCTGCTAGGCGATAGCGATAGGAGTCTGCATTCCTCATTTCGAGGATAAACGTATCTCTTAAGAGTGCTTTAATTGCAGAAGGCTGGATGTCCCCCCTTTCGGGAGTTTTGCGTTGGCCACGCAATTCGTTCCAGTAATCAAAGAGTTGACATGTAGAGCCGTGTTTCATGATCCCCCAACAGAGTTTGTGTTTAGCCGCTACTTGGGACTCGCTGAACCAGTTTCCTGTCTATTGATAGTTTTCTCCATCCACCCGTCGGGGGTGGGCAAGATTTGGGGAGCAATCTTGCAGTAGGAAATCACGTTAAGAAAAAACTGGTGAACTGGCGGATTTTGCAAAAACGGGGCAGGGTGTGTATTTGCAAGTCATGAGAAATTTTTAGTTGGGGCAATGACCATATGTCAGAGCAAAAAACCGTAGCAAAAGAGCCAGTTTTTAATTTACCCGCTGTTGTAATTGGCCTGTCGTCTATTCTTGGTTTTATTCACCTTCTGCGTGAGTATGTGCTTCCGCGTGATTGGGATATTGAGGTGATACTCTTATTTGCGTTCTGGCCAATCCGATTTGCGGAAAACTCTAATGTAATTGGGAGTTGGCCAGGAGGTGTAGCGAGTGAGTTATGGAGTTTTGTTACCTATAGCTTTTTGCATGGCAGTTTTACCCATCTGATGCTCAATGTTATCTGGATGGCGATTTTTGGGACTGCTGTTGCACGTCGTTTTGGTACCATGCGCTTTTTAAGCTTTTCGTTGGTCTGTGCTATTATGGGGGCCTTGGCTCACCTGGCAACCAACTGGGGGGATACTGCGCCCATGATAGGAGCATCTGCAGCTATTTCAGGCCAAATGGCGGCCTCTTTTCGATTTGTTTTTGGTACTGGTGGACCGCTGAGTGCTCTGCGTGCAAACCACCCAAGTGATTATGTCGTGCCAGCGCAGCCTCTTAGGGTCGCAATCTCAGATAAGCGAGTGTGGGGCGCTGTTGTTGCTTGGTTTGGCATTAACTTTATCTTTGGGTACTGGAGCATGCCTATTATGTCTGCTGGTGCAAGTATCGCTTGGCAAGCACACGTAGGCGGGTTTGTTGCAGGCCTATTGCTATTTCGATTCTTCGATCCAGTTGCGCGGAGGTGATAAAAAGCGCCTTTGCTCTAGGGATTTTAAACGATGGGCTATGCAAAGCTCTAGTTTTTAGTCATGATACATTAAACATAAAAAGTAGAGGGTAAAGATCAACTGGTTAAGCTGTATTGAAGGTAGGAGGAAACCATGACAGTTGCGGCTATATTGGCAAATAAGGGACATAGAGTTGTCGTAGAGAGTTCGGAATGCACACTTTCCAAGATTTGCCAAGTTCTGGAAGCAGAGAAAATCGGGGCAATTGTGATCTGTGATACGGAAGATGTGATTGCCGGTATTGTGTCGGAACGTGATGTTGTAAAGGCAATTTCAAAGTTCGGTCCAGACATTCTATCTAAACCTGTTTCCGAGTTTATGACCGCCGGTGTTGTTACGTGTGAAGAGGGAGACACTATCAATACCGTTATGGAAAAAATGACTGAGGGTCGATTTCGTCATATTCCAGTACTGCAAAACAGCAAGTTACGGGGAATCATCTCCATCGGGGATGCTGTTAAATTCCGGATTGCGCAGGTTGAGCAGGAAGCGGAAGACATGCGGAAATACATTCATACCGGTTAATTGAAATTCATTGCACAGTGAATGCTGTGCTTAGTGGGCTTTTCCGGTAGGACATTGAAGGTTAAGTCCACTTCTTTCTTCAAGATGGGATTTTATCAATTAAACTCAAAATGTCTGGGCAAGACTTTATTGTTGTTTGATAACCTACATCGATGGTTTCTTTTGCACGGTGAAAGTCAAACAGCCCGATGTGCCCCAAGCGCATGCTTAGAGTTACATCAGGAGGGTCTCCGGCAAGGCGGGAACGGCCAATTCGGTCCTGAATGATGTTGAAACTTTCCATCATAACCCCTGATATGCCGGGTAGTGAACGGGACTTTCTTCCAAAGAACTGCCTCCGCATAGCTTTATCGGCTGCCTTCCCAAGTGACTTCTCGCGGGAGTTCTCAAAGTCTGAAGGTGAATTAGGAGGGGCAGGAGGAACGTCGTGGACAACAGTTGTGCCTCGTCCGAAGTTATCGTAGTTGAGGTTGACAGCTATGACAACACGAGCCCCTAAAGCACGGCAAGCTGAAACGGGTATGGGATTGACTAAGGCACCATCCACCAGCCAGCGCCCCCCAAGTCGTACCGGCTCGAACACTCCTGGCAACGCGTAGGAACACCGCATAGCATGAGCAAGTGATCCGGACTTTATCCAGATTTCATGACCCGTACCAAGCTCCGTAGAGATGGCGACAAATGGCCTGTCCAGATCCTCAATTCGTATATCTCCGACACGTTTGGCCAGAAGATCCGAGAGCTTTCTTCCAGAAATTAATCCGGAGCCACCAAAGGCGAAGTCCAGAAGTCCGAAAACCTTGCGTTTGGTAAGTTCCTTTGAAAAAGCGTCGAGTTCTTCCAGCTTGTTGGCCAGATAGCAACCTCCAACAACAGAACCCATGGAAGTGCCACATACTATATCGGGCCTAATACCTGTTTCCAACAGAGCCTTTATAACACCTATATGGGCCCAGCCACGGGCAGCTCCCCCACCAAGGGCCAAACCAACTGTTGGCCTGAAGTGTGGAAGGGGGTCCGTTTTCTCTTCAGAGCTACCTTCTTTGGAGGAAGGCCAGAGCGTAAGGTTGGTGAGCACGGACTCTATCCTGTTCTGTCTTCTCTGATCTACCCTATTACCTAAGGAACGAACCTATAGAAAACATAAATGGAGCGTGCTTTTAAGCTAACTTTTTCGGTTGTAGACTTTTTCTGGGTCATAAACAGGCTCTTTTTCAACGAAGTTCAATACAAAACTTCCTACTTGAGTTTGTTCGACTTTCCTGAAAAAGCAGGACCGGTACCCGACGTGACACGTTGCCCCGTTCCCTTCAACGCGTACGCGAAGCCAGAGGGCGTCCTGATCGCAGTCTGTACGAAGCTCCAGAACTTTTTGAATCTGGCCGGATGTAGCTCCCTTCCTCCAGTATTCTTGCCGAGAGCGGCTCCAGTACCAGGCTTCCCCACTTTCGATAGTGCGCTGTAGACTTTCGGCGTTCATATACCCAACCATCAGTAACTCGCCACTGTCGAAGTCGCTCACGGCTGCTGCAATCAAGCCATCTCGATCGAACTTTGGGGCGAATGCTGTTCCAAGCTCAACAGTCGCCTTGTCGGTTCGCTCTGAAAATAGCGGTGGGGCACTTTGGAAATTACACATAATAGGTTTGCTGTCTGCTGGAGTTTATGCGCGGAGCAAAGTCATAAATCTTGCTTGCTCTTCCGGATTACTTTCGAAAACTCCAGAGAACTGAGTAGTGATGGTTCGCGCGCCGGATTTTTGAATACCACGCATCGCCATACATTGATGCTCGGCCTCGATCATGAGCGCCACACCTCGTGGTGCCAAATGTGTATTAATAGTAGCCGCTATCTGCGCGGTCATGTTCTCTTGCGTTTGCAGCCGTTTGGCAAAAACATCAACAACGCGAGCGAGTTTAGACAGGCCAACGACTTTATGATCAGGGTAATAGGCGACATGGGCTTTACCGGTAAAAGGCAGCACGTGATGTTCGCAAAAAGAGGTGAATTCGATATTTTTCAAAAGAACCATATCCATATAGCCGCCAACTTCTTCAAAGGTGCGCGCCAGATGTTCACTTGGGTCTTCGGTATATCCGGAAAAAAGGTCCTGAAACGCATTAACCATGCGCTTTGGGGTGTCTAAAAGTCCTTCCCGATCAGGGTTATCTCCTGTCCACCTAAGGAGAACACGGGCAGCGGCCTCTGCCTCTTCACGTGTGGGAATGGAGGCGTTGATTTGTTCCGCCGTTTCAGGAGCCGTGTCATTTATTGATTTCAGGACCACGTCCATATTTTAAACTCCAACAATGCGCGATGTAGCCTAACATGGCCTTACATTCTTTTTAACGCTAACAGGTTACAGCCACGTTATAATAGGGCTTTCCTCAGAGTAGGTGTCACTAAGCGCTGTCCGGTTATTTTCTTGGTGTCCAAGGCCCAACAGTCATGGTGCCAACTTGTGATTAACCCCTTGTTGGCCTACATACTCATTAGCGGTAGGGTGTATATATGTTAAATGTGCGACGGAATAAAGAGCTTTCCCTCCGTAAAGGGTTCTAATGTTAGACGATATATATAATTTAAAAATACTGGAATATGCCGGAAATATTCCACATTTGGGAAAACTTGAAGAACCGCAAGCCTCTGCAAAGGCGCATTCAAGACTGTGTGGCTCCACAGTCATGGTCGAAATTTCAATGAAGGATCAAGTTGTCACCCAGTTTGCGCAGGATGTCAAAGCTTGTGCCTTGGGACAAGCCTCGGCAGCCATTTTAGGCCAATCGGTTATCGGAGCAACGGCGGATGAGCTTAGGCTCGCTCACAAGCAGCTTTATTCAATGCTTAAAGAAGGGGGCAGTGTTCCGACTGGGCGCTTTAGTGAGCTGTCTTTTCTCGAGCCTGTCAAAGAGTATAGGGCTCGCCATGCTTCAACCCTTTTGGCCTTTGACGCGGTTGTTGATGCAATAGATACTCTGGAAAAAGATAAGTCACAGCCCAGTGAAGACGGCAACTAGTTATGTGCTTGGCCTGCAGACGTAAAGTGCTTTTGACGAAAAAAGAGAAGCTAAAAGCACGCGAAAAGGTTGGGGCTGGGGCCGCTTGTGCTATCTTTTTCATTCGGATCTATCAGCATTCACTTTCCCTCCTGATCGGGAGAGCTTGTCGGTATGCGCCAACTTGCTCTCATTATACCGAGCAAGCAATAAGAAGATTTGGATTCTGGGCTGGAGGATGGATGGGGTTAGCGCGTATTTTGCGCTGTAACCCATTTGGAGGAAGTGGGTTTGATCCCGTTCCCAATTGTCTACCACACAAAGCAAGGTGGTTTATGCCCTGGAGGTATGGATATTGGAACAGCGATCATATCGACCCCTCGACCCGTCTTGAATAAGCTGCCTTTATATCCTGAGCAGCGTATGCTTAGCCCAGTGGAAATTTAGCAACCTTTATTTCCTGGGGAAGGGGTTACTCCGCTAAGGGTATGGAAATCACCTTGAACAAATTTTAGTTTCTGCGTCCTGTCATTAATAATAACTCCATATGTTTTTCCGGTTTCGAAATTTAAGGTCCACACATACGTAGATTTGTTCTCAGTCTCAGGTTTCGTCCAGACGACCTGAATGACTTCTGGTGCTATTTTCGTAAGGGTGTAATCAGCTGTGCCGCTACGAATATTGTCCGGTTTTGTGACGTCGTTCCAGACTAATCGCTTGCCATCACAATATAATGTTTCCAATCGGGTTTCGAGAGACTTTGCCCCCTCTTTTGTTTCCTGCCAGGTCTGGCTCATTGTCTTTCCAAGCAAGTCTTGGGAGTAAGCCTTGCTTGCAAGGATGAGGCTGGTTGCGAGTAGAAAAAGGAGATAAAGAGGGTGCTTCATGATATCCGTCTTTTCATAGGGCGGTGTTGTCTACAAACTCCAGTGGCCGGCAAGAGGCCGTATCGCTATTTTTTATAGCTAACCGGACTTTCTTTGAGGTTATTGGCACCTTTAAAACTCCTCGTTTGGCTTTAGAGTTTTAGTGAATGGAGCGAACTTCAAAGTTATTCAGTGCTAAATGGTGGGTAAGTTTGTAAGGGCGTTGACTTTGTGAGCTATAACAAGCATATAGCGCCCATCGAAGCGCACCAAGCGTTTTCGGAGGAGTGCCCGAGTGGCTAAAGGGGGCGGACTGTAAATCCGCTGGCTATGCCTACGTTGGTTCGAATCCAACCTCCTCCACCATTTTCCCCTAGTATGCAGGTTGGTGAGATATGTCCGAGTCCTATGAAGACATTCCACGTTTTTCCTTTGGCGATTCCCCTGAGTTGGCTGATGAGTTGCTTCACCTTGTCTTGGTTGGTCAAAAGACTGCATCCTGTGGTGATTTACACTCCTATGAGAGTGAGGGACTTCCTCTTCCCAAGGCCGGTGATCAGTTTATTGTTCAAACGGGAAAGGGCGAGGATTCCTGTCTTATTGAAATGATCAGTGTAGATATTCGCCGGTTTGATGAAATTGATGAAGTCTGGGCGGTTTTGGAAGGTGAAGGTGATCTAAGCCTTCGACACTGGCAGGATGGGCACCAAGAGTTTTTCGAACGTCAAGGTGTTTATGCGAGAGATATGAAGCTTGTTTGTGAGTATTTCAAACTTGTGAAAGTCCTCAATAAAGACGGTTAAAGACTTGGAGGATTTGTAATTTGCTCTCAAGTTCGCCTTTTCTGGCTGCTTGGTCTGAGTGGCTTATACCGTAAGCGTACTTTTTGATTTGTTATTTTCCTCATTTAGGTGATGGTACTTTGAGTGCTTGCTGATCGTATCCCATATTTCAAAAGTCACCTTTTCCCATGTTCTTAACTTTGATCTTGGTGGAACCCGATCTTTATAGGGGTGGGGGTTCAAGGTGTAGTTAACAAGGAGCTCCGCGAGTTCCTCGGGGATTTCAGGGTCAAAATAGGTAACGTAATTGTCTGCGACTTCCGGAATAGAGGTGGCATTTGAAGCCATTACTGGTGTTCCGTGCCACAATGCTTCTCCCACAGGGAGACCATACCCTTCATAAAGACTTGGGTATATAAGCAGCTCAGCGTTTTCGTAGAGCTTCTTTAGTTCGCTCTGGCTTGGAGCTTGAACAAAGGTTGTTGTGGCGAGAACTTCTTTGTCGATAATCTCTTCAGTCAATTTTTCCAGTGTGTTTTTGCAGAACTGCCCCGCACAAACGAGATGGGGAACCGGAATGTCCGGATAGTGCTTTTTGAGATAATCCAGAGCTTTGAATACCAGCTTTCCATTTTTTCTTCCCCAGACGTCGCCCACCATTAAAAAATAGGGCTTAGTCTGGCCACGGGATAGCAGAGAGGCTTTGCTCTCAATCGAAAACTCGTGGGCAAGATGGCATGTTGAAATATTTGTAGGATTGGGAAGTCTGTTTTGCTTAGCATAAGCTATAACGTCCCGAGCGGTGAACTGGGAATTACTAAGGAGTTTGATAGGGGATTTGAGGATGTTGTCCAGATAATCCTTCCAATCCAGATGGCAAGATTTATCCTGATCGCCCATACGCAAGGGGGACAAATCGTGGATCATTCCAAAGACTTCAATGTCCTTGGAGGGATTCGTGAAACAGTGAAGAAAACGGGAAAGTGTCTTAACGCTTCCCAAAGATAGAACGGGAGCAAGCGTCAAGTCCGCGTCTTCATGATGAATTAGGCCTTTGGCTGGGGGGGCTAGCGAGAGAATGACTAAGTCGCTCTGGTTTTTTAGTTGGCGGAAGGACCGACGAAAGAAGGACAGCCCCTCCTTTTGTAATGAACGTACCTTTTCCCGTTTACCAAGAATTTGTTGTTTTTCGATCAAGGTTGGACATTGAAAAAATAGTTTTGCGTCAACTTTGCTGTGCAGGCCGGTCTTATTGTCAAAACAGATGAAGGCTACTTTCAGGTTTGAGTTATATAGTGCCTTTCCAACCTCTAACAGGGATCTGGTTAACCCTGTTGCTTCTTTCATCTTTGGTGAAATATCTTTGATTTCGCTAAGGTCATAATAAAGGTCTGGTGCTGTTTTCACGTTTGGCTTGTAGCCTACCTCCCCTTTGGACAATCCCTTGGATCGATAAAAGGAATATAAGCGAGTAGGGCTTGTGGTGCTATCCTTGGAACTTGGCGGGGGATCTATGATCATATAATGTGATTTGTCTTTAAAGAGCTGGACCACAACCTATTATTTTTGTAGAGAACAGGGTCTACACTTAACTTTCTAACCGCTTACCTGCCTTGTCTGCAGGAGTGAGCTGGAGTATTGATATGATTCAACTGACTTTTCCTGATAATTCTGTTCGTGACTACGATAAGGGTATTACCGGAACGCAAGTTGTTGGCGGCATCTCCAAATCTTTACAGAAAAAAACACTGGCGATGGCTCTTGATGGAGAGCTGAGAGATCTTGCGGATCCAATCCTGGAGAGCAGCCGGATCGAGTTTATCAACCGCGATGATCCCCGGGCTCTAGAGCTTATTCGTCATGATGCTGCACACGTGATGGCTGAAGCCGTGCAGGAGTTATGGCCAGGCACACAAGTGACAATTGGTCCGGTTATTGAAAACGGGTTCTACTACGATTTCAAACGGGACACTCCTTTTACGCCGGATGATCTGCCTAAAATCGAAAAGAAGATGAAGCAGATTGTCGACCGCAACGCCAAATTTACCAAGGAAGTATGGAGCCGCAATGATGCTAAAGCCTACTTCGAGGAAAAGGGTGAAGCTTACAAGGTCGAACTGATCGATGCTATTCCTGAAGAGGAAGATGTAAAAATCTACCGTCAGGGTGAATGGCTTGATTTGTGTCGTGGTCCGCACATGGTTTCTACCAACCAGATCGGTCAGGCTTTTAAGCTAATGAAAGTGGCTGGTGCCTACTGGCGTGGTGACAGTGATAATGAGATGCTGACCCGTATTTACGGAACGGCATGGTCCAATGATAAGGATCTGAAAGCATATCTGCATATGCTGGAAGAGGCCGAGAAGCGGGACCACCGGAAGCTGGGCCGTGAAATGGACCTCTACCACTTCCAAGAGGAAGGACCGGGCGTAGTTTTCTGGCACCATAAGGGCTGGCAGCTGTTCCGTTCCCTCACAGATTATATGCGCCGTCGGCTGGAAGGGGACTATCAGGAAGTGAATGCTCCGCAAATTCTTGATAAGTCTTTGTGGGAGACCTCCGGTCACTGGGATTGGTATCACGAAAATATGTTCGTTACCGAAACCGAAGACCACCGTATCTTTGCTATTAAACCTATGAATTGCCCTGGGCATGTTCAGATCTTCAAACACGGGTTGAAATCTTATCGGGATCTGCCTTTGCGTATGGCAGAGTTTGGCGCGGTTTCTCGCTATGAGCCTTCGGGAGCTTTGCATGGCCTGATGCGTGTGCGTGCGTTCACGCAAGATGATGCTCATATTTTCTGTATAGAAGATCAAATGGCTGAAGAATGCCATAAGATTAATGACCTGATTCTGTCCGTTTACAAGCACTTCGGCTTTGAAGAAGTTGTCGTTAAACTGTCTACCCGCCCGGAAAAGCGTGTTGGTTCCGATGAAGTCTGGGATCATGCTGAAACAGTTATGACTGAAGTCTTGAAAGAGATAGAGGAACGGTCTGGCGGAAAGATCAAGACCGGCATCTTAGAAGGTGAAGGTGCTTTCTATGGGCCTAAGTTCGAATATACGTTGCGAGACGCTATCGGCCGCGAGTGGCAGTGTGGAACAACTCAGGTCGACTTCAATCTCCCAGAACGCTTTGGTGCGTTCTATGTGGACAGTGATGGCGACAAGAAGAAGCCAGTGATGATCCACCGGGCTATTTGTGGATCACTGGAACGTTTCCTTGGCATCTTGATCGAGAACTTTGCAGGTCATTTCCCGTTATGGCTCGCACCGCAGCAGTTTGTTGTGGCAAGCATAACATCCGAGGCGAATGATTATGCCGAAGAAGTTTACCGGGAGTTGACCAAAGCTGGTTTGCGCGGTGAGATGGATCTTCGTAATGAGAAGATCAATTATAAAGTGCGTGAACATTCTGTTGGCAAGGTGCCTGTGATTTTGGTTGTTGGTAAACGCGAGGCGGAAGAGCGTGCGGTGAATATTCGCCGCTTGGGCTCGCGTGATCAAACACCATTATCCTTAAGTGAAGCCGTTTCCACACTATGTGAGGAAGCGATTGCTCCCGACCTTAAAGAGGAACGCTAGCTTCCTGATATCAATATATGAAAGGGCCTTGAGCCCTTTCATATTTGCTAAGTATAAGCTGTGTTTGGACGAATTGGACTGCAGTATTCTTGCGAAAAGTGGATGCAAGTTTTCGGATAACGGGATACGCAGTCAAGGAAATAGAGCAGTTCCTATTAGAGCGAATTCTTGTCGTTTGATTGGGTTCAATCAAACGACAAGAATTCGCTCAAAATAAATAAGTTAGAGTGCACAGCGTGAATGCGAATGAACGCGATGTGCTTTAGAACGTGTCGCGTTAGATATCTAGGTTCTTTGTTTTAAGCTGTACAATGGGAGGTGAAAAGTTTGGTGAATGTTGCCAAAACTGGTGTCAGTTAACTGCTTCAATCTCTACTTCAATATTACGCTCACCAGACAGAACTGAAAATGTGTGTCTGTAAATCTGCCCGCCATTGTTAGCTAAAACATCATAGGTCCCAGCAGCAAGGGCAAGGTCTAGAAATGCCCCATTACCAGTGGCAACCGTATCGCCGCCTGGTGTTAGAATTGTCCAAGAGGTGTTCGCGAGAGATATACCATCGTTTCCGCTGACAAGCTTGAGAGTGACTTCACCGGCGCGGTGATAGAGTGTCGCCTCTGTAAGTTTACCGGCTTGTACATGAAGTTCCGCACGTACCACTGCATTAATCTCGCCAAAGCGGCTGACTACGTGATAGGTCCCCGCAGAAATGGGAACAAGTTGCCCTGGCTTCACATTTGATGCAATAATTTGACGATTACCTGTCGCATCGTAAGTCATATCATATATGTCAAAAAATACTTTGCCGCCAGGTATGCTGATTTCGTCAGAAAAAGCCGAATCGAGTCGAATTCCTCCTGCATTAAGGAGGATCGTCCCTGTTGTAACTCCAGACTTTAACGTGTAGCGCGTGGTGGCAGTAACTTTTCCGAATATGGTATGAACCAGATATGCCCCTGGATCGAGACGAAACTCTGCATCGCTATTTTTAATGGTTCCAGCCGGCTCGAGTTCTCCGTCTGGGAGCTCTTTAAAAATATGCCACCTGAGACCCTTGGTGAGGTTTGGGCTATCTTCCGCCAAGCGAGCAACAAGGTACAGCGTCGCCTTATCATTGGCTTCTTGTACAATGGTATTCTGGCTTGGGGTTGGCGCATAGCTTAGGGCGCTTGTGCCAAATGTTGGACTGAGCGAGAGTCCTTGATAACCGCTCAAAGGATCATAACTGATGGGAGGAGTGATCTTGTCAAGCGTGCTTTTACGGGCTGTCTCTTGGTCAAGAACGTCTGGCGCAAAAGGCGAAACAGGTTTGGCAGAAGGAAAGACAATTGCATCCTGTGCAAAGCTAGGGGACGAGAGGATTAGTGAAGTAATCACTAAACTCATATATCCCATATACCGCGCAGGATAAATCATAGCTTTTTTAAGCTTTCCCACCAATGCATACACCCGAATACGTTATGTTATGTGTTGCTAGTATGTGACAGTGTTTCAAAATGTACACTAACAACTCTTTGTGTGACGTTAACGCGACATTTCCAGATTTGAAAGTCTTTAATGTAGTTTTACAGCAACAATTTGGAAAATATACGCAATTATGGCGAGAGTTTGGCAGGGTTTCTCTTGATACTTATTAAATAATTTTTCATGGCTGAGCGCCCCATGGTCCACAAGGCAGATAAAAGAATCATGAATGCGCCTTTAACTCACTCCTCCGAAATTGTTAAATTTCTCTTACGCCGCCGCTCGCACCTAAGCATAATGATGGAGCCGCCTGGCCCGTCGGCGCAGCAGATTGAAACGTTACTCACAGTGGCATCAAGAGTTCCGGACCATAAGAAAAAGGTGCCATGGCGTTTCATTGTTTACTCTAAAGAGACTAGGCAACGGCTTGGCAAAGACCTACACACGTTGCTAATTGGTCTTGGAAGTCCCAAAGACGAACCTAAAAAACAAGTAGAAATTGAAAAGTTCCAAAACTCTCCGTTGGTTATAGGGGTGTTGTCCTGCCCGAAAACAGATTGCGATGTCCCCGTCTGGGAGCAGGAGTTGGTGAGCGGTGCTGTTTGTATGAATTTATTAGTTGCCGCTTCAGGTTTGGGCTTCGCGGCTCAATGGCTGACGGGCTGGTTTGTACATGAAGACGCTAGTGCTAAAGCGCTAGGGGCTAATGAAGGAGAGCGCTTCGCTGGCTTTATTCACATGGGGCAAGCCGCGTCGGTTCCGTCAGAACGTCCACGACCAAACATCAGCTCACTTGTTCAATACGTTTAAAAATAGAGTATCTTATGTTTTATGAAGCCGATAAGCCCCACGGGTTGCCGCATAATCCATTCAAAGCACTTGTTGCACCGCGACCTATTGGCTGGGTCTCCACGAAAAGCAAGGCCGGTGTTTTTAATTTGGCTCCATATAGTTTCTTCAGCGCAATTGGAGATAACCCTCCGATGGTTGCTATTTCTTCAAGTGGCTACAAAGATACGGTTGCAAACATAGATGCAACTGGTGAGTTCGTTTGTAATATGGCGACCTATGATCTGGCTCAAGCGATGAACCAATCCTCAAGGATGGTCGAGGAGAGTGTATCAGAATTTGATTTGGGGCGGGTTACACCTGTTCCCGGTCAAATGATTGAGGTGCCACGTGTGCGAGAAGCAAAAGCAGCTCTGGAATGCAAGTCACTTTCGGTTCAACGTCTCGTAGACCTTGAAGGGAGCGAGACTAATCAGTGGCTTATTTTGGGTCAGGTCGTTGGGATTCACATTGACGACAGTGTTTTAAAAAATGGCCTTGTTGATACGTCTAAGCTCGGGCTGCTTAGTCGGCTTGGTTATATGGATTATGCAGTCATAAAAGACGTATTTACTTTGGATCGGCCTGTATAGTGGTTTGCTTCAGCGCATGCTCTAACATTTTGCTAATGGTGAAAGTTGTTCGAGAGAGTTGAGAAACACACCGTCAAAGCCGCATTTGAGTGCTTCTGTATATCTGTGTTTGAGCTGGCTTTCTGATAGCCCGCCTTGGGGAAGGGAAGCCAGACACATAGTACCCCTAGATCTAGCAAGAAATAGAATTTGATTCTGGGCCAATGAAAATGGGGAAAGAAGGTCGCCGTGACTGTCAAAAGAACTGGAAGCATTCAGGGTCTTTGCGGCAGCATTTTCATCAAAACTTAAGACTGCTATCCGCTGGCTCGCATTAGTGAAGGATGCCAAGTTGAGGAGGGCAGTTGCTTTTTGTCCAAAACGAAGCGACAGGGCCAAAGCGTTAAGAGGGAATGAGCATTCTATTTCTAGCGCTGATAAGATGGCGTCTAACCGGGTTACGTCCTGTCCCCTTGTCAGGAACTCTGCATGGATACCTGCTATATGAACTTTCATAGGTGTTGGCAGAAACTCACGTAAATAGGCTTCCTCAGACCTCTCGATTTCCAAATATATATGAATAGATTTTGCAAGTTCTTCGAGGTATTCAGTCCGGATGTTTGCGCTGTTTTCAGGCGTTATTCCAGTAAGTATGATCGCTTTTAGTAGGGGGAATCTCTCCCGCTGGAACGATTGGATCTGATCAGGTGTTAGCTTGATGCTGTTCATGGCTTTGTCTTATTTCAGCGAAGTTCTAATAGTTCTATTTAACAAAGATGCCTCAGACATCATCTCGTAATTTGTACGAGATGAACCCTTCCTTAACACTTATTCTCATTAAATTATCATATTGTAATTACTACAGGTCACCTATGCATGATATTTCGGAACTTTTTATGTTGGGTTAAGAACGCGCCGGAGCAAAAACGTATTTTGGCCGTGGGGGCTTTGACACGTTCTTATTTGCATGCAGGATTGAATGATCAAACGCGCAGTGAGGCTGAAGCGGCACTGACTTTTATGCTTGATGACACTTCAATTCCTGTGCGCCGAGCTCTTGCTGAGTTTGTAGCCAAAGAGCAGGGGGCTCCAATACATGTGGTATCCAGCTTAATATGTGATGAAGACGAAGTGGCTCTGCCAGTTCTTGAAAAAAGCGTAGACGTTAGTGATTTGATTTTGATTGATACTGTGGCGGTGGCAACAATAGAAAGACAATGCGCTATCGCAAAAAGGGCGCCGCTTACCGCAGCTGTTTCAGGGGCTTTGTGCGAAGTTGGAAGTGTGGAGGCTTGCGGGGTGCTTTTGCAAAACGAACACGCGCATATTACAGCCTCCAGCTTTATTAGAGTTATCGAGCGTTTTGGGGAGGAGCCGATTATCCAGACGAGTCTCTTGGATAGAGGGGATGTGCCTAAGCTTGTTGAGCACGATTTACTGAGAGAGTACGCAGGGTCCTTGAAGGAGCACCCTATGGTCAAAATGGAAGGGTTTAGTGAGGATCCTGAGCATATGGTGGCAGATGCCAAGGACAGGGTCTCATTGGCGTTCGCTCGAAAACTTGAAGGTCAAGAATTAGGCCTCTTTGTTGAGCATCTCAGAAAACGCGGCTACTTGACAGGGCTTCTTCTTTTACGCGCCGCTGCCATAGGTCAGATGAGCTTTTTGGAAGTGGCATTGTCTGCACTCTCAAAAGTGCCACAAAATCGAATTTGCAAAATGCTTCCTAAGCCGGATCATACTGTATTTGCGGTAGTTTTGAGAAAGGCGACGGTCCCCGCTCGAATCCGCCCCCTTATAGTATCTCTACTGCACTTATGGGGGAAAAAGAGCGCGCCAAAGTTGTCTCACAAAGGTAAAGCATGCCTAGTTCTCGAAACCCTCTTGGACAGTGAGGAGGTTTCAGAACTCGCTGATCTGGGAGACCTGCATGGCCTCTTATCAAGTATATACATTGAAGTCTCGCGCCAGAAAGCCAAGGAGACAGCTCACGGGATGCTTGAGGCAGCATAACCTCAGTATTTGAACATTTCCCCTAGAACCCTCTCATCCAACCGCTGGTCTTGGTCAAAAAGGATATGGCCTTGAGATGTAGCATCTTCATAGGTTGCAATTTCAGAGATATTGCGAAACTCGACATGGTCGGCGCTCACACTTACAGGCCTTTTATCCGCTTCCAGCACTTTGATGTGGACCGTCGACTGGTTTGGTAATAATGCGCCTCGCCATCTCCGCGGTCGGAAAGCACTGATGGGAGTTAATGCGAGCAATCTGGATTGTAGCGGCAAAATTGGACCGTGGGCTGACAAATTATATGCAGTGCTCCCTGCAGGCGTCGCGATGAGAAGGCCATCACAGATCAGTTCATCCATCCGAACGCGGCCATCAACAGAGACTTCAAGTTTCGCTGCTTGATGGGTCTGCCTTAACATAGAGGTTTCGTTAATTGCCCGTGCTTTGAATGAACGCCCTTTAACGTCTGTTGCCTCCAGATTGAGCGGGTGGATCGTTGTTTCATCTGCCTTTTGCAAGCGCTCCAGAAGGCCGTCAGGGTTATATTCATTCATGAGAAAGCCAACAGAACCACGGTTCATGCCATAAATTGGCTGGCCGGAGTTCATGAAGCGGTGCAAACACTGAAGCATCATGCCATCACCGCCTAAAGCGACTAAAACATCCGCTTTATCGGGGTGGGTGGAACCGTAACGCTGAACGAGCTCTTCGGCGGCCGTATCTGCCTCTTCCGTACCGCTTGACAAAAAGCTTAAAGATTGAATTTCCCGTTGTATCACCGCGTTTCCTCCCCTTTTTAGGGAAGTATCAGGTTAGTGGGAATTTTCAAGTGCGTTGTTGGAGTACCTTTCGGCTTAGAGAACTTTGAGCGGCGCACTTTTACAGCCAGAAGAAGAGGGGGCATACAAAGGCCCTCCATGTTCTGCTCATGTAAAATGAATTGGGACGCGAAGGATACAAAATAGGAAATATTTGGAAGGCAAGGAACGGGAGTCTGGCTTCCCCACCTTGGGGTCTCTAATATAATGATATTACAAGAGTGCAGTATACTTTATATGTATTTAGAATGTAATTTCTCTTTGCTAAGACATGAGCGAAAGTGTGAGTGCGGCGGTCTTACACTCTCGTTCATGTCCTAACTTCATTATACTCTTCTCAAAATGGTTGCCCTCCGGCACATTATAGAGGATCAGCTATTTTGCCGCCCCTAAGCGGGTGGGGTGCGCCCGTTGTATTTGGAAAGCTGATAGGCAAACCGGCTTTTGACCGGACTGCGAGAAATGCAAAGCATTCAGCTTCGGTGAAATCTCCATTCCACCCGATGTCTTCCGCTGTTTTAACTTCTACTTGGCACCGCTTTGCTATTTCCCGCAGGAGGGAGTGATTTTTTCTGCCTCCACCACAGATATAAAGATACCGTGGACGGCTGGGCAATAAGTCTAGGCCTTTGGCAACACATGAAGCCGAAAAAGCTGTCAAAAAAGCGGCTCCATTTTCGAAACACTGGTTACTTGCCATCACGTGGGTAAAACTGTTTCTGTCTAGAGACTTGGGGGGAGCTTGATAGAAGAAAGGGGCCTCCAGAAGAGATGCCAGCCTTTCTTCATCAACTATGCCTTGATCTGCGAACACTCCATCCCGATCCATATTCCCTTTACTATGATTTTTAACCCAATCGTTTATTGGTGCGTTTGCGGGGCCGCAGTCAAAGGCTATTAATTGGTCTCCGCCGTCCCACCAAGTTATATTTCCTACTCCGCCAAGGTTCAAAACAGCACAGTCGGCAGGGGAATGGGGCAGGGGGGAAGAAAGAAGGAGAGCTTGATGGTAGATGGCAGCCAAGGGAGCGCCGTGCCCTCCTGCAGCTACATCTAAACTCCGAAAATCATAGCATACTGGTATTCCAAGTGTCGCCGCCATTAGCTGGCCATCACCCAACTGCCGAGTTGCTCCCAGTTTAGTAGCAGTTGGGGGGCGGTGCAGAACGGTTTGGCCATGGAAGCCGATAATGGAGATCTGGTTTCGTGTTAACCCGTGCTCTGTGATAAAATTTTGAATACTCGCAGTCTGTTCGAGCGTTAATAAGCGTTCCGCCTTTTTGAATATTTCGGGCTCGGGGCCATTGAAATTCCAATTTCCAGCTTCAATGGAGGCTTCTTGCAGTATGGATAGGGTGCTGTTTGTGTAGGGGGTAAAGGCGGATGGACCAAACTCCTCGATAACCGAGCCATTGGTTTTAATTGCGGCTATGTCGATATTCCCGTCTAAAACGGTACCTGTCATCAGGCCAATTGCCCATATACTCTGCATTAATTCCCCACTGACTACTGCTGCCACGTTCCGGCAAAGCCTAAGTGAAGCCCCGAAACAGTTCTATCATGAATTTACGCTTTCCCCAGAAGGCCTTCCTGCGTTTGTCTCGGTCAAAATGAATACTCAGGCAGTTCTATATGTGTTGTTACGTAACTTTGTAGAATTCGTTGTACGGATTTGAGAAAATACTGTGTGTGCTGGTTTATTCTGTCAGTTAGCCCTCTGGATATTGCTTCTGGAATGCTTAAGAGAATAATAAGAAATTTAATACTCAAAATGAGTATGAATGTGTCTTCATTTGGCATATTTGCCTAATGAAATATCAAAAATAATAAATGTGAGAATAGATAATGGCTAGGGATCATTGGGGAAGCCGCTTTGGTTTTATTATGGCCGCAGCGGGTTCGGCTGTTGGTTTGGGCAATATATGGAAGTTTCCTTATCTCGCGGGGTCTGAGGGTGGTGGAGCCTTTCTGATTATTTATCTGGGCTTCATGGCCACTATTGGTTTTTGTGTTATGGCGGCCGAAATAGCTATTGGGCGGCGCTCCCAGCTCAACCCTATTGGTGCATTTAGAACCATTGGTGGTAAAGGGTGGTCTGTATTTGGCTATCTGGCGACAGCGGCAGCAGTGCTTATTCTATCCTATTATTCCGTAGTTGGTGGCTGGACTATTGCATATTTTGTGAAGACATTAACAGGTGCACTGTCCGTATCTGACACGGGGGACTACGGAGAACATTTTTCCCTACTGATCAGTTCACCCTTCGAACCAATCTTCTACCATGCCATATTTATGGGATTAACCATCTTCGTGGTTCTAAAGGGTGTATCTGGCGGTATTGAAAAAGCCTCGAAGCTTCTAATGCCGATTTTGTTTGTGCTGCTGGTGTTTATGGTGATCCGTTCTCTCACATTGCCTGGTGCAATGGCAGGGGTTGAGTTCTTCTTGAAGCCAGACTGGTCAGTTGTCGATGCTGACGTGGTCGCCTCTGCACTTGGACAAGCATTCTTCAGTCTTTCTCTGGGTATGGGCGCATTGATCACCTATGGTTCTTATCTGGGCAAGAAAGATTATATTCCAGGGTCCGCAGGTTGGGTTGTTTCCTTGGATACACTGGTTGCAGTTCTTGCTGGATTTTTGGTTCTTCCAGCAGTCTTCGCATTTGGAATGGACCCAAAAGCCGGTCCAGGATTAACATTTGTTGTTCTTCCGGCAGTATTTGATCATATTTGGGCTGGCGAGCTGTTTCAGGCCGTCTTTTTCCTCATGCTGACTATCGCGGCGTTGACATCAGCTATTTCTTTGTTGGCAAACCCTGTTTCTTATCTCAGTGACCAGTTCAATATTCAGCAAAAAACGGCTGCAATTGTTGTTGGTATTGTGATTTTCTTCCTTGGGGTACCTGCCTCGCTCGCTCTTGGTGACTGGAGCCATATTACTGTTGCAGGGATGGATATCTTCAGCACTATGGAGTTTATCGTTGACAAACTTGCGCTGCCGATTGGCGGAATTGCCACGAGCATCCTTGTGGGCTGGTTTGCTTACCCGAAAATGGTCGATGAGCTCACCAATGGTGGTACGGAAAAATTCGCATACCTTCCAATTTGGAAATGGGTTTGCCGAGTGTTCGCACCGCTTGGCATTCTATGGATTTTAATTCACGGCTTGCTTACCTGATAATATCCAGAGTAAGGGGCGGCAAACTTTAGTCCCTTGAATGAATGGGGCAGTGGAGTTCTTCTAGCTTTCTGAAGCATTTGAAGACCATCACTGTCCCTTTTTTAATTGTAGTGTTCGCGACAATGGCCGCCGTAAGAAGGTCATGGAATACCGTCCCTAAACACAAATACTCCTGTGAATGCAGCTGCATTCAATCCGGTGCGGTGAAAATTATTGAATACGGTTATTCTCCAACCGGCTCTAAGCTTATATAAAATAATATATTATTCACGTATTCGACAAAATCTGCCCTTCAAAAAACACTGTGCTGTGAATTTTCTGAAAAAAAATGATTTGCTGTATTTACAAACCCCCACCTCATGCTTAAAAGCACCTCCAGCGAAGGCCGGTATAGCTCAGATGGTAGAGCACCTGACTTGTAATCAGGGGGTCGCGGGTTCGATCCCTGCTGCCGGCACCATTCGCTTTAAAACTTATGTGACGACGCCGGTATAGCTCAGATGGTAGAGCACCTGACTTGTAATCAGGGGGTCGCGGGTTCGATCCCTGCTGCCGGCACCACTGTTTATCTCCCAAATTTATCATAAAATACAAGCATTGGTTTTCCAACGCTTTTTTAATCTGCTGAGTGCCTGTCCGGTTCTGTTGTTGTCGGAGCTGCATAAGTATTTTTCTAAATAATTCAATTGTTTACCCCTCCCTAAAGGTTGTTCGGTCCTGCGTGCGTATTCGGTAAGAGTTGCCGTAGGGTACAAACAGAACTTGCAGCACCATGTAAAATTTCGATATGTGAATATCCCTAAGTACCTTCTTGCAGTTGTGGCGGTGCGCTTTGGGTTTTCAGCTCTCCGTACCTCCCCATACAAAGAACTGGAATATTCGGGTGAATATCTCTACTTTAACTTTCTTCTCATCAATGTTCGGATCTCGGCTTGGGGATCAACTCCTTTTGTTTGTTGTGCCGCTGGTGGTTTTCCAAACAACAGGAAGTGTTTCCCTTTCGGGCCTTGCATTTGCTGCAGAAACCTTACCACGAGTTCTTTTTTTCCCCGTTTGCGGTGTTCTTGCTGACCGATTTTCTCCAGAAAAACTCATCAGGATAAGTCAAGCAGGTAGAGCTGTCGTCTGTGCCCTTGGGCTAGCAGGGCAATATTATTACGATAGTCTTTACTGGATTATCTCTATCGCGGCACTGTGCGGACTTTTGACGACGCAGGGCTTTATGGCGAGAGAGGTCATGCTGCCGCAAATCTTCAAGAAACTCGCCTTTACAAAGGTGCAGTCCTATGCCCAGACTGTTGATCAGGCATGTATTGTTCTTGGGCCCTTTATTGCAGCGGCACTGTTTAACTGGTTTGGCTGGCAAATTGTGGTTGTAGTCAGTGGGGCTCTTTTTGTTTCCGCTGATATTATGATTCACTTATGGCGGCGCTTAAACGATATTGTTCTGACACGTGCAGGCACTTCGGATGTTCACTGGAGTGAACCATACCGAAAGGCATTTGGACACCTGTTGTACTTACCGGGCTTGAAGAAGGTCATTGCGCTCACTGCTCTGGTGAACCTGATCTTCGGTGTTACACTTGCAACATCAGCCAGTATGGTCACCGGTCTCTATGAACAGTCAGAGGACTTCTATGCTCTCTTGCAATCGGTCGGAGCTATCTGCACTTTTGTTGTTCTGCTTCTGACGGGTCTAAGTCGCTTCAAGCTCTCAACAATCGGTATTTTGGCCTTTGGGGGGGTGGCTCTGGGAGGTGTCATTACCGGCATTACCAGTAATTACTGGATTTACCTTACAGGCTATTGCTTTGTGCTTGGCTTTGACAGCATGTTCAATGTTTATATCCGGAGTGTACGCCAGAAGATCATTCCCCCTGAAGATTACGGAAAAACAACTGGTGTTGCCATATTATTCAACAATATCACAATGCCCATTTCAGGACTTCTTGTAGGGTTGGTGGCAGCTGTTGAGTATACAGGCTTCCTCATTCTAGGTTTGACTGCTTTCACATTGGTTTCAGGAGTAGTCATTAGCTTGATGCCCAGCAGTTCGGACAGGAAAGAAGCGTTGCAGAAACTGTAAGTCACTCGCTGTAGATTAAAAAAGGCCGCTCTGATCTCAGGGCGGCCTTTTTTTTAAGGTGGCAGCTAACTTAAACCAAACTCTTATAAAGTACCCACAAAATGGCAAGTGGGCTAATGATACGTATCATCCACTTCCAAGCCTCTAAGAATTTATAGGGGTTTTCACCATCGTTTGTGAGCTGTTTAGCCATAGTGTTATATGCAACCCACCCTGCGAAGAGGGCAGTAAAAATCCCACCGATTGGAAGCATATAGGTATCGACGGCATAGACCATTAAGTCGAAGAAGGACTTGTCGAAGAGTGCTACATTGCCCCATATGCCAAGAGACAAAGAGCAAACGCAGCCAACGAGGAAGATAAGCAAGCCAATGATTGTTGCAGACCACTTTCGGGTTACGCCAAATGTCTCAGAGAAGTAGGCAACTGGTATTGAGAGTATCGAAATGGATGAGGTTAGTGCAGCTATCAACAGCATGGCAAAAAAGATAATCTGGAAGATATACCCGCCCCACATATTGCTGAAAACTGCGGGCAGGGTGATAAATATCAGGCCGGGGCCCGCGCCGGGGTTAAAGCCAAACGCAAAAACAGCAGGTAAGACCAGAAGGCCTGCCAAAAACGCCACAACACAATCAAGAAAGACAACCCAATAAGCTGCGCTTCGAATATCGGTTTTATTATCCAGATAGGAGCCATAGGTGATCATCGCTCCCATGCCGAGGGAAAGACTAAAGAACGCCTGACCAAAAGCGGCAATTACCATGCCTTGATTGATCTGTTCCCATTTCGGCATCAAGAAGAACGTAATGCCTTCGCGGGCACCTGGAAGTGTGATGCTACGAAACACAAGAAGGATCAGGATTACAAAGAGAAGCGGCATTAGAATTTTAACCGACTTTTCGATGCCTTGTGTGACACCAGCTAGAACAATGCCAACGGTTAGCACCATGAAGATGCCGTGGTAGAGAAGAGGTTCAATGGGAGAGCCGACCAGATTATTAAACTGCTCTTCCAGTAAAGGGCCGGATAAGGAGCTTGTGCTTCCCATAATGCTTTTGAGGATATAAGCAATCGTCCATCCGCCTACAACTGAGTAGAAAGACAGGATCATTAGGGCGGTTATCACACCCAGAATGCCGACGGGCATCCATTTCTTACCACCCATTTTGCGGAAGGCGCCCACAGGGTTCAGTTTGGAAGCGCGTCCAATCGCCAACTCTGTCATCATTAATGCAACGCCAAACGTTGCCATGATGACTATATAGAGTACTAAGAAAGCCCCTCCGCCTTCTGTTCCTGCAAGGTACGGGAATTTCCAGATATTCCCCAATCCAATGGCCGAACCTGCAGCAGCCATTATAAAGCCGAACCGGCTTCCCCACTGTTCTCTTTGCATATTTCTTTCTGCCAAGTGCACTTAGTTAAAATGACACACAGTTGTGTATGTTTAGCAAACTCATCGTGCTGTTAAGGCTCAAGTGCGCACTCAAAGGCACGGTTAGAATACATCAGGGCGATGCATTAGTTTTAGAAAGAGCCGGATGAATAGTGGGAAAGTACGTAGGTGCAATTAGATAGTGTGGCGCAATAGGTCACCACTTTTTTGTTTCTAGAAGATGGAAGGCATATTATGCCGATATTGTAGAGCATTACTATCAGTAATGCCTTAAATTAATTATCTGGAGAGCACATGTTCTGTTGTCTATGTTTACTTTTCTTCAAAAAATATTGAGAGTTAATCACAGGTTTTTCGAGCAAACATGATAGCGCCGATGTGTGTTTGCAGCTTCCGCATTTGCTCGATTATACTTTATCGCCAATACTAAAAGAGGTCATTAAAGGTCTGTATCATGCTTAACGGCACTGCGATACATTTTGCGACGCTCGGGACTAACATTTGTAAGCTCACGCGATACTTGCTTTTGCATATGTCTGATCCAGCGAGTTCTGAGTGTCGGTTTCATCGGCCTCTCCGTTTTTTTATGTCGCTCTATAGGGTTAATTTAAGAAGAAATCAGAAGGCCGGCAATTTAACTATTGGTCATCAACTACACAAAGTATTGAATAGCTTTGATCACACTGAGAGCGGGGAGTGGGCCTCATGCCTATGAACTGCCTGTTCTGCCAATTTGGGTTTGCTTTATAATGACTGGCATGTGCGCATAGGAAATCTCTTGGGACGAGGTGGTCCTCTCTCGATTTTTCTGGGAGGCGCTGGTGGGGTCTTGTGTGACCATTTAGTTTATGAGTGAACGGGGTGCCTTTTATATCTTCGTTGTGAGGCGTTTGGGGGATATTGAGGCGCGTGGCCCTGTTCACTCATGGAGTTGTTTATCTAAAGCCCCATTTTGCTGCGGCAAATATAAAGAGAAAGTATAGCTGCATTGGACACATTAAGTGATTTGATTGGGCCGGGCATATCAAGTCGCGCCAGTGCATCACATTTTTGTCTAATGCCATGCCGTACTCCTTTGCCCTCTGATCCAAGAATAAGAAGCGTCTTGTCACTGAACTCTGTTTCTTCAAGCGAGGCCGGTCCTTCACTATCCAGTGCTATGGCTTGGTACCCCTCCTTTTGCATTTCATCCACAAAGCGCGCCAAGTTTGTAACGCGAACATGATTGATCATATCCAGTGCGCCGCTGGCTGTTTTTGCAAGAACGGGACCCTCTTCTGGGGCGTGCCTGCGCGTCGTTACGACCGCATCTGCGGAGAGCGCGACAGCAGAGCGTAAAATGGCACCCACATTATGAGGGTCTGTAACTTGATCAAGCGCCAAAACCAGACGGCCTGAACCCAACTCTTCTGCGCCCAGATCCGGCAGAGGGTCCACAAGTAAGACAGCTCCCTGATGAACTGCATCTTTTGGTACCAGCTTATCAATTTGTCTGGGAGGCAGAGTCTCAACGGGTACATCAATCTTGATGTTGCGCTCTTGAAGTCTTTGCAGTGCATTTGGGCTTGCAAAGAGCTTGTGCCTCTTTCGTTGTGGGTTGTTGAAGGCAGCTTCAATTGTATGAAGGCCATAAATATGAAATGGTCCCTCTTCCTTGTCCTTACTTATGTAGCGCTTTGTATTAGTCGCATGGCGGGCGTTGTTACCGCTCCGGCGTGGTTCTTTTTGTCCTTTTGGACCTTGTGTCTTTTTTTGATAGCTCATGATGCAGGCAATATCATATGTGTTCACGTTCGCAAGGAAGTTGATCGTACTCTATCTATTAATCCGCGGATCATGAGATAATGGTTACTGATAATCCGTATAGTGCGGGGCAGGGGGGAATATTTTGGCGCTGACGTTGGATAACCCCTACAAAATTCATGGTTTTTCACAGGTAGGAGCGAGAAAAACATAATGATTGTTGATTTTGCACATTGTTTTTAAAAAAGTGCGTTGACAGTTGCGTCTAGGAGCGGCATAAACCGCGCCACAGGAACGAGGCAACGACCTTCGGGTTGGCGCTTAATTTCTGAAATGCAGTAAATCACAGAGTGATTTATGAAGAGTTGGTGCACGGAGGAGTGCCCGAGTGGCTAAAGGGGGCGGACTGTAAATCCGCTGGCTATGCCTACGTTGGTTCGAATCCAACCTCCTCCACCACTAACATTATGGTGTGCGGGTGTAGCTCAATGGTAGAGCAGCAGCCTTCCAAGCTGAATACGAGGGTTCGATTCCCTTCACCCGCTCCATTAACTTCTTTTGTGTTTCAGATCTTTCCTAAACAGATTACGGATTGAAAAATCTCTTTGGTAGAGGCTTCTTTCTCGTAACCTTATTAGTAAATGCTTATTTATATAGAGAGCTACGCCCATGGCGAAGGAAAAATTTGAGCGTACTAAGCCGCACGTCAATATTGGTACTATTGGTCACGTTGATCATGGTAAGACAACTTTGACTGCAGCAATCACTAAATCTTTCGGTGATTTTAAGGCTTACGACGAAATCGATGGCGCTCCTGAAGAGCGTGCTCGCGGTATCACCATTTCAACAGCACACGTTGAATATGAAACCGAAGCTCGTCACTACGCACACGTTGACTGTCCAGGCCACGCCGATTATGTGAAAAACATGATCACTGGTGCGGCTCAGATGGATGGCGCGATCCTCGTTGTTAACGCTGCAGATGGCCCAATGCCTCAGACACGTGAGCACATTCTACTCGCACGTCAGGTTGGTGTTCCTGCTCTGGTTGTCTTCATGAACAAAGTTGACCAGGTTGATGATGAAGAGCTTCTTGAACTCGTAGAAATGGAAGTTCGTGAACTTCTGTCTTCCTACGAATTCCCAGGCGATGATATTCCTATCATTGCAGGTTCAGCTCTTGCTGCTCTTGAAGACCGCGATGACGCGATCGGCAAAGACAAGATCGTTGAGCTGATGGCTGCTGTTGATGATTACATTCCTACTCCGGAACGTCCTCGCGACCTGCCATTCCTGATGCCAATCGAAGATGTGTTCTCTATCTCTGGCCGTGGTACTGTTGTAACCGGTCGTGTAGAGCGCGGTATCATCAACGTTGGTGAAGAAGTCGAAATCGTTGGTATCAAAGATACGACTAAGACCACTGTTACTGGTGTTGAAATGTTCCGCAAGCTGCTTGATCGCGGTGAAGCAGGCGACAACATCGGCGCACTTATTCGCGGCGTAGCTCGTGAAGAAGTTGAGCGTGGTCAGGTTCTTTGTAAGCCGGGTTCCGTTACTCCGCACACAAAGTTCAAGGCAGAGGCATACATCCTCACCAAGGAAGAGGGTGGTCGTCATACACCATTCTTCACCAACTACCGTCCACAGTTCTACTTCCGTACAACTGATGTGACTGGTGTTGTTTCTCTGCCAGAAGGCACGGAAATGGTAATGCCTGGCGATAACATCTCAGTTTCAGTTGAACTGATCGTGCCTATCGCTATGGAAGACGGTCTGCGCTTCGCTATTCGCGAAGGTGGTCGTACCGTTGGTGCCGGCGTTGTAGCTGAAATCATCGAGTAGTGATATAATAAAGTTTGCAGGGTGTGTTGAATTTAATTGGCGCACTCTGGATGTCAGCATCGGTACTTGTCTTTGTAGGCGCTGAAAGTTCGGTGTAAATATAGGGGTATAGCTCAGTTGGTAGAGCGACGGTCTCCAAAACCGTAGGTCGCGGGTTCGAACCCTGCTGCCCCTGCCATTTTAGGCTTGATTTGATGGCTGATGTATCATAGATAGAGTTTTTCGAGCGAGGGTGCGTGAAATGTTTCACGCGCCTTAGTGTCGTGAGATGGGCCGGAGTCGGATGGCAAAAACCAATCCATTTACATTTATTCAACAGGTTCGCACGGAAACGTCTAAAGTTACGTGGCCAACCCGTCGTGAGACAATCGTAACTACGGTTATGGTGTTTATTATGGTGGCTCTTGCGGCTTTGTTTTTCCTTGCTGCTGATCAGTTGATGAGTATGGCGATTACCTGGGTGTTGGGCTTTTAGTCGCTAGCATTTGGCTGGAGTAGGAGCGGAAATTTAGTATGGCAAAACGTTGGTATATCGTTCACGCCTATTCAAACTTTGAGAAAAAAGTCTGCGAAGCCATTAAAGAAAAGGCTAGGCAGCAGGGGCTTGAGGATCTTTTTGAAGAGGTTCTGGTTCCAACTGAGAAGTTTGTTGAAGTTCGTCGTGGTCGCAAGGTGGATGCCGAGCGGAAATTCTTTCCAGGATATGTTCTTGTTAAGATGGAGATGACGAATGATGCCTATCATTTGATTAACGATACGCCTAAGGTCTCTGGATTCTTGGGAAATGATAAAAAGCCCATGCCTATTTCCGAGGCGGAAGCGCAGCGTATTCTTAATCAGGTGCAGGAAGGCGTTGAAGCTCCGAAGCCTTCAGTGAGTTTTGAGGTTGGTGAACAAGTTCGCGTTTCTGACGGTCCGTTTGCTTCTTTCTCAGGTCTTGTTGAAGAGGTCGATGAGGAAAGAGCGCGCCTGAAGGTTACAGTTTCTATTTTTGGCCGGGAAACACCGGTCGAGCTCGAATATGGGCAAGTCGACAAAGTTGGCTGATCCATTTAAAGGGGCGGCAGGTGATGTGCACTTCGCCGGTGTGTAAAACCAGACCGCCCGCCCTCTTGTATCCCTTCTGCTTCTATAGAAAGTGAAGGGAAATATTCCTTTTGGAGAGGATTTATGGCGAAGAAAATTGAAGGTTATCTAAAGCTTCAGGTGCCGGCCGGTTCAGCTACACCGTCCCCACCAATCGGTCCTGCGCTGGGTCAGCGCGGTCTGAACATCATGGAGTTCTGTAAGGCATTTAATGCTAAGACTCAGGATGTTGAGAAGGGTGCACCTTGCCCGACCACCATTACTTACTATTCTGACAAGTCTTTCACTTTTGAAATTAAGACTGCTCCTGCGTCTTTCTTCATTAAGAAAGCTGCTAAGATTAAGTCTGGCTCTCAAACTCCAGGCCGCGGTACTGTTGCTTCCATCACGAAGGCGCAGGTTCGCGAAATCGCGGAAGCAAAGCTGAAAGACCTTAATGCTAACGACGTCGAAGCTGCAATGCTGATGATCGAAGGTTCTGCCCGCTCAATGGGCGTGGAAGTTACGGAGTAAGATCAATGGCTAAAGTTGGTAAGCGTATTAAAGCTGCTCGTGAGGGTGTTGATCGCAATAAGCTTTACTCTCTGGATGAGGCAATCTCTCTCCTAAAGAATAATGGCGCGGTTAAGTTCGATCAAACTGTTGAGCTTGCTATTAATCTGGGTGTTGATCCTCGTCATGCAGACCAGATGGTTCGCGGAGCGTGCGTTCTTCCAAACGGCACAGGTAAAACAGTTCGCGTAGCTGTATTTGCTCGTGATGCAAAGGCTGATGAAGCAAAAGCAGCTGGCGCTGACATTGTTGGTGCAGAAGAACTTGTTAAAGAAGTGCAAGGCGGCGAGATTAACTTCGACACCGTAATTGCTACTCCTGACATGATGCCACTGGTTGGTCGTCTTGGTAAGGTTCTTGGTCCACGCGGTATGATGCCTAACCCAAAGGTTGGCACAGTTACTCCTGATGTGACTAAGGCTGTTAAAGACGCAAAAGGTGGTTCTGTTCAGTTCCGTGTGGAAAAAGCAGGTATCATTCATGCAGGCGTTGGTAAAGTTTCCTTCGAAGAAGGTAAGCTTGCTGAAAACGTTAAGTCCCTCGTGGACGCAGTGGTAAAGGCGAAGCCATCAGGCGCTAAGGGTTCTTACCTGAAGCGTATTTCAGTGTCCTCTACAATGGGACCTGGAATTAAAATTGATCTCGCTTCTGTTGCTGAGTGAATATAAAAGTTTGAAATTATTCCTCTCTTCGCGTAAGAGAGGAATTTGTGGCAAATCTTAATGATTTGCCAATTCCTTGTCCGAGACTGCAGGTGTCGTTTGCGACTTAAGCTTTTTAAGGCCTGCATAGATGGAGTAGAATCATTTGACTGAAATTTTTCAGTTCTTTGGTTCGAACCGTACTGCCTTGCTGCGCCAAACGGCTAGCGAGGGGACAGGAACCCTGAGCGTCGTTTGAAAACTATCAGTTTTCTTGCGGCAAAGGCAAACCGGCGATGAGTTTTACTTGTCGCCAAATGGAGAAGGCAAGTGGAAAGAGCGGATAAGCAAAAGTTCGTAGCGTCCTTCAACGAAGTGCTGTCTGGCGCTGGCGTTGCAGTCGTTGCGCACTATGCAGGTCTTTCAGTGTCCCAGATGACTCAGCTTCGTTCAGAGGCTCGTGCTGCTGGTGGTACTGTTAAAGTTGCAAAAAACCGCCTGGTAAAGCTTGCCCTTCAAGGCACAGATCTAGAGCACATCAGTGATCTTTTCTCAGGCCCAACTGTAATCGTCTACTCTGACGATCCGGTTGCTGCCCCGAAAGTTGCTGCAAACTTTGCTAAGGCTAACGAACAGTTCGTTATCCTCGGTGGTGCTCTTGGTCCGACCAATCTGGATGTTGCAGGTGTTAACTCACTGGCAACAATGCCGTCTCTGGACGAACTGCGTGGCAAGCTTGTTGCTATGCTGCAGACCCCAGCGACACGCATCGCCCGGATTGCAAGCGCGCCGGCCGAGCAGACAGCTCGCGTCATCAACGCGTATGCCGAGAAGGATCAAGCCGCGTAAGGCGGAACCACATTATTTTTGTCAAAACCCAAGCGGTTCGAACATTAAGGTACTAAGAAAATGGCTGATCTCGAAAAGATCGTAGAAGAACTCTCCACACTGACAGTTATGGAAGCTGCTGAGCTTTCCAAGCTGCTCGAAGACAAATGGGGCGTTTCTGCAGCTGCTCCTGTAGCTGCTGCTGCTGCTGCTCCAGCTGCTGCTGTTGAAGAAAAGACAGAATTCGACGTAGTTCTGGCTGATGCTGGTGCGAAAAAGATCAACGTGATCAAAGAAGTTCGCGCAATCACTGGTCTTGGCCTGAAAGAAGCTAAAGAGCTCGTAGAAGGTGCTCCAAAAGCAGTTAAAGAAGGCGTTGACAAAGCTGAAGCTGAAGAGCTGAAGAAAAAGCTTGAAGAAGCTGGCGCAAAGGTTGAACTCAAGTAATCTTGAGTTTGCATATTACGGCCCTGAAGAAACTCGGGGCCGTTTTAGCTACCCTGGCAGGGGTTTCCCGGCCGGGGTTTACGTCCCAAAACGGGGACGGTTCTGGGAAGCTACACGATTGCAAGGTCTTTGATCTCGTGTAGTTTCGCTGAACCGTCACCATTTGAGTGATACGAGGAGCGACAATGACGCAGACGTTCAACGGTCGCAAGAAGGTCCGTAAGTATTTCGGATCTATCCGCGATGTAGCGGCTATGCCAAATCTTATCGAAGTGCAAAAGGCGTCTTATGACCAGTTTTTGCAGGTTGATAAGCCCGAGGGTGGCCGTGTTGACGAAGGCCTAGAGGCCGTTTTCAAATCCGTTTTCCCTATCTCGGATTTTGCTGGGACATCCCTACTTGAATTCGTAAGTTACGAATTCGAGGCACCAAAATATGACGTGGACGAATGCCGTCAACGTGATATGACATATTCAGCTCCCCTGAAGCTGACTCTTCGCCTCATCGTTTTTGATGTGGATGAAGAAACTGGTGCCAAGTCCGTTAAAGACATCAAAGAGCAAGACGTCTTTATGGGCGATATGCCATTTATGACAGCAAACGGTACGTTTGTCATTAATGGTACGGAACGAGTAATCGTATCTCAGATGCACCGCTCTCCGGGTGTATTCTTTGATCACGACAAGGGTAAAACCCACTCTTCCGGCAAGCTGCTGTTTGCAGCACGTATTATTCCATATCGTGGATCTTGGCTGGATATCGAATTTGATGCGAAAGATATTGTTCACGCTCGCATCGACCGTCGACGCAAGATACCAGTAACGTCCTTGATGATGGCTTTGGGGCTGTCGCCGGAAGAAATTCTGAACACTTTCTATAAGCGTGTCGACTTTGTAAGCGAAGGCTCCGGCTCTTGGCGTATTCCATTCGATGGAACGCGCTTGAAGGGAACAAAAGCTCTCAGCGACTTGGTGGATGCGAAAACTGGCGAAGTTGTTGTTGAGGAAGGTAAGAAAATTACCGCCCGCACAATTCGTCAGCTGGACGAGCAAGGCGTTACCGCTCTCAAAGTTACAGATGAAGAACTGATCACTCAGTATCTCGCCGAAGATATGGTGGATATGAAGACTGGTGAGATCTTTGCTGAAGCTGGTGAAGAGATCACTGAAAAGCTGCTTGCTGATCTGACTGGCTTTGGTATTACAGAAATTCCTGTTCTGGATATCGATCACGTAACCACTGGTGCATACGTGCGCAACACATTGGCCGTCGATAAGAACGATAGCCGTGAAGATGCGCTGTTTGATATCTACCGTGTAATGCGTCCAGGTGAGCCACCTACCATCGAAACAGCAGAAGCTATGTTGAATTCGCTGTTCTTCGATCCAGAACGCTATGATCTTTCCGCGGTTGGTCGCGTGAAGATGAATATGCGTATGGACCTTAAGTGTGAAGACACTGTTCGGGTTCTGCGCAAGGAAGATATTCTGGCTGTTATTGCGACGCTGCTTGACCTTCGTGATGGTCGCGGTGAGATCGATGACATCGATAACCTTGGCAACCGTCGTGTGCGCTCTGTTGGCGAACTGATGGAAAACCAGTATCGTGTTGGTCTGTTGCGTATGGAACGTGCAATCAAAGAGCGTATGAGCTCTGTTGAGATTGACACAGTTATGCCACAGGACCTGATTAACGCGAAGCCTGCAGCTGCTGCTGTGCGTGAATTCTTCGGTTCTTCCCAGCTTTCACAGTTTATGGACCAAACCAACCCATTGTCTGAAGTGACGCATAAGCGTCGTCTGTCTGCATTGGGCCCTGGTGGTTTGACCCGTGAGCGTGCCGGCTTTGAAGTACGTGATGTGCATCCTACGCACTATGGTCGTATCTGTCCGATTGAAACACCGGAAGGTCCGAACATTGGTCTGATCAACTCGTTGGCGACCTTTGCTCGTGTCAATAAGTACGGTTTCATCGAAAGCCCGTACCGTAAAGTTTCCGACGGCATTGTGACCAATGAAGTTATTTACCTCTCCGCCATGGAAGAGAGCAAATACTACGTTGGTCAGGCGAACGTTGAGTTCGGCGAAGACGGTCGTTTCCTCGTTGATATGGTTCAGTCCCGTCATGCGGGCGAGAACATGTTGGTTCCTGCCGAGCGTGTGGACTTTATGGACGTGTCACCGAAGCAGCTTGTTTCCGTTGCTGCCTCTTTGATTCCGTTCCTTGAAAACGATGATGCGAACCGCGCCCTTATGGGTTCCAACATGATGCGTCAGGCTGTGCCGCTGGTTCGTGCACAGGCGCCATTTGTTGGAACTGGTATGGAGCCGGTGGTTGCTCGCGACTCAGGCGCTGCAATTGCTGCTCGTCGCGGTGGTGTGGTTGATCAGGTTGATGCGACACGTATCGTTATTCGTGCCACTGAAGATCTTGATCCGTCCAAGTCCGGCGTTGATATCTACCGCTTGATGAAGTTCCAGCGTTCCAATCAGGATACCTGTATCAACCAGCGTCCACTGGTAAACGTGGGTGATCGGGTTGGTAAGGGCGATATCATTGCTGACGGTCCATCGACAGATCTGGGTGATCTGGCTCTTGGCCGGAACGTGATGGTCGCGTTCATGCCTTGGAACGGTTACAACTTCGAGGATTCGATCCTTCTGTCCGAGCGCATCGTACGCGATGACGTGTTCACCTCTATCCACCTCGAAGAATTCGAAGTGATGGCGCGTGATACAAAGCTTGGCCCTGAAGAGATCACCCGCGATATTCCAAACGTTTCTGAAGAGGCTCTCAAGAACCTCGATGAAGCTGGTATCGTTTACGTGGGCGCCGAAGTTAAACCCGGCGATATTCTCGTTGGTAAGATCACACCAAAGGGTGAAAGCCCGATGACGCCGGAAGAAAAGCTTCTGCGCGCTATCTTTGGTGAGAAAGCTTCCGACGTTCGCGATACGTCCATGCGTCTGTCTCCAGGTGTGTCCGGTACTGTTGTTGAAGTACGCGTCTTTAACCGTCATGGTGTTGAAAAAGACGAGCGTGCAATGGCAATTGAACGCGAAGAGATCGAGCGTCTGGCAAAAGACCGCGACGATGAGCAGGCAATTCTTGACCGTAACGTCTATGGCCGTCTTGCCGAGATGATTATGGACAAGGAATGCGTTGCTGGTCCTAAAGGCTCTCGCAAGGGTGTTGTCATCTCTGGTGATGTACTCAACGAGTTCCCGCGCTCTCAGTGGTGGCAGTTCGCGTTTGAAGACGAAAAACTGATGAGCGAGCTTGAAGCGCTTCGTGGTTCTTATGATGAGAGCCGTAAGCGTCTTGAGCAGCGCTTCATTGACAAGGTCGAGAAGCTACAGCGTGGTGATGAGTTGCCACCTGGCGTTATGAAGATGGTTAAAGTCTTTGTTGCGGTTAAGCGTAAGATCCAGTCCGGTGATAAAATGGCTGGTCGTCACGGTAACAAAGGTGTGGTTTCCCGCATCATGCCATGTGAAGACATGCCGTTCCTTGAGGACGGTCAGCACGTTGACATCGTTCTGAACCCTCTTGGGGTGCCATCGCGTATGAACGTTGGACAGATCCTTGAGACCCACTTGGGTTGGGCATGTGCCGGAATGGGGCAGCGTGTTGGCGAGCTTTATGATGAATATCGTAAGAACGGCAACGTAGAGCCTCTGCGCGTGAAGATCTCCGAGATCTATGGCGACAACATGAAGGGTGATCCTGTCGAGAAATTCGACGATGATGGAATCGTCCGTCTGGGTGAGCAGCTTAAGAAGGGCGTGTCCATTGCGACACCAGTCTTCGATGGTGCTCGCGAGCCAGATGTTGTTGACATGCTGAAAATTGCGGAAATGGATTCTTCCGGGCAGTCCCGTCTGTATGATGGCCGTACCGGTGAGAAGTTCGACCGTCCTGTGACTGTTGGCTACATCTACATGTTGAAGCTGCATCACTTGGTTGACGACAAGATCCATGCGCGTTCAATCGGACCATACTCGCTTGTTACGCAGCAGCCTCTGGGTGGTAAAGCCCAGTTTGGTGGACAGCGCTTCGGTGAGATGGAGGTGTGGGCACTGGAAGCTTACGGCGCCGCATACACCCTTCAGGAAATGCTTACCGTTAAGTCGGATGACGTTGCTGGTCGTACAAAAGTTTATGAAGCGATTGTACGTGGTGATGACACCTTTGAAGCAGGTATCCCTGAGAGCTTTAACGTTCTGGTTAAGGAAATGCGTTCCTTGTGTCTCAATGTAGAACTTGAGGACAAGACGAAGGTAGTTCCTGTCAATGATGATGCCGAGACAATGGATGCTGCGGAATAAGGTGTTCCGCGCACCCCTTTGTTGTCAATTTTGATTTTCCTGCCGGAAGAGGGGAGCTTGCAAATCGCAAGTTCCCCGAACCGCGCATTTTAGGAGAGAGCTGATGTCGCAAGAGGTCATGAACCTGTTCAACCAACAGGCTCCAGCACAGACCTTCGATCATATCCGCATCTCAATCGCCAGTCCGGAAAAAATTCTTTCCTGGTCTTTCGGTGAGATTAAAAAGCCGGAAACGATCAACTACAGAACGTTCAAGCCTGAGCGTGATGGTCTGTTTTGTGCTCGTATCTTTGGTCCTGTAAAGGACTACGAGTGTTTGTGCGGTAAGTACAAGCGCATGAAATACAAAGGCGTCATCTGTGAGAAATGTGGTGTTGAAGTCACCCTTTCACGCGTGCGCCGTGAACGGATGGGTCATATCGAGCTCGCAGCTCCTGTGGCACACATCTGGTTCCTGAAATCTCTGCCATCTCGTATTGGTACACTTCTGGACATGACGCTCAAAGATCTTGAGCGCATTTTGTACTTTGAGAATTACGTTGTAATCGAGCCGGGTCTTACAGCTTTGAAACAGCATCAGCTGCTTTCAGAAGAAGAGTATGTAAACGCTCAGGACGAATACGGCGAAGATGCCTTCACCGCGATGATCGGTGCGGAAGCTATCCGCGAAATTCTGATGTCTATGGACCTTCAGCGTGAGAGCGAGAAGATCCGTCAGGAAATTGCAGAAGCTACAACCGAGCTGAAGCCTAAGAAGCTGGCTAAGCGTCTTAAGGTTGTTGAAGCGTTTATCGAGTCAGGTAACCGTCCCGAGTGGATGATCTTGACTGTTGTTCCGGTGATCCCGCCAGATCTTCGTCCATTGGTTCCTCTGGACGGTGGCCGGTTCGCGACATCAGATCTTAACGATCTGTATCGCCGTGTGATCAACCGTAACAACCGCTTGAAGCGTCTGATCGAGCTTCGTGCTCCCGATATCATTATCCGTAACGAAAAACGTATGCTGCAGGAATCTGTTGATGCGTTGTTCGATAACGGACGTCGTGGCCGTGTGATTCAAGGTGCTAACAAGCGTCCGCTGAAATCACTCTCCGACATGTTGAAGGGTAAGCAGGGTCGTTTCCGTCAGAACCTTCTTGGTAAACGCGTGGATTACTCCGGTCGTTCCGTTATTACCGTGGGTCCTGAGCTGAAGCTGCATCAGTGTGGTCTTCCTAAGAAGATGGCTCTGGAGCTATTCAAACCGTTCATCTACTCCCGCCTTGATGCCAAAGGCTTCTCCTCTACGGTTAAGCAGGCGAAAAAGCTGGTTGAGAAAGAACGTCCGGAAGTCTGGGATATTCTTGACGAAGTGATCCGCGAGCATCCGGTTCTTTTGAACCGTGCGCCAACGCTGCACCGTCTTGGCATTCAGGCCTTTGAACCTACATTGATTGAAGGTAAAGCTATCCAGCTGCACCCACTCGTTTGTTCTGCGTTTAACGCTGACTTCGATGGTGACCAGATGGCGGTACACGTACCACTGTCTTTGGAAGCCCAGCTTGAAGCCCGTACCTTGATGATGTCTACAAACAACATCTTGCATCCGGCGAACGGTGGTCCAATCATCGTGCCGTCTCAGGATATTGTTCTGGGTCTTTACTACCTCTCCATCATGGCTGAGGGAGAACCAGGTGAAGGCATGGCGTTCGGTAACATGGGCGAGCTGCATCACGCGCTCGAAACCAAGGCAATTACCGTACACACAAAAATTCGTGGCCGCTTCAAGTCAATTGATGAGTTTGGTAATCCAACATCAAAAATCTACGAGACAACACCTGGTCGTCTCATGATTGCTGAATTGCTGCCAAAGCATCACGAAGTGCCTTTTGATGCTTGTAACAAGCTGATGACGAAAAAAGAAATCTCCAAGATGATCGATACGGTTTACCGTGCCACCGGTCAAAAAGAGACAGTCATCTTCTGTGACCGTGTCATGCAGCTCGGATTTAAAAACGCTTGTCGCGCTGGTATTTCCTTCGGTATGGATGACATGGTTATCCCTGATACGAAGGCTGGCCTTGTGGACGGCACATCCAACATGGTTACCGAGTACGAACAACAGTACAACGACGGTCTGATCACTCAGGGCGAGAAGTACAACAAGGTTGTTGATGCTTGGGCCAAGTGTACGGACAAAGTTGCTGACGAGATGATGAAACGCATCTCTGCAACAGAGTTCGAAGAGGATAGTGGTCGTCAAAAACAGATGAACTCTGTTTACATGATGGCGCACTCCGGGGCTCGTGGTTCACCTGCTCAGATGAAGCAGCTAGGCGGTATGCGTGGATTGATGGCGAAACCTGACGGTTCCATCATCGAAAACCCGATTATCGCGAACTTTAAAGAAGGCCTGTCAGTTCTCGAGTACTTCAACTCCACCCACGGTGCTCGTAAGGGTCTGGCGGATACAGCGTTGAAGACTGCGAACTCCGGTTACCTGACACGCCGCCTTGTTGACGTTGCACAGGACAGTATCATTCTGGAGCCTGACTGCGGATCCCAAAACGGTATTTCGGTTTCACCGATTGTTGATGCTGGTAACGTTATTGCCACATTGGGAATGCGCGTACTTGGCCGTACCACGGTTGATGATGTTATTAACAATGAGACCGGCGAAGTTATCGTACCTAAGGGGCACTTGATTGATGAGAAGGACGTAGATGCTATTGAAGCAGCTAAAGTCCAGATGATCAAAATCCGTTCTGTGCTGACTTGTGAAACCAAGACAGGCGTTTGCGGTGCATGTTATGGCCGTGACCTTGCACGCGGTACACCTGTCAACATGGGTGAAGCTGTTGGTGTTATTGCCGCTCAGTCCATTGGTGAGCCAGGTACCCAGCTGACCATGCGTACCTTCCATATTGGTGGTACGGCGCAGGTTGTTGATAGTTCGTACGTCGAATCCAATTTCGAAGGTACGGTTAAAATGCGTAACCGTAGTGTTGAGCGTGATTCCGACGGCAACAGCATTGTTACCGCTCGTAACATGTCCATCCTCGTTATCGATAGTGATGGTAATGAGCGCGCATCGCATCGCTTGGCGTATGGTTCCAAGCTTCATGTTGATGAAGGTGATGAAGTTAAGCGCGGCGAGCGTCTGGCTGAGTGGGATCCATATACCCGCCCAATCCTGACTGATGTCTCCGGTAAAGTTTCCTTCGAGGATCTGGTTGATGGGTCTTCTGTGAAAGAAACAACCGATGAGGCAACCGGTATCACCAAACGCGTGGTCATCGACTGGCGTTCAAATGCGCGTGCAGCTGACCTGAAGCCTGCTATTGTCATTAATGACAAGGACGGCAAGCCGAAGAAGCTTCCACGTGGTAATGATGCACGTTCCTTGCTGTCTCCTGACGCGATTTTGTCAGTGCAGCTGGGTGATACGGTTTCTGCTGGTGACGTGCTGGCACGTATTCCTCTTGAGTCTGCCAAGACGAAAGATATTACCGGTGGTCTGCCGCGTGTTGCTGAATTGTTCGAGGCACGTCGTCCAAAGGATCATGCGATTATTGCTGAAGTTGATGGTACAATTCGTTTTGGCCGTGACTACAAGAATAAGCGCCGCATCATTATTGATCCAAGCGAAGAGGGTCTTGAGCCGGTCGAATACCTTATTCCAAAAGGCAAGCACTTCTACTTCCAGGAAGGGGACACAATCGAGAAAGGTGAATACCTTGTCGATGGTAACCCAGCGCCACATGACATTCTTGCCATTAAGGGTGTTGAGGCACTTGCAGCCTACCTTGTGAATGAAATTCAGGAAGTCTACCGTCTTCAGGGTGTGGGCATCAACGATAAGCACATCGAGGTTATCGTTCGTCAGATGCTTCAGAAAGTTGAGATCACAGATCCAGGTGAGACCGAGTTCTTCGCTGGTGAGCAGGTTGATCGTATTGACTTTGATGAATCAAACCAGAAGGCAATCGATAAGGCTCGTGATCCGGCTAAAGGGGTTCCTGTGCTGCTTGGTATTACCAAGGCAAGCCTGCAGACACGCTCCTTCTTCTCAGCAGCGTCCTTCCAGGAAACAACGCGTGTTCTCACAGAGGCCGCGGTCCATGGAAAGATCGATCCGCTGGATGGCTTGAAGGAAAACGTGATTGTGGGTCGCTTGATCCCGGCAGGTACCGGCGGAACCATGAACAAGATCCGCAAGGTGGCTACATTGCGCGATGATCTTATTCAAGATGCACGCAGGGCAAGCTCCAATGCGGGCAACGCCGATGCGATGCTTGAGGACTTTAGTAGCGGGTTTAACTAGGCTACTGCAGGAAACACAAAAAAGGCCGCCACTTGGCGGCCTTTGCTTTTGGAGAAGAAAATGGAAGACAAAAAACTCTCTGACATGATCGACAGTGACTCTGGGCCAATAGTATATGTGCTTGTTGGCCGCGGCTGGGAAGTTGAGGATGGCGATCCGGAAGATGCCATACCGTTTAACATCCTTTTAACAGCAGCCGATGATGATGCCGCTGTGCGTCGCTCGCTGGAATCTTTAGGTGAGCAAGGCTATGTTTCTGCAGAGCTGGACCAGATCGGTGTGGTCACGGAAGTGCCCGAGGACGACACTTTGGGAGATGCCTATCAAGACGCGCTGGCCGGAAATGTGGCGATCATTGCCTTTAAGGACTCTTGAAACTGAGTTTACCCAACGCCATTTTGGTGGGAAATCAGCAGTGCCGTTGGCGAAAAAGCCCCTACGCACTGATATAATTTGAGTTCCGGAAGATTTTCTATGGAAACCACTTGACCTTTGATGTGCTGGTGAGTAGTTTTCGCGCAACCTTATGGCAGGCGGTAAGCAATGTCCTTTTTTGGTAACGCCGCGTTACTGAAATACTGAAGCTTAAACGCTGTCGGGTTCAAAGACGAATATGTGTTGGAAGCTTGTATAGGTTTGTACAACGATAGCTGCTGCATCTTGTTTGGGTGTGTTGCGCTGCGTGCAAAGCTTATCGGCTTTTGGCTGAAGAACATTAGGTAAAGGGCAATTAAGTATGCCGACGATCAACCAGTTGATCCGTAAAACACGGACCGTTCCGCCGAAGCGGAACAAGGTACCGGCAATGGAGGCCTGCCCGCAGAAGCGCGGCGTGTGTACTCGTGTGTATACAACGACTCCAAAGAAGCCGAACTCGGCTCTTCGTAAAGTGGCAAAGATCCGCCTTACAAATGGCTTTGAAGTAATCGGTTATATTCCTGGTGAGGGGCATAACCTGCAGGAGCACTCTGTTGTGATGATTCGCGGCGGTCGTGTGAAGGATTTGCCGGGTGTGCGCTACCACATTATCCGTGGTGTGCTTGATACCCAGGGTGTTAAAGATCGTAAGCAGCGTCGTTCTAAGTATGGCGCTAAGCGTCCGAAATAATAGGATATAATAGATGTCCCGCCGTCACGCCGCTGAAAAGCGTCAAGTTATTCCGGATCCAAAGTTCGGAGATATCGTGGTTACCAAGTTCATGAACGCGGTAATGCTCGATGGTAAGAAATCCACAGCAGAGCGCATTGTATATGGTGCGTTTGAAGTTGTAGAGAAAAAAACAGGCAATAACCCTATCGAAGTGTTCCATGGAGCGCTTGAGAATGTGATGCCTCAGGTAGAAGTTCGTTCCCGCCGTGTTGGTGGTGCTACTTATCAGGTGCCTGTTGAAGTTCGTACCGAGCGTCGTCAGGCTTTGGCGATTCGCTGGTTGATTTCTGCTGCACGTGGCCGTAATGAAACCACTATGGTTGGTCGTTTGTCAGGCGAATTGCTTGATGCTGCGAACAATCGCGGTAACTCCGTTAAAAAGCGCGAAGATACGCACCGGATGGCTGAAGCTAACCGTGCATTCTCGCACTATCGTTGGTAATTACCTGGAATAGAGGCTGACTGCCATGTCACGCACGCATAATATCGAGGACTACCGTAACTTCGGCATCATGGCTCACATTGATGCTGGTAAGACGACGACAACAGAGCGTATCCTCTATTACACCGGTAAGTCACACAAAATCGGTGAAGTTCATGATGGTGCTGCCACTATGGACTGGATGGAGCAGGAGCAGGAGCGTGGTATTACCATTACTTCTGCTGCTACTACAGCTCACTGGAATGGTAAGCGTCTGAACATCATTGATACTCCAGGTCACGTTGACTTCACAATTGAAGTTGAACGTTCCCTGCGTGTTCTTGATGGTGCTGTAGCTCTTCTTGATGCAAACGCTGGTGTTGAACCTCAGACTGAAACCGTATGGCGTCAGGCTGACAAGTACAACGTTCCGCGTATGATCTTCGTCAACAAGATGGATAAGCTCGGTGCTGATTTCTACCGTTGTGTAGAAATGATCGAGAAGCGTCTCGGCGCAAACCCGCTTTGCTTGCAGCTGCCAATCGGTGCTGAAAGCGAATTTGCTGGTGTTGTCGATCTTCTGAAGATGAAGGCATTGGTTTGGAATGGCGAGAGCCTCGGCGCAAGCTGGGATGAGCTCGATATTCCTGCAGAACTTGCTGATAAAGCAGCTGAATTCCGCGATAAACTTATCGAGGGTGCAGTTGAAGTCGATGAAGCAGCAATGGAAGCTTATCTTGAAGGTGAAGAGCCTTCCAATGAGAAGCTTCAAGAGCTTATTCGTAAGGGTACGATCGCAGGGGACTTTGTTCCTGTTCTGTGTGGTACGGCGTTTAAGAACAAAGGTGTTCAACCTCTTCTTGATGCTGTTGTCGATTACCTGCCAAGCCCAGTCGAAGTTCCTGCCATTAAAGGCATCGACGCTAAGACTGAAGAAGAAACTGTACGCGAGTCTTCTGATGAAGAGCCGCTCGGTATGCTTGCATTTAAGATCATGAACGATCCGTTCGTTGGTTCTTTGACATTCGCACGTATTTACTCTGGTGTACTTTCCAAGGGTTCTTCTGTGCTGAACACTGTTAAAGGCAAGCGCGAACGCGTTGGTCGCATGATGCAGATGCACTCAAATTCCCGCGATGACATCGATGTAGCCTATGCAGGTGATATTGTTGCTATCGCAGGCCTGAAGGACACCACTACTGGTGATACTCTTTGTGATCCTCTCAAGCCAGTTATCTTGGAACGTATGGAGTTCCCGGATCCGGTTATCGAGATCGCTGTAGAGCCTAAAACCAAAGGTGACCAAGAGAAGATGGGTCTTGCCCTGAATCGCTTGGCTGCTGAGGATCCGTCCTTCCGCGTAAAGACAGATGAAGAATCCGGCCAGACTATTATTGCTGGTATGGGTGAACTTCACCTGGATATCCTTGTTGATCGCATGAAGCGTGAATTCAAGGTTGAAGCAAACATCGGTGCGCCTCAGGTTGCTTACCGTGAAACCATCACCCGTCCTGCGGATGTTGATTACACGCATAAAAAGCAGTCCGGTGGTACTGGTCAGTTTGCTCGCATTAAACTCTCTATCCTGCCTAACGAAGTTGGTGCTGGATTTGAGTTTGATAACACGATTGTTGGCGGTAACGTGCCTAAGGAATACATCCCTGGTGTATCCAAAGGTATCCAAAGCGTCATGTCTTCCGGTCCACTTGCTGGGTTCCCGATGGTTGATATCAAGGCTGTTCTTACGGACGGTGCCTATCATGATGTTGACTCCTCGGTTCTAGCGTTTGAGATCGCCGGTCGTGCTGGTTTCCGTGAAGCTATTTCCAAAGCTGGACCTAAACTTCTGGAACCAATTATGAAGGTTGAGGTTGTTACCCCTGAAGATTACATGGGTGACGTGATTGGTGATCTGAATTCCCGTCGTGGACAGATTGCTGGTACCGAAAACCGCGGTGTCGTGACCGTTATCACTGCTATGGTTCCGCTGGCCAACATGTTTGGTTACGTCAACAACTTGCGCTCTATGTCGCAAGGACGTGCGCAGTATTCCATGGTGTTCGATCATTACGATCAAGTCCCTCAGGCTGTTGCTGATGAGGTTATGGCGAAGTACGCCTAAACCTAATCGCAGTCAAAAGGATTACAGAGAGAACGGAGAAATCCGATGGCTAAAGAAAAATTTGAACGTACAAAGCCACACGTCAACATCGGCACAATCGGCCACGTTGACCACGGCAAAACAACTTTGACAGCTGCGATCACCAAATCTTTCGGTGATTTCAAGGCTTACGACGAAATCGATGGCGCTCCTGAAGAGCGTGCTCGCGGTATCACCATTTCAACAGCACACGTTGAATATGAAACCGAAGCTCGTCACTACGCACACGTTGACTGTCCAGGCCACGCCGATTATGTGAAAAACATGATCACCGGTGCGGCTCAGATGGATGGCGCGATCCTCGTTGTTAACGCTGCAGATGGCCCAATGCCTCAGACACGTGAGCACATTCTGCTCGCACGTCAGGTTGGTGTTCCTGCTCTGGTTGTCTTCATGAACAAAGTTGACCAGGTTGATGATGAAGAGCTTCTTGAACTCGTAGAAATGGAAGTTCGTGAACTTCTGTCTTCCTACGAATTCCCAGGCGATGATATTCCTATCATTGCAGGTTCAGCTCTTGCTGCTCTTGAAGACCGCGACGACGCGATCGGCAAAGACAAGATCGTTGAACTGATGGCTGCTGTTGATGATTACATTCCTACTCCGGAACGTCCTCGCGACCTGCCATTCCTGATGCCAATCGAAGATGTGTTCTCTATCTCTGGCCGTGGTACTGTTGTAACCGGTCGTGTAGAGCGCGGTATCATCAACGTTGGTGAAGAAGTCGAAATCGTTGGTATCAAAGATACGACTAAGACCACTGTTACTGGTGTTGAAATGTTCCGCAAGCTGCTTGATCGCGGTGAAGCAGGCGACAACATCGGCGCACTTATTCGCGGCGTAGCTCGTGAAGAAGTTGAGCGTGGTCAGGTTCTTTGTAAGCCGGGTTCCGTTACTCCGCACACAAAGTTCAAGGCAGAGGCATACATCCTCACCAAGGAAGAGGGTGGTCGTCATACACCATTCTTCACCAACTACCGTCCACAGTTCTACTTCCGTACAACTGACGTGACTGGTGTTGTTTCTCTGCCAGAAGGCACAGAAATGGTAATGCCTGGCGATAACATCTCAGTTTCAGTTGAACTGATCGTGCCTATCGCTATGGAAGACGGTCTGCGCTTCGCTATTCGCGAAGGTGGTCGTACCGTTGGTGCCGGCGTTGTAGCTGAAATCATCGAATAAGAATTGGGTTTGGAGGCGGTGCTCCTTTCTAGGAGCTATCGCCTGACCTTACCCAGTAGGGATAAGTCATGAACGGTCAGAATATTCGGATCCGCCTGAAGGCGTTTGATCACCGTGTTCTCGACGCCTCCACAAAGGAGATCGTTAACACGGCGAAACGGACAGGCGCACAAGTGCGCGGACCCGTACCGTTGCCGACGCGTATCGAAAAGTACACAGTACTTCGCGGTCCGCACATCGACAAGAAAAGCCGTGATCAGTTTGAGATGCGCACTCATAAGCGCCTCCTCGACATCGTCGATCCAACACCACAGACAGTAGATGCTCTTATGAAGCTCGACCTGGCTGCCGGTGTGGACGTCGAGATCAAGCTTTAAGGCGGACCAAGGGGATGCCGATGCGTTCTGGAGTGATCGCACGAAAAGTGGGTATGACACGTGTATACAGCGAAGCTGGTGAACACGTGCCTGTTACAGTTCTATGTCTCGACAAGTGTCAAGTCGTAGCCCACCGGACGGAAGATAAAAACGGCTACACAGCACTACAGCTTGGTGTTGGTGCAGCTAAAGTTAAAAACACAAACCGTGCAATGCGCGGCCACTTTGCAGCAGCAAAAGTTGAGCCTAAGCGCAAGCTTGCCGAGTTCCGTGTTGACGAAGACAAACTGATCGAAGTGGGTGCAGAAATTACTGCTGATCACTATGTAACAGGTCAGTTCGTGGACGTTACCGGTACATCTATCGGTAAGGGCTTTGCAGGTGCTATGAAACGTCACAATTTCGGGGGCGGTCGCGCTTCCCACGGTGTGTCGATTTCTCACCGCGCACACGGTTCAACGGGTCAGTGTCAGGATCCCGGTAAAGTGTTCAAAGGCAAGAAAATGGCCGGTCACCTAGGTGATGAACGCGTTACCACTCAGAACCTGAAGATCGTACGTACCGACGTTGAACGCGGTTTGATCATGGTTGAAGGTTCCGTGCCTGGTTCTAAGGGCGGCTGGATCCTCGTTCGTGATGCAATCAAGAAGGCTTTGCCGGAAAACGTTCCAGTTCCTGGTTCTTTCCGTCAGCTGGACACGGTTGCTACGAGCGAAACCGGGAAGGAAGGTGAGTGATGGAACTCGAGGTTAAGACCCTCGGCGGCGGTGCAGCCGGTTCGATCACCGTATCTGACGAGATCTTTGGTCTCGAGCCGCGCGCGGATCTGATCCAGCGCGTAGTTCGCTGGCAGCTTGCAAAGCGTCAGGCTGGTACACATAAAACTTTGGGTCGTTCCGAAGTAAATGGTACCACAAAGAAATTCGTTAAGCAGAAGGGTTCTGGCGGCGCTCGTCACGGTAACCGTAAAGCGCCTCAGTTCCGCGGCGGTGGTAAAGCGTTCGGACCTGTTGTCCGCAGTCACGCAATCGATCTTCCTAAGAAGGTTCGTGCGCTTGGTCTGAAACACGCGCTTTCCGCAAAAGCTGCGGCTGGTCACTTGATCATTGTTGAAGATGCGAAAGCAGCTGAAGCAAAGACAAAGTCAGTTAAAGGCCAGCTGGAAACTTTGGGCTTGAACAACGTATTGATCATCGATGGTAAAGAAGTGGATGCAAACTTCGGTATTGCTTCCCGCAACATTCCATTGGTTGACGTGCTTCCGGTTCAAGGCATCAACGTTTACGACATTCTTCGTCGTGACACATTGGTGTTGACCAAAGCTGCTGTTACTGCACTAGAGGAGCGTTTCTAATGAACATTAATCATTACGATACAATCGTTTCTCCGGTTATCACTGAAAAGGCAACTTTTGCTTCTGAAGAGAACAAAGTTGTATTCAAAGTAGCGATTACGGCCACTAAGCCGCAAATCAAAGCTGCTGTTGAAGGCCTGTTCGGTGTGAAGGTAAAGGCTGTCAATACTCTTATTCGTAAGGGTAAGACAAAGCGTTTCCGCGGAATCCTCGGTCGTCAGACTGACTTCAAAAAAGCAGTGGTCACACTCGAGGACGGTCAGTCCATCGATGTGACGACAGGTCTTTAAGGGCGAGGTAGGAACAAATGGCACTTAAGACATTTAATCCAACATCTCCTGGCCGTCGTCAGCTGGTGCAGGTGGACCGTTCTGGTCTTTGGAAGGGTAAACCAGTCAAGAAATTGACTGAAGGTCTTTCCAAGTCTGGTGGTCGTAACAACATGGGTCGCAAGACCGCCAACAACATTGGTGGTGGTCACAAGCGCACATACCGTTTAATCGACTTCAAGCGTCGTAAATTCGACGTTGTCGGTACAGTAGAGCGCCTTGAGTACGATCCTAACCGTACTGCTTTTATCGCGTTGGTTACCTACGAAGACGGTGAGCAGGCATACATCTTGGCACCTCAGCGCCTAGCTGCTGGTGATAAGGTTATTGCTGGTCAATCCGTTGATGTGAAGCCGGGCAATGCTATGCCTCTCGCTTCCATTCCAGTTGGTACCATTGTGCACAACATCGAGATGAAGCCAGGTAAAGGCGCGCAGATTGCTCGCTCAGCCGGTGCTTACGCTCAGATTGTTGGCCGCGATGCTGGCTACACTGTAATCCGTCTCCTGTCTGGTGAGCAGCGCCGAGTTCTCGGTACCTGCATGGCTTCGATCGGTGCGGTTTCCAACCCTGATCACGCCAATATCAATTATGGTAAGGCTGGTCGTTCACGTTGGCTTGGTCGTCGTCCACATGTTCGTGGTGTTGCAATGAACCCTGTAGATCACCCACATGGTGGTGGTGAGGGTCGCACATCTGGTGGACGTCATCCGGTTACTCCTTGGGGTAAGCCAACTAAAGGCAAGCGCACGCGACGTAATAAGTCGAGCGATAAGTTTATCGTTCGTTCACGTCACTCGCGGAAGAAATAAGAGGGACGGATCGTGACACGTTCGATCTGGAAAGGCCCGTTTGTTGACGGTTACCTCCTGAAAAAAGCGGAAAAGGTTCGTGAGTCCGGCCGCAACGAGGTCATTAAGACCTGGAGCCGCCGTTCCACTATCCTTCCGCAATTCGTGGGGTTGACCTTTGGCGTTTATAACGGCCAGAAGCACATTCCTGTTTTGATCAGCGAAGACATGGTAGGTCAGAAGCTGGGTGAATATTCCCCAACTCGCACTTACTACGGTCACGGAGCTGACAAAAAGGCGAAGAGGAAATAACGATGGGCAAGCAGAAGCAGGAGCGGACGCTCGCCGACAACGAGGCAAAGGCAGTATGCCGCATGCTGCGGGTTTCCCCGCAGAAGCTAAACCTTGTTGCTGCATCGATCCGCGGTAAGAAAGTTAGCTCAGCTCTTGCTGACCTGACATTCTCCCGCAAGCGCATCGCTGGTGATGTCAAGAAAACCTTGATGTCTGCTATTGCAAACGCGGAAAACAATCATGATCTCGACGTCGACAATCTTGTCGTCGCCGAGGCATTCGTCGGCAAAGCGCTCGTAATGAAGCGCTTCCAGCCACGTGCCCGTGGTCGTGTAGGACGGATCCAAAAGCCGTTCGCTAACCTGACCATCGTGGTTCGCGAAGTTGAGGAGACTGCCTGATGGGACAGAAGATTAATCCGATCGGTTTTCGCCTCGGCATTAACCGGACTTGGGACTCCCGCTGGTTTGCTGGCAAGAACGAATATGGCGATCTTCTTCATGAAGATTTCCGCATTCGTGAGTACCTGCTTAAAGAACTTAAGCAGGCTGCTGTATCTAAAGTGGTTATCGAGCGTCCACACCGTAAGTGCCGCGTAACAATCCACTCTGGTCGTCCAGGTGTTGTTATTGGTAAAAAAGGTGCGGACATCGAGCGTCTTCGCAAGAAGCTCTCCGAGATGACCAATTCGGAAGTACACCTCAACATTGTTGAAGTGCGCAAGCCGGAAACAGACGCAGCTCTTGTTGCAGCATCTATTGCTCAACAGCTGGAACGTCGTGTTGCATTCCGCCGTGCCATGAAGCGTGCAGTTCAGTCTGCAATGCGTCTTGGCGCTCAGGGCATCCGCATTAACTGTGGTGGCCGTCTGGGTGGCGCGGAAATCGCGCGTATCGAATGGTACCGTGAAGGTCGCGTGCCTCTGCACACTCTTCGTGCAGACATCGACTATGGTACTGCTACTGCGCATACTGCTTATGGCGCGTGTGGCGTTAAAGTCTGGATCTTCAAAGGAGAAATCCTTGAGCATGATCCAATGGCTTCTGAACGTCGTGCGACCGAAGGTGGTGGCAAAAACGAACGCCAGGGCGGCGGTCGACGCGAGCGTGCTGCTTAATTGCAGCACCTCTTTTCGACAGACTAGATAAGCGAGAGAAAAGCGATGCTGCAACCTAAGCGAACTAAGTTCCGCAAGCAGCACAAGGGCCGTATCCATGGCGATGCCAAGGGCGGTACAGACCTCAACTTCGGTGCCTTCGGAATGAAGGCATTGGAGCCTGAGCGGATCACCGCTCGTCAGATCGAGGCGGCCCGTCGTGCCATGACCCGTCACATGAAACGTGCAGGTCGTGTGTGGATCCGAATTTTCCCGGATGTACCGGTTTCTTCGAAACCAGCAGAAGTACGTATGGGTAAAGGTAAGGGTAGTCCTGAATACTGGGCATGTAAGGTCAAACCAGGCCGTATCATGTTTGAGGTTGATGGTGTGTCAGAAGAGATTGCTCGTGAAGCATTCCGTCTGGCTGCTGCCAAACTCCCGATCAAGTGCCGGTTTGTCCAGCGCATCGGCGAGTGATCGGACAGTTGAGAGGTTAAGGCCATGAAGGCTAGCGACGTAAGAGCAAAGACTGAAGATCAGTTGAAAGACGATCTTTCAGCTCTGAAGAAAGAGCAGTTCAACTTGCGCTTTCAGAAGGCAACAGGTCAGCTCGAAAATACTGCACGTGTCCGCGAAGTTCGTCGTGACATTGCGCAGATCCAAACCATCATGCGCGAAAAGCGCACGTCTATTAACGCATAAGGAGTCGAGGATGCCAAAGCGTATATTGCAGGGTATCGTCGTGAGCGATGCGAATGATAAGACGGTAACGGTTAAGGTAGAGCGTCGCTTTACCCACCCGTTGCTGAAGAAAACTGTGCGCCGTACGAAAAAGTATCGTGCACATGATGAAAACAATTCTTACAAGGTTGGTGACACTGTCTCTATCGAAGAGTGTGCACCAATTTCTAAGAATAAGAATTGGACTGTTGTTTCTAACGAAGCAACAAGCTAATGAACGCATCCGGTGCTTTTAATTTAGAGGCGCTGAGAAAAGAACAAGGCGACGAGTCATGATTCAGATGCAAACAAACCTCGACGTGGCGGATAACTCCGGTGCGCGTCGTGTAATGTGCATCAAGGTGCTCGGCGGTTCCAAGCGGAAGTATGCTGGCGTTGGAGACATCATTGTGGTGTCTGTAAAAGAAGCTATCCCACGGGGCCGTGTGAAAAAGGGCGACGTGATGAAAGCAGTCGTCGTGCGCACGGCAAAAGATGTCCGCCGCGCCGATGGCAGTGTGATCCGTTTCGACCGCAATGCGGCCGTACTGATCAACAATAACAAAGAACCGATCGGAACACGTATTTTTGGCCCAGTTCCTCGCGAACTGCGTGCTAAGAATCACATGAAGATCATTTCGCTTGCGCCGGAGGTGCTCTGATGCCCGCGAAGATCAAAAAGGGCGACAAAGTCGTCGTAATTGCCGGTCGTGACAAAGGGAAGACTGGGGAAGTGATCCAGATGCTTCCGTCCGAGAATCGCGCTGTCGTGCGTGGCGTTAACTTGGTGCGCAAGCACCAGCGCCAGACCCAGCAGAGCGAGGGCGGTATCATCACAAAGGAAGCTCCTATTCAGCTTTCCAATATTGCCATTGCTGATCCTAAGGATGGCAAGCCGACCCGCGTCGGTTTCACGACCAACGAAGATGGCGTCACTCAGCGTGTCGCCAAACGTTCGGGAGACGTGATTGATGGCTGACGCTACTTACACTCCCAAGCTGAAAGCGCACTACGATGAAGTAGTGCGTGCCCAGCTGCAGGAGAAATTCAACTACGCAAACCCTATGGAAATTCCTTCGATAGAGAAGGTAGTTTTGAACATGGGTGTTGGTGAAGCTGTCGGCGACAGCAAGAAAGCTCGGATCGCTTCTGAAGATCTTAGCTTGATTGCTGGTCAAAAGGCGGTTATTACCCGTGCTAAGAAATCTATCGCGACCTTTAAGGTTCGTGAAGACATGCCGCTGGGTGCGAAAGTTACCCTCCGTCGTGCGAAAATGTTTGAGTTCTTGGACCGTTTGGTTACAATCGCGCTTCCGCGTGTTCGTGACTTCCGTGGTCTGAACCCAAAAAGTTTCGACGGGCGTGGTAATTATGCAATGGGTCTTAAAGAACACATCGTTTTCCCTGAAATTGACTACGATAAAGTAGATCAAATGTGGGGTATGGATGTTGTGGTCTGCACCACTGCGAAAACCGATGACGAAGCGCGTGAATTACTGCGCGCGTTCAACTTCCCGTTCCGCAAATAAAAGCGGTATACGGGAAAGGAACGAGGACAGACGATGGCGAAGAAAAGCGCGGTCGAAAAAAATAAGCGGCGTGAGCGTCTTGTAAGCAAGTACGCTTCAAAGCGCGCTGCCCTGAAGGCGATGGCCAAGGACGAGAGCCTGTCCCTGGAGGAGCGGTTTAATGCCCGGCTTAAGCTTGCAAAGCTGCCGCGCAATTCCGCGCCTACACGGGTACGCAACCGGTGTGAAGTCACAGGTCGCCCACGCGGTTATTATCGCAAACTTAAGATGTCGCGTATTGCGCTTCGTGAGTTGGGTTCCCTGGGCAAGATCCCGGGTCTCGTGAAGTCGAGCTGGTAAGGAGTTACTGCTATGTCGATTTCCGATCCAGTCGGGGATATGATCACGCGCATTCGTAATGCGCACTTGCGTGGCAAAGCACGGGTATCCACCCCTGCGTCAAAATTGCGCGCAAACATCTTGGACGTTTTAGCTGCGGAAGGTTATATCCGTGGCTACTCTACTACCGCATTTGACGGTGGTAAGTCCGAGCTCGAAATTGAGCTGAAGTATTTTGACAATGAGCCAGTGATTCGCACGATTGAGCGCGTATCTAAGCCTGGCCGTCGTGTTTATTCTTCAGTGAAAAACATTCCACATGTGGCCAATGGCCTGGGCATTTCTATTCTGTCCACACCTCAAGGTGTGATGGCAGATCATGAAGCCCGCGAAAAAAATGTGGGTGGTGAGGTTCTTTGCCGCGTCTTCTGATGCGGCAATGTTCTACTAATACAAACTGACAGGTTGATCCTATGTCTCGTATTGGCAAAAAGCCAGTCCCCGTGCTTAGCGGGGTAACGGCATCGATCAACGGCCAGAACGTAGAAGTCAAGGGCCCGAAGGGAACGCTTTCCTTCGTGGCTCATGACCTCGTTCTCGTCGAGATGACAGATGCAGGTATTCAGGTAACTCCTCGCAACGAGAGCAAAACTGCTCGTTCAATGTGGGGTATGTGCCGTACTATGGTCGCTAACCTTATTACTGGTGTATCCGAAGGCTTCCAAAAGAAGCTCGCGATTACTGGTGTTGGTTACCGTGCGCAAGTTCAGGGTAAAACTCTGAATCTAGCCCTTGGTTTTTCCCATGATGTCAAATTTGACATCCCTGAAGGTGTGGAAATCAAGTGCCCGAAGCCGACTGAAATTGAAATCAGCGGCATCGATAAGCAGCTCATTGGACAGGTTGCAGCGAATATTCGCGAATTCCGTCCACCTGAGCCTTATAAAGGCAAAGGCGTGCGGTATGCGGACGAATTTATCGTTCGTAAGGAAGGCAAGAAGAAGTAACGGATACGACCATGGCGAATGGAAATTCTTTCGAACGTCGTCGCGCTCGCGTACGTCGCTCGGTAAAAAAAGTAGCGAATGGACGTCTACGGTTGTCTGTTTTCCGCTCTTCCAAGCAAATCTATGCTCAGATTATCGATGACACTAAGGGTGTAACCCTTGTTGCAGCATCTTCAATCGAAGCGGATGTAAAGAGCACTCTCAAGACTGGCGCTGACAAAGCCGCTGCCGAAGTAATCGGTAAGCTGGTTGCAGAACGCGCTCTGGCTGCTGGTGTTAAGCAAGTTGTGTTTGATCGTGGTGGATACCTGTTCCATGGCCGTGTTAAGGCTTTGGCAGATGCTGCTCGTGAAGGCGGACTGGAATTCTGATCGGCGCCTTTGGGTGCTTTTAGAAAACGGAAGACGAAAATATGGCGAGACAGGATAACCGGGATCGTGATGAGCGCGACAGTGAATTTGTCGATAAGCTCGTTCACATCAACCGCGTCGCAAAAGTAGTAAAAGGCGGTCGTCGCTTTGGCTTTGCTGCACTTGTTGTAGTTGGTGACCAGAAAGGCCGCGTTGGTTTTGGTCATGGTAAAGCCCGCGAAGTGCCTGAAGCAATTCGTAAGGCAACTGAAGCTGCAAAGCGCACGATGATTCGTGTGCCATTGCGCGAAGGCCGTACACTTCATCACGATGTAGAAGGCCGTCACGGCGCAGGCAAGGTAATCTTGCGTGCAGCTCCTGCCGGTACTGGTATCATCGCTGGTGGTCCTATGCGTGCAGTGTTCGAAACACTTGGCGTACAGGATGTTGTTTCTAAATCTCTCGGTACATCTAACCCGTACAACATGGTTCGTGCGACGTTTGATGCTCTGAAAAAAGAAGATAGCCCACGTTCAGTTGCTGCACGTCGTGGCCTCAAGGTTTCTACTTTGCAGGCTCGTCGTCGTGACAAGGATGATGCGGCAGTAGCACAAGCTGAAGCGTAAGCTTCGGTTTTTGCTTACTAGATTGAACAAGGGTTAGTGTCATGGCGACTACTGAAAAGACCGTAACGGTCGAACAGATCGGCAGCCCACTGCGTCGTCCAGCAGATCAGCGTGCAACACTGATCGGCCTGGGCTTGAACAAGATGCATCGTACCCGCACTTTGAAGGATACTCCTGAAGTGCGCGGCATGATCCGTAAGGTCAAGCATCTGGTTCGCGTCGTGGAAGAAGCGTAACGAGAGCCGGGAGATTAGACAATGAAACTCAATGAACTCCAGGACAATCCTGGTGCTTCACCGAGCCGTACTCGCGTTGGTCGCGGTATTGGTTCGGGTAAGGGTAAGACCGGTGGCCGTGGTGTCAAAGGTCAGAAGTCCCGTTCTGGTGTAGCCATTAAGGGTTTTGAAGGCGGTCAGATGCCATTGCATCGTCGTCTGCCAAAGCGCGGCTTCACAAACATCTTTGCTAAAGACCTGAATATTGTGTCTTTGGGCCGTATTCAAACTGCAATTGACGCTGGTAAGCTTGATGCTTCTGCGCCTGTTACAGTTGAATCATTGAAGGCAGCTGGTATTGTAAAGCGTGTGAGAGACGGCGTTCGTCTTCTTTCAGACGGTGAGCTTAAAGTAGCTGTAACTTTCGAAATTGCTGGTGCTTCTAAAACTGCTGTTGAAGCAGTTGAAAAAGCTGGCGGCAAAGTCGTTATCAAGGGAGCTAAGGCCGAATAGGCCTAGCTCTTTTTTTTGGTGTTTTCATACTGACCGGAGCGCGGAATGGCTTCTGCTGCCGAGCAACTTGCATCAAATCTAAATTTTTCCGCCTTCGCGAAGGCAGATGAACTCAAAAAGCGGATCTGGTTTACACTGGGTGCGCTTTTGGTGTATCGGTTCGGTACATACATTCCTCTGCCAGGCATTAATGCCGACGCGTTGGCTCAAGCATTTGGAAGTGCCCAGTCCGGCATTGTCGGACTCTTTAATATGTTCTCCGGCGGCGCCGTGGAACGTATGGCAATTTTCGCCCTGGGCATTATGCCCTACATCTCCGCATCGATTATCATTCAGTTGATGACTTCTGTTGTTCCATCCTTGGAGCAATTAAAGAAGGAAGGAGAGCAGGGGCGAAAGAAAATCAACCAATATACGCGGTATGGTACGGTGATATTGGCAATGTTTCAGGCCTACGGTATTGCTGTCGGGCTGGAATCTGCCGGTAATATCGTAGAAGATCCGGGTATGTTCTTCCGCGTTGCGACTGTTATCACGTTGGTCGGCGGTACTATGTTCTTGATGTGGCTTGGTGAGCAGATCACCTCTCGCGGTATCGGGAACGGTATTTCTCTGATTATCTTCGCGGGTATCGTTGCGGGGCTACCGTCAGCGGTGGTTTCAACACTTGAATTGGGTCGGCAGGGTGCACTGGCAACTCCGATCATCTTGATGTTGATTCTTCTGTCTGTTGCTGTCATTGCCGTCATTGTATTTATGGAGCGTGCGCAGCGTCGTTTGCTCATTAAATACCCGCGTCGGCAACAGGGAAATCGCATGTTCGAAGGTAATACTTCGTTCCTGCCTTTGAAACTGAACACAGCAGGTGTTATCCCACCAATCTTTGCATCCTCTTTGCTCTTGGTTCCAGCCACCATTTCCAGTTTTCAAACTGGTGAGGCAACAGGAACAGGCACAGAATGGCTGACAACCATCACTGCATGGTTAGGTCATGGTCAGCCTGCATATATGCTTATTTATGCAGCCCTGATTGTGTTCTTCTGCTTTTTCTACACAGCGATTGTTTTCAATCCTGCAGATACAGCAGATAACCTGAAGAAGCAGGGTGGGTTCATTCCAGGTATTCGTCCTGGTGAGCGAACTGCTCAATATATTGATCATGTCCTGACGAGAATTACAGTCGTAGGCGCGATTTACATCACGTTAATCTGTCTACTACCTGAATTCCTCATTTCTGCAACAGGCGTACCCTTCTACTTTGGCGGTACTTCCCTGTTGATCGTTGTTAGTGTCACAATGGATACTGTGTCCCAGATCCAAGGACACCTGCTGGCCCATCAATACGAAGGGCTGGTTAAGAAAACGAAACTGAGGGGGAAGCGTAAATGAGACTGATACTTCTCGGACCTCCGGGGGCCGGTAAAGGCACACAGGCAAGTCTGCTGGTTGAAAACTATGGCATTAAACAGCTATCAACCGGTGAAATGCTTCGTGCGGCTGTAGCTGCGGAAACTGAGGTGGGGCTTCAGGTCAAGTCTGTACTTGAGAATGGCGAGCTCGTCTCTGACGAGTTGATTGTTTCACTCATTGCAGACCGTATTGAGCAACCAGACTGCGCAAATGGGTTTATTCTGGATGGATTTCCAAGAACCATTGCACAAGCTGATTCTTTAGAGGCGCTTCTTTTTTCCAAGAACATGAAGTTGGATGCAGTAATCCAGCTTGATGTGGATGAAGGCAAACTTCTCGATCGTATCGAGAAGCGGGCACGCGAAAGCTCTGAAGTTCGTTCTGATGACAACGCTGAGGCGCTCAAGAAGCGTTTGGCGGTGTATAACGAGCAGACAGCACCACTTATTCACTATTATAGTGAGAAGGGTGCCTTGAAGGCGGTTGACGGAATGGCTTCCGTTGAAAAAGTTGCATCTAGTATTGATGCAGTTCTAAAGGCTGGAAGCTTGGCATAAACGTGCCACAAGTCTTGCACCTTTAGGCAAAATAAAGTATATGCCGGCGCATATCGACACCATTTTCGATTAGCGCCGGTTTTTCCTTGGGAAACCGAGGCTAGTCTTTTTGCTGTTTATGCCTATAAAAGCATAACAGAAATGGGAGAGGGCATGGTGTTGTGCCCTCGATTAAGGAGAAACAAAGTGGCCCGTATTGCTGGCGTCAATATTCCGACGAACAAGCGCGTAGTCATCGCGCTGCAGTACATTCACGGTATCGGCCCTAAGTTTGCTAAGCAAATCACTGAAAAAGTGGGTATTGCTGAGCAGCGCCGGGTTAACGAACTGTCTGATCAGGAAGTTCTGCAGATCCGTGAAGCAATCGATGCTGATCACCTCGTTGAAGGTGACCTGCGCCGTGAAACTGCAATGAACATTAAACGTCTCATGGACCTTGGTTGCTACCGTGGCCTGCGCCACCGTCGTGGTCTGCCGGTTCGTGGTCAACGTACGCATACCAACGCACGCACCCGTAAGGGTCCTGCGAAGGCTATTGCCGGTAAGAAGAAATAATCCTTCTGGCAATTGCTGGGTGGAGCCGCCGGGAATTACGGCGGTGTGGATATCATAGATAGGACATACTATGGCTAAAGAATCGACGCGTGTGCGTCGTCGCGAACGGAAGAATATTTCTTCTGGTATTGCGCATGTGAACTCTACGTTCAACAACACCATGATCACCATTACCGATGCTCAGGGCAACGCCATTTCTTGGTCGTCTGCCGGCGCGCTCGGCTTTAAAGGGTCACGTAAGTCTACCCCTTATGCCGCACAGGTCGCAGCCGAAGACGCTGGTCGTAAAGCTGCTGAGCACGGCATGCGCACACTGGAAGTAGAAGTTCGTGGTCCAGGTTCTGGACGTGAATCTGCTCTTCGCGCACTGCAGGCAACTGGTTTCGTTATCACATCTATTCGTGACGTGACTCCGATTCCACATAACGGTTGCCGTCCGCGCAAGCGTCGCCGCGTCTGATTATTCGTCGGGCAGTTTTTAACCCGTGGCAAAGGATGGTTGGCCGAGTTTAGCCCGGCCAACGAGAAAGCCGAAGGGAATATAACGTGACAATTCAAAAAAACTGGCAAGAACTTATCAAGCCAACAAAACTCGATATCCGTTCAGGTGACGATGCCCGTTTTAAGGGTACCGTTGTTGCTGAGCCCTTGGAGCGTGGCTACGGCCTGACTTTGGGCAATGCTCTGCGCCGTGTTCTGCTTAGCTCCTTGCAAGGTGCGGCTGTAACAGGTGTGCAGATTGACGGTGTATTGCATGAGTTCTCCTCCATTCCAGGCGTACGTGAAGATGTGACGGACATTGTTCTGAACATCAAAGAAATCGCGCTTCGCATGGAAAGTGAAGGACCTAAGCGTATGGTTCTGCGTAAGCAAGGACCTGGTGCTGTTTATGCGGGCGACATCGAAACCGTTGGTGATGTTGAAGTCCTTAACCCGGATCTTTTACTTTGTAACCTTGATGATGGTGCGGAAGTGCGCTTCGAGTTTACAGTAAACACCGGCAAGGGCTATGTTCCAGCAGCTGTTAACCGTCCAGAAGATGCTCCAATCGGTCTTATTCCGGTTGATAGCCTGTACTCGCCGGTTAAGAAAGTTTCCTATAAAGTTGAGAACACCCGTGAGGGACAGGTTCTTGATTACGATAAGTTGATCCTTAACGTGGAAACTGATGGCTCTGTCGTTCCTGAAGATGCTGTTGCTTATGCAGCTCGTATTCTTCAAGACCAATTGTCGATCTTTGTTAACTTCGAAGAACCTCAGCGTGAGGTACAAGAAGATGCTGTTGCTGAACTTGCGTTCAACCCAGCGCTTCTTAAGAAAGTTGATGAACTTGAACTGTCTGTTCGTTCAGCTAACTGCCTGAAGAATGACAATATCGTTTACATTGGGGATCTGATCCAGAAGACTGAAGCCGAAATGCTTCGCACACCGAACTTCGGTCGTAAGTCTCTGAATGAGATCAAAGAAGTTCTGGCGCAAATGGGACTGCATCTCGGTATGGAAGTGGCTAACTGGCCGCCTGAGAATATCGACGATCTGGCCAAGCGCTACGAAGACCACCAATATTGATAGAACCAGGCTCCATTTTAATGGAGCCCTCAGCGGCTCCATAGTTAGACGCCGCATCATACTATAAAGGAGAGGGCCATGCGCCACGGAAAATCCGGCCGCAAGCTCAATCGGACGTCCAGCCATCGTAAAGCAATGTTTGCAAACATGGCAGCATCGCTCATCAAGCATGAGCAAATTGTAACGACGCTTCCGAAAGCAAAAGAGCTTCGTCCAATCGCAGACAAGCTCATCACTCTGGCAAAGCGTGGTGACTTGCACGCACGTCGTCAGGCAATTTCTCAGATCCGCGATGTTGATATGGTTCGTAAACTGTTCGACACTCTGGGAGAGCGTTACAAAGAGCGTGAAGGTGGTTACACCCGCGTTCTGAAGGCGGGCTTCCGTCATGGTGACAACGCTGACATGGCTGTTATCGAGTTTGTTGATCGTGATGTTGCCGCTAAAGGCGCAGAAGATCGCGCTCGCGCTGAAGCTGAAGAAGCTGCTGCAGAGGCTGCATAAGGTACACGCCTTATCGGCGGTACTGAAGGTTTTTTAAAACCGTTTCAAAAATTAAAAACCCCGCCAGATTTGGCGGGGTTTTTGTTTGTATGAGCTCTTATCACCGGAAACTGGCTGCCATTTTGGGGGAGGCTGTAGCCCTAGCTGTCAGCTTGCGTCCGCTGGAATCTCAGGGGCAGGCTCTGCGAGAACCATGCAGGCAGCATCGAATTCCTCTCGCTTATACTGGCGTACTCTCGCCCCTTCGCTGTCTTCGCCCCATTGTTCAATGTTCCAGTCCTCGTCAACATGGGCGGCGATCCACGCAGCTTCAGGTTCAATGGTACCCTCTGCAATTGCGAGCGCCAGAAGTGCGGAGCCGGTAATGCTGGTAAGTGAATGGATGGCGGACAGTTCAAGTGCTGTATAGGCGTTTAGGGCTTCGCGAAATGTGGTAAGCAGTGCTTCGTCCTGTGGCCTATGGATAATGCCACAGATAAGCTGAAACTTTCCCGAAAGCCGCTGATTGGCCCAATTTACAACAGGGTCCCAGTGCTTTGTTTGTCTTTCAACAAGCTCTTGCGGGGTGTCGGCTCTATAGCAAAGGTGATCATTGCCAGCAAAGCGTGTGACTTCCTGCGCAACTTCGTCAAAGCGAAGGGATACGGCATCAATTGCGGAGTGAGCCAGACGGGTTAAAGGCATGGTTGCAGGGTCAATTTCCTTGTCCTGCAATGCCCATTCTGCAGCAACCGCCTCCGCAATGTGCTCTTTTTTGAACGAAAGAGTATTCTTAGCTGGAGTTTTTACAGCCTTGCCGTCAAGAAGGATCGCGTAGTCGCCACCAATCTCTTGAAAACTAACCATTTCATAGAAGCGCTTTGGAAGCTCTTTTCTGGAAAGTTCCTTAGCTCTTTCAACCGGGTTGACTGGATCTTTTTCCAAGTCTTCGGCCAGTTGTTCGAAGATTTCACGCATTAACAGACGTCCTCTGTCCATTCTAGTTGATGTGCAAGGGAGGGAATGAGTGCCTCAAACCGGTCAATAACTTGGCACGCGCCGGTTCTCAGTAGCTCTTTCCTTTTATGATAGCCCCAATTCACACCTATACTGCGAACGCCCGCATTTTGAGCCATCATTGTGTCAAAGGTCGTATCGCCAATCATAATGGTGTTCTGTGGTGAGGTGCCAGCTTCAGACATTGCTTGGTAAAGCATTGTTGGATTTGGCTTTGACGGGGCTTTGTCCGCAGTTTGTATGGTAACGAATTTGCCGTGTAACTGATGTACATCCAGCATATGGTCCACGCCGCGGGAGTGCTTTCCTGTGGCAATACCAAGCAGCACATTATCCATTGCAGCAAGCTCTTCAAGTGTCTGTTTAACACCAGGGTACAAAGGATCATGATCCAGACCTTGAGAGCGGCGGTGGATTTTCTCTTTGTGGAAGGCTTCTATAAGCTGGGGAATTATCTCTCTATTCGGATCTCCTACAATGTGCAGCAGAGCCTGTTCTAGCGATAGGCCAATTGTCGAGAGTATATCATTATGCGAAGGGAGAGGTAGGCCAACTTGTTTAAAGCTGGCCTCAAATCCTTGAAGAACGGAATGCTGGCCATCCACCAGCGTTCCATCGCAATCAAAAACGATCAGATACATTCAGTAGGTCCTAGCCATTAATATGTCTATCGAAGTTATCTGAAACAGGTGCTTACTCAGGCTCGTTAATGTCAGGATCATAATCCTTCACATCCATACCCAGTAGATTCCACGTCTGCTGCATATGCGGGGGAAGGGGGGCGGAAACGTCGATTTCACCTTGCCCTGAAGGATGGGGAATGATGATACGGCGAGCCAGAAGGTGGAGCTTGTTTTGAATGCCCCCCGGAAGCTCCCAGTTATCGACATTGAAGTATTTGGAATCTCCAATAATGGGGTGCTTTAAATGAGCCGCATGGGCACGCAGCTGATGGGTGCGGCCCGTCACGGGTTTCATGGCGACCCATGCCAGCTTCTGGCCGGACTGTTCAACCACATTATAGTGGCTGACGGCATGCTGACCTTCATCCGCCCCGTGCTTGACGACTTTCATACGCTCTTCTGCTTCATTTCTTGCAAGAAATGTTGAAATCCGCCCCTGTTTCGGCTTGGGAACACCCGCCAGCATTGCCCAATAAATTTTACGCGTATTGCGGTGACGGAATGCTTTTGTAAGCTCCTGAGCCGCTCGTCTTGTCTTGGCAACGAGAATAATACCCGAAGTTTCCCGGTCCAGACGGTGTACGAGGCGTGGTTTGTTGCCAGAGCGGTCCGTGAACGCATCAAGCATGCCATCTAGATGGCGCGTGAGGCCAGAACCACCTTGTACTGCCAAACCTGCAGGCTTGTTAAGAACCATGACCTCTTTGTCTTCAAAGAGCATCATTTGCTCTATGGCTTCACGGTCATTGTCAATCAGCTTGCGTGAGACAGGCTTGGCATTCTTCTTGTCAACGGCCTGAACCTGAACGCCAAGGGGCGGAATGCGGACAATTTGCCCTTCAATAACGCGTGTTGAGGATTCTGCCCGCTTGCCATCCAAACGAACCTGACCCGTTCTTAGAAGTTTTTGCAGACGCCCGAACCCTAAGTCCGGGTAGTGGGATTTAAACCAGCGATCAAGACGCATACCGCCTTCATCACGTACAACTTTTATATTTGCAATGCCGCTCATTAGCGGTTTCCTGCCTTTTTATTTTGCCGGTTCTGCTGTGATAAAAACCGGCGGACGGTTATATTAGAAACTCTGGGCATCATTTGGCAGGCATGTCTTGCATATGCAAGAGTATTCGTCGTCCTGCCATGAGTTCTTACTGTTGGAACCAATTGGATGCGATGGAAAGCGTCTATCAGGCGAAGACCTGTCTTGTCAAAAACAGAGCGCCGAATAGCGCTGAAATGGATAATGTCACCGAGGCCAAAACATAAACGAAAGCGATGACTGGTTCCCCTCGCTCCCAAAGAACGATGACATCTAGTGAGAAAGAAGAAAAAGTGGTGAATCCCCCTAGAAAGCCGGTGGCGATCAAAAGGCGCAGTTCAGTGGAGCTTCCCAGACGGTGCAGCAATATTTCGATAAACGCCCCCATGATAGCCGAACCGAGTATGTTCACTGTCAAGGTTCCCCATGGAAAAGAAGGGCCAAGTAGCTTGAAATAAGCCATAGATACCAGATGGCGACACGCAGCTCCCGCGCCCCCGCCAAGCGCTACAATCAAAAGATGTTTCATGGATATTATCTATATCGATATTTGGGATTCGGCTCCAGATGGGAAAGTAATTTTGTCAGGCATTGGCAAAGAAGAAGTGAGCAAAACACACACCGCTCTATGAATTTGAGGTCTGTGCTTTTTCTTTTCTTAAGCGGTCCCAATAAGTCAAGCGTTTGCGGATTTCCCTTTCATAACCACGCTCGGGTGGATCATAATAGGTCTGTCGGTTCATTTTTTCCGGAAAATAGTCCTGCCCAGAAAAGGCTTCGGGGGTGTCGTGGTCGTACTGGTAACCTTGGTTATACCCCATCTGCTTCATTAGTTTTGTCGGTGCATTGAGAATGTGTTTGGGGGGCAGGAGAGAGCCATTGGTCTGTGCATCGCGGCGCGCGGATTTTTGTGCCATATAAACTCCATTGGATTTTGGAGCTGTGGCCAGATAAACGCAGGCTTGGGCCAGTGCCAGTTCGCCCTCAGGGCTACCAAGAAGTTGAAAAGCCTCTTTCGCCGCATTGGCCTGTACCAGTGCTTGCGGGTCGGCAAGGCCGATGTCTTCCAGAGCCATTCTAACAAAGCGGCGGATAATATACATAGGGTCTTCCCCACCATCCAGCATTCGGTTCATCCAGTAAAGGGCTGCGTCTGCATCAGATCCACGAATCGATTTGTGTAGAGCGGAAATGAGGTTGTAGTGACCATCCTTTCCCTTGTCATAGATGGGAGCCCGACGGTGGATGATTTCCAATAGCTGGTCAGCTGTGTAGCTTTCTCCCTCCCGCGCCGTACGCCAGACATCTTCGGCTAGTGTTAGGGCCGAGCGTCCGTCTCCATCTGCCAGCGTAGCAAGTAGCTCTTTGGCCTTTTCATCCAAAGGCAAAGGCTTCTCCATTATGGTTTCAGCGCGTGCCAGCAAATCCGACAGGGCATCTTCTTGCAGGCTTTCAAAAACCAGAACATGCGCGCGTGACAAAAGCGCAGCGTTCAGCTCAAAGCTCGGGTTTTCCGTTGTGGCCCCCACCAAGGTAATCGTTCCATCTTCCATGACGGGCAAAAAGCTGTCCAGTTGCGCCCGGTTGAACCGGTGAATCTCGTCCACAAACAACAGGGTTGAGCGTCCTGATATGCGACTGGCTCTGGCCTTTTCAAAAACTTTCTTCAAATCGGCTACACCGGTGAAAATTGCTGAAACCTGCTCGAAATCATGGCCGGTTTCTCCAGCCAGTAAACGCGCAACAGTCGTTTTTCCGGTTCCAGGAGGCCCCCAAAATATTAGGGATCCTAGTGAACCTGAGCTTAACATGCGTGAAAGGATACCATCCTCCCCCACCAGATGTTTCTGGCCAACGACCTCATTCAGGCAAGAGGGGCGCAGGCGGTCTGCCAATGGGCGGGAAGAGGACTTATCCAGTCCGGAGATTGAAAATAGATCACTCATAAAGGGATGTGTTGCACACAATCCAACTGGCGGCAAGCCTTGGTGGAAACGGTGAAATTCATAGGCTGAAGCAAGCAAACTGCTATGGCCTGAAAGCCTCTTTTGGCCCGTTCGGATGAGTGGTTATCAAAGAGAAAGGTTTTGCCGCGGATTTTTATTCAAATTGTTTCTGCGAGTACATGGGAATCGGAAAACAATTTCCCGTTTTTTGCAGGTTGAGAATTATTTTCTACCATAGAGTGTATTAGCGTCAATATTGTGTAATGAAACTTCAATATCCTAACAATAAATTAACCGTTTTACTTCTTGTTTATCCTGTAAAAAAATAGGGGATTAAGGATGAAATTGGGCAATTGGCGCCGGCTGCGGGTGATACTTCCTGTTTCCATAGTTGGCTTGGCTCTTATTGGTTCGATCACACTGAGCTTTATGGTTCTGAATAAAGCCAGAGATAGTCTATTTAGAGAAATTAACCTACAGCTTGAAATTGTTGCCGACGGGCGGCATTCGCATCTGGCGGATGCACAAGATCGGGCACGTAAAGAACTTATTACAATGGCGGTAAGTTCAAACATCAAACTGCTGTCCTCGGATCTGTTACTTGCACTGGATTTGATGGACGGCAACTTGAAGGCCATTACCGAATACTTTCAAAAGCCGGGACTTTCTCTGGATCAGCGTGCTGCGCTGGAAGGGGATTCCAGTTCCATTTATGGCAGTAAACACAAGAGTATTCATGGCGATTTTTATCGCAGTTGGAATAATGCCAGTTACTCCGATATTTATGTTTTGGATGAAACTGGTCGGGTCGTTTATTCGGTTACGAAATCAGCTGAGTTCCTTAATTCTGTAAAAGACGGAGTTTTGGCAAATACCGCTCTGGCAGACGTCTATAAGAAAGCAGAGAACGCGAAGCAGGGCGAGATCGTCGCAACACAGTTTGCGCCCTATGCCCTTGCCGATGGTGAGAATAGCCTGTTTGCCGCGGCTCCTATTTATTTGGAGTCTTTTGGGTCCAGCGAGTTCAAAGGGGCCCTTGTCTTCCGGTTTGGCAGCGACTTTCTTGATCCTATCATGACGGCATTGTCGCCAATTGGAAAAAGCAATCAAAGTTACCTGATCAATGCGCAGGGCAAGTTACTGTCTTCATTGCCCCTTCGCCCCGAGTTTGAAATCAATCAGGTTATCTTCCCTGAAGTTTCTCAGTTCTCCCTTTCCAACCAATCGGTTGATACCGCGTTTTTCCGGGAAAAAAGCTTCAAGGTTATGGGAGCCGATTTCTTTGGACAGATGGTGGCAGTCATTTCTGAAAAGGAAATGGCGGATACGCTGGCAACAGTTAACAGCCTTCGCGACGCCGCGCTTTGGGTGACCTTGCCGTTCCTTTTGGTCGTTTTCGTTGTTGGGCTTGTGATTGCACGGTTTATCTCCGTTCCAATGCAAAGGCTGTCTCAGGCCATCGCGCGTATTTCGGGTGGAAACTTGAAAGAAGAGATTCCTTACACGTCGCGAAAAGATGAAATCGGTGACATTGCAGCGGCTGTGAAGACTTTTCAGGTTGCCTTGATCAATGAAGCCAAGTTGCAAGAACAGCAGGTTGCAGAACGGGAGAGGCAAGATCTGCGCTCCAAGCGCGTGTCCGAGCTTAATCAAGGGTTTGATGAAGGTGTTCGCCATGTGCTGCATGCTGTGGATGATGCCTACCAGACCTTGCGCCGGAATGCCGAGAGTATGGCGAGAATCTCTGAGCAGACAAACTCTGAAGCGCAAACAGTGTCTTCCGCGTCTGAGCAGTCCTTGGTGAACCTACAGGCAGTGGCAGGTGCTACGGAAGAGTTGACGGCGACAGTAGGAGAAATTGAAAGAGAAGTGCGCCATTCCGCTGACATCTCTCAAGAAGCCTCGCAGATGGCCTTGAGCGCGGAAACAACGGTTCATGGTCTGCAAGAGGCGGCCAGCCGAATTGGCGAAGTTGTCTCTCTTATCAATGATATTGCGGAGCAAACCAACCTTCTCGCCCTGAATGCCACTATTGAGGCCGCCCGCGCTGGTGAAGCGGGCAAAGGCTTTGCGGTTGTCGCCTCGGAAGTGAAGGAACTTGCCAACCAGACTGGCCGTGCAACAGGCGAGATTTCCTCTCAAATTCAAGCTGTACAGCAGGAAACTCAAAACGCTGTTGCTGCGATTCAGCAGGTGGCAAAAGTCATTAAAAAGATCAATGAGGTATCTGTGACCGTTGCGGGAGCTGTGGAAGAGCAGACCGTAACAACTACAGATATTTCCAGCAGCATCCAGCAGGTGGCTGCGGGGTCTTCCGAAGTGGCAACCTCCATTGGGCGCGTTTCAGAAATTGCCGGTGATGCCGGTCAGGAAGCCGACAGTGTTCTGGCGGCTTCTGACCAGCTTTCAGCGCAAGCTGAGGCGCTGTCCCAGCTGGTAGAGACGTATCTGGAAAACCTTAGGGCTGCTTAAGCCTTTGAGCAGATGTGAAAGGAAAGGCTGGTTTTTTGACGGGTATGAAACGATATCCAAAAGATCAGCCTTTTCATTTTGGAGTTACAGTCTTATTTGTGATGAAGCCGTTGAGGGCAGCGGCATGAAACAATGTTCAAATTAAGGTAGCTCTGACATGGCACATTCTGCCTCACCTGTGCATAGGTTGATTTTGACATCAGCTCTTGTTGCTTTTCTTGGGTCTGGTCTTTCGCCCTCGTTGGCTCAAGAGCGCTCCGTTCCTGGATCTGGTACGGAAATAAAACTCTCGTTTGCTCCGATTGTGAAGGATGTGGCTCCGGCAGTTGTGAATGTGTATGCCAGCCGCACGGTAACGCAGCGCAGGCGCTCTCCTTTTTTCAACGACCCTTTTTTTCGCCGTTTCTTTGGTGATCAAGCAATGCCGGGAGCACCGGCGCGCAAACGCGTTCAGAATTCTCTGGGTTCTGGAGTTATCACCTCGGCAGATGGAACGGTGATTACCAATCATCATGTTGTCGCTGGTGCCGATCAGGTCCGCGTCGCCCTTTCTGATCGCCGGGAGTTTGATGCAAAGGTTATTTTGAAGGATGAGAAGACCGATTTGGCTATCCTCAAAATAGACGGAGGAGAGGAGAGCTTCCCCACAGTCCCGTTTGCAAATTCTGATGAGCTTGAAGTCGGGGACTTGGTTCTGGCGATCGGTAATCCTTTTGGTGTGGGGCAGACTGTCACCCAAGGCATCGTGTCTGCGGTTGCACGTACACAGGTAGGGGTCAGCGACTATCAGTTCTTCATCCAGACGGATGCGGCGATTAACCCCGGAAACTCCGGTGGCGCCCTCGTCGATATCAAGGGCAACTTGATCGGAATCAATACAGCCATTTTCTCCCGCTCTGGGGGCTCCAATGGAATCGGCTTTGCCATACCGGCAAATATGGTTGAGGTCGTCGCAGCCGCCGCGGGTACTGGCAATTATGTCCGCAGGCCATGGGTTGGAACTAGCTTGCAAACCGTTTCCTCGGATATCGCGGAAAGCTTAGGCATGGACCGGCCCTATGGGGTGATGGTCACTGAAATTTATCCAGACAGTCCGGCGGAAAATGCCGGTTTGAGGGTAGGGGACGTTATCTTGAGTGTTGGCGGGGCTGAAGTGCTTGACCCAGATTCATTTGGCTACCGTCTTGCAACCAAGAAACTGGGTAGCACCACAAGTTTCAAAATTTCTCGCAATGGAGAAATTGAAGAGTTCGAAGTCTTTCTTGAAGCTGCTCCCGAAACTGTTCCGCGCGATAAACGCGAGATATCAGGTCGCAACCCATTTGGCGGCATGACGGTTATGAACCTGTCTCCTGCCGTTATTGAAGAGCTGCGCTTGAGCGGCCAGAATAACGGAGTTGTGGTTACTGAAGTTGAAGCTGGATCATCCGCTCAATATGTAGGGTTTAAGAGGGGGGATATTTTCGTCTCGGTAAATAGGATTGAGGTTGAAGACACTGCGCAGCTGGAAAAGGTCTCAAAGAAGAGGCCCAATGTCTGGCGCATCGAGATCCTTCGAAATGGGCGACTGAGAAAAATGTCGTTGAGAGGGTAATATCAACCTGTTTTATGTAAACTCTTGAGGCGACTGTTTCTTGTCAGGGTTGAAATTGGCGAGCATACCCAATCTTAGATTAAATGGGAGTCTTTGAGGTATATCGTATCTTGAGCTCCTTCACACTGTTAGACTTTAACCGAGACGAGTTTAGCAGCTTGGGAGCGTGTCAATGACACGCTAAAGGCTTGACCGCTACTCTAGACTCTTTCAAAGTGTAGACTGGTAGAAATGAAGTTTCTGATTCAACGGTAAACTGATGAGTATTCACTCATTTTTCGACTGAGACCATGGCAATCGGTCGCTCGTAATCAGCGAATAGCATCTTGGAGTTACAATGAAAAATAATAGCAAAGTTATCGATCGCTTGAATGAGGCACTGCATTTGGAATTAGGTGCAGTGAATCAGTACTGGTTACATTACCGTCTTTTGGAAGACTGGGGCTATGGGAACCTGGCGAAGAAAGAGAAGGAAGAGTCAATCGAGGAGATGCACCACGCCGATAAAATTATCGAGCGCATTCTTTTCCTCGGCGGGCACCCGAATATGCAAACCGTTGCACCGTTGAAAATCGGTACCAACATTAAAGAGGTACTGGAAGGTGATCTGGCGGGTGAACAAGATGCGCGCTCTTCCTATAAAAAATCTCGGGAAGTTTGCCATGAAGAAGGCGACTATGTTTCCATGAAACTTTTTGACGAACTTCTAGCGGACGAGGAAGGTCACATTGACTTCCTTGAAACACAGCTGGAGCTTCTTGCAAAAATTGGTGAGCAGAATTACGGCCTTTTGAACGCCGCGGCGGCAGACGCCAGCGAATAGGCCCAGGTTTTTCGTCGGTTTAGAAAGGCAGCTTCCTTTTTGGGGGCTGCCTTTTTTTATCAGTTAAGTTCATGGTATCGAACACTCTATTCAAACCAAGGGATTACTGGCGCCCTGTGGATTGTACGTGCTAGAACGTATTTACGTTTTATGGGAGCTCACGATTAAGATGAAAGAAGTCATTGCAGAACTGGAAAATCGGCGTATTCAGGCGCAATTGGGTGGAGGACAAAGGCGCATTGATGCGCAGCACAAACGTGGTAAGCTGACTGCAAGAGAAAGAATTGAAATTCTTCTGGATGAAGGCTCATTCGAAGAATACGATATGTTTAAGGTCCATCGCTGCTCTGATTTTGGAATGGAGGAAAACCATATCCCCGGTGATGGGGTTGTTACCGGTTGGGGCACAATCAATGGACGCACTGTTTATGTCTTTTCGAAAGACTTTACCGTTTTAGGCGGATCTCTTTCGGAGACGCATGCAGAAAAAATCACTAAAATTCAAGATATGGCTCTTCAGAATAGAGCGCCTATTATTGGTATCTTTGATGCCGGTGGCGCTCGTATTCAAGAAGGCGTTGCAGCCTTGGGCGGATATGGGGAAGTCTTCTGGCGTAACGTACAGGCCTCAGGTGTGATTCCGCAGATTTCAGTGATCATGGGGCCGTGTGCGGGTGGTGATGTGTACTCACCTGCAATGACCGACTTCATCTTTATGGTTCGTGACACATCCTATATGTTTGTCACAGGGCCGGATGTTGTTAAAACCGTTACCAACGAAACAGTCACGGCTGAAGAGCTCGGCGGCGCGTCCGTTCATACAATGAAGTCCTCCATTGCCGACGGTGCCTATGACAATGACGTAGATGCGCTCCTTCAAATACGGAGGCTGGTGGATTATCTGCCGATGAACAATCAGGCAGAGATTCCCGAGCTTGCTGTCTATGATGATCAGGCGCGCATAGATAATAGTCTGGACACTTTGATTCCTGATAACCCCAATAAGCCCTACGATATGCGTGAGCTCATCGTGAAGACGCTTGATGAAGGGGATTTCTTTGAAATTCAGGAAAGCTTTGCGGGCAATATTCTAACAGGCTTTGGACGCATTGAAGGGCGGACAGTCGGCGTTATTGCAAACCAGCCCATGGTACTTGCCGGGGTGCTGGACAGTGATGCGAGCCGTAAGGCTGCCCGTTTTGTGCGTTTTTGTGATTGTTTTGGCATTCCCCTTGTCACGTTCGTTGATGTCCCTGGCTTCCTTCCAGGAACTGCGCAGGAATATGGCGGGCTTATCAAACACGGTGCCAAGCTGCTGTTCGCGTATGCAGAGGCAACTGTTCCCAAGATTACGGTCATTACACGTAAAGCATATGGTGGAGCCTATGATGTTATGAGTTCCAAACATATTCGCGGCGATGTGAACTATGCGTGGCCGTCGGCGGAAATTGCGGTGATGGGAGCGAAAGGTGCCACGGAGATTATCTATCGCTCCGAGCTGGATGACCCTGAAAAAATCGCAATGCGCACGAAGGATTACGAAGACCGTTTCGCGAACCCATTTGTTGCGGCAGAACGTGGGTATATAGACGATGTTATCAGACCTCACTCAACACGCAGGCGGATCTCTGGTGCTTTGGCTATGTTGCGTAACAAACAGCAGGAACTTCCTTGGAAAAAGCATAATAACATCCCGCTTTAGAGCACGTTTCGTTTGATTGGGTTCAATCAAACGACAAAAATTTGCTCTAAAATCTGATGGGGAGAAGGGCTGCCATTTTGGGTGGCCCTTCTTTTTTTCTGAAAAACGATATCCACTTATCGAAGATATGCTCTAGTCATCAAGGAAGTATTGGTCTGTGGGCGCACAGATATAGCCAATGTGGCATTTTTCGGTGTCTTTTGTTGGCACCCAGCGAGACCTTAAGGATTCCCGATACTCGCAAAAATGGATGTTGGCGACAAAACGGTCATAGGTCCGTTGCCCTGTTGTCAATACGACGGTCCCACGTTTTTGAACCAGCTGTTTGGCCTGAGTGCAGGTCATCTTTCGTGTATCCAACCGCTGGGCAGCTAGGGGCGAGGCCAGCAAGCAGCAGATTGCTGCAATCATAATAGTCTTAGGGGAACGGGGCATTTTGTATTCCCGTTTTATTTCCTGTTGTATCTGGTTTTGTGCCAAGAAGATTGCACAAATCACCTTATAAAAAGGTGAAAAAAGACCAGAGCCAAAAACTAACTACGACTTCGGTTAATCTCCACACTGAAGGCCCCACACGCCACTGGAACGGGAGCACCGGGCTTGTGAACGCGCACTTTCACAGACTGGATACGGCTATCTTGCTGCAAGATGCCCTCGCATATAGCTCCCCCCAAACGTTCGATCAGGTTGAAACGCTGTGTTGTTACAATCTTTTCCACTGTCTTTGAGAGCGCGCCATAACAGATAGTATCTTCGTAGGCGTCTGTTTGAGAGGCTTTTTCAAGGTCTACCCAGCATGTGAGATCTACAATGAAGCGCTGACCAAGCTGCGCTTCTTCCTCATAAAGCCCATGGTATGCAAAAAAAGAAAGGTTTTCCAGATGGATAGCATCCATAGTTAGAGCCCTATTACTTGTAGGAATCGGTTGTCGTTCCGGCACGACGTAGTATTGTGAGATCCTATTATAACAAAAGGTTGCCGGTCCGTTGCGTTCTTTGTGCTGAGTTTCCAGTGTTTTGGCAGGATAAGACCTTCGCCCTTTTGCGAGGTTGAAGAACCGCTTTGGGATGCTTACAACGCCTTTAAGATTGCACTAAGGGAAAATGCTCATGTTCTCAAAGATTCTGATTGCCAATAGGGGGGAGATTGCGTGCCGCGTTATCAAAAGCGCGCAATCCATGGGGATCAAAACCGTTGCTGTTTACTCGGATGCTGACAGGCATGCACTCCATGTGGAAATGGCAGATGAGGCTGTGCATGTGGGAGCTGCTGCGGCCGCGGAATCGTATCTGGTTATTGATAGGATTATCGCCGCCTGTAAGCAGACAGGAGCCGAAGCCGTTCATCCTGGCTATGGCTTCTTGTCGGAGCGTGCAGCCTTTGCGGAAGCGCTCAAGGCTGAAGGGATCGCTTTTATAGGGCCCAATGTCAAAGCCATTGAAGCTATGGGTGATAAAATCACCTCCAAAAAGTTCGCGGCAGAAGCAGGTGTTTCAACCGTGCCCGGATATATGGGGCTTATTGAAAGCCCAGAAGAGGCTGTTCGCATCTCCGGAGAGATCGGTTATCCGGTCATGATTAAGGCGTCGGCAGGCGGCGGCGGAAAAGGTATGCGTATTGCCTGGAGCGCAGAGGAAGCCGGGGAGGGCTACACTCGTGCCAAGTCAGAGGCTGCCAGTTCCTTCGGGGATGACCGTATTTTTATCGAAAAATTCATCGAGAACCCACGCCACATTGAAATTCAGGTGTTGGGTGACAAGCACGGAAACGTCATTTATTTGGGCGAACGTGAATGCTCGATCCAGCGCCGTAACCAGAAAGTTATCGAAGAGGCCCCAAGTTCGTTCGTTGATGAAGAAATGCGGCGGCAGATGGGTGAACAAGCAGTCGCTCTTTCCAAGGCCGTAGATTACGACAGTGCCGGTACTGTGGAGTTTGTCGTTGGTCAGGATAAAAGCTTCTTCTTCTTGGAAATGAATACGCGCTTGCAGGTGGAGCACCCGGTAACTGAGCTGGTAACGAGTGTCGACCTCGTGGAACAAATGATCCGCGTTGCAGCAGGTGAAACCCTGTCTATCAGCCAAAGTGATGTGACTTTAAAAGGCTGGGCAGTCGAAAGCCGCATTTACGCCGAGGATCCTTTCCGGAACTTTTTGCCTTCCATTGGACGTTTGACCCGTTACCGCCCTCCCGCAGAAGGGGACAAAGGGGAGTATCTGGTTCGCAATGATACAGGGGTTGTTGAAGGCTCCGAAATCTCCATGTTCTACGACCCCATGATTGCCAAGCTGGTGACGTATGCCTCAACCAGAGCCAAGGCAGTTGAGGGCATGAGTGATGCGCTTGATGAATTTGTCGTTGATGGCATCCAGCACAACGTCCCGTTCCTGTCATCATTGATGAAGCATGAGCGTTGGAAGTCCGGTAATATATCGACGAACTTCATTGCCGAGGAATACCCCGATGGCTTTGAACCCTCTGAGCCAGATGTTGAGGCAAAAGAGGTCCTTGCCTGTGTTGCGCTGTCCATGGCTTTGATTGAGCGTGAGCGTTTGGATCACCTTCCCGGGCGACTACGTCCGCACTCTGGGTACACAAGGGCTGAATGGGCTGTGAAGGTGGGAGATGAGACCCTTTGTGTGGAGTTACAGGAAGGGTTCCCGGCAACTCCAATTGAAATGGACATGAAAGTCTCCGGCAAGGACAGCTTGACTGTGCATTCAAACTGGTCTCCTGGTGATGTACTTTGGCACGGAAAAGTGGGTGGTCAGACTGTAGCTGTACAAGTCCGGCCAATCAAAAATGGCTACCATCTGGACTGGCAAGGGTGCTCACTGCCGGCAAAAGTGATGACACCGCGCATTGCTGAGCTGGAGGCTTTAATGCCGGAGAAAGTTGCGCCAGATACCTCCAATTTGCTACTGTGCCCAATGCCGGGCCTCGTTGTATCCCTTAGTGTGTCAGAGGGGCAGGAAGTGAAAGCCGGTGAGCAACTCGCAATTGTTGAAGCCATGAAGATGGAAAATGTGCTTCGGGCGGAACGCGATTGTGTGGTGAAAACAATCAAGGCGGCACCAGGGGACAGCTTGTCCGTTGATGCGGTTATAATGGAATTTGAATAGGGGAGAGATGCCCCTTATTTCAAAAGGGGCATTTTTGAAAAGTCTTCTATTTGATCTGGATGGTACGCTAACCAATCCATTTACCGGAATTACGAGTAGTATTCAGTATGCAATGAATAAGCTCGGGCACCCTCACGTGGATGCCCGGGACCTGCACTTTACCATTGGCCCCCCTTTATCTGAAAGTTTCTCCATCCTTCTGGATAGTCAGGACGAGAAACGCATCCAGAAAGCAATCACGCTGTACCGCGAACGATATGCAAACATTGGCCTTTACGAAAATGAGGTCTATGAGGGTATTCCCGAGCTGCTACAGGGCTTGAAGAGCGAGGGCTATAGAATGCTCCTGTGCACTTCAAAACCACGAGTTTTTGCGGAAAAAATCCTCAAGTACTTCACACTCACGCAGTACTTCACCCGCATTTATGGGTGCGAGCTTGATGGAACCTTTGGCCATAAGCCGGATTTGTTGCGCCACATTATTGAACAGGAAGCATTAATCCCCCAGAATGCAGTGATGATCGGTGATCGAAAGCATGACCTTTTGGCTGCCCGGGAGAACAATGTTGCAGCAATCGGGGTTTCATGGGGTTTTGGTTCTGTTGAGGAGCTACGCTATCATAAAGCTGAGGTGATCGTAGACAGCCCCAAGACACTTGGGGAAGTTATAGGGCAGCCATTCAGCGCAGCACCAGCGTAACGGAAAGGCGTGAATGGTACATCGTGGTTTCCAAGTAAGGTCTTTGGGTGAGGTTGTCATCAGAACCAACCGTATTGTACCCATGCTCAGTTTTTACCGGGACATTCTTGGCCTTGTTTTATGGACGGAAAAAACGCAAAGGGGAACCTATGTCTTCTCCCTTGGTGAGAGTGGATCGGCCCACGGAACAACTTTGGTCTTACACGATGCCAAGCTGCATTCGCAAAATTTTTTGGGAAATAGAAATAGATCTTTCTCATCTTCACTACACCATATAGCGTTAAACTTGCCTGCGGACGAAATCGTTGCGGCCAGAAGATGGCTTGAGGTGAACGGACTTGATTATCGGGTCAAGGAACTTCCCTTGAAGGGCGCGAATGGTATTTTTGTAAACGATCCTGATGGCAATACTGTTGAATTGGTTTCTCAAGGACCAGCGTTGCAACCATTGGAAAACTCTTAGGACATTATTCATGCCACTTTACTTCGCTTACGGGCGACTCATGAATGTTGATGAAATGAAAAAACGCTGCGTCTCGGCAAAACCGCTGGGGACTGCAACTCTCGAAGGGTTCCAGTTTATAGTCACAAAAGAGGGGGCACCGTCTGTTTTGAAACAACCCGGTGCCGTGACCCATGGTGTTTTGTGGGACTGCCGAATTGGCGAAATAGGCATCATAGATGGCAATGAAGCCCTATTCCGGCGGGGGCAGGATAAAGTGCTCCTGAATGTCCGGTGTGATGGTATGAGCCGTAAAGCTCTGGTTTATATCAGTTTAAACCGGCAAAAAGGTAGGGCACAGGCCAAAGCATTTGATCCTGTACTCCCTGCAGCCGAGCACTGGAACTTTCCGGCAATTTACAGGGCTCACCTTGAAAGCTTCACGAAATAAATCGCCTGAAGAGCCGGTCCTTTCTTCGCTCTTTTGTTGCAGTTTTATAAAATCTGCTCGCAAACAGGTCTCTGGACTGGTAAATGTAGATCGCTCCCGATATAAGGCGGGAGCGAATTCTCAGGGCGGGGTGAAAGTCCCCACCGGCGGTAATTGGGCAATAGATTAGGTTGCCCATCAGCCCGCGAGCGCTTTTTCATATTTTGAAAAAGGTCAGCAGATCTGGTGCAAACCCGGAGCCGACGGTTATAGTCCGGATGAAAGAGAGAATGCAGGGGCAATCGGCTGGCAAATCTACTGTATTTGCGCAAGCATATCCGTGTCCTTGTGCGTCCTGATTCAAATTGGCAACGTACCGTATGGTACGCATTGGATCAGAGAGTCATTATGATTTTATCTGCAATTTTTATCGGGGTAGGGGGGCATGCATGAGTGAACTTTCTATTTCAACCCGACTTTCACGGCCACTGACAGGAGCTTTGTGGATGGTTGTCGCTGGTGGTGCATTCGCATTTGCCAATGTGGCCATGCAGTGGGTGACCATGAACCTCCAAATGTCTTCTCCCAGCGCCACATTCTGGCAATACTTTATATCACTTATTTTCATGGTTCCGGTCATCTGGCGCCTTGGCCTTAGATCGTTAAAAACCGAACGCCCCGGATTGCATCTTTTCCGTGTGGTACTGGCAGCGCTGGGAGTTCAATTTTGGGTTGCCGGTTTAGCGAACTCGGTTCCAATCTGGCAAGCCATTGCCTTGGTTATGACTTCGCCATTTTTCGTCACCATCGGCGCGGCCCTGCTACTGGGGGAAAAGGCCAATGCTGCCCGCTGGGGAGCAACAGTTATCGGGTTTGTTGGAGGAATGGTTATCCTCTCCCCGTGGGATGAAGGGTTTCGCGCTGCCGCACTTTTACCTGTGATTGCAGCCGTCCTATGGGGTGCATCCATTCTTTGCATGAAGAAGCTGGAAGAAGACGAAACTCCTCAGTCAGTCACACTGTATCTTCTTTTGTTTATGGCACCTATCAATTTGGTTCTAGCTGCTGGAAGCGGCTTTGAGGTTCCATCTTCCTTCGATATGTGGTGGATGCTTGTTGTTGCAGGGCTCTTGGGAGCACTGGCCAATATCTCGCTTGCTATGGCCTATGAACGCGCTGACGCTGCATTCCTTCAGCCTTTTGACCACCTAAAGCTCTTGCTGAATGTTTTTTGCGGCTTTGTGTTCTTTGCATGGGTTCCCCCTGGAAATCTCTGGATTGGTGCACTCTTAATTGTTGGTGCTTCCATGTTTATCCTGCGTGACGAAACGCGATAGATTTTGATAGTGTTTTATTTGCCTCGGTAAGCTACTCTTGGCCGAGGCAATTTTCTACGATTGTGGAGTTTTTTAATGTCAGATGAGCCAATGGACTGGGAGAGTGATGAGCCAAAACAGCACCTGTACCTGTCCATATCTGGCACAGTGCAGGGTGTTGGGTACCGCCTCTGGTTTCAGTCAAAGGCCAAGTCTTTGGGTATATCTGGCTGGGTCAAGAACTGTGACGACGGCAGGGTGGAAGCTTTGGTCAGCGGTCCTTTTGATAAAGTGGAGGCTTTGCTGGTCGCAGCTCTTGTTGGGCCCTCTTTTGCCAAGGTGGATAGTCTGCGCAGGGTAGGCGAGGCTCCAGAACACACCGGAGCCTTTGAAGTTCATTAGGGAACACACTCTAATGCAGTGACCGGAAACCGGTATCCACTTTTCTGCGATACCTTCCAGAAAAGCTGGTTGCAAGATCATCCCGACTACCGAGCCGGGACCTGGAAATAATCCTATAGCTTCCTCTTATTACCGACCGGTCGTATGTGTCCCACCTACAAAGTTTCATGGGAAAGTGGCAGAGCAAGGCCACTTGGGCCCATGAGTTGAACGGGACCAAAAATTTGCTCAAACTTTTCCTGCATGACAATGTCAACATCTTCCATGGTGACAGGCAAGCCAAGATCAACAAAACTGGTTACACCGTGTTTTTGTATTCCGCATGGAACAATCCCGCTGAAATGTTCAAGCTCCGGCTCAATATTCAAGCTGATGCCGTGGAACGTGACCCACTTGCGTAGCCGAATACCAATTGCAGCAATTTTATCTTCTACATCCGCACCTTTTTCCGGACGTCGAACCCAAACACCAACGCGGTCCTCACGCCTTTCTCCGCGGATATGATGTCCCCATAGGGTGTCGATAAGCCATTGCTCAAGGGCAGAGACAAAGGCGCGGACATCTTGCCGGCGCCTCTTCAGATCCAGCATCACATAGGCGACGCGCTGGCCAGGTCCATGGTAGGTGTACTGGCCGCCCCGCCCGGTCTCGAAAACCGGGAACCGGTTCTTGGCTATCAGGTCCTGCGGGTCAGCGCTTGTACCCGCCGTATAAAGAGGGGGGTGCTCCAGCAGCCACACGCGTTCTCGTGCTTCTCCTCGCGCAATAGCCCCCACTCGCTGTTCCATTTCAGAAATGGCAAGTTCATAGGGAACCAGTCCATCATCTATGACCCATTCAACAGGAGGGGAGCCTGCCAAGGCTTGAAAGTCAGTAGTAAGGAATTCACGCTCTGCCATAGGTATCTTTATATGCTTTGTAATTGGCACAAAGAATCTTTTATCGATGTGTGCCAGACCAAGTTTATTAATGTCTCTACCATCTCTTTAATGCCAAGAGGACGAGATGCCAATTTGGATTTTAATTTACCCCTTGCATAGGGCGAGACTGCACGTGTTGCCATAACGGCATGTTCCCTCCATTTTATATGGTGCGGCAATCCGTTCATCATAGGCACGACTAGAGATCCGTGAAAGGAAGCGCCCGAGTTTTGAAATAAGGGCGCGTAAGGGTATCGGGTTAATGGCTGGCTTTTAAAATATATCTTTGACAAGTAGATGCCGGTTTTTGGATAAATATATGCGAAAGTAATATTTTATAGCCGTAACGCGTCCTTGCAAAATATCCGGAGGCTATAAAAGGGGAGGGAAAGGGCCGTCTTTTGAGGCTTAATGTTGATAAGTTATTTTTTTTATCAGATATTGTGAATATCCGATTGATAGGGTCTTGCGCAGTTGGGAGGTGTTGGCTATACCACCGCTCACCAACCGAGGGGGCGAGACACTCACTCACTCGGAGCAACGACCGTGCGGCCGTGGCGGAATTGGTAGACGCGCAGCGTTGAGGTCGCTGTGGGGTAACACCCGTGGAAGTTCGAGTCTTCTCGGCCGCACCATCTCTCCTTGATATCATTATGTTTTCCTGATTTATCAATGAATTAGGGTAAAAACTAGGGAACAAAGTAGGGAACATTTTCCAACTTTTCCCTGTCTGACCCCGCCTTGTCGGGGCTTCTCCCAAAGTGCTATTCTACTGCCATCGAGATAGAACCTCTCTACACCACACCTAAAAATTACTTAGCGAAAGGTTGTGGTTTATACCAACGGCACTTATAATTGACCTGTATGCGCCCAATTTCGTCTACCGATTGATGTGATTGTGTGGGGTTGTTGAATAAGCTTATTCCAAGCGGAACAGGCGGCATCGACAATTTCCTGGTAGTCTTGAAAGGTTCGGTTAGAGAGCCAGTTTTGCCGTAAGTACTGCCAAACATTTTCAACCGGGTTGAGCTCCGGAGAACGGGGTGGGAGCAGCAAGATGGTTATATTATCAGGCAACTTCAGTTTTGCCGTTGTATGCCAACCCGCTTGATCCATCAGGACCACTGCGTGCGCCCCTTTGGCGACGGTTCGGCTGATTTCTTTAAGGTGAAGCTGCATGGAATTGGTATTGGCTTTGGGCAAAACAAGTGCTGCCCCTTTGCCGTGGGCGGGGCAGATGGCCCCGAATACATAAGTTGATTGATAGCGCCCGTCGCTGGGAGCCCGTGGTCTCGTTCCTTTTTTTGCCCACCTTCTGGTGAGCCCATTTTTTTGACCAATGCGGGCTTCGTCCTGCCACCAGATTTCCATGGATGTTTGTGAGGGCAAGCGCGCTTTTATTTCTTTAAGCTGGGCATGGAAGTTTTTTTATATGTCTCCATAACTTGCTCGTCCTGTGCCGGGTGCTGTGGCCGAACGCTGACCCGAGAAAATCCCAGAACTCTGAGGAGGCTTGAAATAGCCCTTTCGCTATAGCTGACCCCAAACTTCTGCTCGATCACACCTTGCAGATCCCGCCGACGCCAGCGAATTACGCCGTGTTGTTGTAAATCAGGCCCAGCCTCAACCAGATCTGCAAATTCAGCCATTTGCTCTTTATTTAACCACCGGACACGGCCCGGGCTCTTACGATTGTACAGGCCGTGCGGCCCTTCTGCGTTAAACCGATGCACCCAGTCTCGCAGTGTTTGGCGGTCCATGCCGCCCATGCGTGCCGCCTCCAAGCGCGACAACCCATCATAAACAGCAGCAAGAGCAAGAAGGCGGCGGCTCTGCCTGACATCCTTACTTTGACAAGCAAGAGTTCGTAACGAAGAAGCATCATAGTCTCGGCGCAATGGGATCGCTGACATTGGGAATCTCCTTTCCCAATGTTGAATCACAATTCAAGTGATTTGGGAATCCTCATCCCGAGTCAAAAACAGGTGCCGTTGGTATTATACTTACCTATCAGAGTTGGGGAGGGCATTCTAAGAGCTGTAAGACATGCGCGTAAAGCCCTCACACTTGGAAAAGCGAGGCGGAGTTTGGCAATTTCTCCGCCGGGTTCCCACCCAATTTTCCGAGATTGAGCTGAGACGGCGCGTTCGGATTACCACCAAAGTGCGGGTGGATGACGACCCTTTAGGGGCCAAAGCCATGTTGGTCGCCGCGCAGTTGAATAAAGAGCTGGAAACCTATTGGTCCAGCCAACTCGCGCAGCACCAACCCATCTTGGCGACTGAAGATACAGCGCAGGAAGCCTATGACGCAGCGGTTGCCCAGTGCAAACGATTTGGCTTTGCCCCGCTTAGTCTGAACCACCTGTCTTTGGGACCAGTGGAAGAAATCGTCAAGCGCGTGGAAACCCTCATCGACCAACGGGAGAAAGCCAAAGACCTGGCGCCTGCCTTGCTGGGGGTGACGACCCAGAAGCCGCCGCTGCTTCTGTCACAGCTTTATAAGACCTATATCGACCTGGAGCCTGAGAAGCTCACCGGAAAGTCTCCTGAGCAAATCCGCCTGTTTCAAGGCTCGCATCTACGCGCTCAAAATGCGTTTCTCAAGTTGGTGGGAGATATGGACCTGCAAGACATCACCCGTGAGCATACTTTTGAGTTTCGCGAACATTGGTTGCAGCAGATCGCCGCCACCGGGAAAAAGAAGGCGACTGCCCATCGTCAGTTTTCTGATCTTGCAGCCATGCATTGGGCGGTGAACAAAAGACGGCAACTGCAGATGGAGGATGCCTTTGCCGATCTGGCACTGGGCTAGGATGATACCAATGTCCGCCGTTCTTGGATGGTAGAAGATATTTTAAAAAACCTATTGGCCTCAGAGACACTGCGGGGGCTGACCCACTCCCTGCGGGCGCTGGTCTATATTATGATCGAGACAGGGCTGCGCCCCTCTGAGATTTGTGGGTTAACCGGAAACAATATCCACCTTGACTGTGAGATCCCGTTTGTCTCCATCAAACCGGAACTGCGCCATTTGAAAACCGATCCATCATCACGGGAGATACCTCTGGTGGGGGTAGCTTTGGAAGCGATCAAATTGTTTCCAAAGGGTCTGGAGCGCTACTATGATAAAAACAACACGGCGACCACTCAAATTAATCGGTACCTGCGGACCCGGAACTTATGTCCCGATGGTGTTTCATTATATGGTTTGCGCCATTCCTTTAAGGATCGCTTGCGAGCGCAAAAAGTGAGTGAAGAAATGTGTCGCTGGCTTATGGGGCATGCAACGGATGGCTCTCTTTACGGCGAGGGGCCACCGTTGTCGTTGTAGCGAGAAGCGATTGAAAGCATTGTCCTGCCAGTTCCCGAGAACTTTCATGAGTTTTTGCTGTCATAGCCGAGCAACCGCACCGGGTAAGCACTTTGTCCCTGTCGTTCTTGCAAAAACGCAGCCGCCTCTTCTTTGATGCTTTCTCGGAGCTTAAGCTCTGTTTTCAGTTTTCGAAACAGCGGCGCATAGACTTCACTGTCATTGATCACCAGCCACGCCAACAGCGCCACCGCTCGTTCAAGTCGTTCAGTGGTAACAGGCTCCCCCAAGAAACTCTCGGGCGTACGGCGAGGAGCCTCTAAGCGGCTGCGTGCTCGCTTACCAGTGTTGTTGGGGTCAGACCTGTTCATGAAACTGGGATCAATAGAGCCTCATCGCAAATAGGTGAGGGTGATGTCGGGGCGAAAGTGCCCCATTTCCTGCGATACCGTCTCTAAGGCCAGCGACCACTCCAGAAAAAGCTCCACCTGCAATTCGATCATCCGTTCCTGAGCGTAGCTGTGCCGCAGGCCATGGCCGCCCTTGGACCAGCCTAGCGCCCGCTTGGAAGCCTCGGTAAAGCTGGAACTCCAGGCATTGCCTCCGCCGATGTCATAGTGTTGCCAGTACCTGATTTTGCGGTCACAGACCCGTTTGGGCTGTGCCAGACGCCGGGCTTCCAGCTCCTGGACCAAGTGGGGCGGAATAAGGACAACCCGCCTAAGCCCGCCTTTTCCTTTGACGGTGTAAAGCGTTCCGAGGCGTCCCCTGAACTTGGAGGGGAGTTCGGGGCGCTCATCAGGTGGGCACTCGTTGAACGGCAGCAGGGTCAGTAGTTCGGCCGCCGAAATAGGCGAGCCATGTAGCCAGTCGGTTGCGAATACGCTGCGCCTGAGTGAGGAGGAGGACTTGCTTATAAGAGTAGCTGCGGGAGGGTTGACGGGTGGGCACCCGTGACAGGATCACCTGTAATTTACCCTTCTTCCCCAATGTATGGCTCACATGACGCATCATCAGCTGCAGCGCTAACCGCTCCTGATTGAGGGTCGCCTGCCGGACTTCTTGGGCGCGCCACTTCAGGTAGGCTTCCGCACCTTCTACAGTAAAGCTGCGCAGCGATACCTTGGCTTTTTGAACAAAGCTGGAGCTGGCAACTTGGGTCAGGGCGCTTTCATAGGTGCGCACTGTCCCTAAGGACTTGATGTGGGTGTGTTGCAGTTGTTTCATCACGCTTCTGGCCTGCGTGCTGGCACGGGCAAATTTAGCCATGGTGTTTAATCCAGTGTGAGAGGGTGGATGGGCAAACCGCAAGTTTATGGGCTTTCAGCCAGGCTTGAATGTCCTTCTGGCTATTCCCCTGAGCCACCATCATCAGGATCTGGCTTTGGTAGCGGGTCAGCTTGGAGCGGACGTGAAGACACCGATGCTGCGACTTTTGCGGGTCCTTATTCAAAGTAGAGTGAGCCATAATCTTTCCTTTCTCTGGCACATGCCTCATCTTTTGTAAGAACAACTGGCCTGCCGTTCGGCTCAGCGACGCCCGTCTCCAGACGCCTGTTCGCCCCACGCATTTCCAGATGCAATGGGACTACCTCCTGACCGGAGGTGATTATTCGGCTGGGATCTCCGCTGGAGCGGACGTGCAAGCAAGCAAAGCTCTGGCGCAGGGCCAAACCCAACAGCTTGCTCTGCTATCATTGGTTTCTTGGGAAAGGTGAGGGATCTAGGCCCTCTTGACATGGGCATGCACCGACAGCCCGTGAAGGGGCGAGAAAAGCATGTTTTGGCTTGCTGTACCTGAGTTACAAGTGGCAGCATCTACACGCATTCATGGCGCGGTAAAATTGCTTCATCAAAAGAGCAGGCAGATAGCGTCAACCCGCTATCCTTGGAGAGGAGAAAGGCTGGCAGCCTTCAAATCCAAGTGTGTTTCATGGATACAGCACAAGGCTTGAGCACGCTTCACGTGCGTACCCAGATCTGGGCATTGTAGCCAGCTTGGGAAGCCGGAGGGATCTAAGCCCTCTTGGCATATGCAGGCATCAACAGCGCCTTTAGGGCTGAACAATAGCATGCAATCGTTTGTAGCACCGGATGGCGCACTGGCCACAGGCGGCAGCTTCTACACGCATTAAGGCGTGGGAGTACGCTCATCTGAAATTAAAGTCAGACGGCATCCGCCAAGCTATCCTTGGAAAGGCTAGACGCATAGCAATCTCAAAGTCCTAGTGTACTTCAGTGAAATAACATAGGCCCGAGCATGGTCCACGTGCCACTTTTGATCTGGCCATTACGACCAGCGTCGAAAGTTAGCAGTGTGTCAAAATAGCACCGTCTGTGCGATGCGGTCATTCTATGTGCAACCTGTGTTACACAAGGTGATTAAATTGAGTTAGGGGTTTCCCCCTCTCGCCGCTTTTTATATGGTCGGCTGCCACACTGGGCCACAAAGTGGCCGATAGCCAAAACTACAACTTACCCTATGTGAAAAGTCAAGGGTGTAATGAGAGTTTTTTCTCGCCTCTGTTTAGAAAGATCACGGGAAGTGAAAGTGCTGAATTCGAAAGAGTTGATGGGGCTTTCAACCTAAGTCGCTGTTCAGAAAGAAAGTTCCATGGAACTAAAATCCTAACACAGCATGAGACAGGGCTGTGAAAAGGGGATAGACTTTGCCCGTGCGCGGCTGCCGGTCAGGAGCCGCGCCGCCGCTGAGCTGGCCACACGGGACCCGTCGCGCGCAGCCGGTCAGGCGGAGCGCGGCGGCGGCCTCTCCTCCGCACGAAATTAGGTTGATGGCACCCGGCCTTAACCAAGATGAGATAAGGAGCGGTCCAGCGCGCTTCGGTTAGAAGGGCGCTGTCACCCCAAATTCACCACACACTCCCTCGCTCCGGGGCGCCGGTCAGGCAACCCGGAGCGACTGCCGGGGTTGGTGAGATGCTGACAAATGACCTGCCAGGAAAACGGTAAGAGGCTGGCAGTACCCCCTAAGGGTCTGATCCAATTGAACGCTGCTCTACTCTCGCAACCAATTTAACTGGTCTGGTGTAGCGGCTTCCCATGCTTTAATAAATCGAAGATGAGATGAGCAAATTCAGCCCTCTTTGCCTCACTCCCTAGGAATAGTTGTGCGTTGCCCCGGTGAATGTCGCTGCTTTCGATGATTGCGTCGATGAGGGCGTCGGGGAGATCTCCAATCAGTGCCTGTTCACGGGAGTTGTTGCTGACCTGTGCCATAACTCTAGTATTCTCGCGCAGTTTGTCTTTCACGGTGATGGCGTAGTTTAGGCGGTCCGTATCACTTAAGCCTTCTGTGTCGATCAACTCATTCAGGCGGGAGATGATTTGAGAGAGGAACTCTTCCTTTTTGTCTTTCGACTTGCCACTTCCCAGATCACTTGCGGGTGACAGTCCCTCGCTGCCATCACTTTCAAGGATGAGGTTTTGCTGGCACAGTTTGGACAGGCGGTAGTGGCTGAGCTCCACATTCCCTAGGTCAATCGGTCCATCTTTATCGGTATGTTCGTTTAGTAATGGCCTGAGGTTGCGGGCGAACAGACTGAGCTTTTCCAGTTCCTCGCTGTCATATTCGATGATTTGCGAGATGAACTCATAAAAGCGCACGAAAGACCCCAGATCTTTCTTGAAGATCTCCAGACCATCCTTTTCCCGTCTGCACTCCTTAAAGGTCTTTTCCGCATTGGCAATGAGAACTGCATCACCGGTACTTTTTGTACGTTCAAACAGGCTTTGCGCGTCCTGGTATGCGCTGCTTGCCGATTGATAACGACTGGTCCACCGCTGCACTGCCGGTTTGCAGATGTTGGAAAGGGCGGCAGTGCTTTTGTTTTTCTGGTAAAAGGCCTGCGCGAATTGCTCCACCTCGGTCCATAGGAAAATGCCGGAGCTGCGTAGTTTCTCAAAGATATCAAAGACCAGATCAGGATCAGAGACGCCCGTTAGCGCGGCTGTTTGATAAAACTCTTGAAAAGCGCTTAACACCTCATCGGGCTCATTGAAGAAGTCGAGGACAAAGGTGCCGCATTCGGCCTTGCCGGGATAGGTGCGATTGAGCCGCGATAGGGTTTGAACGCATTCAACGCCCGCCAGTTTTTTGTCCACATACATGGCGCAGAGTTTGGGTTGATCGAAGCCGGTCTGGAATTTGTTGGCAACGATCATCACCTGATAGTCATCGGTCGCAAAGGCCTTGCGCATGTCGCGGCCCTTCAGTCCGGGGTTCATATTTTTTTCAGTGAACTTCTCGCCCAAGAGTCCTTCGCTGTTGGGGTCGTTTTGAGAAAACTGGACGTCCCCAGAGAACGCCACCATCGCCTGAATTTTGTTGTAGGCCTTTTCCTTGATGTATTTATCAAAGGCCGTCTTATAGCGCACGGCTTCTTTGCGTGAGTTGGTAACCACCATGGCTTTTGCCTGACCGCCCAGCAAGCCCATGACATTGGCCTTGAAGTGCTCAACGATGACCTGCACCTTCTGCGAGATGTTGTAGTCGTGCAGGCGCACCCACTGGTCCAACATGACCTTAGCTTTTTTGCTCTCCACTTCGCGGTCTTTTTCGCGTGCTTTGAGGGCCAGTTGATAGGCGGCCTGATAGCTAGTGTAGTTTTTCAGCACATCCAGAATGAAGCCTTCTTCAATGGCCTGACGCATGGAGTAGACGTGATAGGCAAGGGGCTTGTTGGTTTTGGAGGGCAGTTCCTCTGGGTTTGGAGGACGGCCAAATAGTTCTAGTGTTTTGGCTTTTGGTGTTGCGGTAAAGGCAAAGTAGCTGAGGTTTGCGGAAGCGCGCCGCGCGGCGATTGTTGCCTCCAGCATGTCCTCGGGAGAAAGAGTCTCGCCGTCGTCATTGGCTTCTTTCATCAAGACTTCGCGCATTTGGCGGGCGGTGCTGCCCGATTGCGAGGAGTGGGCTTCATCGGCAATGATGGCGTAGCGCCGCTCTTGCAGGCTGGTGTTGTTCTCAATGGCGTCAAGAACATGGTTGAAGGTTTGCAGGGTGACAATGATGATGGGCTGGGAAGTTTCCAGCGCTTTTGCCAGTTTTTCGGACTTGGAGCCTTCGCCTTCAGCGCGGTTGATGCGGCCCACCACGCCGTCCACATGCTCGAACTGGTAGATGGTGTCTTGCAGCTGGGCGTCGAGCACCGTTCTGTCGGTGACGATGATCACCGAGTGAAACTGCTTGTCTCCGCTTTCGGTGTAGAGAGAGGAAAGCTGGTGTGCGGTCCACGCGATGGAGTTGGATTTGCCGGAGCCGGCACTGTGCTGGATCAGGTATTTGTGCCCAGCGCCTTCAAGCTTTGCCGCTCCAATGAGTTTGCCCACCACATCCCATTGATGGTAGCGGGGGAAGATCATGGTTTCTTTTTTGCTTTTCTTGCCCTGCCAGTCTTCTTTGTCTTCAATTTGCAGATGCATGAAGCGGGCGAGAATGTTCAAAAGATTATCGGGAGCCAGAACCTCGCGCCACAGGTATGCGGTGGCGTATTCATCCTTGTTTTCTGGCACATCATTGCCCGCACCGCCGCCGATGCTGCCTTTGTTGAAGGGCAGGAAGAAAGTGTCGGCGCCTGCCAGTTTGGTGGTCATGTAGACCTCATACTGGCTTACCGCAAAATGGACCAGCGCGCCGCGCTTGAAAGTAAGCAGCGGCTCGGCTTTTTTGGTGGCTGGGTCTACGGGCAGGCGGTCCCGTTTGTATTGGGTGACGGCGTTTTGTACCGCTTGCTTGAACTCGGATTTCAGCTCCAGCGTTGCCACGGGCAGGCCGTTGACGAACAGCGCCAGATCAATGCGCCAGCGTTTGGCCTTGGCTCCGGTCTGTGCTTTGTGCTCATCAGAGGCATAGGGGCTGTAGACCAGTTCGGGCACCACGCGCAGGCGGTTTTTGTGGTAGCGTGCCAGTGTTTGCGGGTTCAGGTCATGCTCGGGTTTGAACTGGACAAGGGAAAAGCGGGCATTGCGGTCTTTAATGCCGTGGCGCAACACGCCAAGGGTGCCAAAGGAGCGCAGTTGTTTGTCGGCGGCGCGTGGGTCGGCCTTGGCAAGCTGGCTGGCGACCCGTTCCAGAAATTTTTGCTCCGTATCATGAGGATGGTTTTTGGCAAATTTCTGCCAGTCCGCGTCCTGTGTCTCTTTCACAAAATCCAGCAGGTCTTCTTCATAGAGCGCAAGGGCGCGGTTGTAGCCTTTGGGAGCACCCAGCAGCCAGCCGCCCTCTTGCAGTTGGGCAATAATATCGTCTTGAAAAATACGTTCTTTGGTTTTGTCTGCAGAAAGGCTCATAAAATAAAATTCCGATAATCTATAATTCAGCGGGTCAGGCGGGTTCAGGCTCGGCAAAATCTTCCAATTGCTGAGCTTCCCATTGCTTGTAGGATTTTTTAGTGCCCACAAGTTTCCACTTTTCTAGGCCGTTGACGGAATAACCTAAGGCAACGCTTGCAGCCATGCTTGGGCTATTGAACGTATAGTCTTCCAGCAATGTGAGGTTTTCACCATTTGCTTGCACAAGATTATTTGCTTCAAGTTCTTGTCGTATGGCAAGTGCGCCCGGCCTGCGGCCTGAAACGCCTTCCCACACTCGCCTTAGCGTTGATCCTTTTTCAACGATAAACTCTCCATCTACGACTTGGGCAAATGCTTGGACGTTTGCTTTCGTACTAACCAGCTCGAAACGTGCATTTCCTGTAGAGCGATCATTTGCCGTCGAAGTTGCTAGGCGACGTTTGCTTTCCACAAACAGGTCAATGCCCAGCGCTGGCAGGATCATGGTGAGGTTCTCGAGGAAACCTTCCATGTTGGCGCTGGTGGCTTCAGAAATCTGAGGCATTTGGGGAGTGACGGCGTTTTCCAAAGTGATGCGGCCAACTGAGGTGGCAAGGGCGTAGCAGCGGGCCTCTAAATAACGCACGTGGGCTTTGTTGAGCTTGTTGTCGGCGGTGGTGATGAACACGGCCTTCGTCCACCAGTCGCGCTGGCTGTCATGGGAGCGGATGCGCTGGCCGATGTCCTCGGTCTCGCCGATATAGGCAAGGGGCTCGCCGTCTTTCTCGCCCAGCAGAATATAAATGCCCGTGTAGCTGGCCTCGGTGCGCTGCAGCGCCTGTTTCAGCTGGGTGCGGGGGACAAGGAGCACGTGGCCGGTCCAGTTGAACAGCTCTGCCACCAGCAGGCCGTCGGGGCGGCCATCGACAAAAAACAGCTCCAGTGATCGACCCTTGGACGCCATGCGTGCTTCTCCCCCGTAAGTTTTAGATGGATGCTGCTGTCAAACTTGCAGATTCTTGCGCAGGTTGAAAGTCGTCTTTTGGCTCTACCCAGTCCCGCACATCAATCTTGCCGGTGACAGCGGCGGAGATCAAAGCAGTACGGCGTTCTTTGAGGAGGTCGATTGCGGCTTGGGCCTTTATATTGACAACTGCATAGCGCTCAAGCATTGCGTCGAGCATTCGCACAATCGCTTTTTGTTCTTCAAGCGGCGGAAATGTAGCAGGTACTGCGCCAATCCGGTCAATATTTAGGTTGGCTTGCGTACTTTGAGTTGACGTTTGTTCTAAAGCAGGAAGCGCTGCGATAAAGCTATAACGCAAGAATTCAAGATCAATATTTCTTGTAGGTTTGAACCCTACCACACTATCTGGCGCGTAGGCTTCGAAGTCCAGTATTGCAGTGTCTCCGATGTTGGCAGCAATTGCCATAACAAGCGTACCAGCTGGGAATAGTTGGCTAATTAAACATCCTTTGTCATTGAGGGTTTGCTTAAATTCAGAAATCTTTCTACTTGCTCTAGCTATATCTCCAGTCTGAATAAAAGGCTTTGTCCCTCCATCATATAATGATGGATCATTTCGTGGGCGATGCCCAAATTTCCCTCTGTATATCTGCGTGGCGTAACGATAATTCTTAACCTCCCAATGCTCCGGAATATCGCCGAGCCAGTCGATGCCGGAGGGGCGGAGGGGGGCGTTTGGGTTCAGGCCTTTGGTGACCGCGTGAGAAATCACCGCCTGCCGCTTTTCTTCCAAAAGGACAATGAGCCGCTCCTGCCGCTCGATCAACCGGTCAATCTTTGCGGTTTCAAAATCGAGAAACTTGGCGATCTGTTGTTGTTCCGGGAGTGGGGGATATGGAAGTTTTAGTTTCTTGAGTTCACTCAAGCTGATCCGTATACGTGTGGTACCCGTTGATACAAGCTCTGCATTACGACGAACAGGGTCTGAGTTTACCGCCCAAATGAGAAATGCAAGGTCAACCAGCTTTGTGTCTGCTGTCATTTTAACACAGTCAGCTACGATAACATATTCGCTATAACGCTGATCAACTAGGGCAGCTCTTGCAACCGGGTCGGCCATTTTTGCGAACACTATATCTTCAGGCGTCGCAACATGCCTTGCAAGTTGTTCTTTTTTGTTATTCGAAATGAATTTCATGTTTCTAAGAACATGTTTTCCGTCTCGAATATTATTGAGCTGGACTAGAGGAACTCCTTCATCTTGGTACTCATTGCTTTTTAAATCGGAACCAAAAGGGCCATCAACAAAAGCGTTAAGTTCTCGACTTGCTAAGAGATTAAGGCTCTTAGCTTCCCAATGTGATGGTAGTTCTAGATCAAAATAATTTGAGTAAGAGTATTCGCTATATACCTTTGAAAGCCCAGCCATCAGGAGTGGACCTCCTGCAGCAGCTGCATAATCTCTGCGCTCACGGCGTCCAGCTCGGCGTCGATTTCTGCCAAGTCCCGTGGGGGCTGGTAGACATAAAAATGGCGGTTAAAGGGGATTTCATAGCCGACGATGCCGATCTCTTCGTCGCGCTCATCTTTCTTGCTGGCATCAATCCACGCCTCGGGCACATGGGGCGCGACTTCGCGGGCAAAGTAGACCTCATTGGCCTCATTGACGGTGCGGGTTGGGTCCAGCGGCACGTTTTCATTGTCGCGCAGGTCCCCATCCGGTTTGTATTCCAACGTTTGCCCGTGGACTGAAAACAGGCCGTAGGTGGGGTTCGCCTCCACGCCCTTGTGCACCTTCTTGACCACCGGCGCGGCTTGCGGGTTCTTCCAGCTCACGGCAGCGGTGATCTGCTTCTTTGCGCCTGTCTCCAGCTTGAGGCCGGTTTGCTTTTGCGCTGTTTTCAGCAGGCCGTCAAAGGTGTTCATGTCGTCAAACTGGTCTGTCCCGATGACCTTTTGCAAGGCCTTGGCGGCAAGCAGAATGGCCTTTTGATTTGCCCATGTCTCAAGCTTCAGAACATCCTTAATGTGCTTTTCCTTCAGCTCCGCAAAACTCGCTTTGATGTGGGCGCGGATTTCCGCAGTCAACTGGGACAGCTCGCCATAGTGCGGGCAATCCGGCGCGTCGGACCAGTTCTCGCCATAGGTCTCATAGATCCACTGCATAACAGCGCCCAGCGGCTTGGGGGCAAAGCGCAGGGCGGCAATTCGTTCATCAGAAAACTGGAAACTTTCGCGCAACGGACGCTCGATGGTGAGGCGGCGATAGCCGAACTCATGGGTCTGGAAGATTTTCGCAGCAAAGGTTTTGGGCGTGTCCTTCTTGCCGTTTGCCGATTTGCGCCCACGGGTGCTGGCAGGCTCCTCCGGCTTGTCCAGCGTGCGGGCGTCCACCACCTCGAACGCGCCAAAACAGCGGGTGATGGTGGCAATGTCCCCCTCATTCATCTGGTTGCGCTTGGAGCCGAGGGATTTGCGCATTTTGGAAGAAAGGTTCGCCCCGTTGATGAGCTGCACCTTGCCTCGCCGCTCCGCGCTTTTCTTATTGGAAAGCACCCAAACATAAGTGGCAATGCCGGTGTTGTAGAACATATCCGTTGGCAGAGCGATGATGGCTTCCAGCAGGTCGGCCTCCAGAATATAGCGGCGGATTTCACTCTCGCCCGAGCCTGCGCCGCCGGTAAACAGCGGCGAGCCGTTCAAAATAATGCCAATGCGCCCGCCGCCCTCATCCGCGCCGCGCATTTTGGAAATGAGATGCATAAGGAACAACAGGGAGCCGTCTGAAACACGCGGCAGGCCGGGGCCAAAGCGCCCGTCATGACCCTTGCCGGAGTGCTCCTTCTTGATGTCACCTTCAATCTTCTTCCAGTCCACACCAAAGGGCGGGTTGGAGAGCATATAGTCAAACTTGTCGGCATAAAGCTGGTCTTGGGAGAGGGTGTTGCCCAGCTTGATATTCTTGACCTCCTGCCCCTTGATCATCATATCCGCTTTACAGATGGCATAGCTTTCCGGATTCAGCTCCTGCCCAAAGGCGCGCATGGTTGTTTGAGGGTTCAGCTCGTGCACATACTCCATGCCGGAAGAGAGAAAGCCGCCGGTTCCTGCGGTGGGGTCGTAAATGGTGCGGATGATGCCGGGCTTGGTCAGGGCGTCGTCATCTTCCATAAACACCAGCGAGGTGGTGAGGCGCACAATATCGCGCGGGGTGAAGTGCTCCCCCGCCGTCTCGTTGGAGCCTTCCGCAAAACGGCGGATCAGCTCTTCAAACACCAGACCCATTTCATGGTTGGAAACTTTGGCGGGGCTGAGGTCCGCTTCGCGCACTCTCTTCACCACTTTGAAAAGCAGGTTGGCTTCACTCAGCTGGGCGATGAACTCGGCAAACTTGAAGTGCTCGAAAATCTCCCGTGCATCCTTGGAAAAGCCCAGAATGTAGCTCTCCAGATTATCCTTAATGCCAGCTTCCCCCAGCTTGGAAAGGTCCATTCTGGACGTATTAAAAAAGCTCAGGCCAGCGGCGCGGGTAAGCAGCGTTTCCTTTGCCGTCTCGGCCATGCCAAGCGCCTCGATTTCCTTCGCTTTTTTCAAAACCTCCGCCTTGGTTGGCTCCAGCACACATTCCAGACGGCGCAGCAAGGTGAACGGCAAAATGATGCGGCCATACTGGCTTTGCTTAAAATCCCCCCGCAAAAGGTCGGCCAAAGACCAAATGAACGAGGCAAGATTATCGGAGGTATGAGACATGGGCGCGGAGGAACCTTCTACAGATACTGCGTAAACTAACTGAGTAAATCAACACCGCTGTATTTAAATGAAATCCCGCGCATTAGAAAGGAGGAGAATTCATTAGGCAGTGTATAGGGGAGGAGGGGAGATCATCTAAGCATGAAGTACATAGCGGCCCAATACCGCTATGTCATTCACTATAAAAAGTATATGCCTAGCCGTTTCGAAGTGACAACAGCCAGAACTCTTAGCTTGAAACATTCGATAATTTATCGAGACAAAAACTAAGGGGAGTGTTCTTTGGTAACGCGCAGTAGCCTTTTGACCTTAGTGTTTCTTCTGGAACGAGACCACCACCGATTAAAATTAGAAGGTAGTTGTCCAAGGGGGGCAAATGTTCCTCTGAATTTGCAACTATCTGATTGATAGGCGCAGTCTCCTGCGCATTTAAAAGCGGCAAAGTTATCGCGCCTTCCGCTCCTTTAGGGTATTCATTGAGATAATGCTTTACGCCCCAGACAGGGCTATTGAAGAAAAGGTTATAATAATTCGTATTGAATCGATCTTTCTGTATTTTCAACCCTGCCAACTCTACTTTCCCAGTACGTGTATCTGCATAAATCTCCTTCATTACACCATAAATCTCAGGCCATCTTTCCGCTTCAACAGTCGCACTTAATGAAAGAATAGACTTGTTTTTGTCCACTACAATAAAGTCGGTACGTGGATCGTAAGCTGCTCGCAATTTCTGTCGAATTATGCGGAACATCTCGGAACCAGAGTTGCCTCCGATATAGTCCAGTAACAGATTTGCGCCGATCTGATCGTCCGCATCCTCAAACTCTTCGGCTTTAATAAACAGGATCAACATCTCGGAAGTTTCGGGATCTGCGAAATGTATTGTTCCAGTTGGTAAAGCAAAGGGTCGCTCGGCAGAGCCAGTCAGCGCAGCGGCCCATTCAGTGAAACTAAACTGACGGCGTGTTTGGGGAAGCTTCATGAGCAGTTGTTCGACATGGTGCTCTACGTCTTTATTTCCAGACCTCAAAATAACCTGATATGGCTGGCCGAAACGGATGTCACTATCACTCTCATCGACAACCACATTATCGGGTTCGAAATTAAGGTAATGAAAGACTTCGTCTATAACATCAGAGGATCTTCCGGTCTTACTAGAATTTATAAGACGGATTTTTTGAAGCTCCCTCTCATACCAGCTTTGTGAGTAGTTCGCTTCAATTAAGAGGCTCTCAAGATAGTCAAGTGTTTCTGGAAAAACTTCGTCTGGCGCAGACACCGTAAGCAACAGATTTTGACCATTTGTACTGATGTTGTACTCGATCCCCTTTGTGCGACGGTAAGTGGACCCTTCAGAGGAGGAGTGGGACATTGTCCCGCCTGACATTACACTTGAGAGGCCGGCCATTAAAACCTTTGCGCGATTTTGCGTCGGAGGATTTACCTGCCAAACAAGGGTTATTGCCGAAAGTCCGTTGTGAAGTGGAGAAAGATAAGAGAACTTTGCTATATCGTTTGCTGCAATGAGTTCGGCCCGCACCTGATGTGCGGATATTAAATACAAAAGCGCCAACAAGGAGGAGGTCAATGTGTGTTTGAATACGTGCATTTTAATCTACTCTTTTGGCTAAAATGACTGACGTTGCAGAAGGTTTCATGACTGTTTCGATGAAATCAATAACTTCCTGATCTGTTGTACGGGTTAACAAGTTAGCGAAAACTGAGGGGCTAACAGGAGGAAAGCCATCCGCAGCTACATTTTTCAGGAAGGCAAGAAAATCCGTAGGTCGCCGTTTGGCGTGCAAGGCAGATGTCACTTCCTTCTGGCGGGCCTGATCAATCTCATGACTGCTGATTGGCTCATTCAACAAATTGGAGACGGTGTTAATTAGGGTGTTATGCGCTGCGTCTAAGCTGAAATCGGGCATTAGCTGTACATCTATGCTGAGTTCAAGATCAGCGTTCTTTACGAAGTGCAAGCCTATTTCATCGATGAGAAACCTCTGGTCTTCAAAGTGGAAAGCATTTTCCAATCTACTCATCAAAATATTGGTCGCGATAAAAAATGCACCCTGCATGTCGATGCTAGATGATCGATCTGCAAAATCCACGAATTTTATATATTGTACCGTATCCCGTGTTAACCTGTCCGTTTCTATGTATTCGACAGATCTAAGCTCAGGGTCAGGTTTCTGATCCAGCCAGTTTTTTTCAGGAACGGCTGAAGGTTCTGTGTCTCCAAATACACGCGCAACCAATTCGGCGGCGTTATCCGGCTGAATTTTTCCAGATACAATCAATGTAACATTTGAAGGAGCATAGTGCTTTTTGTGAAACTGATAGGCCTTTTCAACACTGAGTTTTGAAAGGTCTTCAACTGCATTATTTGCACGGCCACGTAAAGTTCCATACAGGTTTTGAAGAGCCATTCTCTTCAGCCAACGCCCTGAAAACTGTCTTTCACGAAGCAATGTTTCGCGCCGAATAATGTCGATTTCACTCTCCGCAAAATCTTTTGGCACATTTGGCGTGTCAAGAACAGCTCGTGATAGCCGTAGCAACAATTCAGCATCAGAGGGCGCACCAGAATTTGTATAAACCGTGGATACAGAGTCGGTTGTCGCATTGATATCGCGTTCTCTTGGATTGCTAAGTACTGTGGCATCTGAGGAGAAAGCGGTTAGGTGCTCTGTAAGATGGGCTGTGCCAGATGGTTCCGGATCGTCAAACATTCCAGAAAGTACGATCAATTGCACGTCGACGCGATTGAAGTCATCTGTTGGAACAACATAGGCAGCGTGTAACCCACCTCTATCTGTAAGCTCAATGACGCTTTGAGCCTGAACTGCCACCGCAAAGATTAAGAAGTAAAATGATAGAAACAAACGGACAAGGTGCATTATCATGAGCCTTTGAAAAGGTAATTTGATCAAAACTAACATCGTGATTTTTGAGGGTGCTTTGTTTTGCTAAACACCTGAATGATTGCAGCTGCTTCGAAAGTAGTCCTTCGTGAATATTTCAAAACGTGTTCTGCTGGAGAATAAGCCACCCTTCTATGTTACTCTTCACAGATGAGTTCAGTAACTGGAACTCGAGCACGCGCTGATGGCTGATCTGGTGCTTTGCCTAATCTTAGTGCGTTAATGAAACGGTGATCATCAGGGACACCATATGATTTGCAGCACACCGCGTTGGTACTCTTATTGTCTGCCAGTGCAGCCATGGGCCAACAGATGAAGCCAAATTTTGTAAGTAGTAACCAAAAACGATAAAAAGCACGGCCCGAGGCTACGCAACTTTCGTCTGCAGGTCTATGAAAGAGCGCTATCGCACTGGCGCTGGTTGTCTGTTTTTTCTCACTAAGAAGAATTTTGGTTAGCCCGAGAAAATGCAACAGCGGAAACACAGTTGCTCCCAAAACAATGCTTGCGCCAAAGCCCTCAAATCGGGTCATGTTCATGGCTTCAAGGTTCATCCCATCTAGGCTGTAGCGAGAGTGCTTACGGCATAACCGCATCCAGCTTACCAGTTCTGCTCGATAAGCTACCTCACTCATAAACCGAAGGCTGGATTCATCATTCAGCGCTGATAACTGAGCTATATCATTAGCATCGCTTACAATGATTGTATCTAACGTAGTTGCAGCCCATGTGTGCAGCTCCTCAAGCTTTTCCTTTTGGCAAGGAAGGAATTTGCTGCGCCATGTATAACGTTTAGCAGTATAGGGATACAATGGGTCTTGTCCTCTCCCCTTTTCGGAGATTTTGATGACTGCAACCAACTGGTTTTTGTCCTGTTCCCAAGACGAAGGATCAACCATCTGTTCCACGTCCGCCATATAACCCATCCCGGACAGTGCGATGAGCATTCCTTCGATAGTACACCCACAAGATAGTGCAATATCCATGAAGTGAGGATCGGCAGCAGGTAATGTGCGAGATAAGTCAACTAGCACCTCGATGCTTTTCGTTGAAAAGCGTCTCCACCGTGCCGGTTGAACATTATGGACAGTAGGAGCCAAGTTTGCTTGAGTAACCAGTTCTTTGAATTGACTGTCGGAAAGCACATGAACCATTTATGCGAGTGCTTTGCAAAAAAGATGGAGCTGATGTAGTGGTTGACCACCTGCCTTTTTAACCTGTTTCATGCTGGCATGGTTGCTATCAGAAATCCAAGTACCTCCGGTACTCTTATATCCTGCTTGTTTCATCTGTCTCATGACGTGTGCCAGCATCGTTGGGTTTACTCCCATATTTTGAAAACGAGGTAGCACTCCTTGCAAGATGATAATTGCCCGTTTTCGATTCATATGATGTTTTAAAAAATACCAAGGTGTCGACCAACGTAAACGTGATTTTGTTGCTTTAAGGAACGGATTCAAATCCGGTATTGCAATCACAACGCCAGCAGGTTCGCCCTTATAGTGCATAAGACATGATATTCTCGGATCTATAATCCATTTCATCTCTTTAGCTTGAAACTGAAATTCTTCTGAGGTTACAGGTACGAACATCGGATTATCGGCAAAGCTTGCATTCAGTATTTGACGTGCTTCCTCCAGCCTTTGGTGAAGGTTGTTTCGGGAAATTGGAGCGAAGCTAAATCCTTGCTTTAATAATGTTTGCTGCTTCTGTGTACTCGACATTCTGGAAGTATCTAGTGCAGTTAGGTCAATCTCGATTGTCTGCATTGGAAAGAAGCGTTCATATCCGTTTTGCTCAAGTATCGCTGGCAGGTAATCAGGACCATAGACCATGTCCGTGTAAGGCTGATGATTGAAACCTCCTGTTTGTATGCCAATCTGTTGCATTGCCGTCAGATTGAAATTTCCTGAAATGCGCCGCATACCTTTCTGTCGCGCGAAGTCTTCGGCTTTTGAGAGTAAAAGGCGTGCAACGTCCTTATCATTTACACAATCAAAAAAGCCAAAATATGCTAGGTCCGGATCGTGCAGAATCTGCGAGGCTCGGTGAATATGTGCTGTTATCCTTCCTACCGGAAACCCGTTCTTGATAGCTGTGAAAAAAGTAAAGTCACCGTCATTTTCAAACAGCGGATTCGTCTTAGCAGACAGAAAGCGACTGATATCGCTTTTCATTGGTGAAACATAGAGAGACTGGGCAGGGTAAGCGTGAAAAGGAACTTTAAAAAATGAGTGTATGTCTCTTTCAACTATTGTAATCATCAAACGAATTCACTTTTAGCAATTAGATAGGCGATACGCTGAAATACTACAAATTCCAAATCTCCAGTCGGAGAACTGGAGATATCTGGTAAATTAACTGCAAGGATCCGAAGGGGAGCCTGTCCAATCAACAGAATATGAGTTGCATCATACTTGGTAAATAGCCAGTCTATCTGGTCTTTATCTGGGTCCGACACTTCTCCCTTTGTCAACGCTTGTGGTTTGCGCAGGACGACCTTATCGGAAAAGACTTTTTGCAATATTCCAAGATTAAATTCTTCAAGGTCCTTCTGATCAAGAATAACTGAGGCGCTAAAGGGAGAACCGGGCTGCTCAAATCGAAGGAAGCATTCTAAACTGTCCATTGACCCGCCAACAGCATGGCGCAGTAAACCCAAATTGCGTTTGCTAGTCCAGTTCCAATGAGCTTCAAGCAACAATGAGAAAACCATCAGCAATGCAAGTATCATACTTGCGATTTGTAATTGACTTTCTGTTGCGAGCGGCACGAACACGTTGAGGCTCCAGGTCGCTATGACCGTAATCACGGCCATAAAACTCAAGGAAATAAATGCATCCTTATGGCTTAAGTGCGCTCGACTTAACGTAACGGTCAACCAACATGTGAACAGCACCGCAATACCTGAGAGGCGAGCGGGAAAGAGGGTGTTTAATTTGGCAAAGTCGGAAATGAGAAGTGGCAGTATAAAAATAAGCGCTAAGGCGAGGCGTGAAATTGCTTGATTTTCCTCTGCCCTTAACGAGTTTTTGTCACGCATGACAACCCAATATGCCGCGAATACAAAGGAAAACGCTTGGAGTAAAAAAAGGAAATGAGTTCTAATAGAAGCGGTAAACGTGCCTGGTATTAGGGCGAAAAAAAGCAATATCACTGTGCCCACTGACATAAACCATTTACTCCATAAAGGAGCATGTCGGCGCAATAATGCCTCGGTGAGTAACAAGACGCTTAAGGGAATGAGGCTCGCAATTACCACCGTGACAACTGCAAAACTTGCAACCCCTGTGTGCCATTCAATCGTTCGGGTAAGCATAACCCCTGAAATCAAATAGAGCACCCATAAGAAACGCCTGATGAGATAGTCATTGTGGCTACGCTGTTTTAGTGTCGAGATCAACACAAGTGCACCAGTAAACGCGGAAAGCGAAATTACGCTATCTACTAAAAGATTAGTGCCGTCCATCTCACGCTCCCAGCACTTTATTCAAAAAACGCCTCACCAGTGGGCGCAATAGAATTGCAAGCCAATCAGGTTTAGGACGTTCTATGCATGCCTTATAGGGGTTGAAGAAATAACCTTTGCAGTCCACTGCGCTGGGTTGAGCTAAAATAACTGCGAAGGCTTCATAGCTCATCAACATGCCTGTGGTGATCACCATTGGGGCGAATGACATGCGACTTCGCGTCCCTGTAGCAACTTCTCCAGCCATCTGAAGATCAACATAATGCCGTGAGGAGGAATGTAGGACAATATGCTCTGCTTCCCGCAAGAATGACTGCGTACGCTGTTCTTCACTTAAGGCATTCCATTCCGTCGTAAGTGTCGGGTAACCCAACCGTTCTTCGGGTGTCTGATCACCGGGGGCTGTGACATAAACGGATGGCAACGGCGAGGCATAAGCATCAATAATCGTTTTGCCGTGTATCCTTGCTTTCCGGTAAAGCAACAGCGAACCGCTCAAGTCATCACAACCATTGATAATCACATCACTTTTTTGCAAGATTAGATCAATGTGCTCAGGCCAATCTCTATGATAAACTTCCACGTTAATACGCGGATTGATTTTCAAGCATGCTTCTTTGGTCGCCTCAGCCTTATGCTGATCAATGGTTTCGAGCGTGGCAAACAGCTGCCTGTTCAAATTGGAAACTTCAAAGCCATCTAGATCCGCAATAATCAGGTTTCCCACACCAGCACGCGCTAACGACATGATACAGGCCCCCCCCATGCCGCCAGCCCCACAGATAAATACAGTTGCGCCTGCCAGCTTTTTTTGCTGATCAGCCGTAAGAAATCCAAGATTACGTTTCGTAAACTCATCATATTCAAAGGGGGGGGGCATTTTCATTGCGGCCTTAGTGTTTTCCAATTGCGAGAACTGTCAAACCAGTGGAGCACTGGCAGTAATAGGCGCTGTAAAAGCACAAAACAGGCCGCTGTCAACAATGAACGTAGAGATTTACGTGGGACTTGGTCACGTATATACCGTTGGGCTGCAGCGAGGTCGATCTTGCCTATCTGCAAAACATCGTCACCGCGCTCATAGTCCAATACTTCTTTGCAATAGGCATTGAACACCGGATCCCGATGGGACGTAGCGTCTACAAATCTTTTTTTAAGGCTGTCAGATCCCCCTGTGTATGCATCCGTTATGACAGATTCGTGCTCCTTGAAGCCCGCTGTTTCATCAACACCAAATGCAGAGCGGTGATTCATCATAATAGATCGACTGAGTAGAAGGTGCATCAAGCTTTGCCGGGTGCCTTCCCCAGGATTGGGATAGACCTGAGAAAACGTGTTGGAGACCATGCCAACAACGGCAGGCACTTGCGTTACATTGGAAACCCAAAGCGGGCGGAACTGGTTTCGCAGGAATAATAGGAAACATGTTAACCCGTAGAGCACCCAAGAAAGGCCATGACGCTGCTCCTCGGGGTCTACCATCACTAATCCAAGGTGTAAAACTTCATGCTTTACCCCACCCAAGTCACAAGGCATAAACCTCAGGGCATTAAAGGCGATAGGGTGATTATCTGCCCTTCTGTAAATCACTGTTATGACTACGTGTTCTAAGATCTCGATGTCTTTTGAAAACACACCATACTCAAGATCTTTTGCATCAAGCGTTTTACCCGCGATTAAATGCAAATCTTCACGCAAACGATCTAACTCGGTCGAAGTCATCCAAAGGCCGGGGCGCTCAACAATACGTGTCTTCAGGTGAGGTGAATTGTTTATCTTAATATCAATGTGCTTTTGTGCAAGCAATCGAAGCCACTTTAGACGCAATCTACTCTCCGGAAATGAAACATAAAATTGAATTCTTAACGCAAGATAGGTTCTATTGTGAAGTGCTAACTTGGGTTTTATGCAAAGTTCAACCTAATGTCTTTACCACTTTCTTTAAAGCGGCCTTGAAAGGGCGTAAGCCACCCCAGTCACTTTCCGATGTTAGATTATAGCTCATGTCGATTTCCAAAAATCCATTATCCAGATAGGGCCGAACTTTCGGTAGACGGGTCAAGGCATACCGGATCGCTTTAGCAAGTGGAAACTTGTTGGAGATCTTTGGGAGTTGTGTTTGCAGCCAGACTTCCAGTTCATCTAGAACCGGTTTTGCATCTTGTTGGCGAACGACTTGCCGTTCCTCGGTATGAGCCTCCCCCAAAGAAGTGGTCCACGTTTATGATTAGGAAAACGGAGGACTCGATATGGGAATCAAGAGACCCAAACCAGAAGAGATTGTCGTTAAACTGCGGCAAGTTGAAGTCCTGACGGGGCAAGGAATGGCGCGCATGGATGCGATCCGCCAGATCGGCGTTACCGAGCAAACCTATTACCGTTGGAAGAAGCAGTATGGCGGAATGGGTACGGAGCAACTCAAGGAACTGAAGCGGCTGCAGAAAGAAAATGAACGTTTGCGCCGTGCGGTCTCGGATCTGACACTGGACAAGCTGATCCTTACGGAGGCTGCAAAGGGAAACTTCTGAGCCCTGCTCGTCGCAGAGCCTGCATTAACCATATACGCAGTCAGGTGAAGGTTTCCGAGCGGCGTGTTTGTCGTGTTCTTGGTCAGCATCGCTCCACACAGCGTCGCTTCCCCAAAGGGCGAGCGGATGAAGATCAGCTGGTTGCAGATATGATTGAGCTGGCACGCCAATATGGCCGTTACGGTTACCGTCGCATTGCCGCTTTGCTCCGAGAGGCTGGATGGCAAGTGAACGATAAACGTGTTGAACGTCTGTGGCGACGAGAGGGGCTGAAAGTTCCCATGAAGCAACCAAAAAAGGGGCGGCTCTGGCTCAATGATGGGTCTTGCATACGTCTCCGGCCACAGTATCGCAATCACGTGTGGTCCTATGACTTTGTCCATCATCGCACTGATGATGGCAGGGCATTCAGAACGTTGAATATTTTGGATGAGTATACGCGTGAATGCCTTGCTATTCGGGTGAAGCGAAAGCTGAATGCGAGCGAAGTCATCGATGCGCTGACGGACCTGTTTATCCTGCGCGGCATACCTGCCTATATTCGTTCAGATAACGGCCCGGAGTTCGTGGCGGAGGCGGTTCAAAAGTGGATCAAATCCGTCGGAGCCCAAACAGCCTACATTGAGCCAGGATCGCCTTGGGAAAACGGATATTGCGAAAGTTTCAATGGGCGAATGCGTGATGAATTATTGAATGGAGAAATCTTCTACTCGCTACATGAAGCTCAAATAATCATAGAACGCTGGAGGAAACACTACAATACCAAACGACCGCATAGTGCTCTGGGCTACCGCCCTCCAGTTCCGGAAGTCATTATTCCGATAGACCAAAGGCCAACCATGCACTAACTTTCAAAGCGGACCACTCAAACGGGGCTGCTCAGGGGGATTGTGGGTTCAGAGATCGCGCTACGAGAAGATTTTATTGCAGGAGACCTGCGAAGCTTGGCTCGAACCAGCAAAGGCAGCCATCAATCACGAGGTTTACTGACACTTTCGCTCATTTGCGATGGAGGCTCTCGCGCTGATTGAAGTGGTCCGCTTTGTTTGGGCAGTTACCTTGATTTTAAGCGTATACGCTCCTTGCCACACCGCTGGCTCAAGGAACTGCGGTGTGTGGTTTAGTAAGCTTGATCCGGTCTCTTACCGTCAAGCGCAGAATGCGGCCTTGTCTCATTCAAGTGCGTCACGCATTTCTTTGGCAAGGCGCTCTTCCTGTTTGTGTCTCAAACCGGAGAAACGGGTAAGTAACACATAGGTTGCGGGTGTCACGAATAAGGTGGATATAGTAGCAAATCCTAAGCCGCCAACAATGACCCAGCCAAGCTCAGAGCGAGCCTCGGCACCGGCACCAAATGCTATGATAAGCGGCAGGCCGCCCAGAACCGTTGAAACAACTGTCATAATGATAGGGCGCAGACGCAAAATACATGCATCATGTACTGCATCGTGGATAGACTTACCCTGTTCTCTGAGTTGATTGGCAAATTCTACAATTAAGATTCCATTTTTTGCCATAAGGCCAATAAGAAGAATAATACCTATCTGACTGTAAACATTTAACGATCCACCCGTTATTCCAATGGCGATTACGGCGGAGGCCAAACCGAAAGGAATTGTGACCAAAATTATTGCGGCACTCACAAAGCTTTCAAACTGTGCCGCAAGTACAAGGAATACAACAAGGACAGCGAAGCCGAACGTGAGAAGCATACTTTGAGATGTTTGCTCCAGAAGGGCCGCTTCACTGAGCAGTTTAATGTGCACACCCTCGGGCTGAATACTACTAGAAACTTGGTTCAGGTCTATAATTGCCTGAGCCAAATCATAGTCATCACTAAGACCAATGGAAACAGGTACGGCCCGCTGTTGGTGCTCTCGAGTGAGAGTTGGAGCCACGGCCTCCTCTTCAATTGTAATAATTGAAGACAAAGGTAACATAGTCCCGTTGCCTGAGCGCATAAAGATATTTTCCAAGTCCCGCGTTGAGCGAATGGGAAACCCGCCAGCTTCGATAACCATTGGTATACCGTCATCTTCAATGAAGAGGTCGGCAACCTCACTGCCATCTAAAAGTATGCGCAGATTATTGGCTACCAACTCCTCTGAGATACCGAGATCTTTAGCCCTCTCACGATCAACACTGACTATAAGTTGTGGTTGTGTTTGCTCATAGGAAATACTGACGCGACTAATTTTATCCCCGAAGCGGCGTTCCATCTCAGCTGCTATTTCCTCTGCAGTTTTTGACAGAACGTCATAGTTGGTCCCTGTCACTGCAAAACTTAGGCCTGAACCTGCACCACGGATTCCCAGTGTATTGGGTTGAATGAGATAGACACTGACACCCGGAATCTTGTTCAGTTGCGAGGACATTTCTGTAACAATTTGCCCTTGTGTCCTGTCACGTTCGGACCACTGAGCAAGCGGCATTACCATAAAACCACTGCTGGAACTGCCTCCCCTTCCAACGATCGTTAATAGCGTGGCAGCTTCCCCACTCTCGATGTACTTATTCGCGACTTCTTCCACCTGTGAGATTTTTGAACGGGTATACTCCAGGCTGGAACCTTGCTCGGTTTCCACGCGCATCAGTATAACAGATCGATCTTCAGGCGGGGTCAGTTCACTTGGGAGCCTATTATATTGCGTATAACCGGCGAGGCAAAATGCCAATGTTAGGAGCAAAGCAGTCCATGGATGGTTCAAAGACATACGCAGGATCTTAGAATACACGAATGCCAAACTTTGCCCAATGCTTGAAATCGCCAGCCATAGGCTGGATACCTTTCTGGTTTCAAGAGGAGCCCGTTTCTTTAGTATACGAGAGGCCATCATAGGCACCAACGTTATGGCGACGAAAGACGACAACATCACACATATGGCCAAGACGAAACCGAATTCGGAGAAAAGCCGCCCAACGGTGCCCGGCAGAAAAGAAATAGGAATAAAAACAGCGGCAAGTGTTGCGGTGGTGCTGATAACCGCAAAGAAAACCTCTCTAGTACCAAGTATGGCAGCAGCGCGTGGACCTTCACCTTTATCTACGCGTTTCGTAATGTTTTCCAAAACAACAATGGCGTCGTCAACGACCATTCCTGTGGCCAGTAGCAGGGCAAGCAGCGTGAGAATATTGACTGAAAACCCGGCAAACCAGATACCAATGACGGCTCCGACAAGTGCGACCGGTACCGTGACAGCGGGAATAAGTGTGACCCTAAAAGAGCCAAGAAAAAGAAGAATAATTCCAATAACAATGAGCGTTGCCAGAGTTAAGCTGAAGAGGACCTCTTTGAGAGCACTGGCGATAAAGATGGCATCATTGCTTGTTACTTTGACATGGACATGACTTGGAAGTGTCTTCTGCATATCCGCAACGACTTTGTGGACCTCCTCAGCAATATCGATAGTATTTGAACTTGCGGAACGAACGATGCCAAGGCTAATTGCCTGCCGTCCCCCGACATAGGCTCGCGACGTTGCTGTTTCGGGCCCATAACTGACAAAAGCCACATCCTTTATCCGAGTGGTGCTGTCTATTTTCACCATTGATATGTCGGTGGCACTTTGGATATCGCTGTTTGCCCGCACATATATTTCGTTGTCGGCACTTTTGAGCGTACCGGCTGATGTATCGGCAGCAAGTTTAGAAATAACATCTTCCAAGTCGGTCAAAGACAGGCCACGGCTGGAAAGGGCTGTTAAGTCTACAGCTATTTTAAAGACGAGATCTTGAGCGCCATATGTGCTCACACTGGCTACACCAGGTATGGCAATAAACTGGTCTACTATTGTGTTATCGACCAGGTCACTAAGCTCACCAATATTCATAGAGTCAGAATAGACGACAGCGCGAATAACGGGCTGTGCGTCAGCATCCGCCTTGATAACAATGGGCGTATCCGACTCATCTGGTAGGTCTTTCTCCAGTCGTGCAACCACATCCCGAATGTCATTTGCAGCTTCTTGCAAGTCAACAGTATCGGCGAACTCGACATTAACTTGGCTGCTGCCTTGTTTGGAGTTCGAAGATATCGATTGAATTCCCGAAACACCTGCCACTGCTTTTTCGACAATGCTCGTGACCTTCGCGTCGACGACTTCAGGCGGTGCACTGGAGTAGGTTGTCCTCACCGAAATGATAGGCCTATCAACATTTGGCATTTCGCGGACTTCAACAGCAAGTAAGGCTGCGATACCGGCGACGACCAGAAGCAGGTTCAAAACTATTGCCAGAACGGGCCGTCGCACGCACAGTGCATAAATTCCACTGAGGTCAGTTGGAGACTTGGGGTGAGTTCTACTCGACATTTTTACGGGTTCACTTAGCTGTTTTAATTTGAGACACTCATCCAGCAGGGCGCTGTTGATCTAGGTTTACGTTCCCTATTGCCGTCGAGTTATCTAAACTGTCATTGTCAGGAACTGTCAGTTCCTGGCCCGCTTCAGTACTTAACGTGAGTGGAGTATTTTCGCGCATCCGCAGGATGGTTTCAGTTAGGACAATTTCACCGGGCGTAATATTGCCCTCTACCAGAACACTTTCCGGATTTCGTTGGATGATCCGTACATATTCTCGGGTTGCCTTCCCTTGTCGCGAGAGCCAAATATAGGCACCGTTATTGTCCCAACGAAGAGCCTGGGACGGAACAGAGGGCCATTCCTCACCCTCAAGTAAGACACGCACATCGAATGAGAGACCCGCTACAAGTAGCCCATCCCCATTATCAACGCTTGCTTGTATTTTGAGGGTTCGCGAGAGTTCATCAACACGGGCAGCTATTGCACTCGTTTCACCTGTGAAGACACGGTCAGGCACTGCTTCAGCTCTAAGTTCAACTTGCGAGCCCAGCTTTACTTTATTGGTAAAGCGCTCTGGAACAACAAACTCTATTAGCAGCTGGCTTCGGTCATCCAATGAGGCAATACGGGTGGATTGAGTAACATAGTCGCCAATTTCCACGTCGATAATACCTAGAACGCCTCCAAAAGGCGCAACGACACTACGCCGTTCCAAGTTAAGACGGGCTCGGTCCCTTTCCACTTCGGCTTGAACTTGCGCCAAGAGTGCCTGATTCAACTGTACAGTCGTTATAGTTTTTGACTGTATCAAACTTTCAAATCGTTGAACCTGCTCTTTTGCCTCTTGCAAAATGGCCTCTGATTGACGCAGAGCCAATGTTTCCTCTTGGTTATCTAGCTCCAGAAGAATATCACCCTTTTCAACGTGTTGACCTGGCTTGGCGGTGATTTTCGAAATACGGCCTGAACTCTCCGGGTAAAGAGTAGTTTTTTTACTCGCGTAAGAAGTACCAATGGCCTGTATGCGATTATCGGCTGCTTCTAAGATTATATTTCTGGCAGTTGCAGCCATTGGCCGTGCACTGGAAGCTCCTTTTTTTGAGGAACTTACAGAGGCCTGAGCAAGTTGAGTGTCGTCTTCGCCTTGAAACTTTGAACTGACAAACTCAGGATATGCGTGGTAAAAAACTCCCAGAGATACCCCCAGCAATAGCACAAAAGGCAATATTGTTTTTTTTGACCATGGCATAAATTAGTCTCCAACCACCGCGCTCACATAACAATGAGGTCCACTTAACAGCCCGCCCGTAGGAAACTGATTGGTGGCTTTCCAAAAAGATACGTGCAAACTCAATTAAACCAGCTAAGTGTTTCAATTGAAAGATTGACCAGCTCACTTTCAAAGGGCCACGAGTGTACCCTAAACCTCCAGCTATGCTTGTTCTTAAATCTTCCTGAATTCAAGCGGCCCCTACTTAAAAATGGTAACGCTTTAAAGCTATGCTAAACTCAGGCGACAAATTGATACAAATTCATGCTGTGAGCCAGTATCCATTTTAGCCTGTTGCGGTTGAACGGCTATGAGCTGACTGTTTGATGTCATGTGGGAAGTGCTTCGGCACTGGTGCTGTTTGTTCCCGCCTCTCTCATTCACGTTTAAAGCGCAAAGAAAAAGGCAGGAGCGTTGGTGGTAAACTCAGCTGTTCCAGTCAGGCACTACGCGGCCTTGGCTTCCTTTGAGGAGGATACCCGTTCCCAGATATAGTCCACGGTTACGGACTTGAACGGTTTTTTGCTGAACTCTTCCCTGCAAATTTCATAGATAGCGTCATTAATCGGCGTCTTCACCCCATGCCGGCGCGCCAGCTGTAAAACGTAGCCGTTGATTGTTTCCAGCTCGGAAGTTGTACCACCATTCAAGATGATATCCTGCGCCATACTGGAGACCACCATTTTCTTGAGGTTTTTCAAGTAAGGCTTACGGGTCATAAAGCTGGGAAGGACACCGGCGGCAGTAATAAGCAGCCAGCTTGGCATGCCGCCCAGCTTGCTTTCCTTATATCCTGCAGCTTTCATCACCTTCATACCCTCATAGGTCATGCCCGTGAGAAGTTTTTGAAACGCGACGCTTTTTGAAAGGTCGTTTTCATGAAGCGCCACCAACGTGGTGAGAGAGTTTACAAGGTTGATAACAATTTTCGAATGAGCGGCGTCCTGATATTCTTTGCAGTAAAAGCTCTCCACCCCCTGGTTGAGCGCCGATACGATATCAGCAACATCTTGCTCCGGTATTCCGCCGTTGTGGCCAATGGCAATTGGGCCCTTTTTCTGGAAACCTGCAATACCGGCGCCGTCAACCCAAGCGTTATAGCAAACGACCCCATAAAGAACCCGAGTGAAGTATTTGGGTAAAATCTCCTGATTCTCAAGCCCGTTTTGCAGGCCAAGTACCGGAACATTAGCCCCGAACTTTTCTAGAAGTGCCTTTGAGACCCCATCCAGACTGTAGTTCTTTACGCATATGATGATCAGATCAGGCGGGCTCACATCCTCCAGATCATGCAGCACAGGTACCTTAATTTTAAAAGGAACGTCTTTCTGCTCACCCCAGTAAACGCAAAGACCTTGCGCGTTAATGGTGTCTGCAACGGCTTGCTTGTCAAACAGTGTAACAGCGTGTCCGGCCTCACCCAGCCACGCGGCAACTGTTGTTCCAATGGCACCCGCTCCAAAGACAAGGATATTTTTCTTAGACATCTAGAGCTCCATGGAATCGTGGGCCAGATCAAAGCAGGCGTTCATTGTGTCCGCATTGCGAAACTGGAAGGCGTTCTGTTCAATCTTCAAGGCCCTCAACTTATCTGCAATCGGACCTTGTCCCAAAGAGATCGCGGCCCCGTTAGCCGTCGATGATCTTTTGAACAGCGTCCCAAAACCTTTGGTGAGATTGAAAGTGCCTTTAAACTGCGTTTGGCTGGTCAACCGCTGGTTTCCAAGAATGGAATAGAGGTTGGAGCGAACATCAAAATCCTGAGGCTTGCCGCCCGTTGGAATTGAAAGGCGAAGGTATGGATCCTGACCGTCTACTGAGGCGGCAACATTGCACATTCCGCCCTGCCTTTGGATGTCGATTTTCTCGACCTCTTTTGGAAGGCCCCAAATCTTGCGGCCCCGAATACGGTTTTCCAGAGATGTTACGGGCATATGAAAAACGTAGTACCCGAACTTCTCGTGCTTATCGCCTCGGAGCATTGTCAGGATGGGGATATTCCGTGCGCCATCACATATCACGGGTATCGTCACAGCAATTTCGTTATAGGGTGCCACGTTCATGACATTGCGGTATTCATAACAAGAGAAAATGACCAGAGATCTCCCTTTAGTCATTTTCACCGGTTCCATACTTGGGTGAGGCATTATTGCCTTTGCGGCTTCATAGTCGCAATGGAAGATGGCAATCGCACAACTGGAATCGGCATAAAACGTGGGAAAGCGGTAGTCCTTGGCTATGCTATCATTCAGCTGAAGCGGTTCATCTCTTTCTCGAAGGTCAAACCTGCTAAAGAAGCTATTCTTAAATTGCTCTTCATTTGGAAGTAACTCTTCCTTGATGTTCAGGTTTACGTCCATTCCCGCCTCTTCGCTCTTATATTTTTATTGGTTAACAAGCACCAATAGAATCCTTTTGCGCCCACAAACTAACTTAGGATGTAAACACATTACAAGTACACGCCTGACGCGTTTAACCATTCCGGCAAAGAGAAGCCGTCCAACCCACCCAAAAACATTTCATATTTTGAAGTTGCCTTTCTTTTGACCAGATAAGGGAATAGTCACCTAGTACCGTACGGTACGGTACTAGGTTGGGTCATACATCACCAGCCGTAACGTACCTGCTGGCATGCCCCCGCTCACAGAGCAGCCCAAGCAAAACGCCAGATGACGCTACCAATATTCAACCGGAGGCAATGGCCCCTTGGTTTGAGACCCATAGGCCCAAGCCTTATCAGCTAAAAAAGAGTTCGCCGGAAGAATACGTCATCATCGAACGATTGCCGGAAAGGAATGAGCAAGACAACGCACAGCCAATCATTAGCTCAGCTTGAAACTTGGAAAGGAATGCCCCATGCGTGTATTTTATGATCGTGATGCCGATCTCAACCTGATTAAAGCCAAGAAAGTAGCAGTCATAGGTTACGGGGCGCAGGGGCATGCCCACGCGCAAAACCTGAGGGATAGCGGCGTTGAAGAGGTGGTTGTGGCGTTACCGGAGGGCTCCGCCACAATTAAGAAAGCAAAGGCTGATGGCTTTGAAGTCACAACCGCCGCAGAAATTGCCCCGTGGGCGGACGTTCTCATGATGGTAACACCCGATGAGTTACAGGGCGACATTTACAGGGACAGTATTGCAGATAATATCCGCGATGGTGCCACAATCGCTTTTACCCATGGCTTCAGTGTTCACTTTGAGCTTATTCAGCCCAAACCCACCGTTGATGTGGTTATGATTGCCCCAAAGGGCCCCGGCCATACGCTGCGCAATGAGTTCCTCAAAGGTGGCGGTGTTCCCAGTTTGATCGCGGTTTATCAAGATGCCTCCGGAAACGCGCAGGATCTGGCGCTTTCTTATGCCTCCGCTCTTGGCAGTGGCCGCTCCGGCATCATTGAGACAACTTTCCGCGAAGAGTGTGAGAGTGATCTTTTCGGTGAACAGGTTGTCCTTTGCGGTGGCCTTGCCGAGCTTATCCGTGCGGGCTTTGATACCCTCGTTGAAGCCGGTTACGCCCCTGAAATCGCTTATTTCGAGTGCCAGCATGAATTGAGGCTCATCATAGAGCTGATCTATGAGGGCGGCCTTTCCACCATGAACTATGTTGTTTCCAACGCCTGCGAATGGGGGGAATATATGGTTGGTCCGCGCATTATTACTCCTGAAACAAAAAGGGAAATGAAGCGTGTCCTTGAAGAGATCCAGTGTGGCAAGTTCACCTCCGACTGGATGCAGGAGTGTAAGGCAGGTCAGGCCCGTTTCAAAGCAACGCGCCGCCTGAAAGACGAACACCAGATTGAGGCCGTGGGCGCGTCCCTGCGTGAAATGATGCCTTGGATTAAATCTTCCGCACTTGTTGACCGCACCAAAAACTAGTCAAAGGCGAACCTTTAAACTGACTGAAGCCCGTTAAACATGACGGGCTTTCGCTTTTTTTTCTAGTTTGCCCGCCCACAAATTATCCCCCTCCAGCATTCTTGATTTATCATTCTTTTCGTACCCATAAAAACGGGCAGCGGCGGACCGTCCGTCGTCAAGTTATGGGTCGGGATGGGGCTGTTTGGGGAGGTAACGCATCTTCAAAGCGCCCGGTGAAATATGTTCAGGCTTTGCTGTAGGGTCTGGCGGATGCAAGGAGCCCCCCCGGCTTTCGAGAGCAGCGGCAGGAAACTGCACTTTCGACTGCCGTTGGTTACCCCGATATTTCGCATAAAACAATCCCGGGCAAGGCGGAAAAGCCAGAGCCGAAGAAACATTTATATTATCAATGCGCAGGCAATGGCCTGCCCACCTTGCCACACTCGTTACTAACGAGCCCCACCGCGCCCACTGCATGGATCCCATGCGGTGCTAAATCCCGTTTCCTGATAATTTATTGCAACTTGATAACGGGTGCATACCAGTTATTAAGATTAGACTGGCACAGAGGATGTTGAAATGCTCTACACGCCTGAAACATCTTGCAAGCCATTCTCGTTTGGTATACATCCGCATACAACAAACTTATGCTGGCTCGTTTAATCCTTATTACGACCCAGCGTCCAAGCTACATCTAACACTAATTCGCCAGGATAATCATGAGCTTGTACACTGACTACTTAGAAGAAATTGAAAACCGCAAAGCCCAGGGTTTGAACCCCAAGCCGATTGAAGATGGCGCGCTGGTTGCCGAGCTTATTTCTCAAATTAAAGACGAGAAAAACGAACACAGAGCAGACTCGCTCCAGTTCTTCATTTACAACACGTTGCCGGGCACAACCAACGCTGCGGGTGTAAAAGCGAAGTTTCTTAAAGAAATCATTCTTGGCGAAGCAGCTGTTGAGGAAATTACTCCAGCCTTCGCGTTTGAACTGCTTTCTCACATGAAGGGTGGCCCTTCTGTTGAGGTCCTGCTTGATCTGGCTCTGGGTGATGATGCGTCCACAGCACAAAAAGCAGCTGACGTTCTCAAAACACAGGTCTTTTTGTACGAAGCGGACACAGACCGCCTTGCTGCTGCTTTAAAAGCCGGTAATGCTGTTGCAAAAGACATTCTGGAAAGCTACGCGAAGGCCGAGTTCTTCACCAAACTTCCAGATGTTGAAGAAGAGATCAAGGTTGTTACCTTCATCGCTGGTGAAGGCGATATTTCCACCGACCTACTTTCTCCGGGCAATCAGGCGCACTCCCGCTCAGACCGTGAACTGCATGGTAAATGCATGATCACCCCTGAAGCACAGGCGGAAATTCAGGAGCTGCAGAAAGCAAACCCTGATGCCCGCGTGATGCTGATTGCGGAAAAAGGCACCATGGGTGTTGGCTCCTCCCGTATGTCCGGCGTCAACAACGTTGCGCTGTGGGCGGGTAAGCAGGCAAGCCCGTATGTTCCTTTCGTGAACATCGCACCGGTTGTTGCAGGCACCAACGGCATTTCTCCAATCTTCCTGACCACTGTTGGCGTGACTGGCGGTATCGGTCTTGACCTGAAAAACTGGGTCAAGAAGCTGGATGCAGACGGCAAGGCAGTTCTGGATGAAAATGGTGATCCGGTTCTGGAGCAGGCTTACTCTGTTGAGACTGGTAAGGTGCTGACCATCAACACCAAAACCAAGAAGCTTTATGACGGTGATAAAGAGCTGGTCGACATTTCTTCCGCTTTCACACCTCAAAAAGTTGAGTTCATGAAAGCAGGCGGCTCCTACGCTGTTGTGTTCGGTAAAAAGCTGCAGACATTTGCTTCTGAAACACTGGGCATTGAGCTGAAATCCGCTTTCGCACCCTCCAAAGAAATCTCCGTTGAAGGTCAGGGCCTGACCGCCGTTGAGAAAATCTTCAACCGCAACGCCGTTGGCACCACACCGGGCGCAACTTTGCACGCCGGGTCCGACGTTCGCGTGAAGGTGAACATTGTTGGCTCACAAGACACCACTGGCCTGATGACATCTCAGGAGCTGGAGTCCATGGCGGCAACCGTCATCTCTCCAACTGTTGACGGTGCGTACCAGTCCGGTTGTCACACAGCTTCTGTTTGGGACCTGAAGGCGCAGGCCAACATTCCTAAACTCATGAAATTCATGAACAAGTTCGGCCTGATCACCGCACGCGATCCTAAAGGCGTCTATCACGCCATGACAGACGTGATCCATAAGGTGCTCAACGACATCACTGTTGACGACTGGGACATCACAATCGGCGGCGACAGCCACACCCGTATGTCCAAAGGCGTCGCATTCGGTGCAGATTCGGGTACTGTTGCACTTGCATTGGCAACCGGTGAAGCAACCATGCCGGTTCCAGAATCCGTGAAAGTGACCTTTAAGGGCACCATGAAGGATCACATGGACTTCCGCGATGTTGTGCATGCAACACAGGCGCAGATGCTCAAGCAGCATGGCGACAACGTGTTCCAGGGCCGCATCATCGAAGTGCACATCGGCACACTGCTGGCAGACCAAGCCTTCACATTCACCGACTGGACTGCAGAAATGAAGGCAAAAGCCTCCATCTGTATCTCCAACGATGAAACCTTGATTGGCTCTCTCGAGTTGGCCAAGAACCGCATCCAGATCATGATCGACAAGGGCATGGACAACGATGGCAAGGTTCTGGCAGGTTTGATCGCAAAAGCGGACAAGCGGATTAACGAGATCAAGTCTGGCGAGAAATCAGCGCTGACACCGGATGACAACGCCAAGTACTTCGCAGAGGTTGTTGTTGATCTGGACCAGATCAATGAGCCGATGATTGCTGATCCTGACGTGAACAACAACGATGTGTCCAAGCGCTATACCCACGACACAATCCGTCCTGTTTCCTACTACGGCGGCGACAAGAAGGTTGATCTGGGCTTCGTTGGTTCTTGTATGGTTCACAAAGGCGACATGAAAATCGTTGCCCAGATGCTCAAGAACCTTGAAAAAGACGGCGGCAAGGTTGAGTTCAATGCACCGCTTGTTGTTGCTGCGCCTACCTACAACATCATTGATGAGCTGAAGGAAGAAGGCGACTGGGAGATCTTGCAAAAGTACTCCGGTTTCGAATTCGACGATGCACTGCCAAAAGCAACTGCGCGTACCGAATACGAAAACATTATGTACTTGGAGCGTCCCGGCTGTAACCTTTGCATGGGTAACCAGGAAAAGGCAGCAAAAGGCGATACCGTTCTGGCAACCTCTACCCGCCTGTTCAAAGGCCGTGTGGTGGAAGATGCTTCCGACAAAAAAGGCGAGTCCCTGCTGGCTTCTACTCCGGTTGTGGTTTTGTCCGCAATCCTTGGCCGTACACCAAACATGGACGAGTACAAGGCAGCGGTAGAAGGCATCAACCTCACCAAGTTCGCCCCACCTCTCCAGAAGCCTTTGGACACTAAGTCAGTCCACTTCTAAGAGAAGTTTATAACAAAAATGGTGGTCACTATCTTACCACCGTCCTTCGTCACGGCGGGGACAAATAGTGACCACCATTTCTTAAATACCAATCAGCCTCTACCTGTTTCTTCGAGATAGCTCCCCAAAGCGCAGGCTCATTTTTCAACATTGAAACAGTTGTAACATTGCCGTTCAAAGCAGTTTAAATCCTTGCCGCTCATGCCTTGGAAACAACAAGGCAAAGTCATTCTGCCAGTCAGCAATAAGAGGAACCATGGATGTCTCCCGAACTTGATGCGGGGTCCAGTTCCATCTGAGTTAGAAAGAGATTTCCTGTAGGTTCCAAATAATGCAACTTGGTATTCGATCTCGCTCCGGTCAATGGACTTAAGTGGCAAATCCAGCCCTGAAGTGAGTTCAAGTTCTTGAGCCGCTTACAGGGGATGGAATGGGGAAGAGTTGAATTAGCTGTGCAGCACTGGGAATAATTCTGCTTACTCAGTGGCTATATTGTCCCAATAGTTGGAACTTGGCAAAAGCCCCCGAAATACAAGACAAGTGCACCCGAACGTGAAATTTGAACAAGACATAATTGCAGCGCCAAAAGATATTTTGAAAAAGATCTTTGGCTATGACGCCTTTCGCGGCAACCAGCAAACCGTGATTGAGAGTGTTCTTTCCGGTGAGAGCTGTTGTGTTTTGATGCCAACAGGGGCGGGGAAGTCCTTGTGCTATCAGATCCCCGCATTGTGCCGCCGCGGTGTGGGTATCGTTGTGTCTCCCTTGATTGCGCTCATGCAGGACCAGATTGCAACATTGAGGGAGCTGGGCGTGAAGGCCACCTCCATCAACTCTGCACTGTCCTTTGATGAAGTTCAGGAGGCCTATCGGGCTTTGCGTGCTGGCGAGCTCGATCTGCTTTATGTGGCACCGGAGCGGTTGGTTCGTCCGGAATTTGTCAGCCTCTTGGAAGAGTTGAACGCGCGCAACATGGTTGCGCTGCTTGCCATTGACGAGGCCCATTGTATCAGCCAGTGGGGGCACGATTTTCGCCCGGAATACCGTGAGCTGACCAATGTACGGGCGCGGCTTGAGGGCGTACCGTGTATTGCGGTGACAGCGACGGCTGATGAGCCGACCCGCAAGGATATTCAAGATCGCCTTGACCTGCCGCGCTTGATCTCCTCTGGATTTGATCGCCCGAATATCACTTATACGGTTGGGATCAAGAGTAACCCGAAACGTCAACTCCTTGGTTTTTTGAAAGAACGGCCACAAGGGGAAAGCGGCATCATTTACTGCCTCTCACGCAAGAAGGTGGAAGAGACCGCAGCATGGCTTGTGTCAGAAGGCTTGGATGCGCTGCCATATCATGCGGGCTTTGACAATAGTGTACGAGGTGCCAATCAGGACCGCTTCATCAAAGAAGAAGGTCTCATTATGGTGGCCACGGTTGCGTTCGGTATGGGGATCGACAAGCCCAATGTGCGGTTTGTTGCGCATCTGGATCTGCCAAAGAATATAGAGGCTTACTATCAAGAAACTGGCCGCGCTGGCCGCGATGGTCTGCCTGCGGAAGCTTGGCTTGTTTATGGCATGCAGGATGTTGTGCTGCTGAACCAGATGATCGACAGAAGCGAAGCGCCCGATAATCAAAAACAGATTGAACGGCAGAAACTACGGGCTTTCCTTGCCTATTGTGAAACTGCCACCTGTCGCCGGTCGGTCCTGCTGCGGTATTTTGGCGATGAATGTGAGCCCTGTGGTAACTGCGATACCTGCTTATCCCCTCCAAAGACAATGGATGGTACAATTGCGGCGCAAAAGCTCATGTCCTGTATATTGCGAACCGGACAGGGGTTTGGAGCGAATTATGTGATTGATGTTCTCCTTGGCAATACCAATGAACGGATTATCTCCCGCGGGCATGACACCCTTTCTACTTTTAATATTGGCGGTGAATTCACCAAGGTTCAGTGGAACGCAATTGCCAGACAACTGCTCGCAGCTGGCCTTATCTATGCTGACCATGAAGCACATGGCTCTTTAAAAATGACGGCAATGGGCATGGAGTTTTTGCGCGAGCGCCGGACCCTCAAATTGAAGGTGGATCAGCTCGCCAACTCCGCTCGTCTGGAGCGGCGCAGCAAAGCGCCAGCTGCCTCCCAGATCGAGGATGAAGAGGATAGGGCTTTGTTTAACAAGCTGAAAGCTCTGCGCCTGGAATTTGCACGGGAGCGCAACGTTCCGCCCTATGTCATCTTCAATGACAAAACCTTGATCGAGCTGGCGACAGATCGCCCGCAACGCCTTGGGGAAATGCTGGAAATATCTGGAATTGGAGAAGCGAAACTGGAACGGTTTGGAGAGGCCTTTTTAGAGCTCATACGCGATAAATAAGGAAACCCCAAATGAACCGGTTGGCTTAGACCTGTCAGTATTAGGAGGAACCTCTAGGGTTATTTATGGATACCGGTTCGGTGGCCGGTATGACCTCACAAAGAATCTGGAATATTGCCCCAGACTTAATCCGGGGACCGGTTTCACGCGCGATAGAAAACACTTATCGGCAGACTGGTATCATTGCAGGAGGAGCGGGGCAGGGGGGGCTGTGAGGGGGGTGTTCTTTCCAGCAGTCCCACTCATCACCAAAACCGAGGCGCTGGTTCCAACGCGCAGCAGCACTCCTTTGGGAAGCTTGTTCAATTTTACCCGCACGGGAATGCGCTGAGCCAGACGAATCCATTCAAAAGTTGGACTTATGTTGGGAAGAAGGTCAGACCCCGTGCTGCCATCGGTCTGGGATACCCCCCATCCGATGCTCTCCACCTGTCCCTCAATAACTTTGTCCGGATAGGCCATGAGAGTGGCGACAACTTTGTCACCAATGGAAATACGCCGGATTTTTGTTTCTGGAAAATAGGCGTCAATCCAGAAGCTTGCAGCGTCCACAAGCGCGAGTGCCGGTTCATTTTCCACCGTCTGGCTGCCAAGACGCAGGCGCAGGTTTGTAATATACCCGTCAACGGGTGCGGTTACATTTGTAAATTCCATGTTGAGTTCGGCGTTGCGAACCGCAGCTTTGGAAGCCCGTAATTGAGCGTTGTCCTCTCCTGAGGCCCCAAGTGTTGCTTGCACTTGCGCAAGTGTTGCCAGCGCTTCGGCAAGCTCGGCTTTGGTTTGTGCAAGGTTGGCATCCGCCTGTTCCTTGTTGGCAAGGGCCACATGATAATCGGTTTCTGCTTTATCAAAGGCCCGTTGGGTGACGTAGCCGTCCTCCACCAGTTGGCCATACCTTTTGTAATTAGACTCGGTATTTTTAAGGGTGGCAATGGATGCTTTCACCTGTGAGGAGGATTCCTCGATCAAGGATCTGTATTGGGAAACACTTGCTTGGGCGGCTTCCTTTTCCCGCTCCAACGCTTTTAACTGGTCAATTGTGCGGTCAAGGTCCGCACTGCTTTTTGCCAGACTTGCTTGGTAGGTACGAGGATCAATTTGGAAAAGCCGGTCACCCGCCGTTACCCTTTGGTTGTCTTTTATGGGCAGGGCAACAATGGGGCCTGATACCCGTGTTGCGATCTGGATGACGTTCGCCCGAACCTGTCCATCCCGCGTCCACGGGTTTGAAATATACTCATAGTATTTCCAGATAAATGCGCCCAAGGCGATGAGGAGAATACTGCTCGTGAGCGCAAATTTTTGAACTTTACTGAACTGCTTCATATGGGGATTATCCAACTCCCGATTATAGCGCTATAGATCACGGCAAGGCCCACAAATACTGCGGGGGGATAAACAAGGAAGCGGGTAAGGCGGTATCTGTTGAGCATTCGTGATGTTATCCAGCTGAGCAGAAACCCCAAAAGAGCTACGATAAGAAGCGGAGGGAAATAAACATCACCGATAGAAAGCTCACTGGGGATTCCGTTCATTGTCTATTCCCTTAGAATCTGGCTTCTAGAAGCTGGGGCCAATCCACCTCTTTGCTGGAGCGCTTGTAGGTGGAAATAGCCTCGTTAAGCCCGCGCAGACTGCCCAAAAGCCTGTAAAGCTTTAAGCGTTCCTCCAGTAACTTTTCCGTCGAGGGTCTGGCGGTAAAAGTCTCTGAGATTTCAGTAACTAGATGTTTGACTGACTGTGAGCTCTCTCCTGTATCCTCTCCTTGGGAAATGGGGTTCTGGGCTAACTGGTTTAAGAGCGCTTCTAACTGCTGCCTCCAGTTTTGGAAGGCTATGACGTAGTTTGTATTGAGCGCTGGAATGGGCTGCTGGGCGGCAAGAATTCTTGTTCGCAGGGAAAGGGTTTCAACTGCAATCAAGGTGTCCTCCAATCCTTGTTTCAATGACGCACTTTCCATTTGTGCTGCCCATTTTCTTAAATTCTCTGGCGATTTGCTCAGAACGTCCAAGTGGTAACGTCTGCGTAGTCCACTCCAAGGAAAGTATTTTCCTTTTTGGGACTGGCGTTGGGAGTAAACAAGATACTCGGCCGAACTGAAAATGCGCTTAATTCCAGCGATCAATTGTTTTTCAGGTGTAAGGCGGAATGGAAATCTGGAAAGCGCGCCAAGTATCAAGACCGTGAACATCAAAACCAAAGCGGAGTTGGCCGCATTCAAAAAACTGTAGGTTTGCTCATTCGAGATATCTGTAATGGTGATGAACATCAGGAGGCATAATGCGCGGGCCAGTGCCATTTCTGGCTTGTGTAATAAGAGCAGCACCGCAAACACGTATAAAAAGACGACAGGAGCCAGTGTCCAGAAACTATGGAGAGCAGGCATGACAAGAACGTATATGACAGTCGCAATTGCTGTTGATGCTAACCCTGGTAGTAAAAGACTGCGCATTTTCATAAAGGGGTTGGAGGCAAACATAATTCCAAAAGACCCCGCCTGAATCAGTATCACAGGGCCGCTTGGGAAATCGGGAATGTAAATATAAAGGAGGAATGCAGTAAGGAGGCCAAGAGATGCTCTGAGCGCCCCCTTTGCTTGCCCAAGATCAAGGAAGCTTTTCGAAGAATTCGATTTTGCTGGAGTAACTTGTAGGGGAGGCTCAATACGGCCCATGAGGATCCCTGTGATCTGTCTCAGGTCAAAGGTAATCCTTTCAATTGTGTGCAGCTGCTGAATGCAAAGAGAGAAGGCTGCCCTATCAAAGGGGGGGAGATCTCGCGCAATAACCTCCATGGCAGAGAAATCTCTTCGTACGTCGCGTTGTGTGATCCTTTTTGTTTCAAGTAATTCAGATATCTCGGAAAATCTTAGATTGACCTCGTTCAGATAGCTTTCATACCAAGGGATGCGCTGGGCCAAATCATCTAGCGGAATATCTTCGAGGCACTGTCGCCAGACCTCAAGCGCCTCTCCAAGTTCCTGCCAGCTCTGTGAGGATTGCTCCCAATATTTTTGTAGTTCCCAAACCCGATAGCTTTCCAGAAAAGAAACGCGGGAAAGGTCAGTGTAAGCTTCCAGCAGTTTATAGTAGTCTCCCAAGCTCTCAGTAGAGTGCAGTCCCTTTTCAGCAAAATGATGGGGGACGTATCGTGTAAAGGATTTATGGGCGCAGGCACTGAGTTGTTTTAAGGTGATAATGAGGGCGCGTGGAGTTGAGCTTGGCCAGAGCAGTGCCGCGATGAGGCTGTAGACGAGTACGCCTAGTCCGGTTTCCTCCAACCTCAATATTGCGGTATAGAAAGGGTCGTCTGTACTGAAGGTGGCGTCTACAAGAACAATATTTGTCACAAAACCCGCTACAAACCAGAAATATGAATGTCGGGAATGGGCCATCATGTAGGTACAAATAAATATGTATACAGACAGGCTTGCGATGAACCCCCAGCGATCTTGGGCAAAGAGTGCCAGTAGGGTGAGGGATACGGCACCCGCCAGAACAGTTCCTGCAAGACGAAGGGCCCCTTTGTTGAGAGACTGACCAGTTGTATCAAGGGAAATAAATGCGACAGCAAATGCGGCCCACATAGGCTTTTCCCAGCCCATGTAGAGCGCAATTGCATAGGCAATAACCATGGCAAGTGCAACTTTAATAGCTGGCCTGTAAATAGATTTCTTGAAGAGATCTGAAATCTTGGTCTCCTTGAACAATGACTTGGTCAAGGACAACCCTCTCAAAAAAATGGTAAGCGAACGTTATTTCTTGCCCTGAATGTCTGCCTCAGAAAAACTCGGTTAGTGCTTCGTTAGGTTAAGATGCTTCTTTCAGGGAGGGGGGCGGAGAGGCAATCCGCAAAAACAGAACCTGCAGAGCCGCCACCAGCAAGTACGTCGTCATAGCATAAAGAGCGCATCCTAATCAGGCTCTTCAGAGAGCTTTCAAAGAGTACTCATTGGGGAGCAATAGTGATGAAAGTTTGAGATTTTTTGGTTTTTTGAATTTATCATGAAGTGATCAAGTAGCTTAAATAGTGACATATTCTTGCTACTTGACCTCTTTTTGTATTGGTACGAGATTCAAAATTAAAGTTAGAGCACGGCCCGCTCATAGTATGTAACAGTTGGTGGCCCCTGCATAAACTGCAGGAGTTGCTCCATAATTCCATGCTTTGATATGTAATCTATATAGGCTTGGTGGTGGTCGCGTGCCAGCCATTCCTCCAAAAGCATGAAGTTACTTGTCTCAGCATCATAATAGATATTGATGTTCAAAGCTCCGGCAAAACCGCGCGTCCGCTGGAGGTTGTCTTTTAAGAAGTGTTCCAGATCGCCATAGGCGCCGGGTTGAACTTTCATCTGCAATGTCGCTAGAGTTGTCATCTTTGTACTCCAAATTTCAAACAATGAGACCCTAGCTTCTCCTTGGGAGTACAAATACACGGGAAAGTTCAAAAATACCGTTTTTCAGTCAGTTAGTTGTTTCACTTTGGTTTTAGAGGAGTGCGGTTCTCTTTCGTGCCTGCTTGGGCGTTACAGCGTACTTCTCCCGATAGGATTTTATGAAGTGGGAGGTGTTGGAGTAACCGACAGCCATAGCAATTTCCGTCATGGATAGTTCTGAGCTATTTACAAGTTCTTTTGCTCTGCCCAAGCGCTTGTCTTTGAGCCACTTGCTTGGGGTGATGCCGTATAAGCGCTTAAAATCTCGGTTGAAGCTAGATAGAGATCGCCCGCTTAAACTGGCAAAATCCTTGATACTGAAATTGTTTGATAAGTGAGTGTTCATCACATGCTTTATATTTCTCTTGGATTGGGTACTCTTGTCGGCGGCTAAAAAACCGCGAAGCCGGTCCTGTGTGTCCAAGGCTTCGAGAAGCAGGAGTAACTCCAAGAGCTTCGTCTGAAGCAAGCTGTAGGATTTTTCTCCTAGGCCCTGATAAATGAGCTTTATTGTGCTTACGTAATTCGTCAGAACCGGTGATGATTTAACCTTAAAAGGCCTGCTTTGAAGTGGGGCGGCTTTGTCTATATTGGAACAGCTTTGGAGGAACTTGAAAATGGTTTTTTCGTCAAAGAAGAAAAGAACCGCTTCTAAGGGGCCTTCGCTATTTATGAAGTCGGATACCATATGCTGACCTTGGCCCATAAAAAGCATCTCCTCTTGTTCGATGAGAAAGTCTTCATGATCGGCGGAGGTGAATGTCTCACAGCCGGATAGAACAAAGGCAAGACAGGGCGCGTTAGTATAAAACTCGATGTCGCGCATGTCCTTGTGAATGAGCTTATGAAATATAGCTGCGCACCCGTGGGCCATAATTAGCTGCGCTTCTTCCATTTTGTATAGGGATTCTGGAATCAGGAGTGTATTTTCCAAAGTATAGCCAATAATTGAATGCTTCATACACTCCCCATCTCCTGACCAGTAGAATATGTGCACCTGAAGTGAGGGCCTAACGTTTGCTAGGGTAAGCTAGCCCTCTTTGATTAGGTGCAACGCAAACGGATTACTGTTTGTCCAGATGCTGCATTTCTAGGAGTTTTTTATCCGTATTATATTGGCTAAGAGCATAAACAGCCCAAATGGCTGCAGGTATCCACCCCAGTATTGTTATCTGTAAAATAAAGCAGAAGATTCCCTGTATGGGGCGTTTGATTGTGAAGAACACAACAAATGGCAGTAATATAGCCAAGATTAAACGCATTAAATAAACTCCGAACATTGCACAAGCGGAGCACGAGACTCAATCATTCTGATTAAGCGAGCTCCTAGTTTTAAACCTAATAATTTTTAGGGGAAGTTCAAACAGTTTTCCAATGGGAATTAAAGCAGCGCAGATGATGTATACTGATTGTGCGCTGCTTTGTTGCTTAGAAAACTATCAGGAGTTTGGCTTTGAGGCTTCTTCAGCGGTGATGGTCTTTTTACCCTTGCCGCGCTCAAGGCTGAAGTAAACTGGGTTCGGATAGTGGTCCAAAGTTGCACCGCTTGCTGCATCAACACCCATACCAACAAAGCCGCCAATAAGCACATTTCCGGCCATGCCAGCTGCACCTTTACCGCTCACACGAGTGCCAACATTCAAAACTTCGGTCTGATAGCCGGGAGCTGAGGCTGTCAAAGTCATTTCCTGCTTGCGGGAAACTTTAATGACACAAGGACCTGTACATGTATGAGCTGTCGTAGATGTCACTTTGGCATGTGCCGGCTCTACATTGATAACAACGTCTTCGCTGGTTCCACGCACAACTGTGCCGCAACCTTGCAGCATGATGCCTGCGGCAACGATACCGCCAACATAAAATAATTTTGACATGATATTCTCCGTAATGTGTCAGTTGGACTTAGGAGCACACGAAGAAGCTGTCAAAGATTCGCCACATTTTAATTGAGGATATCTAACCCCTTTAGTTATATAGTCTAAACACCGCAATCTCTGGTCTCAAAAATACAATCCTAAGAAAGAGCAGCGGTGTCAGGACACTTGGAAAATGATCCTGAGCGTTGCATGGCCGGTTTCACCGCATCGTGCCGGGAAGAAGAAGGGACAGGATTGGGAAGGAGATGATAATCGCCAGAATAATGAGGTCCAGACTTAAGAAGCGCAAAATACCTGCATAAATCTGGCCGATCGAGATATTGTTTCCAACCACATTTTTGATGACAAAAACATTCAACCCGACGGGGGGAGTGATAAGGCCAATTTCCAGAAGTTTGATGACCACGACTCCAAACCAGATGAGGTCTAAAGAGTAATTGTCCACCAGTGGCAGAATGAATGGCAGTGTCAGAACCATAATTCCTATGGGATCGAGAAACATTCCAAGGGCTAAGTATATAAGCGCGATGCCAAGCATGAAGATCCAAAGCGACATATCCGCGCCGCTTACAGTCTCGACAAGAACCGGAGCAATGCCTGTTAAGGCGACAAAACTGACGAAGATCTTGGCTCCTGCTGCAATGAAGAAAATTGCCGAAGTCTGAATACATGTTTCTTTAAAAGAGTCCCAAAGGCTTAATGCGGTGAGCTTTCTTTGAACAAGGCCGACGCTTATGGCGAGGGCCACGGAAATTGCCGCAGCCTCGGTTGGGGTAAATATGCCGCCATATATTCCGCCAATGATAATGGTGAAGATGAGCAGTGCAGGCCAAGCCTGAGCCGCGCTTTGCAGCTTTTGTGAAAGGCTTAATTCCAACTGAGTTCCTTGGACAAGAGTAGGATCTTTGCGAACCCAGAAAAAGATAACCAGCAAAAACCCCATTAAGGTGAGCAGGCCGGGTATGATGCCCGCCAGAAACAACTTACTAATGGATGTCTCAGTAAAAATTCCATAGATGATGAACAGGACGCTTGGGGGAATGAGAGAGCCAAGAGTTCCCCCCGCAGCTACACTGGCTGTCGCCAGTCGAGGATCATAGCCCATCCGTAGCATTTCTGGTGTGCAGATGCGGCCCATCGTGGAGGCGCAGGCGATGGAAGAGCCGGTAATTGCTGAAAAACCACCACACCCGATAATCGATGCCATCGCAACTCCGCCAGGTACCTGAGTGAGCCATACCCGCGCTGCATGATAAATTCTGGTTGTAATTTCCGCCCTATAAGAAATATGCCCTAATGCCACAAAAAGCGGAATCATGCTCAAGTCATAGGAGTGGATCAGGTCGAAAGAACTATTAAACACGAGGGACGATGTGGCCTTGATCGCTCGTTCCGGCATGAAGCTTCCGGTTCGGAAAGCAAAAAGGATGAACGTGGCAAGGCTGGCGACACTTGCTAGGGCAAAGGCGATGGGAACTCTCAAGCCAAGTAAGACCAGAACAGCAATAAACGCCATAACGCCAATACTAATAGGATCCATGTTGTCTCCGTGAACTAGAGCTTGGGAGCCGATTTTGAAAAGAAAAGTTTATGTGTGTCGGAAATCAGCAAGGTGGCGAGGCGTATCCAGCATAACAATACCCCTATGAAAAACAGGAGACGGCCAGGCCACTTGGGAAGGTCCAGATCACCATAAAAGTAGCTGCTAGAGTTCCAGGTTTGTAGAAGCTCCCTCCAGCCGGCAAAGACGAAAGGAGAAAGAGCGATTAGTCCGATGAATAGGCCGAAAATGCCCAGTGCAGCTTGAACTTGAGGGCTGAACCGCTTGGTAATAAACTCAACGGAAACATGTTCGCGCCTTGCAGTCGTCAAGGCCAGTGGCAACACAATAGCCCCAACCATCAGCTCTCTAACAAGAACTATTGCATCGGGGAAACTCCAGTTGAATACAGCTCTGCTGATAACACTGAGTGTCATGATGATGGAAAGACAAATCACACAGATCACTGCAGTGTTCAGCAGTTGTTTTTCTATAAAATGGAGCATGTCGCCACAAGGCCTCACAACTTTACAAAAATGGGGAGTTCTGAGGCGCGCTAGCGCTCCCAAGGATAGCCGAGTTCCAGTTTCTCACCCTCATACTTTTTCAAAAGAGACTTGTACTGGGCAAGTAATGCTGGACCATCAAAGCCCGCCTTTGAGGCCTGCATCTCCCATTTATCGACATGTTTTTGGCCTGCTTCCAGAAGCGCAAGACGGTCACCTTCGGGCAGTTCGATTACCTCGATCTTGCGCCCATTTGCGTGATCTTTCATAGTTTGGAGGGCGGCAGCATTGGCCTGTTCCACCAAGCGTGCAAATTTATCGGTTGTGTCTTTGGCAACGTCCTCCAGAATTGCCTTATTTGTGGCACTCATGCTGTCGTAAATTTCTTTATTCATGAACAAGCCGACGGCTCCAACCTGTCCCCAGTTAAGGAGGGTATAGCTGTCAATAATTTCATCGAGCTTCAGGGCAGGTATCACGTAGGAATAACTTTGAGAGCAATCTATGAGACCGCTGTCCAATGCTTGGTAAGTCTTGTAAACATTCATGTTTACCGTGGTGGCACCAAACTCAGCGAACACTTTTCCGTAGGCACCAGCTCCACGAATTTTCTTACCCTTTATGTCCTCGAGACCGCGGATTATCGCACCTTTACAGGCAATGTGAACTGGAGTTGTTGTAAAGGTTGCAATATGGACCAGATTTTTTCTGGCAAGGTCAGCTTTTATGCTCTCAGTGGTCCGCATAAACTCATCTGTTGCCCGCAGCCCAACCCATGTGTCGGGGTTGTCCAAGGGCAAGTCGGCAATGGAGAACCCTAGCATCCCCTGTGGGAAGTAAGTGGCAATGACCGTTCCCATATCAGACACACCATCGGAGATAGATTGCACGGCGGTGCTTGCTTTTAAAAGTGCACCTCCCCAATGGGTATCTATAATAACTTCGCCTTGTGAACGGCGCTCCACTTCTTGAGCAAACCACTCAATAGCAGCGGCTCTGGGACCTCTGTTTGGTCCCGCTTCACCTTGCGTGATGTATGTGCCCGCATGTGTATTTTGATTTAGTGACAAAAACAAAATGCATGCACCAATAAACCCTAGCAGTTTCATCGGTCCCCCCTAATACATAGTTTTGTTCTACTATTTAGAATCGAATTCTATTTAGTAAAATTTACAGTATTTATTCAAAGTTGCAATGATGTTGGAGAGGGAGAAGAAAAAGAAGAGAGGCGATCTTTCCGCTACTACTTACGTGATGCTCAAGTGCCTTCGGGTAATTGAATAAGTACTCATTCCCAAGAGATATATAATTAGGTGCCGTATTATGACGGCACCTAGCTGCTTGCATGAAAACTGCATAAATTTACTTATAGGGCCATGTCAAAGAGAAGAAATTCGCTACTGTCTTCTGCAACAATGGAAACGTCAGGTGTTTTGGCAAGGGCTAAGCCGTCGCCAGCTTCTAACAGTTGGCCATTTACAAAAATTTGGCCGTGGACCAACTGTACCCAAACACCACGATCTTTACCGATCTGTAAATGAGCGATTTCTTTTTCTTTGAGTTTCGAAGCATACAGGTCGACGGAAGCGTGAATGGAAATTGAACCGTCCCGCCCATCGTGAGAAGCAACAAGGCGTAGTTTGCCGTCCAAATCTTCAAAACGTTTTTGTGCGTACGTTGGACTAATGTTTTTTGTGTCTGGCATAATCCAGATCTGGAGAAAGTGAACGGGGTTTTCTTTAGAGGCATTATATTCACTATGGTAAACACCTGTTCCCGCGCTCATTCGCTGCACATCACCGCGTTTGATGATAGCAACTTCTCCCATGGAATCCCGATGCTCTAAAGCTCCCTCAACCACATAGGATATAATTTCCATATTCCGATGTGGATGGGTGTCGAACCCGTGGCCCGCCAACACCTTATCTTCATTGATAACCCGCAAAGGGCCAAAACCCATGTGACCTGCATCATAGTAGTTGGCAAAGGAAAACGTATGACGGCTATCGAGCCAACCGTGAAAGCCGCGACCGCGTTCGTTTGAGGGACGATGATACTTCATTTTTTCTCGCAATTCTCTGGGTGGTTAGTTTGTTTGAGCAACGCTCTTTCAATAAAAATAGGCGGGCAGGCGGAAAGGGGTAGACACAAATCCTGCGTTTATTTATTGCGTGATTTGCAATAATAAAGCAGAGTTTCTGGAAACTATTTCGTGTAAAGCAAGGTATTGTAGCTGATGTCGGGGCAAATAGAGCGTATCCGTATATTCAATGGGGTGGCGAAACTGGGGAGCTTTGCAAAGGCTGCAAGAGATCTGAAAGTTAGTCGGTCAATTGTGACCCGCTACGTTAGCGAGCTTGAGGCAGAGCTGGGCGTGCAGCTCTTGGTGCGCACCACCCGCAAAGTATCCCTGACGACAGCGGGGCGCCTTTACCTGGAGCGTACAGCGCCCATTCTGGAAGACCTGGACAGGGCGCGGGATCTGGTGAAGACCCAGCATGATAGCTTGAGAGGAACCTTGCGGCTCAGTGCGCCGATATCCTTCGGTCAGCGCTTCTTGCCCGACATTCTCTATCAGTTCCAATGCACCTATCCGGAAGTGGAACTTCAGGTTGATATGACCGATCGCTTCGTTGATTTGCAGAGGGAAAACTACGACATGGCCCTGAGAATTTCAGGTCCTCCCGCAGGTGTCTCCAATATCTGGCGCAAAATTCTTGGTATTTCTCATTGTCTGGTGGCATCACCGGAATATTTGACGAAAAATGGGTGGCCTGATCACCCGTCCATGCTTAAGGAACATAATATCCTAGCGTACAGCTATTATTCAGGCGGTGCGACGGTTTCCCTGAAGAATGAGGGAACAGGAGAACAGGTGAAAGTACCCCTGCATCATGGTTTTGAAACCAACAGTGGTGATCTTTTGGCAGCTCTTGCCAGCCGCGGAGCGGGTATGACTTTTCTGCCGAAGTTCATTATTGCCGATGAATTGGTGAAGGGCAGTCTTGTTCCGTGTCTGGAAGAGTGGAAGGCACCTGAGATCTGGTTGACCGCCTATTTCCCACCCTACGAACAACTGCCGGAGAAAGTCAGTGTGTTTACCGGTTTCGTTGAGGACGCAGTTCGCGCAGAAGAGTCAAAATTGAAGTAGGGGCACAATTAAAGTGCCCCTGAAATCTCTGATTATGAGCTCTTCCTCTTATCCAGAGAAAAGGCACCGGCACCATATGCAAGAATAAAACCAAGACCACCGGTTAGGGCGAGGTTCTTCATGAAGTGGGTCATTTCATTTTGTGCAGCCATGCCTTCCATTCCAAAACTTGGAACTAGGTGAAACAGGGCGCCGGACAGCAGTGAGAAGCCTGCAAGAAGTAAAGCGATCAAGCGTGTCTGATAGCCTACCAGTAGCATAAGGCCACCTCCCAGCTCCAGAAGAATAACAAGGGGTAGCAGCAGGGACGGGACACCCATCATCTCCATATAGCCGGCAACTCCGCTATAGCCGGTTATTTTCCCCCAGCCCGCTCCAATAAATAAAAGTGCCACAAAGGCGCGGCCCACAGGGGCAGCAACAGGTTCGAAAGCAGAAAGAGATTTTTCCATCGTTTGGCTCCAAAATAGTGGTCGTCATTGAACTTCGGCCAAACTATGCATTCTGGAGAATATGCAGAAGAGACCAATTACGCAATTCATTGTTGCAAAATTGGGTCATATGAACCTTAGTGGGAAACCTAAAGCGCATTAATGGTGCGCACGTTGCAATAATGTATTGCGCAATTAATCTCTACCAATACGGCCCTAGACACGGCATCATCCAGTCCACTCAATGACTGAGAAGGGATCTGAAATGGGAATGCTCGTGGATGGTGTTTGGCAGGACACCTGGTATCAAACAAAGAACAGCAATGGGAAATTTCGAAGAGAATCGGCACAGTTTAGAAACTGGATAACCGCAGATGGTGCGGCTGGGCCCAGTGGCGGCGATGGGTTTAAGGCGGAGGCGGACCGCTACCACCTTTATATATCATTGGCCTGCCCATGGGCGCATCGGACTTTGATATTTAGAAAACTCAAAGGGTTGGAGAATTTGATCGGACTGACTGTCGTGCATCCGCATATGTTAGAGAACGGCTGGGAGTTTGATCTGGAAACCGGTGGTGATCCCTTAGGAGGCCATAGTTTCGTTTATCAAGTTTATACGAGTGTGGTCCCCGACTATACTGGGCGCGTTACCGTTCCGATTTTGTGGGACAGGAAGCGCAAAACAGTAGTTAGCAATGAGAGTTCCGAGATCATCCGTATGCTGAACTCTGCATTTGATCACCTGACGGGAAATACACTGGACTTTTACCCCGCAGAGCTTCGCAGTGAGATTGATGAAGTTAATGACTTTGTCTATCCGAATATTAATAATGGAGTTTATCGGGCTGGGTTCGCCACTACACAAAGCGCATATGAAGAAGCCTTCGACGCATTATTCTCTGCACTTGATAAGATAGAGGAACGGCTTTCAACTCACCGCTATCTGGTTGGAGAGCGATTGACGGAAGCCGACTGGCGTTTGTTTACAACTCTCATTCGATTTGATGCGGTCTACTATGGGCACTTCAAAACCAATCTGCGACACATTGAGGACTACCCCAATATTTCAGGGTATCTTCGGGAACTCTATCAATACCCCGGTGTGGCTGAAACTGTGAGCTTTGAGCATATTAAGTCCCATTATTATGTGAGCCAGACTACGATAAACCCCACCCAAGTGGTGCCTAAGGGCCCCGTTCTGGACTATTCACGCCCTCATAAGCGGGCTGGTTAGTATATAGTCGGCGGACTATAACGTACCTTCAAAAAGTGTATAACGTTTTTTGGACAAAGATACGCGGATGCACCGCTTTAAAGCATGGTGTCGCCCACAGGTGCGGCACCCCAGCCATAACCCCACTCTTATATGCGGTGGTATTGGTTGTTCGTGCCTCCATTGTTCTTCGCTGCGGGATAGGTCCCTCAGAGGCAACGCAGATATTACTAAAAGTAAATTTGGGTATCCTCATCAAGGCCGCACATCCTCTGGGCTTTGTAGGCTACAATATTGTTTGCCTCTGCCATCGCGTCTTCTCCTCCTTGCCTTTCAAGCCGCGCCTGCTGTAATTCCAACTCATCACAGTTCATTGCCGGATATGGGTTATATGCGGAGGAGGAGGGAAGGTTGTCCCCAGTCTGGCATGCAGCTATGCTCAAAATGCAAGGGATGCCTAGGAAAACGATTATCTTTTTCATTTTTCATTTCCTGATGCAGGTACGCTTATCTTGGTGAAAGATCCTTGATAAGTCATGAACCGGTAGGTCCTATAGAGTCTACCGGAGCTTCGTAAAACTGAGAGTGAGCAGGCTGGGCCACTAGGCCTATTTAAATGATCCTTGGTTGCAAGCACGTTTATGTGCCTGTAACACTAGTGATCTAAGAGATGCCTCAATCGAGTTTTTGGGGGAAGGCAAACAAACCCTCGTAAAACTCGTAGAGAAAGTGATTTACGCTCTTTTTCTCTAGGGTTCTTTGTTGGTATGAGATTGGCGGGAATGTTTAGTCGCCCCCAAAGGATCACTTCAGGTGACTAACCGGCGGCTGTGCAATCACACCCTAAACATGCCGAGGCCTGCTCCCATGTGTCGATGTTAAGTTTGTAATGAGTGGAGGTTTCTTGTGGTTGAAACGGAACCTACCGAAATATCAGGCGTGAACAGTTCACCAGAACAGATCAGGACAGCTGAAGGGCGGCTTGCCTCTGGCTTTGTTCGTGAGGTTGAACAGGCAATTTCCGCCAAAAATAAAGAACGCGTCATAGAGCTTGCGGGATCTTTGCATGAAGCAGATCTGGGTGAGTTGATTGAATATCTGCATTCGAATGACCGGATCGCTCTGGTCTCCTTACTGGGGGATGCCTTTGATTTTACAGCTCTAACAGAAGTTGATGAGCCTATCCGTAACCGTTTGATCGAGGCAATGCCTGATCAGGAGATTGCGGATGGGATTAGTGAACTTGAATCTGATGACGCTGTTCAAATTCTGGAAGATCTGGACCAGCAAGAGCAGGAAAAGATCCTCTCTCAATTGCCAAGTGTGGACCGTGTCCAACTTCGCCGTGCCCTTGAATATCCAGAGGATACGGCGGGCCGGTTGGTTCAAACGGACTTTGTGGCCGTACCTCCATTCTGGAGTGTGGGGCAGGTGATTGATCACTTGCGAGCCTCCGAGGACCTGCCGGAACGGTTCTATGCCATTTATATTGTCGATCCGGGCTTTCGCCTGCTAGGATCCATACCTCTCGATCGGATTTTGACCACACCGCGCAGTACCAAAGTCTCGCAAATTGTCGAGGAAGCACGCCATCTGGTACGGGTGACAGACGATCAGGAAGAGGTCGCGCGTCTGTTTGAGCGCTATAATCTTGTCTCAGTCGCAGTTGCAGACGATTCCGACCGTTTGGTAGGGATCATCTCTATTGATGACATCGTTGATGTTATTCAAGAAGAGGTGGAAGAGGATATGCTTGCCATGGCCGGTGTGGGGGACGAGGAAATCTCAGATAGTGTTTTTGAGATTGCGAAACTCCGTATTGGCTGGCTTGTCGTAAATGTATTCACGGCACTGCTCGCTGCGTCTGTCATTTCTCTTTTTGAGGATACAATCGAACTGATGGTGGCTCTCGCCGTCCTTATGCCGATTGTTGCATCTGTTGGAGGGAACCTTGGAACTCAAACCATGACGGTTTCCGTGCGTGCTATCGCAACACAGGACTTGGGCCGACGAAATTTACTGCGTGTCTTACGCCGCGAAACCTTGGTGGGTGGAGTTAATGGTCTCGCCGTGGGCTTGCTTGTGGGGATTATTGCATCCGCATGGTTTCAAGATCATAACATAGGGCTGGTCATAGGCGCCGCCGTGTTTGTGAACGGGGTTTGCGCCGGTCTCTTCGGGCTTCTTATCCCCTATACCCTTGAGCGCTTGCGCGTTGATCCTGCGATTGCCTCCTCCGTTTTTGTAACAACGGTGACGGATGTTGTGGGTTTCTTCTCGTTCCTCGGACTTGCCGCCTGGTGGTTCCAACTTCCAATGTAATTGAGGCGGAAGAAGTTCTACCCTTATAGCCTTGAGATGTTTTATTGAAATGCCTTAAGGCTATAATACTATTATCGCATATTTTATCCGAAAACCGTGATCTCCCTTTTGGGAGATACGCTTTAGAAAATAATGATAATGCCAGCTCCTAAAACCGAAAGGGTTGCCCCTGCTAACCCCGAAAAACTGGGGAGTTTTCGATTTTTGAATGCCATAATTGGCAGTACGATAACTGGAGATAAGGAACCGAGGATGGTTGCCAATCCTGTGTGCGTGTTGGAAATGGCATAAAGTAGAAAAGACGAGGAAACAATATAACCAAGAATGCCGGGTATTGCTGTTTGAAATAACAAGGGTTTGTCTAGTTTGGCCTGAGGCGCGATGGGGTGTGCCGGCCATAGTCCAATAAGTGACAGTATTAGGGCAGCCCCGGTAAGACGCACTGCAGTAATGGCAAGGGGCTCGCTCCCTGAAAGAAGGGCAGGCTTCAAGAGAAGAAAACTCAAGCCCTGACAACTTGCGGCGAGCAGACCCAGCAGGATAACAAGTGCAATTGGCCCCCGAACAGCCTCCGACTGGTCTTTGCTTTCGTTTAAAATAGCAATTGCAATGCCAGATAGTATGATCACCCCTCCAATAATATCAATGATGGATAGCACTTCCCCTAGCCAATAATAGGCTAGGATGGAGACAATGGGTGCTTTGAGAGTCATTAAGAGGTCGGCACGGCGTGCTCCGCCCAATCTCAAACATTCGATCATGAGCAGGTTACCCAGAATAATTCCGATCCCTGTACTCAAAAAAAATGATGGGTAATAAGACCAGTCCAGCGACTGCCAGTACCCTAAGAACGTACAGATAAAGGCGGAGATTGCCGCACATACCAATAACTGAATTCGTGTAAACTCGAAAGCTCCGATCCGGCGAGCAGGAGTTTGCGCAAGGATAAAACCGACAGCCCAGCCCATTGAGGCACTGATTGCAGCTAGGGATGGAAGAATAAACACCTTAAAGGACCTTTTTACTATTATTTTAGTAGTGATAGTTCGCTACTAAAATAATAGCAAGGGGAAATAATATCATCTCCTACACCGAAACAGGGTTTGCCTGTACGCGAATCCAAAAGTTGCAAGCTGATTGCGGACTATTTTAATTTACAGGAGCCATGTGGCACATGGTCCATGCGGTGGGCAGGTATCTTGGCGGAAGAAAAAGCCGTGGGGGGAGGGTAAGAGGGGCGGGCCTTCGTGGACTTTTGGAGCTCCCGCCCTCAACATCAAATGAAGCGCTATATATTCAGTTTGCTATGGGAGGAACTGCTAGGCCAATTCTTCCTCGGTAGAGCTGTGGTTTTCTGAAAGCAGTGTTTCCAGTTCCTCCGGTTTGACTGCTGGGCTGTATAGGAACCCTTGATATTCATGGCAATCCAGCGAATTGATATGGCTGAGCTGATCTGATGTTTCGATGCCTTCTGCTACTAGTGTCAGGTCAAGCAAGCGTCCCATTTGGGTAATGAGCTGGACGATTGGCCACTTTTCCTCATCCCCTATAAACGAGCGGTCAATTTTCAAGGCGGTTAGGGGGTATCGTTGCAGATAGCCAAGATTGGAATAGCCTGTGCCGAAATCGTCGATTTCCAGCCGGAAGCCTGCCTCTCTTAAAAGGGTCAACTCCTCTAGGATATTATGGGCTTCCTCCAAAAGAAGATTTTCGGTTATTTCCAGGTTGATGCGGCTTTTGTTGGCTTTGTATTCATCAGCAATCCGGGTGAGGCGGGTGGCAAGGCCCGGGCGTCGAAATTGGGCAGGGGAAAGGTTGAGCGATATATTAATCGGGTATCCCATGCATTCCCAGTCGACTTGCTGCTTAATGGCTGTTTTGGCAACCCAGTCTCCGATTTGTTCAATGATTCCGACCTCTTCGGCGATATCAATAAAGCTCCCAGCCGAAATCATTCCCCGTCTTGGGTGGTCCCAGCGCAACAGGCATTCTGCGCCAACTATCAAGTTGGTACGTGCGTCAAGGCGGGGTTGATAGTGCAGTTCAAACTCTTCGTTCTTTATGGCGTCGCGCAATGCGGTTTCCATATTCAGACGCTCTTTTGCGTGCTCAGCCATTTCCTGAGTAAAGAAACAGTAGCGATTTCGTCCCTGTTCCTTGGCTTTATACATGGCCAGGTCAGCCTTCCGCATGAGCGCGTTTAAGGTTGTGCCATGATCGGGGTAAAGGGTCATACCAATGGAGGGAGTTACCTGCAAAGAGTGTCCGCGTGTATCGAAGGGTTTTGCCAGCTCTTTTAAAATGGTTTCCGCCACAGACTTGATAATGTCTTTATAGGGAAAGTTAACGAGAAGGAGTAAAAACTCATCTCCACCAAGGCGAGCCACAAAACCCATCCCCGAAGCAATTTCTTTCAGGCGTTTGGCGACCTCCAACAGCAGATCATCCCCGACCTGATGTCCTAAAGTGTCATTGATATTTTTAAAGCGATCCAGGTCTATAAATAGGAGTGCGCCCGACGTGCCCTTTATTTTAGCCTCATCGAGGTGGCGTTCGATTTCCATTTCCAGAAAATTACGATTTGGAAGACCCGTCAAGGTGTCATGGTGGGCCAGATATCGAACCTCATGTTCTGCTTCAAGCCGCTTGGTGACATCAATAGCGCTGAACAGGATGCTGCTTTTTGCCGTGACGCTATCATAGCCCCTTCTTGCACTAATGTCATACCAGCGCCGGCCATTTTTGGACTTCATCAGCGAGACCAGTTGAACCTGCGACTGTGTTTCCAAAGACTTTTTTAAAGTAAGAAAATCCCGCTCGTTACAAAAACGGCGTGACAGGTGTTCGGCGTCTTTAGGCCGTGCAGACCGGCTTGCCGGGTTTTCGAAAATGAGAGCACCATCTTCCTCAAACAGGGCAATCATCGAGGCTGTATGAAGGAGTGCCTGAGCGATCCTCGGCTGCACCTGATCTGCGGACGTGTCGCTGATGAACTGGGCAAGAATCCCTGGCCTTCCGTCCTTCAAGGGCTGAAATGTCATGGAGTAATGGATTTTAAGGGGCTCTGATTGATTAATAATCGTGAACTGCTCGTAGACCACTTCCCCCGCTTTTAGTCGCTCCAGCCACAAAGGAACACTCTGACGGTAGTGCGGAGTATCAAATGCGGAAGGAAGGGGAAGGCCACTTGCAGTTTTGTGCTTCTTGCGCCAGTCAGCATCAAGATGCACCTTGGCTGCATTATTGAGCCAGATTATTTGAAAGGTGGCGGGATCCACTACATACAAAGGTACTGTAATCCGGCTGAGAGCCCTTTTATCTTCCTCGCTGATATCTGCATGATAGTCCTGTGAATTTGTAGAAGCAGGCTCGCTTACGGCCATGATAACCTCCCGATTCGCTACCACTGACATCAGCGGGGGGAATGAAACACCTCTTTTTTATTATTGGTTTCTTATTGTTAAAAATTTAAATGAATAATGGAAGTTCAAAAGTTATTAAATAGTTATCAGAATTATTGATTCTTCGAAAATACGCTTCATAGGCGCGTTTTTAGTATTTGCCATTTAAAATAGTTATGTGCAGCTGGTGAGATGAGGATACTTTCCATAATTTCCTAGGGTTTTTTTATTCTTGTGTCTTTGGCAATTGCGATTGCTTGATCCACACACTAAGTATGAATGGATAGAGAATGCCGCTTTCTGCGGCCGCTTAATGCAAGGGAGCGTGTCATCCATATGACGGACTATTCTACTCCAAATCCGGCTCGTTTTGATGATGAAGCCGAAGAGAAGACCAAAGCTGAGAAGTCCATTCCGGTCGATAAGCATCTGTTCGATGCACGAACCGTTTTGATCACCGGGTCAATTACACAGGAACTGGCTCAGGATGTGAGCGCTCGTTTGCTGGCTCTTTCTCAGGTTTCCGATGATCCCATCACTGTTATCGTGTCCTCGCCGGGCGGTCATGTGGAATCAGGCGATATGATTCACGATATGATCCAGTTTATTCGCCCTGAAGTTCGCATTTTGGGAATGGGATGGGTCGCAAGTGCCGGTGCCTTGATTTATTCATCCGTTCCAAAAGAGCGTCGCTTCTGCACAAAAAATACCCGTTTCTTGCTTCACCAACCATCTGGTGGTGCTGGTGGTATGGCCACCGATATTGAGATTCAGGCAAAAGAAATCCTGAAGATGCGTGATCGCCTGAACCAGATTTTTGCTGATGCAACTGGTCAGACCTTAGAGCGCATTGAAAAAGACACGGACCGAGATTATTGGATGAGCCCAGAAGAAGCCATTGAATATGGTCTTGTTGGTCAGGTTGTCAGCAATATCAAAGAGTTCGGCTAGCTGTTTTTGGAGGGCAGGGCACTGCACTTGCCTTCCAGCTGCTGAGCAGGTGTAGATTAAAGCTGTGAGACGTTTTATTAAAACAGCTCACAGTTTTATTCTATTGTTTAGGCGCGTACCTTTACCTGAAAATCGGTATCTACTTTTCGGTGACACGCTTTAGAACGGCTTTTGTTCCAGTCCCGGATCTAAGACGGCCTTGCGCGCACGTGAGGCAAACTGTCGGCGGAGCAGGACACCCAACACACACAGGGTAGAGGCCATCATTATCCAGGGGCCTGCGTACCACCCCAAATATCCCATAGCAAAAAACAGACCTTGTTGTCCTTTGGAGAAATGCCTGCCTGCCAATGTGGCAAGGCGCGCAGCCCGTTTTGATGCGGATAGAGCCTGCCCATCGTCCTCATAACAGTCTTCACGGATACTGCCGATGACAATGGTTGTGTAATTGAAAAGCCGGTAAGCCCAACTGAATTTGAAAAACGCGTAGGCTAGGATCACAATGAGCCCCAGCGCTTTTAATTCCCAATAAAGGGGGTCCATGTTGGTTTGGAGGGGAAAGTCCGAGACTACATCAACAACCCGTTCCGTTGAATTCAGAATGGCGAAGGCTCCACCAATTGCCAGCATACAGGAAGACGCAAAAAAAGCAGTTCCCTGCTGAAGGCCAGCTGCGATATTGGTATCTGCAATACGAACCGTACGGGACACCATCGCCTGCATCCACGAATAGCGATGCTCATCCATCAAATAGGACAGGGACATGGTTTTCCACGGGCTGTGGTACATGATCCAGCCATAAAACAGCCAGCAAACAATAAAAAATATGAGGGCAGCTAAGTCTGCCAATGATATCAGTGTCACGCGAGGCCTCGGGAACTCGTATTTAAGTGATGAAAGATTACGGGATGAAATTAGTGCCGCAAGTGATTTATTCTATAATACTCTAATATATCTGATAAACTTTCAGGAGTTTAATATAGTCTAATTAACTGATTTTATTGTTTAATTTAAATGGATGGATGCTCAGGCCGTTCCCGCTCTCCAAAAAGCACTTGCACTTTCAAACAGAAAGGGATATCTCCGCGCCTCGTCGCGAACGTCTTAGACTTTATGCGAAGAAAACTGTCATTCCTACGAGGTTTTATGGACCAACACGCGCAAAAGTCCTGTTGGGGGTTTACTATCAGAACCCTTATTGCATTTGGTGGAGCTCTGGCTCTGGTATATGTGTTTGCAGGAACTGGAGGGTAATGCCCGAAGTGGGTAGGTAACCTCGGATTTGAAAGGGTGCTAACCAATAGATGGTGCACCCTTTTTTGACTTAGAAAGCTTGTGTTTCAAAAAGTCGGACTAGGCTGTATTAGGATGTAGAATGACCCTTCATCTCGTGAAACTCTGTGTTGGCGTGGAAAGCGTTGAGCAACTTCAGTCTTACATTGAACAGCGGCAGATACTGGCGCTGGCTGAGGGCCGTTCAGATGCTCAGGTTCACACAACACGTATGGTTCCGACGCGAAGAGAAGAGATTCTGGACGGAGGATCTCTCTATTGGGTCATCAAAGGCAACATTCAAGCCCGACAAAAAATCATCGACATTCATGCTTATAAGGATGGCGCGGGAAAGAAGTGCTGCGACATTATTATGGAGCCGCACCTTGTGTTAACGCAGATGAACCCGAGGCGCCCTTTCCAAGGCTGGCGCTACTTGAAAGGGAGTGAGGCTCCTGCGGATATATCAAGCGCAGTTATTACCGAAGATATTCCAGAGGCTATGCGCCGTGAGCTGCAAAACCTCTGTTTGGTTTAAGAAAACTCCCAGTTAGGTGAGCTCGGCTGGGCAGTTGTCAATGAGGCGGGTTTTTCCTTGCCAGGCAGCCGCTAGAATGCGGCACGGCCGGCCCCGGATCGGTTCTGCGAGCGAAATAGAATCCTTAATCTCGAAATAATCCACCCTAAAGCCATTCTCCTCAAGGCTTGTGATCGCGGCTTCTTGAATGCTCCCCCAGCTTTCCCCTCTGGATAATGCCGTTTGAGCACTTTGCAGGGCTTTTGGAAGAGCGAGGGCCCGTTGTCTTTCCTCAAGGCTAAGGTAGGTATTTCTAGAAGAAAGAGCGAGGCCGTCTTCTTCACGTATTGTGGGCGAGCCGATAATTTTGCACGGAATGTTTAAGTCTTGCGCCATGCGCTCTATAACGCGCAGTTGCTGAAAATCTTTCTCCCCAAAGAGTGCAAAGTCCGGAAGTGCTGCAAGCAGAAGCTTGGAAACGACAACTGCAACACCGGAAAAGAAGTGTGGGCGGTGGTCTGTTTCCAACCCTTGGGCTGGTCCTGCTAAGGAAATAGACGTTGCAAAGCCCTCGGGGTACATCTCACTGGCATTGGGAATAAAGGCTCCAGTGATGCCTAAAGTAGCGAGTTTTTCCAGATCAGTTTCTTCTGTCCTTGGGTAAGCATCAAAGTCTTCACCCGGTGCAAACTGCGTGGGATTTACAAAAATAGAGACAACAACATGATCGGCAACTTTCTTGGCTTCCCGAACAAGCGCCAAATGCCCCTTATGCAACGCTCCCATTGTGGGAACCAGCGCGATGGTCTGGGCTGCTTTGCGGAACGGGGTGAGTGCCTGTCGCATCTCGTGAATATGACGGAACACGGGTGGGGTCTGGGCCATGGGAGTGGTCTTTCTCCATAGTTGAGAGTAGTTTTTGTTAGTTTGCTTTTCTACTAACAGAAAGTCCTGTGAGTATCACTGGGAAATAGGTGGTAGTGTTTGCCTTACATAATCGTGCGACATGTTATGCTAGGATCTTGAGTGAAACAGTGCGAATAGCGAGGTGGAAGATGAACCGTAAGAAGATACCCACATCTGTATCCTCTCCCTCCAAGCCAGCTGTTTCTTCGGCAAAAGAAGTGTCTGCGTTTTTGAAACAGGCTCGCAAGGCGACAACTTCGGTGTCTGTAGGTGATATGGGCCGGTTAATCTTTGCGCTGGATGCAACCATGAGCCGCCAGCCGACCTGGGATACTGCCTGCCAGCTTCAAGCGGAAATGTTCAAAAGTGCTTCACAGGTGGGGACATTGAGCGTTCAGCTTGTCTATTTCAGAGGGTTTGGCGAGTGCAGGGCATCGAAGTGGGTTGGGGGTGCTCAGCGTCTTTCCGGTTTAATGCAGGGACTGCAATGTCGCGGTGGTCATACCCAGATTGGCAAGGTCTTCTCACACGGCTTGTCAGAGACTCGAAAGCACAAGGTTCAAGCGCTGGTCTATATAGGCGATGCCATGGAGGAGAATGTAGATACTTTGTGTGACAGGGCAGGGCAGCTTGGAATGCTAGGGGTACCTTTGTTTATATTTCAAGAGGGGGGTGATCCTGTGGCCGAAGAAGCATTTCGTGAGATGGTTCGCCTTACGGGCGGGGTCTATCATCGTCTCGACGCCTCCTCCTCTTCCAAATTGAAAGACCTTCTCAGTGCTGTGGGGGCTTATGCAGCAGGAGGAAGAGAAGCTCTTGAAGGTCTTCGTTTGAAAGGGCATAAAGGGGCGCACTTATTAATTGAAAGTTTTCGCTCCTAACCCTTAGAGTTAATATGGCCTATTTAGTGGCAGGTCTGCTGCTCCTTCTTATCCTCCTTTATGCTGCAGGTACATTTTCAGGTGCCAAGCCAGCTGACATTATCAAACGTGCCAAGGTCTTGCTCGCGATCTGCCTGCTGGCTGTGAGCGTCGTTCTGGCCTTTACAGGACGATGGGCGGTTGCTGCGCCTATTGCGGCTTTTGCCCTGTCTTTGTTTGGCATTGGCAAGTCGTCACTTTTGAGCAGATTTACCAATTTTGCGGGAATAGGGAGTGTGAAGAGCAAAGGCGGAACCTCGTCTGTGCGCACCGCCAGCCTTGATATGGTTTTGGATCACGATACCGGAGATCTGGACGGGGAAGTTACACGAGGTGAGCTTCAAGGGCGCACCCTAAGCTCTCTGGATGTTGAGGAGCTTGAGCTATTATGGGCGTCGTTGCGACTGGAGGCGGATAGCCTTGACCTACTCGAAACATATCTCGACAGCAGGCTCTCCAACTGGCGTGTAAACTTCAAGCCGGATGGAACAGCGGGGCATAGTCAACCGGCGGGAACGGGAACCTTGACCGAACAGGAGGCCTACAAAGTTCTTGGGCTTTCTCCGGGGGCCAGCGCGGGTGATATCCGCACGGCCCATCGCCGCCTCATCAAGCGGGTCCACCCCGACAGTGGCGGATCCGCCTTCCTGGCCTCCAAGCTCAACGAGGCTAAAGATTTGCTTCTCAACAGACATTAACAATCACCGATACGCAAGTTACTGATAAACGGCATAACATGAATATTTGGCCTGTTTCAAAGAGGAACAGGCATTCCAAGCCGCAGTTTTGGTTTCAAAGCCGGAAAACCGGGCGCGGTATAAGGTCTGGTTGTTTTTGCTTGTTACAGGCTGGGTGTAGAGTATGTAGTCTTCCAAAGCATTTCCGGTTGCAGCTTTAGCCTCCTGCAAAAGAGCAAGAGCCTTTTCCTTGGAATCGCTTGCGGAAATTTGAACCTGCCATCCTTGCTGTTCAGGTTTTACCTCTGCTTGGGTGGCTTTTTCCTTTTTAACTGCAGGCGCCGATACGGCTTCAACAGGTGCTGACGCAGTTTTGACAGGAGCAGGCGTGGCCTCTGCCGGTTCTGACACGGCTTTGACAGGTGCTGGGACTTGCTCAACGGAAGCAGTCACAATTTCCTTGGCTTCCTCAAGGGGAGGGAGTGGCTGGGCCGCTGGACGAATTGGTTGGATTGCAACCGTCTTTACAAGGATTGGTTCAGTTACCGGAGTTGTCTTTGGCTCGCGCTTGGCGGGCGTTGCAGTAACCTCTGCGGTTGTTTTAGGCAATATTGGTGTGGTTTGCTTCAAGTCCTGCACCGGTTTTTGATCTTTTCTTGGCAAATTTGTAGCAGTTACAACTGGCGCAAGGGAGTTCCGGTTTTCAAGCAAGCTTGCAATGGCATCGACTGGCTTTGAAGGAGGAAGCGAGCCTTCCGCGGGCTTGGCATAGGCAAGAAGCGGCGGTGTTTCCATCGCAATTTGTGTGAAGCCCGGTTTACCCACAGGCAATGCATTCGTGTAGGCGCTCCGATCAGGTGTGGTGGTGCGCGCCACAAGGAGAGGGGCGGTCCTGCGTCCTCTTGAAGCTTTGGGCATGTACCTGCTGATCAGTTTAACCATTTGCGCGTCACGGCTTTTACCGGTGCGCCCGCCTAAAACCACTGCAACAATATGGCGTCTGTCCCGCTTGACGTTGGTGACCAGATTAAAGCCGGAGGCACGGGTGTAACCGGTTTTGATGCCATCAACGCCGCGCACGGTTCCCAGCAACCGGTTGTGGTTGCCAAGGCGCTTTTTGCCGTAGGTATAAGAGCGGGTATTGAAATATTTATAGTACTTTGGAAAGCGGTCCTGAATGGCGCGGCCCAGCATAGCAAGATCGTAGGCCGTGGTGACTTGCGAGCGGTTCGGCAGACCATGCGGGTTTTTGAAGGTTGTATTCTTCATCCCGATGCTGCGCGCAGTCGCTGTCATGCGGCGCGCAAAGGCCGCTTCACTTCCCGAAATGTGCTCGGCAATAACCGTAGAGGCATCATTGGCGGATTTGGTTACAAGGGCGTAGATGGCATCTTTCACACGCAGTGTTCCGCCCGCTTTTAAATAAAGCTTTGTCGGGGGACGGCCCGAGGCGTATTTTGAAACCCGCATGCGTGTACTAAGGCTCATACGCCGTGCCTCAAGCTCTTCAAACAGAACGTAGAGGGTCATGATCTTAGTGGTTGATGCGGGGAACCGTTTGGCATGCGCGTTTTGTGAATAGAGGACCTTCCCGGTCTTCGCATCAACAACAATACCGGCATACTTGGGATTCGCTTCAGCTGCCCCGATCATGAACAAGCTTGCCAGTGCGAGCATTAAAAATGCAGCAATTACCTGTGAAACTTGTTTAAACATCTTCAATGGCCCAAAGACACGCAGACCCATCAATACTCGCCCCATCATCAACTGTTATGCATCACTTCACCCGCCAAAAAACTGGCAGCTTCTGCTGAAACACGAGCGGTTAGGCTCAATGCTCTTACGTTCCGATTACAGGAAGGCTCCCCAGCAGCTTCTTAACTCACAATGACGCAGACGCAGTTACGAATGTGTAAATACAAAACATCATTTCCGAGATTTTTTCTACTTAACAGATCTTTAAGAAACACTCTAGAGACCCTAGGTATTATTGCATTGCGAAATTGTGTTGACTTTCATTGTGCAATGCACCAAAGTACGTAGCGTTAATTCTAACGCCATTTATATTAGGCGGGGGATGTTTGACAGCGCGGTTAAAAGACTGCTGACGGACGAGGGTATCTACATGATCATTGGAATAGAGAATATGCAGAAACTCGGCAAAGACAACATGGAGCTCGCCATGCAGAGCTTCGGGGCCATGACAAAAGGCCTGCAAGCGATCAGTGCCGAAGTCGCCGACTACTCCAAAAAGTCCGTTGAGCAAAGTGGCTCGGCGATGGAGAAAGTCGTATCAGCCAAATCGCTCGACAAGGCGTTTGAAGCCCAAAGCGAGTTTGCGAAAAGCTCCTACGAAGAACTCGTTGGGGAAATGACTAAGCTTAGCGAAATGTATGCCGATCTTGCAAAGGACGTATACAAGCCGTTTGAAGGTGTCATGCCCAAATCCGGCAGTTAACTTTCTTGGGTTAATTTAATTTATTTTAGGCCCGCAGTAATTACTGCGGGCCTTTTCTTTTTTACCACGAATTTTGAGGTGCGCTAAACAGTTTCAGCCAGTAGCGCTGTCGCCGCTTCACTTTCAATTTTTCACCCAAAAGTTGTTCAAGAAGCTGGACGGGAGAAAAAACAATTGTTGCGTTGTTGTTTGCGTGTCCCGCAATGACTAACTATTATAAAAGAAATTTTGTAAATTGAGACAGCGCACTAAGCAGGTAAATGGTGTCGTGTGCACATGAGTGGCATGAGTTGCAGCTGCATTTCAATGGCTATGGTATACAAGGGGAAACCATGAGGCTAGAGGTCGTAGAAGATCCTCAAAAACGCTCGTTAGATGACGTGAAAAGGGAAGAAGGAGGCGCAGTAACTCCTTCTTTAAGGGCATCAGGATATTCAAACATACAAACGCCCTTTCGGCTCCGCCCAGTACAAATTCCCCCTTTATATTCGGGGGGATTATGTTTAAATACTATAAAGTCATCTTCCGTATATTTGGAAGGGCAGAAAGAAACTATGGGCAGCGGCATCGGACCGGATGATGGTGATGATGGCGGAACGATAACGATAACCAGGACCAGGCCCAAAATAAAAAGGCCCAGCCTATATCGTGTCCTGCTGCTCAACGATGACTACACTCCCATGGAGTTTGTCATTCATGTTGTTGAACGGTTTTTCCATAAGGGCCGAGAGGATGCAACACGGATTATGCTTCATGTCCACCATCACGGCGTCGGAGAATGCGGCGTTTTTACGTACGAAGTGGCTGAGACGAAAGTCACACAAGTTATGGATTTCGCCCGGAAACATCAACATCCATTGCAATGCGTTATGGAGAAAAAGTAGAAGGGGGCGCCTGTGCCGTCATTTTCCCGCAGTTTAGAAAAAGCTCTCCATCAGGCTCTGGCTTTCGCCAACGAGCGCCATCAAGAGTATGCAACTTTGGAGCACCTGCTCCTTGCACTTATTGATGATCAGGATTCTGCTGCAGTCATGCGTGCTTGCAATGTAGATTTGGACCAGCTGCGCAAAAATATTGTAGAGTATATTGATACCGAGCTGGAAAGCTTGGTGATGGATGGAGATGACGATTCTAAACCGACTGCAGGTTTCCAGAGGGTCATCCAACGTGCTGTAATTCATGTTCAATCTTCCGGGCGTGAAGAAGTGACCGGAGCCAATGTTCTCGTGGCAATTTTTGCCGAGCGGGAAAGCCATGCCGCTTACTTCCTGCAAGAGCAGGATATGACCCGCTACGACGCGGTTAATTATATTTCCCACGGTATTGCTAAGCGTCCAGGTACATCTGATTCAAAACCGGTGCGCGGTGTCGAGGAAGATGAAGATTCAGATATGGATATTCCTGAGGGGCTTGCAGGGACGTCTTCGGAAGGGAATAAGCGCAAAACAGATGCACTGGAAGCTTATTGCGTTAATCTGAATGAAAAAGCATTTTCCGGAAAGATTGATCCTCTGATCGGTCGTACCAAGGAGATCTCGAGAACAATCCAGATTCTGTGCCGCCGAGCTAAAAATAACCCGCTTTATGTTGGCGACCCTGGGGTTGGTAAAACGGCCATTGCTGAAGGCCTCGCCCGCCGGATCGTAGTGGGTGATGTTCCTGAGGTTCTTAAAGACGCGACGATCTTTTCGCTGGATATGGGCTCGTTACTTGCGGGAACCCGTTACCGCGGAGATTTTGAGGAGCGCTTGAAGCAGGTCGTCAAGGAAATTGAGGACTACCCCGGTGCCGTTATGTTTATCGACGAGATACATACGGTAATCGGTGCCGGAGCCACATCAGGCGGGGCAATGGATGCTTCCAACCTGCTGAAACCTGCACTGGCCTCTGGGACAATCCGCTGCATTGGCTCAACCACCTATAAGGAATATCGCCAGTTCTTCGAAAAAGACCGCGCTCTTGTGCGCCGGTTCCAGAAAGTGGATGTGCATGAGCCATCCATTCCAGATGCGATCAGCATTCTAAAAGGCTTGAAGCCATATTTCGAAGAGTTCCATAAGATTAAGTATACCCATGACGCGATCCGTTCTGCGGTTGAGTTGTCGGCGCGTTATCTCACAGACCGGAAACTACCCGATAAAGCCATTGATGTTATCGATGAATCGGGTGCTTCGCAGATGCTGGTTCCTGAAGGAAAACGGCGTAAAACCATTGGCGTCAAGGAGATTGAGGCAACCATCGCAACGATGGCCCGGATACCACCTAAAACGGTTTCCAAGGATGATACGGAAGTCCTGTCCAATCTGACCAACAGCTTGAGACGGGTTGTTTATGGGCAAGATGGTGCCATTGAAGCCTTGTCTGCGGCCATCAAACTGGCTCGCGCTGGTTTGCGTGAACCGGATAAGCCTATCGGGTCCTACTTGTTCTCCGGCCCAACTGGTGTGGGTAAAACGGAAGTTGCCCGTCAGCTTGCATCCACACTTGGTGTGGAGCTGATCCGCTTTGACATGTCCGAGTATATGGAACGTCACACGGTTTCCCGCTTGATCGGCGCTCCTCCCGGGTATGTGGGATTTGATCAAGGCGGTTTGCTTACCGATGGTGTTGACCAGCACCCGCACTGTGTGCTGCTGCTTGATGAGATTGAAAAAGCCCATCCTGATCTGTTCAACATTTTGTTGCAGGTTATGGATCACGGCAAACTCACAGATCACAATGGCAAGCAGGTGGATTTCAGGAATGTCATCTTGATTATGACCACCAATGCCGGAGCCTCCGATATGGCCCGAGCGCCTATGGGCTTTAGCCAGATTGCCAGAGAAGGCGATGATCTGGAGGCTATAAACAGGCTGTTTACTCCAGAGTTTAGAAACCGGCTCGATGCCATCATTCCGTTCTCTAATCTTGATACGGAAGTCATTCATAAGGTTGTCGAGAAATTTGTCATTCAGCTTGAGGCACAGCTGGCCGAGCGCAATGTTACGTTTGAGTTGACGGAGGAGGCTGTCGCCTGGCTCTCGGAAAAAGGATATGATCGCCAAATGGGTGCAAGGCCTCTCGGCCGTGTCATTCAAGAGCATATCAAGAAACCGCTGGCCGACGAAGTGCTGTTCGGGAAGTTGAAGAAGGGCGGTACTGTTAAAGTGTCAGTCTCCGAAGATCTGGAGGGACTGCTTCTGGAAACGGTGGAGGATAAGCCTGTTACAGAAAACACGCCTCCTGCAAAGAAAACCGCAACCAAGCCTAAGACCCGTTCGGTTCCCTCTATTGGGAAAAAGGCGGAAAAAGACGTCAAGGAAGAACCCATGAGGGATTAATTCCCTAGCAGGAACAAAACGTTGAGGCCGGTACTTCGTGTGCCGGCCTTTTGTCTTTTTATTTGCAATTCTGCGATGCGAAGGTGTTGTTTTATAATCTCTAGATGAAGTAGCATCATTGCAGCATTTTATTGCGCTTAAAAACTAAAACGGGGAAGGGGATTAGGATGATTACTGGGAGCTGTCACTGCGGTGCGGTAAAATTTGAACTGGATATGGAACCGGAGTGGTTGACCGAGTGTAACTGCAGTGCCTGTCGGAAAATGGGAACAGTTTGGGCCCATGCTGAGTTGGATAAAATCAAGATAATATCAGAGCCGGATGCTACGCTATCCTATCAATGGGGAGATCATACTCTAGAGTTTCATAGCTGTAAGACATGTGGTTGCACCTCGCACTGGTCTCCGCTTGGAGAGGGAAACAGGATGGCTGTGAATATGAAACTTACCGAACTGGATGAGGTTTCCCGTCACAAGATTCGCCATTTTGACGGCGCAGATACATGGCGCTATCTGGATTAAGACAGTCGGTTCCAAAGGCATCATGGTTAGCTGCATAATTTTTGATCTGGATGGCACACTCGTGGATAGCGAAGGCCTGTGTAATCAAGCGTTTTTGGACTTGCTTCCAGAGATTAATATACCGGTCTGTGAGCTTGTTTCACGCTTCAAGGGCCTGAAACTGTCAGTTATTCTAGGTGAGCTCGAATTGATTCTTGGTCGCAAGCTACCTAGATCTTTTGAAGATCAATACAGAAAACGGGTGGCGGCGCTCTTTCAAACAGAGCTTGTTTCATTTGAAGGCGTACCTGAGGCTCTGTCGAAAATCGAATTGCCGATGTGTGTTGCATCGAGCGGCCCCCGAGTAAAAATTGAGAATGCACTGAACCACACTGGTCTTTCCCAGTTCTTTAAGGGGAGGGTTTTTAGCTCATATGAAGTCGGAAGCTGGAAGCCTGATCCGGGACTGTTTTTGCATGTAGCTCAATCCATGGGGGTAAAACCGCAAGACTGCTTGGTTATAGAAGATAGTGAAGTGGGCATTGAAGCTGCAAAATCAGCAAAAATGTCTGCTCTTCAGTTTTGTGGTGTCCATTCAGAAAGAGCTGTGCAATCCACATTTGATAGGTTTCAAAACTTGCCGGAAATCATTCAAAGGTTTGAGCTGGGATGAGAAGTTTTGGGATTGGGTTGCAATATAAAACACGATCCCTTGTGCACTGTTAATAAGTAACGCGCTCTTTCACATAACTGACAAAAGGTGTCAGGAGCTCTATGATACCCAAAGCTCATTGCATATCAAACGAAGGAGAAAGCAATGACCAATAAGGTGCTCGAGGTTGTAGAGTTCAAGCTGAACAGCGGTGCAAATCCGGAAGAGTTTTTGCAGCAAGCTTTGGCGGCTGAGGAGTTTATAAAATCACTGGATGGGTGTGAAGGCCGGTATCTGACGGCAGGTGAAGATGGGCTTTGGGCAGACATCGTGCAATGGCGGGATATGGACGCGGCAAGTCATGCGTCCAAGGTGTTTCCAAAGGCTGAGCAGGTGCAAGGAATGATGAAGATGATTGATGGGCAGACGGTCCGTCTGCAACATCTCACGGTTCAAAAGATGGGTTAAATGCGGAAAGTCGACCGACTTTTTGAAATTCTACAATTGCTGCGGGGGCAACGCCTGCGCACAGCCGAGTTCATTGCAGGTGAGCTCGGCGTTTCCCTGCGCACTGTTTACCGCGATATTCAAGGGCTGATAGCCTCCGGTATACCGATAATCGGCGAGCGGGGTGTCGGCTATTTGATTCAAGAGCCCATAGAACTTCGGCCAATGCAATTTACTCCTTTGGAGCTGAAGGCCATTCGCTTAGGGATGGACATGGTGCAGGCAACTGGAGATGGGCAAATGGCAGAGGCTGCGCAGGAGGTCTCTGTCAAGATCAGGGATATTATTCGCGATCAAGGACGCTCTACCTTTGATACCAGCAGCATGCATGTGTATTTCCAGACGCAAGATCAGGCGCGGGATACCTTGGAAATTCTCCGACTTGCGGAGGAGAGAAAGAAGATTGTTACGCTCAATTATCGCGATGCAAATGACGTGGAAAGCACCCGCTCTGTTCGTCCGCTTGCTCTTGTTTACTGGGGCAAAATCTGGACCCTGGTCGCCTACTGTGAAAAGCGTTGTGATTTTCGAATGTTCCGTATCGACAGAATAGCTGGAGTTGAAATGAGTGATCGTACTTTCTCCTTAGAAAAAGGTAAGACCTACAAGGATTATCTGGCTCTCGTGAAGGAGAAAAAAAATGCTTGATGAAAGCTTCTCCTTCAAAGCGTCCATCTGGCTGACGCGCAACTCTCAAGCGGCTTGGCATTTTATATCTGTGCCGCAGGATTATGCGGATCAAATCAAGTTCATGACGGGCTCTTTGAGCAACGGTTGGGGGTCAGTGCCCGTCATGGTGACCATTGGCAAAAGCTGTTGGCAGACATCAATTTTTCCCGATAAACGGTCGGGCTCATATATCTTGCCTGTGAAGGCGTCAATTCGCAAAGCTGAGAAGTTGGGCGAAGGGGATGAAGCCGTCGTCAAGATGAGCCTACAACTCAATGTGTAAACGGGCTTTTGCCTAAATTTCTTTTTGCATCATTATTTGTTTGGTTCCTCCTTTATCGTCGTGACCTATAATATTGATCGACTTTAGCTGTGTCCCCGGCTTTAAAGCCTGCAATTTGACCGTTTTTATTCAACGCCAAGAAAACTTTGGCATCAGACATATTTAACAAACGCCAACGAAGGCTCGGGAGCTACCTTTCATCTGCCTCTTCTCCAAAAAATATTTGGGTCGCATTTTTGAAGGCTACTAGGAAATCCATTGAAAATGCAGGTTCAACTTTTTCGAAGGAAATCATGGGGGATCCCAAGTTGGTCACTGAAATCTTAATTGATTTTTAGTTTTAGGTATATCCACCTAATAAATTGCATTAGTCTACTTCGGCCATGTCGTCTGGCTTGCATACTGCTTGCTGCGCTTTCTTTGCACTGTTGACCTTATCAATGAAATATCTAAGCCAATCCGCTACTGACATACCCCACAAAACCTCTCGTCATTACTGGATGAAAGGGATGCGCGGTGCCTTTTCGCTGCCGACGTTTATTCTTGCAATGGCATTTATCGGTTTTGCCAGTTTGGCGCGGGAGAATGATCTTTCTCTGTCACAAACAGCATTGATGACGGGTTTGGTTTGGGCGCTTCCAAGCATTGTGGTGCTGACTGAGTCGCTTGCAAGCAATGCCTCTCTTTTCACCACCGCCATTGCTGTTGCGCTGGCCTCTGTTCGCCTCCTCCCAATGACTGTGGCTTTGATGCCCATTATGCGGGAGAAGGGAAAAACGAAAACGTGGCATGCTTTGCTTCTGTCTCATTTTGTTGCAGTCACCGCATGGGTTTATGCCATGACGCATTTGCCCGATATGCCCCGTCATGGACGCGCAGCGTTTTTCGGGGGCTTTGCAGTAACTGTTTCCTCGACGGTATTCTTGGTGACTATTGTCGCCTATTGGTCTTTCCCGCAAATACCGTTCATGCTGGCCGGCGGGCTGGTGCTGTTGACGCCAATTTACTTCCTCATGTCCATGTGGAGTGCTTCACGGTTGGGATCGGATAAGCTTGCCATGCTTATGGGCTTGGTGCTTGGCCCTGCGTTTCACCTTTACTCAGAGACCTTGGGGCTGCTTCTTACGGGATTAATTGGGGGAACTGCAGCCTACGGGATATTTTACTGGCGCAGCAAAAGGGAAACCAAATGATAGCGGAGACGTCCCAGCTATGGTGGTGGCCCTACCTTATCATTGTTGTGGCCGGATGGCTGGCAACGGATGTGTGGCGCTGGCTCGGTGTATTTGCTGCGGGGCGTCTGCACGAAGAATCTCAAGTATTCCTATGGGTGCGTGCGGTGGCAACTGCCTTGATCGCAGGCATTATTGCCCGTCTTATTCTCTTTCCAACAGGGGTACTTTCGGAAGCGCCCATGCTGGTGCGTATAGTCGCGGCGGCGCTCGGATTTCTTGCTTTCAATATATCAGGGGGGCGCTTGCTGGTAGGGATCGTTACAGCTGAAACGACACTTCTGGCGGGCTGGTATTTCCTTGGTTGATTTTAGAGTAAGGCCATGCTCACCAGACTCGGGGAGCATGGCTAAACAGAGGCGGTTATCAGCCTTTCAGAGCAATACGAATTTTCTCGGCATGTTCTGCTAGTACTGCATTGTCTGCCATCTTGCCTGTGTGTGGGCGCAGCTCAACGCCTTTGTGGCGTGGCATCACATGCACATGGGTATGAAACACCACTTGCCCGCCTGCCGGCTCGCTAAACTGGGTCAGCGTTGTTCCGTCTGCATCAAAAGCCTTTACCAAGGCAAGTGCCATCTTTTTGGCGGTCTTGATAACAGCGGCAAGGTCGTCTTCACCAATGTCTAAAATGTTACGGGAAGGGGCTTTGGGTAAAACCAGCAAGTGGCCATCTGCCCTAGGCATAATGTCCATGATGACTACTGTTTTGTCATCTTCATACACCTTGTGGGATGGCATTTCCTCCCGCAGGATTTTGGCAAAAATATTGTTACTGTCGTAGGCTGGTGTGGACATGGTCCCTCCTCAATTTTCCGCCAATCAGGACTCGTAGTACCTGTCAGAATCACGCTATACAATCTACAGCGATCTCAGGGTTCTGGATAAGAGGCCTATGTAGTTTTTGCAAGAATGTCCACCGTTTGCAGTTGGATATTGCCAATGAAAAATTGGCTCACATGGATGTCTGATATGCGTACTTCATGTTGTAATATATTTGAAAGTTTACTTTAACTTGGTGTTTGTTGATTTGTTATATCAATGAGTTATGCGATTTATTTAACTTGAAGTGTCAACTGGAGCGCAGTTCTTGAAAGGGGAGTGCCCTTCAAGAACTGTCTTGTCCCGCTCCACCATATTGCGCTCTTCGTCCAGATAGTGCTCAACCGCGCTCCGCAGTCCGGGGTGTTCTATCCAGTGGGCCGAATAGGTGGTGGACGGCAGGTATCCACGCGCCAGTTTATGCGCACCTTGCGCGCCCGCTTCAACGCGCTGCAGCCCTCTGGAAAGGGCGAACTCTATGGCTTGATAATAACAAATCTCAAAGTGTAAACAGGGGTGATCTTCGATGCAGCCCCAGTTACGTCCGTAAAGTGTTTTGGATCCGATCATGTTCAAGGCACCGGCAATATAACGTCCCTCGCGCTTTGCCATGATGAGCAGGGTTGAGGCTGCCATACGTTCGCTGAGTAGAGAGAAGAACTCTCGGGTTAAGTATGGCGTGCCCCACTTCCTGTGCCCAGTGTCTATATAAAAGCCATAGAACGCATCCCAGTGGGCCTCTGTAAGCTCGGGGCCCGTTAACCACTCCACTTCAATTCCAGCGCTCAGCGCCTCTTTTCTTTCTTTTTTGATGGCCTTTCGTTTGCGAGCCGAAAGAGCCTTCAAAAAATCCTCAAAGGATGTGTATTTCGCATTTTGCCAATGGAACTGTTGGTCGGTACGTTTCAGAAGGCCTAAATCCCCAAGCGCATGCCATTGCGCTTTAGGCAGGAAAGTAAAATGCACCGATGAAGAGCCGGTGTGTTGGCACAGGCCCGTCAGCCCGCGAAGCAGAAGAGAGATGGCTTCTTGTTGCTCGATGTTCGGACCGATCAGAAGTCTTGGGCCGGTTACTGGTGTAAAGGGCACACTGCACTGAACTTTAGGATAGTAGGAGCCCCCTGCGCTGTAAATGGCCTCTGCCCAAGCGTGGTCGAAAACATACTCCCCCTGACTGTGTAGTTTCAGGTATGTGGGAACGGCGGCTAGTAACTGATCGCCGTCCTCAAGCAGCAGGTGATTTGGAATCCAGCCAGTTTCCTCTCCCGTACAGCGGCTATCTTCGAGCGCACTGAGAAACTCATAGGAGACAAAGGGGTTAAATTCCGCGGTGTCCTGTGAAGCCTGTCCCCCTTGGAATATGGGGCACGCGGCGTTCTCCAGAATCCAGCCGGGATTTGCAAGGGCGTTCCATTGCGTCTTGGAGATTTGGCTGAGCGAGCTTACGGTTCTAAGGCTAAGAGATTGGGCGCCTTGCATTTTATTCCTGACAAATTACCAAATGGCACCGGCTCTGGGGGTCAAAGCCGGTGATCCTTGCACCAAGATTACTGAAAATCCTCGGGAAATAAAGGGATCAAGCCTGTTTTAGTGATGCACCCGTAGTGTCAGCTATGTCCGGATCAAACCCCTCAAAGACGATTTGGTCTGCGTAAAGAAGGGCAAGCTGTTGCTGCTGTGGTGATTTCACCGTCCAGGAGATGATGGGGAGTTGGCGCCAGCGCCTCATATACCGCGCGATAGGAACAGGAAGCCCCTCAAGTCTATAGGAAATGAAATCAGGTTGCGTCCTGACCATATGCAGCAGGCGCGGCACTGCGAACTGCTGTATTTTATTCATTTCCTTCTTTTGTTCCCTATCCAGATTTCCAGCCAGTGCTCCCCGGAAAATTTGTGGCTGCTGGTGTTTAAACAAACGCAGCATATGCGGGTCAAATGACTTGACTGCAATAGGCCCTTTATAGCGAGAAAGCGTCTTTCCCACTTTTGTCAAATAGCCATCTTGATAGTCACCCCTGAAGAGCGATTTTAATTCAATAACCAGTGGTACTGAGCCATTCACAATCTCAAGAAGCTCATCCAGTGTCCACATGGGATCACTAGATCCGCGCATCTTCAATTTGCGTAGGTCCGCCAGATTGGTTTGCACGACTTCTCCAGCCCCCTCGGTCAGGCGCTCCAAAGCCTCATCATGAAAAACAATAGCTTCTTCATCGTTTGTCTGCTGCAGGTCAACTTCAATTGAGAAATTGCGGGAGATGGCTGCTTTGACGGCTTGAGACGTATTCTCAACACAGCCAGCCTCTTTATTGTGCAATCCACGGTGGGCAATTGGACGGCTGGTTAACCAGGGGAGATCGCGCATTCTGCTTTCCTGAGGTCTTAGGGTCTATGGCAGGACACATGTTGTGCCTCATCATTATGGACAAGAGGCTAGCACAACATGTGTTTCAAAATTATATACTATTGAACTTCGAAGATTGCTTCGATCTCAACAGCGGCTCCAAAGGGCAGGGCTCCTGCACTTACTGCGGAGCGGGCGTGTCTGCCACTTTCCCCCATTGCTTCTACAAGAAAATCAGAGGCTCCGTTGATCACTTTTGGTTGACTTCCGAAATCGCCCTCAGAGTTCACAAAACCGACAATCTTGATAAGACGGACCACTTTTGAAAGGTCGCCCACGGCGGCTTTTGCTTGGGCAAGTAAGCCGATAGCACACAGTTTGGCAGCTTCTGCCCCGTCTTCTTCGCTCAAGTCCGAACCGACTTTACCGGTGAAGGCAATCTTGCCATCACGCATGGGGAGTTGACCGGAAATGAACAACTGGTTTCCTGTGCGAACGAAAGGAACATAATTGGCCGCGGGCGCTGCGGCCTCTGGCAAAGAAATACCCATCTCGCTCAAACGTGTTTCGACTGTGGTCGTCATCAACTCTGATCCTTCTAACTCTCGATTTTCTTCGCTGCCTCTGGAGCTTTTTAAACAGAGCAGACCTTTGCAAAAATAATCCGGTAAACGCAAGCCCTATGGGAAGCAAGGGAAATTCCCTCAATGTATATTCGGAAAATTTACCAGTATATACCTTCCGGCATAAAGGGGTTTGCACTTGGTTTGCTATTTGGGCAGTCTGGTTCGGTAATACTGGTTGTAAAAGAAGATAAAAAAACCAGAAGTCCTTGGAGTCTTGATGCCCAATCTCGTTCACCTTTCCCATTCCCTCATATTCATTGCAGGTACCTGTATCGCGGTTCCCTCAGCACCTGCGGCGGAGAGTGTGGAGTTGACCTCCCACAGAGCCGTTTATGATATGCAGCTGATTGGAGCCGACGACAGTTCTGGTATTTTGGATGTGAATGGAAGAATGGTCTACGAGTTGACGGGGAATACCTGCCGTGGCCACTCGGTATCTGTTCGCTTTATGCTGCAAATTGAAGGCGATGGAGGGGAGGCTCAGCTGACGGATTTGCAATCCACTACCTTTGAGGGGGCCAATGGAGAAGTCTTCCGCTTTGCAAACCGCACTTATATCAATGATGAGCTTGCAGAGGAGATAGAAGGAGCTGCCGCAGAACGGCAAGGGGCTATCAATGTGAATCTGGAGCAGCCCCGTCAGGAAACACTACAAATTGACGGGGAAACTTTATTTCCGACCGAACATCTTTCTCAAATCATCCATGCGGCGCGGCGGGGAGAAAGCTTCCTGCTTGCCAGTGTGTTTGATGGCAGCGAGAGCGGGGATACCGTTTTTGATACAACCGCTTTGATTGGTAAAAGCTTTGATATTATTCCAAGGGACTATGGCTCTTCGGAGCAGGCTATATCGGGAATTGGGTCAACAACGGCGTGGCCGGTTACGGTTTCCTACTTCAAGCAGGAAAATGCCAATCACGAGAGTGAGCAGACGCCAGATTATCAACTCGAGTTTGTCCTTCACGAAAATGGCGCATCCCATGATTTGGTGCTCAATTATGGGGCTTTTGAGATTTTTGGACGCCTTGTCCATTTTGAGCATCTACCGGAAGTACCTTGCAGTTGAGCCGGTCAGGCTTGGTTTTCCAGCTGCGCGACAACAAAGTCAGCCCTCTCTTCCAGCCCGCTCAAAGGAAGCTCAATTATCTCGTAGCCTAGTTGCCTGTAGGTTTTCTCCATAGCCTTTTTTGTGTCTACAGCTTCTTTCCAAGTTTGTTTACGTTCGTCATCTTGAGTGTAAATAACCTCCCAGCTGGGAGCTAGGAATACGCGTTTGTTATATGGGAATAGTCTTGCTGCTTGCCAGATATGATCGGGAACAGGTAAGCCGCAGATCCTTAGAAAACCGATTGTGTCGGGAATGCCGCGGTCCATTACAACGAACCCTGTCATGGTCAGGGCTTGGTGATAGGAACGCAATTCCCAACCAAGCATAAGTTCCGCAAATAAGGAAGGGTTGCTCCACGGTAGAGCATGTCCGTTGATTTTTATCTGATCACGTATGATCGAGCGCCCCGCTTCCGGCATGCTATAAATGCCCCGTTGCCCTAAAGTTTTAATCAAGCTGGTTTTTCCCGAACCGGGACCTCTGGTGACGACAACCATATGGTCACACATACTGCCATCCTTTCTATATTATGGACAATTATTGGGGAGTTCTGGGAGGGGCTCAACCCGCGACTCTCAAACAGCTTTTAAAAGAGCATAGGCATAGTTCAAGCCGTTTGACCGCTGTTCCTTATCTCTTCTTGGAGCGCTTTGAGAATATTGTAATTTCACAGTGGTTGAGCAGTGGGATTATTTGTACTTTTGATCTTTTGCGGAAAGCCCAATGCCGCGCAGTACAGAAGAATCTCCGAACTTTTCACGCAAGGAATCCATCGCCCGTTCAGCCTTCGCCTGCCTGAAGGCCTTCTCATCCACCAGATCGACGGGGTCGGCAAGCTCATCACTACACAGGTCCCCAATTCCGATGCCGATAAGGCGAAACCGTTGTTTACCATCCAGAACGTTTTCCAAAAGGCGGTTCCCCACTTTAAATATTCTATCGGCGAGCTGGGTTGGGCTTTCCAGATGCTTGGAGCGTGTGATGCTTTTAAAATTTTCGTTTTTTAGTTTTAACGTTACTGAGCGCCCCGCAAGGTTAGCGGACTTAGCGCGGTGAGAGACTTTGTCACTCAGCTGCCACAGGACTTTTCGGAGCTCCTCATAGGAGGACAGGTCCTGATTAAAAGTAATTTCATTACTGATACTTTTGGCACGTTGTGGCAAGACGACCGAACGCTCATCTTCGCCCTGACATAGCTTGGAAAGACGAAGACCCATGGCGCCATATTTTTTTGCCAGATCCAGAGGATCCCGTTTTTGCAGTTCACCTACAGTCTTAATTCCGTCTGCCGCCAGTTTCTTTTGCATGACAGCCCCCACGCCCCAGATGATTTTTGTGGACTGGCTTGCAAGAAAGCTCTTGGCTTCCCCGGCACCGATCACGGAAAAACCACGTGGCTTGTCCAGATCGGAGGCGATTTTTGCCAAAAACTTATTGGCGGCCAGCCCAACGGAGACGCTGATGCCAATTTCCCGCTCAACGTCCCTGACAAACTTCACAAGAACCTCGGCGGGCGTTGCCATGTGAAGACGCTCTGTCCCGCCAAGATCTAGGAAGGCCTCATCAATAGAAAGTGGTTCCACCAAAGGCGTAAGCGCCTGCATGCGTTTTCTAATGTCTTTGCCAATGGAGGCGTAAAGCGACATTCGAGGTGTGATGACGACCGCTTGCGGACATGCTTCCAACGCCTTGAACATGGGCATTGCAGAGTGCACGCCGTACATGCGGGCAATATAACAGCAGGTTGCGACCACACCGCGCTTTCCCCCGCCAATTATTACCGGCTTGTCCTGTAGTGAAGGGTCGTCTCGTTTTTCGACAGAGGCATAAAATGCATCGCAGTCGATATGAGCAATATGCAACTCATCCAGTTCTTCATGCTGGAGCAGGCGCGGACTGCCACACTTGGGACAGCGTGAATGACTGGTGTTTTCTCTGTGCGAACAGTCGCGGCATAAGAGCCTATGGTTTTGTGGATCTGAAAAATCCAAAATGGGACCAGCTTGCACAAAATGTCCCTCCCGGTGCTGCCTGAAATCTAGCGCAAAAGCCCATGAATAAAATCACCGGCCTCAAGCCAACAATTGCTTTTCAAAGTTGTTTGAGAAAGTGTGATACTCCCTTCGAAAAATCTGGAGTCAGCAATGAAGTGAATTAGGTGCACATGGGGCGCATGCTTGTTTACTGATGTCATATTCAAAGGACTATCATCCACGAATACAGTGGTTTGGTGTGACCTGTTTGCACAAAGCGCGGCGACAGCTGGGCCTTTGGGGCCGTGATTGAATACCATCGGATAATTGATCCCGTAGGATTGCAGTAGCCGTGTCCGCTTGGGGTGGTTCTCAAGGCCCGGTAGATTAGTGAGAATTACTATCTGATAGTTCTGGGAGAGCCTTTCAAGTTGCTCCACCGCATGGGTAACCGGTTCCTGAGATTCTACATGCGCTTTAAAGAAGTCGTCAATCAAGCGGCGAATACGATCACGCGAGACATCCGCGCCGGTGGACAGTTCGATCAAATTCCCTTCAAATGCATAAACATGTTCCTTGAAGCCAATGTCTTGCTCATTTGCGAAGGCTTCGATTTGCGGAATGAACTGAAGAAGGACTTCATCCACATCACAAATCAACAAGGGGCGATCTTCAAAAGGCACCTGTTTGATTTGCTGAAGGGCGTATGCGCTGGGCTGCAGGAATTTAGTCATGGGGATGCTTGGCCTTATCCAACTCGAAACGGGCAGCGGCAATCATTGTGGGGCGAATCCCCTGCATTTGTGTAAAGGTCAAAAGAAGTTGCTCGTCTGCCATAAAAAATTCCAGAACTCCGGCTAGAAACTCCGGCTCTTGTGCGTAGCTGCGAAGATCTTGAGGACCAATTCCGGCCAGAGAAAGGAAGCGCCCCAATGCTTCAATGTCTTGGGCAAGGAAGCTAAGTGCGTTCACTGCAAGTTCTTCCGCACTTTCGTGGGTGATGGAGGCTGGTTTCCCCTCAAACATTGGCATTTGCCTTTCGGAAACGAATCTTGATTAACTTAGTCTTTGCAAATTAATGCAAGATAATGACTAAGGCTACTTTTTGCAAAAGGGATCCTTTCCCACTCTTTGGGGGAAGGTCAATGTTTTACAGCGGGAATTAACTGGAAATGCAAAAGACCGTGCTGATTGTTGAAGATAATGAACTCAACATGAAGCTCTTTAATGATCTGTTAGAAGCGCATGGTTATGCTACTTTGAAGTCACGAAACGGCATTGAAGCGCTTGATCTTGCCCGCAGCCATACTCCTGACCTGATTCTGATGGACATCCAGCTACCGGAAGTCTCCGGTCTTGAAGTCACCAAATGGATAAAAGAGGACGAGGCTTTAAAAAATATCCCCATTATTGCGGTCACAGCATTTGCAATGAAGGGAGATGAGGAGCGTATTCGTCAAGGAGGCTGCGAAGCCTATATTTCCAAGCCTATCTCTGTCGGAAAGTTTCTGCAAACGGTACGTTCTTTTCTCGAGGAGCCTGCCTAACAATCCTCTTGCGATGGAGATCGCATGACAGGGCGTATACTGGTCGTCGATGATATCGAGGCAAATGTCAAACTGCTGTCTGCGCGTCTGTCTGCCGAATATTTTGAGGTCGAAGCCGCCTCCAATGGATACTCCGCTTTATCGGCAATAGAGAAGAAACCGTTCGATGTCATCCTCTTGGATGTGATGATGCCTAATATCAGCGGTTTCGATATTTGCAAACGCATAAAGGCTGATAAGCACACGCGTCACATACCTGTTGTTCTCATTACTGCTTTGAAAAGCCGGACCGATAGGATCAAAGGGCTGGAAGCAGGTGCAGATGATTTTCTTACCAAGCCTGTTGATGATGTCGAGTTGGTCACAAGGGTGAAAAATCTCATCCGGTTGAAGCGGGGCATGGATGAGCTTCGCATGCGGGCCCGTAATGATAGCGAGCTGACCATGCTTGAGGATCTGGAAGGCACTGAACCTGATGGAATAAACAGCACCATTCTTTATGTGGACGATGATCCGCACCGCTCACAGGTACTTAGTAAAATGCTGGAGGAAGATTCCATCGTCATTTGCGAGAAGAATGCTGCGCGTGCTCTTTTCACAATTATTGAAAGACTTCCAGAGCTGATTATTATTAATAGCGGTCTTAGTGATTATGATCCTTTCCGGTTGGTGGCACACCTAAGGTCTCAAGAAAGAACCCGCCACATACCCATCATCCTTATTTCGGCAGGCATGGAGCGCAAGCGGCTTTTGAAAGCAATGGAGTTAGGGGTGAATGATTTTGTGCAAACACCGATTGATACTGCTGAATTAAAACTCCGCTCCCGAGCCCAGATCAAAAGTAAACGGACGGCTGACCGGTTGTTGTTTGCTATGCAGCAAACCATTGAAATGGCAATTACTGATGCACTCACCGGCCTTTATAATCGCCGGTTTTTCGAGCACAGAATTAAAAGCTATATTGCTCACGCTATTAATGAGGCTCACCCGCTGGCGCTGATGATGCTCGATATTGATCACTTCAAGCAGGTTAACGATACGTATGGCCATGATGCGGGGGATCAGGTTCTGGTTGAGTTTGCCCGCAGGCTGAAGTCTGGTGTGAGGGGGCTGGATCTGGTTTGTCGTTTGGGCGGTGAGGAGTTTGTTGTTGTAACGCCAGAATCTGACCTTCAAATGACGCAGGACGTTGCGGAAAGGTTAAGGGAATCTATTGCTGATAAACCTTTTTTTGATAGTGGCAGCGGACAATCTATGAATATCACCACCAGCATAGGGTTGACCGTTTTATCTACTGTCGATGAAAGAGGGGATATACTCTTGAAGCGAGCGGATGAAGCGCTTTATGAAGCCAAACGACAGGGGCGCAATCGCGTTATTACAGTTAAAGTTGATCAGTAATTTACTAAGGGAGAAGTTTTACTGGGTGGAAATTAATAATAAAATTAAAAAAAGAGACAAAAATATGCGAATTACCTGTGAATATATTGTAAATCCAGTTGTATTTCAGGAGCGCATTCACCTTACAGCTTTACTAAAGTCGTAATTGTTGCAATGTTGCTAGACAACATCGTTGATGAATTTAATTGCAAACTTGGCTCATAAAATAATCATATTGATTTTTAACGGGCAACTGCTCTTGAAAGCCAAGTTACTGCAGTCAGTTTAAATGCCCTACGGAGAGCTCAGGTCCGCCGCATCTCCTGGGTCCGTGGGGTTGGTCGGTGAGGAAATGGGTTCAGAGTGGCCTCCTCGAATCATCCGCTTCTCACCGACCACCACTTTCCAAAAATCAATTCCCATGGGTTCTCAGTAATCTTCCAGACGGGCTGCAAGCCTGTAGCGAATTTCGAATATCGCTTTACCCAATAAAAAAGGCGCCTAAAGCGCCTTCTTTCAAAAATTTTGAAAAGAAACTTATTTGATTTTTGTTTCTTTGAAATCAACGTGTTTTTTAACAACTGGGTCGTACTTACGCTTGACCATTTTTTCGGTCATTGTACGGGAGTTCTTTTTTGTTACGTAAAAGAAACCAGTGTCTGCAGTGGACTGCAGTTTGATTTTAATAGTGGTCGCCTTGGCCATGGCTCAGGGTCCTGTCAGTTGTCGGCCTTACATGGCCGGTTGCTTCATCAAACTTGAAGGCTTCTTGCCAGAAGACCCTCGTCTTCTCAAGTACCCGTTCAAGCGATACCTCGGAAATTTAGCGGCACACTACTGATCACAGTGGTAAAGTCAAGATCAGTTCTCAACATCCAATGGACTTGAGGGCTCAAATCACATGAATTCTTATCTAAGAACACAGGAAAATGAAAAATGCCGCTTTCGCAACGCTCACTTTAGAGTTCCTTGCGCACAAAACCAACACCGCGCCAGTAATAAAATGGAACCGGTGTATCTGGATTTAGGTCTGGATCAATGCAAAGGCGTTGTTGCAACTCTTCGATGATTGTAAGAGTAATCCTTGGCAAATCCAAAGCCTTACAGCCTTCTAGGCTAAGCCATTGTAATTCTTCCAGCTCACCCGTGGGTCCGGTCCCCTCTGGCAGTTGGTCTGCAATTTCATCGGCCCAAACGCTGAGAAACCTTGTATCATAGCGACGAGGGCGCATTGGCGGTGTGATCGCCCTTGCTATAAAGCGCATAGGGGCGAGGGACGGCACAATGCTGCGTTCTTCGAATGCTCTAAACCCTTCGCCAAGAGGCGGTATAGGGCCTTGATCCTGTGACTTTCCAATAAAGAGGCCGGCTTCCTCATAGGTTTCACGAATAGCAGCCATTGCAAATGCGCGTACACGGGCAGCTGTAGGAGAGTTTTTGGGATGCTTGGCCAGCTTTTCTTCCACTTTGGGGTCATAGGGGGTGAGCGGTTGGATTCGCGAATCACTCGTATCCACCCTGCCACCAGGGAAAACAAACTTCCCGGGCATGAATTTGTGACCCATATGACGCTTTCCCATTAGGACATGGGGTTCACCCGTATTCCGTCGATCGAGAATGAGCAGGGTAGCAGCATCTTGTGGACGCAGGGCTTTGCGGTTTGGCGAAGAATTGTCGGCTGCGATATCTTTGGGACTGTTGTGCTTCATTTATCGTCTTACTGGTAGTGCGCAGATGAGCCTGACACGTACTCATCTTCCTCATTAAAGCTGGCATCAAAGCCATACATGCGCAGAGCCCACTGTAACCCGACCATTGCGCCCTTGATGGGGCGTAACAGGGCCAGTGCCATAATTATTGTCAAGGGGATCCAGAGAGCCATATGTAGCCAAATGGGCGGGAACCAGGACATCTCTACGGAAAGGGCCATGCCCACCACAATATGCCCAACGATAAAAATGGTGAAATAAGGCGGAGCATCATCGGCGCGGTGATGAAACAGCTCCTCACCGCATTTGGAGCATTCAGGGGATACCGTGAGATATCCCTTGAACATTTTACCAGAGCCGCACGCGGGACACTTGCACAGGCCCCCCCTGATCATAGCTGGGCTAATTTCTCGGGCTGGCGGTGTCATGCGATCGCTTGTGCTGCTCATTTGCTCTACCGTTTCTTGCGGGACTTTGATTTCCTCAGTCCCTGAGGTTTATCACCTCTCCTCGATCTTTTGGAGCGCGTAGGACTTGCAATTTTTCCTAGCGCATCTCCTCTGTCTTTGCCCTTGGTAAGCATTTCAAAGCGCAGAGCACCAGCAAAAGGCGCTGCCTCCGCTAGCCGCACATCGACAGAATCACCCAGTTGGAACGTTTCTCCGGTAGCTCGTCCAACCAAGGCGTGGGCTGATTCTTCGTATGCGTAATAATCCTTACCAATGGTTGAGGCAGGAATAAACCCATCAGCACCAGTATCGTTAAGGCGTACAAACAGTCCGGACTTGGTTACACCGGCAATACGTCCGGCAAACTCAGCGCCAATTCTATCGCAAAGCCAAAGGGCTATGAGGCGGTCGATAGTCTCGCGCTCCGCCAGCATGGCGCGACGTTCTGCCGCAGATATTTCTCCTGCAATTGCTTCCAGATTCTCTTCAAATCCATAGGGAAGGCCGTCATCGCCAAAGCCACACGCTGAAATCAGAGCTCTATGAACGATCAGGTCAGCGTAGCGGCGAATAGGGGACGTGAAGTGCGCGTACCGGCGTAGGTTCAGGCCAAAATGGCCGATATTCTCCGGATGGTACTCTGCTTGTGCTTGTGAGCGTAGCACCACTTCATTAACCATGGTTTCATTGGCAGTGTCCTTGACAGTTTCAAGGATATTATTGAAAACCGAGGCTCTCAACCCGCCCTGATGTGGCAGCTTTATGGAGAGGTTGGCCAGAAAGTCCCGCAGGGTTTTCAGCTTTTCCGGTGTAGATGCATCGTGCACGCGGTAAAGCAGGGCGGTCTTCTTCTTCTCCAGCGTTTCCGCGGCTGCCACATTGGCCTGAATCATAAACTCTTCAATGAGTTTATGAGCATCCAGCCGCTCCGGCACAATTACCCGATCAACGGTGCCGTCGTCTTTCAATTTAATTTTGCGCTCTGGAATATTCAGCTCCAGTGGGCCGCGCTTGTTCCGCCCGCGCTTGAGGACTTCATAGGCAGCCCAAAGTGGCTTGAGAACGCCTTCCAGAAGTACCTCTGTTTTTTCATCAGTTACCCCTTCGATAGCCTTTTGTGCCTGCTGGTAAGAAAGCTTGGCAGCAGAGCGCATGATGATACGGTGGAACGTGTGGGAGCGCTTTTTTCCGTCAGAGCCGAACACCATGCGCACAGCCATGGAAGGCCTGTCTTCTTTTTCACGCAAGGAGCACAGGTTGTTGGAAATCTGCTCGGGCAGCATGGGGATGACGCGGTCCGGGAAATAGACGGAATTTCCGCGTAGTACGGCTTCCTTGTCCATTGCGCTACCCGGCCTCACATAGGCTGCCACATCGGCAATGGCCACATAAACCACATGGCCGCCAACGTTCTCTGGGTCATCATCAGCTTCCGCAAACACCGCATCGTCATGGTCCTTGGCGTCCGCCGGATCAATGGTCAGCAGCGGTATGTCACGCCAGTCCTCCCGCTTTCCAACGGTTACAGGCTTGGCGTTTTCAGATTCTGCCAGAACAGCCTCTGGAAAGTCCTTTGGAATATTATGGGAGAACAGGGCAATTTCAGAAACGGCCTTTTCCGAGTTCATGGAGCCGATTCGCTCAACGATCTTGGCACGCGCTGTGTTAAAGCGGCCGCTTTTGGAAACTTCGGCGCGAACCAGATCCCCGTCTGCCGCATCCATCATCTCAAGCGGATTGACATCCACCTCGTTCTGCTTGCGGTCAACAGGCTCCAGATGAGCGGCCTTTGTTTCCGGATCTATTCGCAAAATTCCGACAATGGCACCGGACTGTTTATCCAGTCTGCGGATCACACGCGCCGTACGGTTAGCTTCTTCCCCCGGATCCTGATCGGCAAGTTTAATGAGGACGCGATCGCCCAGTCCCGCTGGAATTTTCTCTTTCCCGCGTATCTTGGAGGGTAAGATCAAAATCTTTGGCGCGGGGCCAAATTCATTATCCCAGCTCACGGGCTGGGCAATCATTTCCCCATCACGGCTGCGCTGGTTGATGGTGGCAACAAATACGGAAGGAAGGTCGCCCGGGCGCATCATTGCCTTGCGGCTACCGGCAATAAGTCCTTCGGAAATCAGGTCTTTCAGCATCTGCTTCAGGGCGATGCGGGCGGAGCCTTTAATTCCAAAGTGTCTGGAAATTTCTCTTTTTCCGGCATTTCCCGGATTTTGGGAGATAAATGCAAGGATTTCATCGCGGGAGGGCAGTTTTGCCTCTCCCTTGCTTTTCGGCATAGCGAGCTTTTTTCGGCTCAAAGTCTCTCTCGGTGCAGCCATAAGCTGCTTCTATGGCCATCAAGGCCGGGTTAAACTAGCTGACCGTTGCTTTCTTGGAGTTTACAAGGGCAACAGCATCGTCAAAGGAAACTGTTTTTGGGTCCGTACCTTTTGGCAGGGAGATAAAGGTTTTATCCCATTTCAGGCGAATACCAAGGCGGCCGCTATCCCGCAGGCTCATGTGCCCGCCCTCCGGGTGATCCCCGAAGTCCTTAAGTGCTTCCTTGGAAGCACTCTTGGCTTTAGCGGATGATTTCTTGGCGGTGGCCTTTTTAGGAGCTGCCTTCTTCTTTCCGCCTTTGGAGGCTGCTTTCGCATTCACCAGTTCAATGGCCTGCTCCAGTGTCACGGTTTCAGGCTCGTTTCCTTTGGGAAGCGTGGCATTGACTTTTTCCCACTTCACATAGGGGCCGTAACGTCCGGCGTAAACGCCAATTGCGCCGCCGTCCGGGTGGTCTCCCAGCTCTTTGAGAGGCTTGGCAGCAGCGCGTCTTCCGCCGCCTTTGGCCCTCTTTTCGGCCAACAGGGAAACTGCACGGTTGATGCCCACTGAAAAGACTTCTTCTGGATTTTCCAGATTGGCATAGGTGCCATCGTGAAGAACGAAAGGTCCATAGCGGCCAAGCCCTGCGGAAATGGGCTTCTGGTCTTCAGGGTGCAGGCCCACTTCGCGTGGCAGGGATAAAAGCTGTAGCGCTTTTTCAAAAGTCAGCTCGGATGCCTGCCAGCCACGGGGTAGGGAAGAACGCTTGGGCTTTGCTTCCTCGCCCAGTTGCACATAGGGACCAAAGCGACCAGTGCGCATAGAAACCTCAAGACCGGTTTCAGGGTCAACTCCTAGAACTTGCGGTCCATCACTTACTGCAGCAGCTTCACCTTCGCTGCCCGATGTGAGTTGACGGGTATAATCACAGTGCGGTGGGTCCTCATTCGGAATTTTACCGCTGTTCTTGTCTTTGTTGTAGTTGGAACAGCCAACAAAGGCACCGTAACGGCTCACTTTCAGGGAAAGGCGACCTGTTTCGCATTTAGGGCATTTGCGCGGGTCAGATCCGTCTTCCTTATCAGGGAATACATGAGCACGCAGAATATCGTTAAGAGCGTCAAGCACTTCCGTGTTGGAACGTTTGACGACTTCACTGCAAATTTCGTTGAATGGTTCCCAGAAAAGGCGCAAAACTTCCTTCCATTCCAGTTCACCCGCAGAAATTTTATCCAGCTGATCCTCAAGGGATGCGGTAAAGTCATACTCCACATAGCGATCAAAGAAGCCTTCGAGGAAAGCTGTCACCAAGCGGCCTTTGTCTTGCGGGATCAGGCGCTTTTTGTCCAGATCCACATACTCGCGGTCCCGCAGGGTCTGCAAAGTCGCCGCATAGGTGGAAGGTCGGCCAATTCCCAGCTCTTCCATCTTCTTAACCAGAGTTGCCTCGGTAAAGCGGGGAGGGGGCTCGGTGAAATGCTGATTGGCTTCAATGCCCTTGCGCCCCAGCTTATCGCCTTGACTCATGGCTGGAAGGCGTTTGCTCTCTTCGTCGTCCTCGTCATCCCTGCCTTCTTGGTAAAGAGCAAGGAAGCCATCGAAGCGTATGACAGAACCGGATGCACGAAGAGCCGCCTTATCACCGCCGTTCAGGGCGTCAATGTCGATGGTGGTGCGCTCTAAAACCGCTGAGGCCATCTGGGAGGCAATGGTTCGTTTCCAGATCAGCTCATAAAGGCGGGCTTCATCAGGATCGAGGAACTTGGCCATATCTTTGGGATGGCGTGTCAAATCTGTCGGACGAATCGCCTCGTGCGCTTCTTGGGCGTTCTTGGCTTTGGAAGAATAAAAACGGGGTTTCTCTGGTACATATTCATCACCAAAGCGCTTGCCGATGACAGAGCGGCAGCTGTGAATGGCTTCTTGTGCAATCTGCACCCCATCCGTACGCATATAGGTAATCAGGCCGGTTGTTTCACCGCCCAGATTGGCGCCTTCATAAAGCTTTTGCGCAATCTGCATGGTGCGTGCGGCGGCAAAGCCACATTTACGCGAGGCTTCCTGCTGCAAGGTAGACGTGGTGAACGGTGCGTACGGGTTACGCTTTTGCGGTTTGGATTCAACGCTTGCAACCGAGAAGGAGGCCACCTCCAGCATGGTTTTCAGCTTTAGGGCTTCCGCTTCCGAATTAATATCCAGACGGCCAAATTTCTTGCCATTGAAGGCTGTCAGTCGTGCCTGTACTCCCGCTTCCGACGGAGTGGTCAGGTTTGCAAGAATAGACCAGTATTCTTGAGAGATAAACTTTTCAATTTCGCCTTCCCGCTCGCACACAAGGCGCAGGGCAACCGATTGAACGCGGCCTGCGGAACGGGCCCCGGGCAATTTGCGCCACAAAACAGGTGAAAGGGTGAAACCAACCAGATAATCCAGGGCGCGGCGGGCAAGGTATGCATCCACCAGCGGCTCGTCCAGATCTCTTGGGTTTTTCATTGCTTCCAAAATCGAGCTTTTGGTAATGGCGTTGAAAACCACGCGCTCGATCTTTTTGTCTTTCAAGAGACGGCGCTTTTTCAAAACTTCCAGCACATGCCAAGAAATGGCTTCCCCTTCGCGGTCGGGGTCGGTTGCCAGAATCACGCGGTCAGATTCTTTAACGGCGTTTGCGATGTCTGAAAGGCGCTTCTGGGACTTTGAATCTGTGGACCATGACATTTTAAAATCATCATCGGGTAACACCGAACCATCTTTGGCGGGCAAATCGCGCACATGGCCGTATGAGGCCAGAACCTTATAGTCCTTGCCAAGGTATTTGTTGATGGTTTTGGCCTTCGCCGGTGATTCCACAATAACGATATTCATCGATACCCAAACTCTCGCGAGCAACTGTCTTTGAAATTTCAAGTTCACAAACTGTGAACTCATGAGTCGATCCTTGAACATCAAGGATCACGTTGCGGCTGTCAAATGGCCTTTTCACAGGCGCAGGTCAAGAGAGGAAAATGAATTCCTGAAAAATGAAACCATTGAATTCTCAAAATCCCTAGCAATTTTGCAACCTAAACAAATGGAGGAGTCCTCTACGCATTAAGTTGAATGGAAATTACTCTGTATTTTTACGAAAAGGTATTTTTTACGAAGGGTTAATCGGATGAAACATACCACACCCCAAGAGCTTGAGAGTGACATGGAACGCAAGGCTTTTGCTGAATATTGCGGAGAAATGTGTCATGAATTGGCACAAATGGCCGACGAGAATAACTTTCCCTTTCTCTCCTATATGTTAGAGATCACGGAAAAAGAAACCGAGAACATCTGCTCTCGACCCCCTAAAATTGATCATTAAATTAATTAGTATGACATTTCCCCATTAGGGTAAACCTGCAATTCCACTAGGTTTTTTCGGGTTTCCCTTTTCTGGGGATTTAATGAAGAAGCGAGACCTGATTGCCGCGGTGGCGTTCAAGTCGCCCGGCAAGTTCAAATTCAAGAAGAATAAACTGCAGATTTTTCAATGGGATCTGTGTAAAACGATGAAGTTCGTCCAGCTCGCAAGGGGTCTGGTTCAAAGCTTGAAGAACACGTATCCGGTCATTTTCGCAGGGAGACTGTATGCTCGGGCCAGTCTCATTTGACGGGGTAAGGTGAAAACCGGGTTGCTCTGGATCCAGATCTTCACGAAGGGGCAACTGGGGGCTGGTCAACGGACCAAGCGTTTTTAATATGTCCTCGGTTTCTGTAACCAGCATGGCCCCTTGCTGAATCAGCCTGTTTGCACCTGCTGAACGGGGATCAAGAGGCGAGCCCGGCACGGCGAACACTTCCCGGTTTTGTTCAAGCGCGAAGCGCACAGTGTGTAAACTTCCAGACTTTAACGCGGCCTCTACCACAATGACGCCCAAAGAGATGCCAGAGATCAAGCGGTTGCGTCTTGGAAAGTCTCCCGCTCTTGGTTTGCGGTGGAGAGGCATTTCAGTCAAGGCGCAGCCATTGTTTGCCAGCATATCCTCATAGAGGCCTTTGTTCTCAAGGGGGTAGATGACATCTATTCCACCTGCGAAAACACCAATTGTGCCGGAATGAAGACTGGCTTGATGAGCTGCTCTATCAATTCCCCGTGCCAGACCGGAGACGATTGAATACCCTTCCTCACACAGTTCACCCGCGAGCTTTCGCGCGATTTTTTGCCCAGATAAAGAGCAGTTGCGAGCTCCAATAATAGCAATTGTCTTTTGCTCGTGGGTGACAGGGGCGCCATGAATAGTCAAAAGAGGCGGGGGGGAGTCTATGTGTATTAAGTGGGGCGGATAGTCAGCCTCTCCCATGGCCACCAGCCGGGCACCGCCAGCCTCAACCCTGTCGAGCTCTTCCTCGGCCTTTTGCTGCGGATAGGGGACATAGGATTTACGTCCCCCACGCGCGCAAACTTCAGGAAGGGCATCAAGGGCATGTCTGGCCGAGCCGTAATGGTTCAGGAGTTCGCGAAATGTCCTTGGGCCAACATTTTCACAGCGGATAAGTTGAAGCCACGCAAGTTTCTGGACCCTTGAAAGCTGGTGTCCTTTGCTTCGCGTGGCTTGGGTCATCAGCTCTTGTTCCCGATTTTACTTTCTGTTCCCTTAAGAAGTCTGCTGATATTTTCATGGTGCTTGACCCACAAAATGATGCTCATAAGCCCCATGGCCTGTCCTATCTGGGGGAGGCCAACGGCCCACAATACCAATGGTATGACCAGCGAGGTCACCAAGGCAGATAGGGAAGAGTATTTTGTGAGAAAAGCCACTAAAGCCCAAAGTACTATGAAAACCAGTCCGGCAGGCCAGTAAAACCCGAAAAGGACACCCAGATAGGTTGCCACACCCTTGCCGCCCTTAAACTTGAGCCAAACAGGGAAAAGGTGGCCGATGAATGCGCCAAAACCGGCAATAACTGCCATATCTATGCCCACATAGGCATAGGTAAGCACGACAGCAAAAGTGCCCTTGAGTGCGTCGCCAAGCAATGTGAGCGCAGCAAGGCTTTTCTTGCCTGTACGCAGCACATTGGTGGTACCAATATTTCCAGAGCCGATAGAGCGAATATCGCCCTGACCGGCTACCTTGGTAATCAGGAGACCGAACGGAATTGAACCCAGCGCGTAGCCAAAGGCCAGTGCCAGTAGATAGTAGGGCAGGTCATAGGACCAGCTGATGGGGTCCGGCACGTTTTATCTCCAATTTATTTATTAGGCCGCCAAATTATAAAGAATGCGCCCTGCAACCAGTGTTGTCAAAACCCGCCCTGTTAAAACTTCATTCTCGAACGAGCTGTTCTTTGAACGGGAGCGAATCTTTTCTTCCTCAACAATCCACGGTCTATCCGGATCGAAGACGATAATGTCGGCAGGTGCACCCTTTGCCAATCGACCGCTGGAAAGTCCCAGACGGTCCGCCGGATTGCAGGTCATTGTTGCCAAAAGCTGCATAATGGAAAGATCTCCATTGTGCACCAGTCGCAGGCCCGCACCCAACATTGTTTCCAGTCCTAACGCACCATCGGCAGATTCTGCAAAAGGATGTCTCTTTGTTTCCACATCCTGTGGGTTGTGATCGGACATAATAACGTCAATTGTGCCGTTTGCGACCGCTTCCACCATTGCCAGCCGGTCTTCCTCGCCACGCAGTGGAGGTGACATTTTATGGAAGGTCTTATAGGGACCAATGTCGTTTTCATTAAGTGTCAGGTGGTTGATGGAGATACCGGCAGTAACATTCAGCCCTTCTTGCTTGGCATTTTGGATTGCCCTTGCACTTTGCGGGCAGGAAATTATGCGAGCGTGATACTTGCCCTGCGACATGGCAACGAGGCGCATATCCCGTTCGATAGCAATGAACTCCGCCTCGCGGGGTATCCCTCCAAGCCCGAGCCATGTGGCCCTTAGTCCCGAGTTCATCACACCCGATCCGGCAAGGTCCTTGTCCTGCGCCTGATGTACCACAAGGGCGTTGAAGTCTTTTGCGTAGGTAAGTAAGCGCAGCAGAACGGAAGAATCACTCACCGGATGGGTGCCGTTGGTGAAAGCGATAGCACCGGCTTCTTGAAGAAGGCCGATCTCACTCATGTCTTTCCCTTTTAAGCCCTTGGTCAGGGCTGCCATGGGCAGAACGTGGACTATGGCCGTATCGCGGGCACGCCTTAGTACAAAATCCACAAGAGACGGATCGTCGATCACTGGTGCCGTGTCAGGGTCAATAACCATGGTGGTGACCCCGCCCGCAGCAGCAGCTTGGCTGGCACTTTCCAGCGTTTCACGGTGCTCTTCACCGGGCTCGCCAACGCTTACACCCATATCAATCAGGCCCGGAGCGGCAATCGCACCGTTACAGTCAATTGTCACAGCTCCTTCCGGAGCGCCTTGGTTATGTGCCTCACGACCTGCAGCAACGATTTTGCCTTCCGATAGAATAATCGAACCGATTGTGTCCAGTTTGGAGGCAGGGTCAATGACGCGGGCGTTTTTTAAAACCAGCGGGTTTGAGTTCTCAATCATTGCCTGTCCTTCAATTGTTGGGCATGTGGGCCGCAAGGGCTTCCAGAACCGCCATACGAATTGCAACGCCCATTTCCACTTGCTCGCGAATAAGCGACTGGGGGCCGTCTGCTATTTCGGCGGCAATCTCTACGCCGCGGTTCATGGGGCCAGGGTGCATGACGAGCGCATCCTTATTGGCATAGCTCAACTTTTCCGCATCCAGTCCATGGTAGCGGAAGTACTCGCGAGTGGAGGGAACAAAGGCGCCGCTCATGCGTTCACGTTGCAGGCGCAACATCATGACAATATCGCAGCCCTTGAGCCCTTCACGCATATCTGTGAAGACTTCCACCCCCATATTGTGAATGCCAGAGGGCATCAGGGTTGAGGGGGTAATCACACGAATGCGGGCACCCAGTTTACTCAAGAGAATCATGTTGGAACGGGCAACGCGCGAATGGCGGATGTCGCCGCAAATTGCCACGGTCAAACCGCCAATATCGCCGCGGTGACGGCGGATGGTGAGGGCATCCAGCAAGGCCTGTGTGGGATGCTCGTGAGCTCCATCACCGGCATTTACCACCGAACAGCCCACTTTACGGGCAAGAAGGTGGACAGCGCCTGCTGCGTGGTGGCGAACCACCAGCAAGTCGGGCCGCATTGCGTGAAGCGTTGCTGCCGTATCTATGAGAGTTTCCCCCTTCTTGACCGAAGAGGTTGAAACGGACATGTTCATCACATCCGCGCCCAATCGTTTGCCTGCTAGCTCGAACGATGCCTGGGTGCGGGTGGATGCCTCGAAGAAGAGGTTTATTTGCGTCCGGCCACGCAAAACAGCCTTCTGTTTTTCTACTTGACGCGAAACGCTGACAGCTTCTTCGCCAAGATCTAACAAATAAAGGATATCTTGCGGCTCCAGCTTCTCTATTCCAAGAAGGTGCCGGTGTGGGAAGGGTTGGATTCGATGCGGTGTTTGTTGGGTCATCGAAGATATCCAAATAGGTGATTTTTAAAGGATCGTAAAGGAAAAAATAGAAGTAACAGGTCCCTTTACATGTTCGGGTTGTGTTTGCCGTCATTCTTGAAGACACTGCCTTCGCAGATGTCGGGTATGAGAGATAGGCAAAGGGAGTATTTATGACAGACCCCGTGCAAAACCAGTCTCCACCCTTTGCGGGCTATAATTTGGCGTCCCATGATCGTCAGCTCTGCTCTATAAGAGCTTTGTACGGGCTGGAAAATACGCCGGATGGATCTTTCTTTCAGTATGGTAAACGTTGCGGGGCCGCGGAAAGCCTTGCTTTAGGCCGCTTGGCCAATGAGAATAAACCGCAGCTCAAAACCCACGATCCCTATGGACGACGCTTGGACCAAGTCGAGTTCCACCCCTCCTATCATGCGCTCATGCGCCGGTCCTTTGATGTGGGCCTCCATTGTGCCTCTGTGGAGGCTATGGACCCTGCTGCCGGTCATGTCCATCTCGAGCGGGCCTGCCTCTTTTACATGATGACGCAAGTTGAAGCGGGTCACCTTTGCCCGATAACAATGACAAATGCCGCAGGCTTTTCCTTGGCAGATTCGGAGACACTGGGGGCTGAATGGCTGCCTCGAATCAAATCAAGAAAGTATGATCAGCGGTTTTTGCCGGTTAACGCCAAGCAAGGCGTTACAATTGGCATGGGCATGACCGAGAAACAAGGCGGCACGGACCTTCGGCGGGTCATCACCACAGCCGAAATAACCAGTGAGGACTATTACCTTTTAAATGGTCACAAATGGTTTTTCTCCGCTCCCATGTGCGATGCATTTTTGGTATTGGCCCGCCGTCCGGCAGGGCCAACCTGTTTTCTGGTTCCGCGTTTGCTTGAAACTGGCGAGGTGAACAACCTCAATCTGATGAGATTGAAAAACAAGCTGGGAAACCACTCCAATGCCTCGAGTGAAGTAGAGTTCGTGGATGCTGCCGGTTGGCTGCTGGGGGAAGAAGGCAAGGGCATCCAGAGAATTTTGAAAATGGTGACGCCAACGCGAATTGATTGCGCTTTGGCGTCGGCAGCTCTCATGCGGGCCTCCCTCATGCGGGCAGTCCATCACACGCGTTATCGCAGTGTTTTCGGGCAGCATCTTATCGAGCAGCCGTTAATGCAGAGGGTTCTGGCGGATATGGCGCTGGATGTGGCTGCTGCTACCGCTTTGGCCATGCGCCTTGCCTATGCTCTGCAGCTTTGCAATGAGGATGAAAGCGAGGCGGCGTTCCTACGTATTATGACGCCTGCGGCCAAGTACTGGATTTGCAAAGTGGCTGGGGCTGTTACAGGCGAGGCGATGGAATGCCTTGGTGGCAACGGTTATGTTGAAGATTTTGATCAGGCCCGCATTTACCGCGAGTCTCCGGTGAATGCTATCTGGGAAGGCTCCGGCAATGTGATGGCACTGGATGTTCTTCGTGTTCTGAACAAGAATCCCGATGTATTTGAGAGTTTCTGCAATCTCTTGAAGGCAGCGCTGGGCCCTTCAGGGGAGGTCTCCATCGATGTTCTAAAGTCTGCAGCGGAGAGTGCGCAGCAAGATCCTGGTAATGCGCGCATATTGACTGAGCAACTGGCAATAACAGGCGCGGCGGCCGCCTTAAAGCAGTCTGTACCCGCAGAAATCTCGGATGCATTCATGGAGACCCGGTTGGCAGGCCAATGGCGTTCCACCTATGGTATGCTGGAGCAACGTTACAATGCTAAGGACATTATTGACTGGCTCTATCCTCCACTTTAGGGCTGTCTGACAGGCAAGAATTATATTCAAGGTAACTTCCTCCCACGAGTTTGCCCTGAAATATGCAGTGAGACAGGAGGGGCCAAAAGGAGGGCGGGTATGCCGGAGGAGTGGAAAAAACAGTCTCTGCTTGTTACCGGTGCAAATGGCGGAATAGCCAGGATCACCTGCCAGCTACTGGCGGAAAAGGACTTGGGGCGAATCGCCCTTGCATGTAGAAGTCACTCCTCTGCAGTTCAGGTCCGCGAGGACCTTATTCGCGCACTTCCCGCCGCCAACCATACCCAGTTGGAGCCCTACGGGGGCTTCGATATGTATTCTCTAGAGAAAATCCGGGCATCCGTTGATACACTTCCGCAGGACAAGCCCTTTGATATGGTCTTTTTGAGTGTGGGTGGCCCTGTTTTCTCCAAGTCGTTTCAAGTAGTTCCCTGGGGAAAGTATGAGGTAGAGGAAAATGTTTGCAAAAACACTCTTGGCTCTCATGCAACCCTTTTGGCTCTAAAAAATCGGGGACTCTTGAAAAAGGGATGTAGAGTTGTCTTCGCTGGCGGAGAAATGTCGCGGGGTTACAAATACGTGGCAGCTCAGCCGCAGTTTTCACAGCCACAGGAACTGAGAGAGTACATCCTCCAGACACGGCAATTGGCTCAACCTTATAAAGCGATGGATGCATATGCTATCGGCAAGTTTACAGGGGTCTTGTGGCTCCAAAAAGCGGCAAGTGTTCTGGACGGAGAGGCGAGCCTCATTTCCATGTCCCCCGGCTTCACCTATGGAACTCATATCAATGATAGGATGCCTGCGCTTCAGCGTTGGTTACTGACGAACGTATATATCCGGTTCATGAGATGGCGTGGGCAAAGTGCAGGCCCGCAGGAGGGAGCAGTTAAATTTGCCGACTGTCTCAAGGGCACAGTTGGAACTCATGGACAAGTTCTGGGGGCTCCCGCTGGAAGAACACTCGGACCCTTGAGCGACCAGCTTCCAATGAACCCCTATTTTACAAAGGGTCCATTAATCGAGGAGTTCTGGCGTATTTTAGAAGACTTATGCGGTCCGTGGCATGGTGAAGCATCCCAAAAGCCATGAAGAATGAAACAGGCCATACCTGTTAATCGATAACGAAAATAAGCCAGCCCGCGTAGGTGAGTGCTGCTAAAATAGTTTGGGCAGCGATAATTTGAGCCATGAGAGCGTAATCTCCCCCCATTTTTCGGGAGAGAATGTAAGCGGAGCCAGCAGTCGGACCTGCAAACACAATTACAAGTGCAAGTTTTAGGGTCTCGTCCACTTCCAGAAGTGTTGCAAAAACCAAGGCCACAGCCGGAGCTATGAGCAGGCGAAAAGCGACACCGGTGATCAGCTGGAAGTTGGGCTTGCGCAGCATACGCAGATCAATTGCAGCCCCCACACATAAAATGGCCATGGGGACAGAGGCTGAGCTGAGGAATGTTAGATAGCCATCTAGAACCTCCGGCAGAGGAATATGAGTAACATTTAATACAAGGCCGACCAACACGGAAAGGATGAAAGGATTTTTCAGCACCCCTCCCAAAACACTTTGTAAGCTGATGGCGTGCGATCGTGTGTAGAGAATCATTAGGAGGACGCACAACAGGTTGTTAAACGGCGTCAAAATTGCAAAGGCAATGGCTATGAGGGAAACGCCTGTATCCTCTAATACTTTTGTGGCAACCGCCAACGTAATAAAGCCGTTCCAGCGAATGGTTCCTTGCGCCAGAGATGTCCACGACGCGCCGGAGACCCCCAGATAGCGTTGCAGTAAGGGGTGTAGAGCCATCAAAATTGCAATGAGAAAAGTAACGGACCCTAACATAACGACGGCGTACTTTCCCACATGAATGCTGGAAAAATCCGCGCTGGCCACACTGGGGATCAAAAGTGCGGGAATCAAAACCCAGTAGCACAGGTTCTCGATTGAGGCCCAGCCCTCTGGCGGGATGAACTGGCTGTAGCCAAGGGCCCAGCCAGTCAAAAGCAGCAAGATAATAGGAAGGATTGCTGAAACAACCAATTGCATGCGGGGTCTTTCTAAAGTCTGGATAAAGCGCCCCGTGCAGAAAGGTTGGGGGAGTTAGTCGTTGAAAAATGAAGTGGCGCCAACCTGTAAACGATCCAGAAGCCCCTGTAAAATATAACTAGCTGCCATTTTGTCGACCAGTTCACTTCGCCGTGCACGGGAGCGGTCAGCCTCAATAAGTGTACGGGTTACAGCTGCGGTGGAAAGGCGCTCGTCCCAATAAGTAATCGGAATGTCCGTACGCTGGGCCAGATTGCGGGCAAAAGCGCGTGTGGCTTGTGCGCGTGGGCCTTCTGTTCCGTCCATGTTCAGTGGTAGCCCGAGAACCAACCCGCAAACCTGATGTTGGGCACAAAGTTCGAGTAAGCGGTCAGTGTCAATGGTGAACTTCTTGCGTTTGATGGTCTCAAGAGGAGACGCGATGCGCCGCCCCATGTCGGAAAGGGCAAGGCCAATGGTCTTCGTGCCAAGATCCATGCCAAGAACGCGCTGTCCGTATTGAAGGTGAGCTTCAAATTCTTCTGTAGAATAAGTTGGGTCATTTGCCATGGCTGCGCTCTAACATAGAGCTGCAAGGTTGCCAAGAGACCGCTTGTTTGGCTAAGAGAAAGCTTGTCTCCCGAGCCTTTCAAAAAACAACAGGAAAATTGTATGCATCAAGATGCATTGGAACCTCAATGGCGTAAAGTTCTTGGTTCCCAGTTCACACAACCCTATTTTAAAGAGATTGAAAATGCTTTGAAGGAGCGGGGAGAGGCTGGGGCAGTCATTTACCCGCCAGAGGATCAACGCTTTTCCGCTTTTAATGCAACGCCCTTTTCAAAAGTATCCGTCGTGATTTTGGGGCAGGATCCCTATCACGGCTCTGGGCAGGCACATGGACTGTCGTTTTCTGTTCAGCCGGATGTGAAAATCCCGCCTTCCTTGCGCAACATCTATAAGGAACTGGAGAGTGACCTTGGAATCACTGCGCCCAAACATGGTTTCCTGCAAGCTTGGGCAGAGCGGGGTGTTTTACTATTGAACACCTCGCTTTCTGTTGAAGAGGGTAAAGCGGGAGCCCATGCAAAACTGGGCTGGGAGTTATTTACGGATAGCGCCATTGAGGCTTTGAGCGAGAAAAGACAAGGTCTTGTCTTTGTGTTGTGGGGAGCTCATGCGCAGAAAAAAACTAAGCTGATTGACTGCCAGAAGCATTTGGTGTTGAGCGGGGCTCACCCTTCTCCCCTTTCTGCTTACCGTGGTTTTTTTGGCTCCAAACCATTTTCCAAGATCAATGCATTCCTGAAGGAGCAGGGGGGGGATGCCATTGACTGGTCCTTGCCCGCATTGGATTAAGTCCTGAACGAGGAGGGGACTGCTCGACTTCCTGTATTTGGGAGCCTAATAATTCAGGAATTCCAATTGATGCCACAGCTGTTTCCTAATGCCTTCAGAATTTAATCCTTTTGTTTTGTTAGGAAGCTAGCTGGACACAAAACAAAAGTCTGGCAGGAGGTATCAATGAAGATCACATATTGGGGACATTCCGCTTTTCGAATAGAAATTAAAGACGCGGTGATACTTATTGATCCGTTCCTGTCGGGAAACCCCCACTTCCCGAAGGACAAAAGCGTAGAACAGGTCTCAAGCGGCGTCACGCATGTCCTTCTTTCGCATGGACACGATGACCACTTGGGCGATGCTCTGGATATTCTCAAGAATACAGGGGCTCAGCTTTCCTCTTGTTTTGAAGTCTGTATGTGGGCCTCTTCCCATGGCATAGAAAGCATCAACCCCATGGGATGCGGAGGCCGTGTGGATGTGGGCCCCTTTAAAGTGGCGCTCACCAATGCAGTTCACAGCTCGTCATCGCAGGCAGAGACCGGCACCCCCATTTATATGGGAAACCCCAATGGCCTGATCATTGAGGCAGAAGGTGAACCCACGCTCTACCACATGGGAGATACTGATATTTTCGGTGATATGGCGCTAATCAATGAGCTTTACGCACCAAAAGTGGGGCTGGTCCCCATTGGCGACCGGTTTACCATGGGTGCAAATACTGCCGCTATGGCGTGCAAGCGCTACTTCAATTTCAAGCAGATAATACCCATGCACTACGCCACTTTCCCCATTTTGGATCAAAGCGCGGATGCGTATGTTAAGCATATGGAGGCTGACGCTAAAAAAGTATCTGTGCTTGCGCTCGCAGACGAGATCGAGGTTAGCTGCTGAGCGCATCCAGAAGTGACAGGCTTATCCCGTGAGCGGCTGTCTGGCAGGTCCTTAGTAGCGTCCTGACATCACTGCGATAGCGTCCTCTTCTCCTCTTTGGTGCTTATTGGCCAAGTGAAATATGGAGAGGCGCAGCTCGCTCAATTGCACGTTGGCGAGCAGCTCACTGTCTCCATGCTCTATATTGTGTCCGTGTAAGGGAGACAATGTAAGTTCTGTGAAGCCTTGACCGGGGGAGAACAGTTCCATAAGCGCGTAGATGTCGACGACTTTGTTTCCAACTGCATCAACTGATCTGGTTGCCTCCAGATTTGACGCCCAATAAGATTCTCCGCAGTCCCTTAGAAACCTCTCGCAGGTCACTAGATGCTCATGCAAGCTTGAAGTTTGTGTTGCTATCATCTTTTCTGTTCTTTACCGACAGTTTTAAAGAGCATCACTATGATAATAAAAAACAACGATATATATAATATGAAGGCTGGTATCTAAGTAAATTTTTTTATTTGTTAATTTACAATTATTAGGTTAATTAAGTGATTGTTTAGCTATAGACAAATTTAGTGTTTTTTATTCAGTTAATATTGTAGGGTGTTTGTTATTTTACTTTTGGTTTGCTCCGTTTTTGTAGACTAGGAACTCTGGTTAGAAATAGTTCTAATGTAAGGGAGAACCCTATGGGGAGCAAACCTGACCCTCAAGATAGACTGGATGACTTCAAGCGGTTTCTGGATGAAGGTGAAGGCCCGCGCAGGAAAAGCAGCGCAAAGACAATTTTTTATATCATTCTCTTAAGTGTGTTTGCTGCCGTTATCATTGTGTTTTCATTGCGGCCACTCATCATAGGCTATTAATCGAGGCTGGCGGTTCATCAGGCTCTGTTACAGAGTATTGCCGAAAAGTGAGGTGGCTCGGTTTGTTTGGACAGGTGAGCGATATTTATAAGTGGATGCGCTCCTGTTACGCCGCTTCGTAGGATATTAGTCCTCGGCAGTTACTTGATAACATAACGGTAGGTTAAAAAAATAGTTCGCCTTTAAGGCAGTTAACATTTATCAAGTAGTAATCATCGATAAGTTGAGTAACTTTAACATTACATTTGGTTTGTAAGCGCACATTAGGTGTATCAGATTTCATATTTTCTTTCTTTTCTCTTGTAAGATAAAAATAGTCTTGTGAGGGGAACCAATTGAACTCCCCCCACTTAATTATCTCACCATAATCTGGAAGCTGTTTGGTATCCGTCAGTAATATCCGTAAGTTGTTCATCTGCTTGAATTGAGGTGACATCTGTAGTGTGACGTAATATGCGGCTCCTAACGAAATAATTATAAGGTACCATCTTGTTGTAATTGCCAACATTACCCCAGTTATCGAAGTTAAAATTGAGATCATAATAAATAATGGAACTGGAATAATTTGGTATGAATAAAGCGCAGGATAGAACATCAACGTCAGTATCAATAGGCAAGCTATAAAATATGAGATGCTGAATATTAGGTCTTTGAATTCGCTTTTCATTTCGAATGTAACCGCAATTTCATTTTCCCACATATACGATCAATTTTCTTATTCTCTAAATAAGAATTGGCGTAACTAAAGTAAGATTGTATCGCTGTATTTAACAGGTATCCGTTGCCTGCATTAAAGGCATGTTATGTCACCAGCCACACAGCTCCTTGGAAGCTATGGCCTATAGTAAAACCAGACCATGGTGTCGTCCTGCTTTGAGCTTTTGCTAGAACAGAATTGTTTTTCTCAGTATGGCTTCCATGCGGTGCTGGATCACGTTATGAGAGGGTATTTCGAACTAGGTCATAAATAAATCTGGTCTCCACCTTTTGGCCGCGAATAGCGCATCTGAAGTAAATTGGCCCCAGCAAAGCATCAATTTGGTCTTCCATCTTTTCGGTTTGCCCTGCAAAAACGAAAAGTTGGCGCATCAGCGTTCTTTGCTCGCCCTCAATATACTGCGCTTCTTGCCTTAAGGATGGTTCCGATAAAAGCGCCAGAAAAGCTCGGCCCAGAGGTCCTTCAAACAGACTTGTGGCAAGTTGCAGGAGTGTCGCGTTGAGGTCCGCCTGCAAAGATCCGGAAATTGGAGGGACGGGGGGGACTTGCCGGAACCCCAAACGCACCGCTTCTATTGCAAGCGTTCTTTTGTCGGGCCAGCGCCTGTAAATAGCCTGCTTGGAGGTGCCAACGCTTTGTGCAATCTCTTGAAGGTTAAGGTTCGTATATCCCTGCTCTGCCAAGTCTTTTAGGGTCTGGCTCAATATACGCTTTCCCAAATCCTTTTGCCGTGGGCGTCCCCTTTTCGTTGGTGAGTGGGGGGGAGGGAAGGTTTGAACAGGAGTACTCATGACAGGCGGGAGGGCTGCGTGGTTTGGTGCCCATGAGTGTTGCGAGGGCGAATACTGGAGGGAAAACGGGCGATATATTCACTTGGTGTAACGCCGTAGCGCCTATCAAAAGCGCGTCGCAGGTTTTGAAGTGTGCCAAAACCCGCACGATCCGCCGCTTTTTGGAGGGGCATCCCCCCGTGAAGTAGGGAAACAGCAAGGTCCAGTCGTGTTTTTTCTACAAACTGGGCAGGTGACATTGCTAGATCCCGCTGGAAATGCCGGTAAAGGCTGCGCGGGCTCATGGCAGCACAATCTGCCAGAGCTTCAACGTTCCAGTCCTGTTCGGGGTTTAAAAGGATCACTTCGCTCAGTTTGGCGAGGGCAGGCAGGGAGGCGGATTGCAAGGCAAGCGGGGCAGAATACTGCGCCTGTCCACCGGAACGCTGCATATAGACCACCAGATACTGCGCCGCGCGCAGTGCAACCGTACTGCCGCAATCTTCCTCGATGAGTGCAAGGGCCAGATCAATGCCGGAGGTCACACCCGCGGCGGTATAGATATTCTCGCTTCTAACGAAAATGCGGTCCACCTGCCACTGCACATTGGGGTAATTTGCTTTTACCTGTTGGCTGCGGCACCAGTGCGTTGTGGCGTGTCGCCCATCCAGAACGCCGGCACTGGCAAGAAACAGCGCCCCGGAGCATACAGAAATGAGGCGCTGGTTTCCATCGCGGTCAGCTGCGCGCTGGACGGCCTGCGTGATCCGCGGGTCATTTAGATACCTGTTCACATGCCCGCCGGGAAACAGAAAGTCTGCGGAGCGATCCCAGTCAGCCAATTTTCCATCAACGGCAATTTTGATGCCCGGATCACTTGTCACAGGGTTTCCATCCAGACTGAGGCACCGAATTTTGTAGTTCATTCTGGATTGGATCGCAGGTTGTGAAACGCTGGTGAAAGCCTGACTGGGCCCTGCAAGGTCCAACAGGTTGACCCCGTCAAAAACAAAGATATCAATAGATCGCGTTGTATGGCTCATTGGCTTCTTCATGTCATGGTGAGGGCACTCTAAAGGCCCCCTGATGTGGTTACAAGGCACAGACCTGCGACTATTGAAGGGCTTGGCACTATTTGATGTTTGATTGTCATATGTGCCGAGGCACTTTTCAGGAATAATGATAACATTCGTAAATTAATCGTTTGGGATACTTAGAATTTGACCGTGGCACCAATTGTTCAAAACTCACTTATGCGGCGTAACCTACCGCTTTTGCTTGCGGCGAATGGCATCCTTGCCATTCAGCTTCCCGCGCTCATTGCAACAGGCGGCTTGGCGGGAGCCTATCTTGCACCTTTGTCGTCTCTTTCCACTCTGCCGCTGACAATGCAGATGCTGGGGTTGTTGATGGGGGCCGTGCCTCTTTCTTTGTTCATGGGGCGTTTCGGGCGCAAGCCGGGCTTCCTTATGGGGTCATGTGCCAGCATGATAGGGGGAGGTGTGGCAACCTTCGCGTTGCTCTCAGGCAGTTTCTGGCTGCTGTGCTTTGGGCACTTTCTTTTTGGTATTTCCGCCTCTGCCGTCGGGCTTTTCCGCTTTGCAGCTGCAGATGCGGCCACTGAACGCTGGAAATCAACGGCCCTGTCATTGGCTATGACCATGGGACTGGTTGCAGCTCTTGTTGCTCCCCAAATTGTTAAAGCAACTCGGGACGTGTTCGAACCCATACCCTTTGCAGGTATTTACCTTGCTATTTCGGTGGTTGGCTTCTTGAGCGCCTTGCCGACACTTTTTATCAACCTACCTATAGCGAAGAAGGCTCAAGAGGTACATGAACAGCGCCCGCCACTGCGTGAAATCTTGCGCCGTCCAGCCATTAGCACTGCGATTGTGGGCGGTGTTGTCTCCTATGGTGTCATGACGCTTGTCATGGTTCCAACGCCCCTTGCCATGGCGTTTTGCGGCTTTGATGTGGATCCGGCCAGCGAGGTGATCGGCTGGCATGTCATCGCCATGTTTGCTCCCAGTTTCTTTACGGGCATATTGATCAGCCGGTTTGGGGCTCCTTTGATAATTTCCCTTGGGATGGTGCTGCTGACGGCAAGCTGCCTCACGCTTTACAGCGGCGTGGAGCTCTTCCATTTTTACGGTGGCCTCATTCTGCTTGGGCTTGGCTGGAACTTTGGCTTTGTGGGTGCCTCAAGTTACTTGAATGCCAATTTGAAGGACAATGAACGCCCTGCCATGCAGGGGCTCAATGACACATTGGTTGGCTTGGCGACTGTGATTGCATCCCTTGTCTCTGGTGTTGCACTGGAAAACTTGGGGTGGGAGAACCTCGTTCTGCTGTGTCTGCCCTTGTTTGCAATGTGCCTGCTGTACATTGGAGCGCAAAGCCTCCGCCAGCGGCCAGTGAATATGGTTTAGAAGCGGCCTCTAAAATACTGACTGGTATTAAAGCAGTGAGAGGTTTTACTAAAACAGCTCGCTGCTTTAACCTATTGTCTAGGCGCGTACCTTCACCTAAAAACCGGTATCCACTTTTCGGTGGTACGCTCCAGTATCTCTAAGTGAACTTGCGATATTTGTTTATGACAGCTTCACCTTCGAGCAACGGAGCCAAACTCTCCAGTGCTGTTTTGAGGTGCGGGGTGTTCCAGTGCTCCTCCTCGGCTTCCACGCTACGCCACTGCTCAACCGAGATAAACACAGATGCATCGTCCTCCGACTGGAAATAGTCATAGGAAACACACCCAGCTTCTGTACGCGAGCCAATTGCAAGGGCGCCAAGAACATCCTTCGCTTCTTGAATAGCATCCGATTTCACGCGAACCTGCGCTGTAACATAATAATCACTGGACATTAGGTGCCTCTTGTTGTGCTGCTGGGTCTGGGAGGAATGGGGACGTCTCCCCCGGCATTAAGTTAAATACCCGAGTTTTCGGTGATAAGGAAGGTAGAGAGAATCTACTATCATTTAATAGGTAAAATCTACTGGTTTAAACTCTAAGAATAACGGTCCCAATAAGTTCCGTTAATCTTTTTTAGCTGAGGAGTAATCAGAGGCTTCCCATTGCTCAGCCGCATTCCCTTGTCTATAGCTTTTTCATTAGTGTTTTAATCCGGCGCTTTTGCCGGTGCGCATATGGAGAGAACCATGTCAGTGGATCTGAGCACGGTAAAGCGTGTTGCCGGCCTTGCCCGCATTAAAGTGAGCAATGAGCAAGCAGAAAAGATGACCGGCGAGCTGAACACCATTCTTGGCTTTGTTGAGCAACTGGACGAAGTGAATATTGACGGCGTGGAGCCAATGACTTCCGTCGTTGAGCAGTCCATGAAAAAGCGCGTTGACGGTAAGACCGACGGCGACAAAGCCGACGAGATCATCTCCAACGCGCCAGTCTCTGAAGATAACTTCTTCATGGTGCCCAAGGTTGTTGAATAGGGACATTTGCTTTGGGCTTATCCATTAAAATTGAAGACCCGCTCCAGAAAGATGTGGTTGCTCTTGTTGAGAGGCTCACTGATGAACTGCACGAGCTGACGCCTGCAGATGCCTGCCATCATCTGACACCTGAGCAGATGAAGGAGGCGGGCACCACGGTGTTTGTGGCCCGTAACGATGGCGTGGCGGTTGCTTGCGGTGCGTTGAAAGTTCATTCCAGTGCCGTTGGCGAAGTCAAGCGCATGTTTACCTCGCGCCAGGCACGAGGGCTGGGAGCCGGGAGGAAAATTCTAAATGAGATAACAGCCCTTGCGAAGGAAAAGGGACTGTCGGAGCTGGTCTTAGAGACCGGCTGGAACTATGAGGCCGCGCTTCATCTTTATGAGAGCGAAGGGTTTACCCGCTGCGGCCCTATTCTGGATTATCCCGAGCACCCTGAATCTGTGTTTTATGTAAAGCCGCTTGCGGCCACTGTTGAGATTTAAATCCTATGACCAAGCTCACTGACCTGACCATTGCCGAAGCTCGCGATAAGCTGAGCGCAAAGGAATTTACTGCAACCGAACTCACCGAGAGCTACCTTTCTGCCATCGACAACGCCAATGGTGCGCTGAACGCCTATGTGGCAGTGACAGGTGATATCGCCCGCGAACAGGCAAAAGCGTCTGATGCCAAAATCGCCAGCGGTGAAGCGCGCCCGCTGGAAGGTATTCCTCTGGGCATCAAAGACCTTTACGCCACCAAAGGCGTACACACTCAGGCCTGCTCCCACATCCTTGACGGATTCAAACCCGAATACGAATCCACCGTTACCCAGAACCTGTTTGATGACGGCGCGGTGATGCTAGGCAAGCTGAACATGGACGAGTTCGCCATGGGCTCTTCCAACGAGACGTCCTATTATGGCAACGTGGTGAACCCGTGGCGCCGTGAGGGGTCTGATACAGCGCTGGTTCCCGGTGGTTCATCCGGTGGCTCTGCCTCGGCTGTTGCAGCAAAAATCTGTGTTGCTGCTACTGCGTCTGATACGGGTGGTTCCATCCGTCAGCCAGCTGCACTGACAGGCACCGTGGGCATCAAGCCAACCTATGGCCGCTGTTCTCGCTATGGCATGGTTGCTTTCGCATCTTCTCTGGATCAGGCTGGCCCCATTGGCCGCACCGTGCGCGACAACGCCATCCTGCTGAAGTCCATGGCGTCTGTTGATGCCAAAGATACAACCTCTGTAGACCTTCCTGTACCGGACTATGAAAGCTTTATCGGCAAGTCCGTTAAGGGTATGAAAATCGGCATTCCAAAGGAGTACCGTCTGGATGGTATGCCCGAGATCATCGATCAGCTCTGGCAGCAGGGCATCAACTGGCTGAAAGAAGCTGGTGCGGAAATCGTTGAAATCTCCTTGCCGCACACCAAGTACGCCCTGCCTGCCTACTACATCGTGGCGCCAGCTGAGGCTTCTTCCAACCTTGCCCGCTATGACGGCGTACGCTACGGCCTGCGCGTCCCGGGTGATGACATCGTAGAGATGTACGAGAACACCCGCGGTGAAGGTTTTGGCGATGAAGTCAAGCGCCGCGTGATGATCGGCACCTATGTGCTGTCCGCCGGTTACTATGACGCATACTACCTGAAAGCCCAGAAGGTGCGCACACTCATCAAACGCGACTTTGATCTGGCTTGGGAAAACGGTGTGGACGCCATCCTCACCCCAACCACGCCAAACGCTGCATTCGCACCGGGTGAGATCACTGACCCTGTCACCATGTACCTGAACGATATCTTCACCGTGACAGCAAACATGGCAGGTGTTCCGGGCATCTCCGTCCCTGCAGGTGTCGACAAAGACGGCCTGCCCCTCGGCCTCCAGCTCATAGGTAAGCCATTCGACGAAGGAACACTGTTCCAGCTGGGCGAAGTCATTGAGCAGTCTGCTGGCCGCTTTGATGCCAAGGATTGGTGGAGTAAATAAGCAACCAATTTGGTTTAATTGTTAAAACACCTTTTACCCGCTGTATGCTTGTGCAGCGGGTATTTTTATTCATCCATCTTCACCATGCATTAAGGACGGAAATTAGGGTAATCTTGGGGATTTGCCACTAGAACTTTCAAACCCACTCAAGTGCATGAATATGCCGTGGAAAATGGAAAAGGCGAAGAAAATGGTAGAAAAGCAACTGACTTCCAACAGCTGGCTTGCCATATTTCTTTTTCTTATTTTGGGGTTGGTGACAGCCCTCTTAGCAATCTATCCTGCTATTGTGATGACAGAGGCAGGGCAAGCGCTTAATGTCCCCCGCGATTGGGTTATCGGTTATTATTCATTTCGTTGGGTTTATATCGTTATCAACCTGATCTTGCTGGCCTCCATGTGGGGTATTAACCGTCGCCACCAATTCATGAGCCGAATACTGATGATGTTGGCCACTATTGGCGTGTTGCTTTGTATTATAATCGCAAACTTTCTTCTGCCATGGTTGTTCCCGACGTCTCAAAGCACTGCAACTTACGTTTCAATGAAAGAGGCCGACAAATTTCTTAAAGATCAGGATGTAATTTATGCCGTGGAGATAAACGGAGATGTGCGTGGCTTTCCGCGCAAACACCTAGAAATTCCACATATAGCGGGTGATACCATTGGCGGGGAGGAGGTTGCCATGACCTTCTGTGCGCTGAGTAATCTTCCTGTTGTCGTTGACCAGAATTCTGATGACAAGAAAATGAACCTCGCTATTTTGATTCAGGTTCATAATAACATGGTAATGAAGGATAAGAACTCAGGTGACCTGATCCAGCAAATAACGGGCACAAAAGAGTTTTCGGGTGACAAACTTAAGGTGTACCCCAACGACTTAATGAGCTGGGGCAATTTTAAGAAACGGTATCCAGAAGCAAAGATCTTCGAATATCAATATAATCGCCCCTTAGATGCGGTTTTGTTGTCTCTTTTTGAAGGGCCTATGGAGCGCCAGTTCGATCCTGATCACGGTCCCATGTTTCCCACACTGGATTTGAAAGACAACAGATTACCGCAAAAAGAAACTGTTTGGGGGGTGGATTTAAATGGGGAACAAACGGCGTTTTCAAAAGAATTTATAGAAGATAACCCGATCTACCAGTTTCAGTTAGCCGGAAAACCGCTTGTGCTGGTCTATGACAAGGACTTGGACACAGTGAGCCTATTTGATAGGGAACTCAATGGCCAAACCGCGCGAGTGGAGGCTATCGATATAGATGGGAATGTCGCACAGGGTAAATTGACTAAGCTCCCTATGCATAACGGGCTCTTCTGGATGATTTGGTCACATTGGTACCCTGAAAGTGGACTTAATGGGTAGAACTTCCCGCCACTTAATTCCTCTGGAACGACGCCCACGATCTCTACTAGGATATAGGACGCCTTCACTTAAGGCGTACTTCCATCAAACTCTCAAAGAGACCATTTTTGTTTGCCTGTGATAGGTTTGGGACATTAACGCTCATCATGAAATGACTTCGATCTTTTTCAGTATAGGGGCCTTTCTCGCGCAAGTGCACAGCTATCTGGTTAAGAATCTGATTTCCTAAAGTAATCAAAGCAGGGCGAACGGTGCTATCCAGATCTCTTGGTTGTTTTTGAAGAGTGTCTGGGCTGGAAAGCCAATGGGTACGGTAACGATATTGTATGGCTTTGGCTGCGCTGATCTGTGCTTTGAAGAAATTGAGCGTGGTTTGAGGATCGAGCCCTAACTTCTGTGCCTGCTCCTGTGCTTTTTCAAGCACAATAGCCTCTCGCGCTACATTCTCAACGGGCAGGTGGTTCTGCGCCTTATAAAGGGCAACATCACGCATGTAGGAGAGCCGCTCGTTGATCAGCTGAAAGGTCGCTGGCTCAGAGGCGAAAGCGCCCCAGTGTGCAATAGAGAAGAGGATGAGAAGACTTGAAAATAATTTATTCATGAAAATGATATTATAATTCCTGTTCAGCTGCGGTCATTCCGGTGTTTGTCTCCCCCTTATACTAAAGATACTGTAAAATTATGGGCTTCCCTGAAGTGCTGTTCCATTTGGGAGGAAAAGTTATGGATCAGATGCTGAAAGACATTGAAGCTCTTGCCAGTGATACTATTAAACAGTTGAAGGAAGCAGCAAGTAACTGGTCTGAAGCTGGTAAAACCCGTGCAGATAACGCGAAAAAGCACAGGGCGGCAGCGGATAAAGCGCGTGGCAAGCATAAATATGGTGAAGCGGGCGACGGCGAAGACAGCTCAGCTGATGAGGAAAACAAAGCCTCTGATAACCACTCAAAATCAGCAAAAAACTGGGATAAAGTTGCCAAGGCTTCTACGAATAAGGCTGAAAAAATAAAAGCCGAGAAAAAGGCTGCTGCAGAGCGTGAAAATGCCCGAGCCGCCAAGGAGAGGGCCGCGCAAGCACATGAGCGTGCCGGTGATGACCATGGAACGAATAAGGATGGCGAGAAGAAGGCCAACTCCCTAGAAAAGGCAGCGCAGGAACGTGAAGAACTGGCGGCTGGTGAGTTTTAGTCTATCCCAATTAAAATCCGTAGTATGAGGGCAAGCTTTTTGCGTGCTGCTTGCCCTTATATTATTACACAAACTTTTGCGGGCGGAGGTGGTTTGATCCGTTTAGACAAGCCAAGCTTGAATAGATTCATGAGTGGCTGTCTCTCTCTCAAATCTTGTGTTCTTCGATTAGCCTGCTTGTTTTGGCGATATAAGTATGCTTGCATCTAGAAAACGTATGGTCCCATTGGTTTGGTTTCACATAATGGGCAGCTATGGGCTTCCAGATGGAAACAGTAGACACAATTGTCGTTGGTGGAGGTGTTATCGGGCTTTCCTGTGCCTATGCCCTTGCCTGTGAAGGGCGTGAGGTGATGGTGCTGGAAAAGCACGATGCTGTAGGGCAGGAGATCAGCTCTCGCAACAGTGGTGTCATTCATGCTGGTCTTTACTACCCTGCACACAGCCTGAAGGCTCGGGCGTGCGTGGAAGGTAAAGCGCTCCTCTATGAGTTTTGCTGCGAATATGGGGTGCCTCACAAGCGCATAGGCAAGCTTGTTGTTGCAACCAGCACTGAACAAGAGCCGCAACTACAGGCGTTGTACGAGCAGGCGCGGATCAATCATGTTGATGACGTGAGGATGCTCAGTGCCCAAGACGTACGTGCATTGGAGCCAGCGTTATCGTGTCATGCTGCCATGCTTTCTCCCTCTACAGGTATTGTGGACACGCATGCTCTACTTCTGGCTTTGCAAGGTGCGTTGGAGGCCCGCGGAGGGCAGGTCGTTCTTGGAGAGACTGTCAGTGCCTTGGAAAAAACTGGTGAAGCCTACCAATTGACAATGGTGGGTGGCTACTCACTTAGGGCGGAGCATGTAATTGTTGCTGCTGGCCTTGGTGGTAATCAACTGCTTTCGACTCTCAAGAAGGAAAGCCCTTCCCTTGAAGTGCCGCCGCTTTATTATGCTAAAGGGAATTACTTTTCTTTGACGGGGTCTGCTCCGTTTTCTCACCTCATTTATCCTTTGCCCGAAAATGGCGGGCTTGGTGTGCACCTCACGCTGGATATGGGCGGACAGGCCCGCTTTGGCCCTGATGTAGAGTGGGTTGACCACGTGGATTACACGGTTGATCCAGCACGTAAAAATATATTCTATGAGAAAATTCGCCATTATTGGCCGGAACTCCCCGATAACTCACTTCATGAGGGTTTCGCAGGAATTCGGCCCAAAATAGCGCCTCAAGGCGCACGTGCTGCCGATTTCCAGATTCTGGGCGGTGGGCATGGTGACCATTCCCGCTTGCTGGCGTTTTGTGGCGTTGAATCACCCGGTCTCACGGCTTCATTATGCCTAGGGCGCATGGCATCGCGCTTGCTATCAGTTCAGTCGGCTTTCTAAATGTCTCCTGAAGCTTTCCTGCGGGATTTGCTAGGGATTGTTAGAAGCTTCTATAGCCTCCTGTGTTTTTCTGTCTTCATGGCTTTGCAAATGGCTTTTTAAAGAAAGCCTAGGGCGTATCTTCGAAAAGTGGATGCCGATTTTTGGATAAAGATACGTGAAAACAATAAATTATCGCCTCGAGGTGTTTCAGCAAAACACTTCAAGGCAATAGAGGCAGAAATGGAGGAAATGCATGGCCGGTTTATTGCGTCGGGATGTTCTTGCTGGTGGAGCAACTGCACTCGCCTCTACATCTTTTCGAAGGGCCCATGCACAAACCACGCAGGAAGCTAATTCCACCTCCGGTGATAAAGTGGGAATGCCGCCTGTAGAATTTGCAGACCCGGATTTTGTTTTGAATGTGGAGGAAAAACCCCTCAATATTGGTGGAACCAGTGTAAATGCTCTCCTGTCAGGGGGGATATTTCCGGGAACCGCCATAAGATACGCAGAAGGTGATACCTTCAAAGTTCTCATCAATAATCGCATGAGCGAGGATACATGCCTTCATTGGCATGGGCTTATTCTACCCTCCCTCATGGATGGAGTGCCGGGCATAGCTCAGCTTCCTATTCTCGCGGGAAGTTCCCAGTACTATGAATTTCCACTTGTTCAAACAGGGAGCTATTACTACCACTCCCACTTGAGTACTCAAGAGCAGTATGGGCTCCTCGGGCCGCTGATCATTGAGGAAAATAATCCGCCAGTTGCCTATGATAGGGATGTGGTGGTCATGTTGAACGATATTATCGCAAAAGACGGGGATGAAGTTATCAAGTCCCTCAGGTCCGGAAAGGAAAGGGAAAAGCCCAACGAGCCATATTTGCCTGAAGGGGTCCGCCGCTTTGAAGTGGATGTTCCCTACGACAAATACACTGTGAATGGCAAACCTCCAACTGACCCTTGGCTATTGCAGGTTAAAGTCGGAGAAAAGCTGCGCCTGCGGATTATCAATGCTTCGGGAAGTAGTTTTTTTCGGGTTACAATTGATGGCCTAAAAATGACGGTGATCGAAAGTGATGGGCATAAGGTGAAGCCGATCGTTGCCGATGATGTGCTCATCGGAACATCAGAGCGTTATGATGTGATTGTAGAAATTCCTGAGAGCGGGAACTATACATTGCATGCAGCAGCTATGGGGGATAGTAAGCAAGCTCTTGGAGTTCTGCATACAAGTGACATTGTTCCCCAAGCCAATGATAAACCGGCGGTGCTTTCAGGAAAATCAGTGAGCTTTCGTAATCTGGAAAGTCTGGAGCCGTCTACTTTACCCAGTGTGGAGCCGCGTACGCTGGATGTATTGCTTTCTGGCAATATGCCCAAGTTCGAGTGGATGATGAATAAAAACTACTGGCCAGAACCCTATGCAGGCCCAAACCCCGAGAAGACATATTTAGATGTGTCCGAGGGAGAGGTCATTCGTTTGAAAATGGTGAATAAGTCTCCCATGGTGCATCCCATGCATCTTCATGGGCATACATTTAGGGTGCTTGGGTTGGGCGGCCCCTCGGCCTTTGCGCCTGTGAAGGATAGTGTCTGGGTTGCGCCCGGAACTACGCTTGAAATTGAGTTTTATACGGATAACCCGGGTTTGTGGGCCTATCATTGCCACAATATATGGCACTTGGTTGTGGGAATGCTGCAACCGGTGCGGTATGTGCCCAAAGCGTGATCGCCTATGGTTCTTGGCTCGCCTGAAATGACTGACGAGCCAAGAATCTCCCCTGCGTTTACGGGAGTTTAACGGTTATCAACTTGAGATCGAACGCGGATTAAGCCCAGTTTGGTAATACGGTAGGGCGCACTGTTTTTAGAGCTGATCATTTTCCGCTGCTTTAGTTTGCGAAAGAGTTTCAAGTTCAGAGCGTTGAAATGCCAACCATCACGGGTGACACAATTTAGTTTTTGGATTTTACCATTTTCGTCTCGGCGTACTTCAATACAGCCGCCTTGTGCCAGCACATGCATGATGCGCTGTTCAGCTTTTGATATGTCCATTGTATAATTTTCGAAGATTTTAGTTGCACGAACCCTGTCTCGAACGGCTGTTGCTCGCCGCGAGTGGCAGGAAGGTTACTTATGTGCAGGCCCCGTCAACGCTAAGTAGACAGGGCTTTAATGGGCCTCTCGTGAAGAGCGCATAAAATCTCCAATTTTGGTACCGGCTGCTTTTAGCAGAGACCATAATATTAACGCAAGTGCAGAAGGGGCACAGTTTAATTTAAATGCTGGGAGCAATAAATTTTTTCTTTGAATCCGTTCTTTTGCGCGATTGCTTGTGGTGGTGATATAAACCTTCCTAGCTTCATCTATTGCTTGGGTTTGTTCTGGTATAAAATGAGCGATATTTTAATGATTTTTTCATTTTTACTTATGAATTACGCCGCATTTTCTTAGGTGTGTGTATAGTGATGTTTTATGAGGAGGTCAGATGCGCAAAGTTGCCTTAGTGACAGGAGCCAGTCGGGGTCTCGGATTTGCGTTCGCTGAACTTTTGGCGAAACGAGATTTTAATGTGGTAATTTGCTCCTCCAATGAAACAAATCTGACTGCTGCCATGAATGCGTTACAGGAGCAATTTGGCTGTGAAACTGTTCGTGGTGTCGTGTGCAATATGGTCGATGAGGGAGACGTCACTAAGCTATTTAATGGTATCCATGAGGAGTTTGGCCGCATTGACATTACGATCAACAATGTTGGGTATTTGGAATTAAGAGATTTTGCAGACTATGACTACCAGCTATGGCAAAAAAGTATTCAATTGAACCTTGATAGCTGCTTCTTGGGGTGCCGTTACTCCTTTGAGTATATGAAACGGCACGAAGGGAAGAAGAATATTTTGAATATCAGTTCTCTTTCTGGAATACGATTTGCTCAAAAGTTCAAAGGTATGTCGGCCTATATCGCAAGCAAACATGCAATCGTTGGCCTAACTGAGAGTTTGGCAGTCGAGGGGATGGAATATGGCATCAATGTTAATTGCCTTGCCCCTGGCTCAATAGATACTCAGATGTTTTCGTCAAACTTTCCAAGTATTAATGCCGCATCCAGCGCAGAGAGAGTTGCGGAGATTGGGTTTAAGCTCTGTGGCGACTTTGGTGCATCTTCAATTACCGGGGTAACCATGGACTTAATGTCCGATACACTAGGAGGCTGAGATGCCCGAAGTAATTATAAAAAGAAAAGTTTGGATCTCATCAAGCCACAGATTGCATTCAAGCTTCTTAACGGACGAAGAGAATACGAGAATTTATGGGAAGTGTAATAATCCAAATGGTCATGGCCATAATTACTGTGTGGTTGTTTGCCTGAAAGGCCCGGTTGATGAAAAGACTGGCATGGTGCTTAACCTTGCAGATGTTGCGAAGGTTCTGGATGATAAAATTACCGGTAATTTTGACCATAAGAACTTGGATCTGGATTCGCCCTACTTTCGTCATCGTGTCTCTACGGCGGAAAATATCGCAATCGTTATATGGCAGATATTAGAGGAAACGCCGCTTTCCCGCTACCTTTATTCAATTGAACTGGAAGAGACTCCAAACAACAGCGTTGTATATATGGGGGGCTAAGAATGTCCACCAACATGCTAGTTATTTCCAGCTCTGTTGCACCTGTTGGCAATGGGAGGGCAGGAGGCGTGGATATCACTTTGGCGTCGCTTCTCAACTGCATTCACAAGTATGGCAACTGCAAAATTGATATACTTGCTCCAAAAGGCTCAATGATCAAAAGCGATACAGGAAGGGTACTTTTTTCTTCTGGTACCTGCAGTATACCGATGCAGCATTTGGAGCCGCAGGATAAAATTGTTCTTTTCGAAGATGATATGTCTTTGTCCTTCGTGGAAACAGCCTACAAAGTTCAAGAGAAATACGATTTAATCCTGAATCTTTCCTACGATTATGTTCCAATTTTCATGACAGAAATGTTTGATGTGCCAATTTTCCATCTAATATCAATGGGTAATACGACAGGGCCCATGAACTATATTATTAATAAGGTGTACAGGCGAACGCCCAAACGAATGGCATTCCATACTGTCGCTCAGGCAAAGAGTTTTGGAATTCTAGATTTTACAGACCCTATTTATGCAGGATTTGAAAGTGAGAAATACACCTTTTACGAAAACTCGGAAAGACACCTGATAACTGCATCACGGGTTGCGCCGGAAAAAGGGATTGAAGATGCGCTTGAGGTGGCAAAACTGTTAAATTTACCTATAAAAATAATGGGGGTAACAGAAAATGAAGCTTACAAGCTCTATCTTATGGATAAGTACAAGGAAGTCGCAGTCAATTGGCTTGGCTTTGTGGGGCACGATGAATTTGTTCGGAAAGTTGGAAATGCGCGCGTAGCTATTGCAACACCCAAGTGGGACGAAGCGATGGGCATAGCAAATATTGAGTCAACTTTATCAGGTGTCCCAGTCCTGGCATATGATCGAGGGGGGATATCTGAAGTCATATTTCATGGAAAAACTGGATTTATCTCCCCAGAGGCAACGCCCACATCAATTGCTGGCTACTACCATGCAGCTCTGGAGCTCAACAGGAGGTCAGTCAGAGAAACTGCGGCGGCAACATTCTCACTGGAGGCACTTTTTGGCAGGCTATCCTCATGGTTTTCTATGGAAGGTATTGAGATTGTCTCCTGATCAGCGAGTCTCTTCTGCGAAACCTTAGGTAGCCGTTTATTTTGGATGTATGACCCACCATTCAGGCATTGAATCCCGACTTTCTGAGAGCAATAGCAAGCGCTCATCATCGCTCAAGTCAGCGAGCCATTCGAGTGTAGAGGGTATCTCATATGATGTTCGATACAGTTTATCCACTTTTCGGTCTTTAACCGACTGCCCAAATTTCTTTAACTCTTCTTCTAAGCATAGGTTTCTTGGGGGAGGTGCAATATCATAGATGTCCAGAATCCGCCTTCTATGGATTTCTATAATAATAAATGAGGAAGAGAACTGTTCCAGAAAATACTTATCAATTAATCTATACTCGTCCCCCTCAATATCAACTAGGATAACAAGCTTGGTTGGATCTATATTTTCTTCTTTTATATTTTTGGAAATTACCTCTGTATTTGAGGCTGGAAAAACCTTGTAGTTATTTGAGTTTACACTATTTAACTTCATATTTGAATAGATGTTCTCACGTGCTTTATCTGCCCGTTCGTATGCAAGTACTTTATCAAAAAGCTTGGAATGTAAGGCGCCGACTGCATAAAAACCATCTCCAGCCCCAATGTCTACCAGATACCGAAACCCTTTAGTAGACAGGTTTTGAATGGTAGATTGTACTTCCCGTTCATAATTGCCAAGTATTTTGGCAGTAATGTCTGTACCTCCCCAGTACGCATTTCTAGAGAGCTTTTGGCCGCGAAATGGGCCCTGAAGAACTGTTAGTTTTGAGTGTATACTCAGCTCGTTCATGAGCTTAACCTTGATGGACTTAAGCGTTTCAGTATCTTTATTATCGAGCATTTTATGAAGAACCTTATTTCGGCCGGCAATAATTCATGTTTCTTCTTGTTAATTATTCATCTAGTAAATAAGCCCAATATAAGTTGTATTTACTAATATTTATTTGAAAATATGTGTCTACTTCAGTTTTGGTTTAGATTGTATTTCGATTGTTTTGTTCTGACTAAATTAAATTTGCTTCTGGTGTTTAAATATAGTTGTAGGATGATATGACCATAAGTATTCGTTCTTTTAAGAAGTTTATAATTTTATTTTGGTTGGTCTGGTCTACGGTTGCTTTTCTAACTGATTTTCTCGGAGGCTTAAAACATACGGGTGTGATTTCGTATTCTTGGGTCCCGGATTTGAATTACCCTTATCTCGCATCTTCGTTAGAGATATATAATACGCCTCCCTTTGTAGTAGCTGTTTTGTTCTGGGGGATCGTAATCTGGCTTTTTTTGAATGTCATTGTGTTCTTACGCGCTGCATTCACTTCGATGGCTTCTCGGGAACGGTGGATGCGGAATGTAGATGCGGCCTTCATCATTTCAATGGGTTTGTGGCTCGCCTTTTTTATTGCAGACCTAATTGTCATGAAGTTCGACCTACTTCAAAATCACATGGTGCAAGGTTCATTTCAGCTGCTCACCTGGTTTCTAATCCACTTCCTGCCGGAGGAGAGTCCCAAGAAACACTTGTAATTTTCTAAAACTTCGCGTTTGCAGGACATATAGGGTTCTAGATGCCTTTTATAGAGAATATCCCGGAGTAAACAGAGATCACTTCTCTATCTTGGTTACATTAGAGCGCGTTCCGTTTGATTGGGTTCAATCAAACGACAAGAATTCGCTCAAAATAAATAAGTTAGAGTGCACAGCGTGAATGCGAATGAACGCGATGTGCTCTAAACCTCTTCCGCCTATATTTTCTGGGAGGCTATGCAAAACGATAAGGATCCGGAAATGCGTGTAAAATCACCGCGCAAGGGAGCTTTATTCTTGTCCACGGTGGGTGAAGGCTCACACCCCCCTCCAAGAATAGGAGCGACAGAGTTTGTTTGTATGATGTCAGCCTTTATGGCTTTACATGCGTTTGCTATGGATTCCATGCTTCCGGCTCTTCCAGATATTAGTAAGTATCTATCTATGCCGCACGAGAATGATCTGCAGTCTATAGTCACTGTCTACTTAATTGGTTTCGGATCTACTCAAGTAGTTTATGGTTTGTTTTCCGACAGGTATGGGCGAAGAAACTTAATTTTACTCGCACTGATATTGTACATATCCTCCAGTATATTTGCCCTGATATCGCAAAGTCAGGTAGAGTTTTTGATGGCTAGGTTGTTGCAGGGTGCCAGCTGCGCAGGAACCGTTGTTATTAGTTTGTCGATCATTCGAGATGTTTATTCCGGTCGAGCCATGAGCCGCATTATGTCGCTCGTCATGATGGTTTTTATGATGTTTCCAGTGCTTGCACCATCTTTCGGTCTTTCAATCATCACTGTTTTCAACTGGCGTGGCATCTTCATATTTCTTGTCTGTCTTGGAGTTGGTGTTCTTTTATGGAGCGCTGTGCGCCTGCCTGAAACACTTCCTCGCTGTCGCCGAATACCTTTAAATTTTTCTGCAAGTTCCAAAACAATTCGGCAAATACTGGGAAACAGGATGTTTTTAGGTTATATGATAGCGCAAACTTTTGCTCTTGCAGTGCTATTTACGTTTTTGACCATGTCAGGACAGATATTTGTTGGCGTGTATAAGGTCGGCAATAGTTACCCGATCATATTGGCGGTCATTGCTCTGGCGTCATCCTTCACCTCACTTGTCAACTCACTGCTTGTTGTTAGTATTGGCATGCGCCGCCTTTCCCATGGGTCAATAATATTTTTTACAATATGTAGTGGTATTTTGCTCTACCTCTCTTTAGGGGGCATGGTGGATTTTTGGCCCTTTGTCACATTATGCGCACTCATTATGGCAAGCTTTGGCTTTATGGGAGCCAACTTTAACGCAATTGCTCTGGAGCCCCTTGGGCATATGGCCGGAACAGCCTCTTCGGTTATTGGCACATTGTCTACTCTTGGAGGAACTCTGCTGGGTCTCATTGTTGGCCAATTTTTTAATAATACCATTCTGCCTTTATCAGTAGGACTAACAGTTTTCGGCTTTGGTGCCTTGTTTGCAGCGCTTTACGCGGAAAACGGCGCACTTCTAAAAGAAAAAACCAAAAGCAATGGGCTGTAACGCAAATGAGGCCCATACCCTCAATTTAGATTGTTGCTCTGTTTCAGTACGTACTGCCTATCCATTCAGGCGTATCAATTGCAGGAAGTCCGTTTTCGATTTCTCGTTGTTCAATGTGCCGCTTGCGGCAAAGCTCTTCATCAAGATTTCCGGGTCTTTAACTCCACGACCCTGCATACAATAATGGCTTGCGTTAATTAAAACGGCTATTCCTTTAGGTTTAATAAGCTCCTCAATATATTCCAGAACTTGAACCGTAGCTTCCTCCTGGATTTGCGGTCGTGCCATCACCCACTCAGTAATTCTGTGAAACTTGGAAAGGCCGAGTAGATCGTCTTTTGGGTCGAGACCTATCCAGACTTCTCCCACGATTGGAACCAAATGGTGCGCGCATGAGGAATTGAAGCTGATGGGACCAACAATATAGAAGCTCTCCAATTTTTTTACATTTGGAAAAACTGTTGTGCTGGGTGGGGGGGTGTAGCGGCCCGAAAAAAGTTCAGTAATATAGAATTTTGCAACTCGATTGGCAGTGTCCATAGTATTGTGATCATTCTCTACATCAATGATGAGAGAGTCCATTAAAGAACTAACCTTTTGGGCGACTTCTTTCTGGAGTTCACCAAGTTCTTCCTTAGTAATGAAGTCACTAATATTGTCATTTGCTAAGAATGAAGCGTGGCTTTTTTTTAACCTTTCTCTTATTATCTGAGAAATTGGTTCACCGTACATTCTATTATTCCTTATGCTTATGAGAATACGGGATATTGATTATTTGTATTTGTCAAAATATTTTAGCAAATTTTGCCAAAGTTAACTTGGAAAAAGTAAGGCAAGTTAATTAAGTTTTAGAATTAACATTAATGAAGTACCCTCTTATTTTGCGAAACACATTGCCAATTTGTAAGCAGGTTCCTGCTGATTTTCCTAATAACCGGTAGCACAAGCATACATTTTCGATTGATGGAAAACACTGGCTAGTGCCGGACCTTACCGGTAGAGTTTGAAAGTCAATTTTATATGGTTTGGTTACTCAATATCGTGAGAAGCTTCAGCTGTGGTTCTAGCCTCCTCAATAGGTTCTCCATGAAATTTGAAATTAGTGAGACGTTTTATTGAAACAGCTCACTGATTTAACCTGTTGTTTAGGCATGTATTTAAACCAAAACCGGTACCCACTTTTCGGCGATACCCTCTAATGCTCATAGAGCACGATCAGTGATGGTATTTGAGCATTCAAGATTGAATAAACTGGTTAACTCTTGTCTCAGTCTTTATCATTTAGTTATCTTAGGTTTGATTTGAGCTTTGGGGGAATGATGTCTGGAAACTGGATAGTGCTGTTAGGGGTGGCGGGTTTACTTAATCCGATTGCTCTGGGTGTTGGTGTGTGGATGGGCTGGCACTTAGACCGAAAGGCTAAAATATTTGTAATCGGCTTTGCTGCCGCAGCTTTTAGTTTATTTATAGAAGCTTTTTTACAATTAGTCGGCGTGCCAGACCTTTTTGGCTCACAAGCAGGAGCCTTAGCTTTATTTCCCTTTAGGTTTATGGGCGGAGCAGTCATTGCTCTTATAGCTTTTGCCGTAAACACTATGCGCCCAAAAATGGAGTGATCTATTTGCGCCTCAGGAATAAAAGGAAGGTACGGTGCTTATGTCTTTGGCAGGAAAGTGGGAGTTCTATGAAAAAATTACTCAAGAATGACTTGCCTCAAGCCTCTAGAGAGACTACCCAACACAACTGAGATTTTTATGCGACTTGATCTGGATACGCTGGTTTCGAAGATCAAGGCGCTATGTTGCAATGAAACAGGATATTGATCGCATGACGCTTGTCGATACGCGCAAACCGGACCCGAAGAAATTTATTAAGGGTGCAACAGGTGACTGGGAAATCGTAATTGGTATGGAAGTCCATGCGCAGGTGACTTCCGAGGCCAAGCTGTTCTCTGGTGCTTCTACTTCGTTCGGCAATGATCCCAATGCGAATGTGAGCCTTGTTGATGCCGCCATGCCGGGTATGCTGCCTGTCATTAACGAAGAATGTGTGCGGCAGGCGATTCGTACCGGTTTGGGTTTGGAAGCGGAAATCAACCTTAAGTCTGTTTTCGATCGTAAAAACTACTTTTACCCTGATTTGCCACAGGGCTATCAGATTTCGCAGTTTAAGCAGCCAATTGTTGGTGAAGGTATCATTCACCTTGATATGAAAAGCGGCGAGCGTGTGGAAGTTGGAGTTGAGCGCCTCCATCTGGAGCAAGATGCAGGCAAGTCCTTGCATGATCAGCACCCAACTATGTCGTTCGTAGACTTGAACCGTTCTGGTGTGGCTTTGATGGAAATTGTTTCCAAGCCGGACATCCGCTGCGCTGATGAAGCTAAGGCCTATCTTACCAAGTTGCGTACTATTTTGCGCTACTTAGGTACATGCGATGGCAACATGGACCAAGGCTCTATGCGCGCTGATGTGAACGTTTCCGTTCGCCGTCCAGGTGGTGAGTTTGGAACTCGTTGTGAAATTAAAAATGTAAACTCCATCCGTTTTGTTGGTCAGGCAATTGAATATGAAGCCCGCCGGCAGGTAGGTATATTGGAAGATGGTGGTGCCATTGATCAAGAAACACGCTTGTTCGATGCAGCTAAAGGCGAAACCCGTTCTATGCGCTCCAAGGAAGAAGCACACGATTATCGCTACTTCCCGGATCCGGATCTGTTGCCTCTTGAGTTCACACAGGACTATGTTGATGGCCTGAAAGCGGAACTTCCAGAGCTTCCAGATGCCAAGAAAGCCCGCTTCATTAGTGAATATGGTGTTACTTCCTATGATGCGGATATTCTGGTCGCAGAGCGTATTTCCTGTGACTTCTTCGAGGAAGTCGCAAAGGGCCGCGATGCCAAGTTGGCTGCAAACTGGGTCATTAACGAGTTGTTTGGCCGTCTCAATAAAGAAGGATTGGCTGTAACATCCAGCCCTGTTTCTTCAACTCAGCTGGGTTCTATTGTCGATCTTATTAAGGGTGGAACTATTTCTGGTAAGATTGCCAAGGACCTTTTTGAAATCGTGTGGAGTGAAGGTGGGGACCCTGCGGCGATCGTGGAAGAGCGTGGCATGAAGCAGGTTACTGACCTTGGCGCTATCGAGACAATTGTTGACGATATTCTTGCTGCCAACACTGAAAAGGCTGAGCAAGCCAAAGAGAAACCGGGCATGCTGGGATGGTTTGTTGGTCAGGTTATGAAAGCCTCCAAAGGCAAGGCTAACCCACAAGCGGTTTCCGATATGCTCAAAGGAAAAATTGGCCTCGAGTAAGTCAAGAAATCGGTAACTCGGTGCATTCTTTTTAAAAAGTAGGCACCTTTCTTGGAAAATACTAAAACACCCGCTGCATGCAGCGGGTGTTTTAGTATTAGAGTATCCGTCTTGGTCAAGCCGTTTTTGGTTGCCATTGCCGGTCCGCTTTTATGAGAGCGTTTGCCAGTTCGATTAGCTTACGCATGAGAGCTATTATGGCGATTTTGGGAGGCTTACCAGCCGCTCGCATCTGGTTGTATTTGGCTTTCAGGTCTGGATTATAACGGCTGGCAACAACGGCAGGCATGTAGAGTGCATCGCGTACCGGCTTGCGCCCTGCTTGAATAAAAGCAGCGCCCCGCCAGCGTCCTGACTGGCGGGTCATGGGGGCCAGCCCCGCCAGAGCAGCGGCCTGTTTACGGGATAATTGTCCAAGCTCTGGCATTTCAATCACCAGCGCCGCGACGGCGACCTGTCCCAGCCCGGGAATAGAGTGTAAAATCTTTGCTGCCCGCGCCCTTTGAGGGCTCTGCTCAATTTGCTTTTGAGTTTCGGCGTTAAGGGCCTCCAATTGCTTTCGCACGAGTTTCAGGCGTTGCTGTGTCTGTTTGCGAACCAGGTTCACCCGTTGTGTTTTCAACCGGTTCTCCAGTTGCGTGGCTTCTTTTACAAGAGCTTGACGTGCAACGCGTATCTCTTTGAGATGACATAGGCTTGCATCGACTGGCTTGTCTGGTTCCAACTGGAAATCCTGCCCCATTTGGGCCAGCAGGCGCGCATCAATCCGGTCCGTCTTCGCCCTCTTGCCTTTGGCCTGTGCAAACCGGCGTGCTTGCCATGGGTTAACTTTGCTCAGAGGATAGGAACCCGACAATGCCAACTCAAAAGCGCCGTGATAAGAACCTGTGGGTTCAAAAATAATTCGAGCGACAGGCAGGCCTTTCAGCCAGCTTTTTAACTGTCTGTACCCTGCAGCTGTATTGGTAAACTGCTTGCTCTGCTCATCCGGCAGGCAGTACACATCAAGATGGTCTTTCGAAATATCGACACCAATGGTAACCTCAGACATCTTCGCAAGTATCCTATGCTTGTCGTGCAGAGCTTTGGGCTGCTGCGTATCCGTTCAGGCCTGTTGCGAAGACGGTGGCCGATCATACTCTAAAACGGTCCCTTGTGACCTAGCGCGTCCCGATCCGACCACCGCCACTGCCCTCCCGACTCAATACGGTGGCCATTGGCCTATATTCGCAGAAGACACTAAAAAGCATAAGACAAGCGCGTTCCGTTTGATTGAGTTCAATCAAACGACAAGAATTCGCTCAAACTAAATAAGTTAGAGTGCAAAGCGTGAATACAAATGAACGCGATGTGCTCTAAAATATAAGGCTATAGGTTTGTAGTGCTTCCGAGGTATCGTGTATCCATCCTATTAGTATTTAATGGGCGAAATTGTTTTTTTATTAGTAGTATGTTTACACCTCAAATTAAAAACTTGTTAAGTTTGTAGAAAGTAATTATTAAACTGCCTATTGTTTATGATGGAATGGATGCCTCTCCCGGCGCATTTCTGCAATACTGAGCAGAGTGTAGCTTTTGGAAAAAGAGGGACGCAACCATGAAGAACCTTGCCGTTGTTGGAGTTGATTTATCAAAGAACGTTTTTCAACTGCATGGAGCCGCTGCAGACGGACATGTCGTATTTTCAAAGAAGGTTTCTCGTGCGGGTTTTTTGAAGGCTTTGGGTAAGCTGCCAACTTGTCTTGTCGCAATGGAGGCTTGTGCGAGTTCCCATTATTGGGGAAGAGAGGTGGGAAAGCTGGGGCACGAGGTTCGCTTGATTGCGCCGATTTACGTCAAACCCTTTGTTAAGCGCCAGAAAAACGACGCCAACGATGCTTTTGCCATTGCCGAAGCCGCCGCCCGTCCCACCATGCGCTTTGTGGAGGTCAAAAGCGAACTTCAACAGGCCCGTTCGATGGTGTTCCGCACCCGTGAGATTCTGGTGCGCCAGCGAACCCAAATGATTAACGCGCTGCGGGCGCATTTGGCCGAACATGGACTGGTCGTCCCTCATGGCGCGGTCCATGTTGAGAAGCTGAGGCAGCGTCTTGAAGCGGATGGGGGACATCTTCCTGAGATTGTTCATGAAATGGCGAGGTTGTACTTTGAACAGATTGGCGAGCATACGCAAAAGATTAAGGTGCTTGAGAAAAAACTTCAGACATTGGCCAGAAACAGTGGTACGGCAAAAATTCTGCAAACCATTCCCGGGCTCGGCCCAATCACCGCGATAGCGATAGAGGCTTTTGCCCCCGCAATGGCCACGTTCAAGCGCGGGCGGGATTTCGCCGCTTGGCTGGGCCTGGTTCCCAAGCAGCACTCAACGGGGGGCAAAACGCGGCTTGGGAAGACGTCTAAAGCCGGCCAGCGTGATATTCGCAGGCTGCTGATTATTGGCGCGACAACAGTTATTTGGTGGGCCCGCAAAAAAGGCGCGCCCCGGCATCCGTGGCTTGAGGCCTTGCTGGCAAGAAAAGCTCCTCTGGTGGCCGCTGTGGCGCTGGCAAATAAAATGGCGCGAACAGTATGGGCAATGATAACAAAGGGAGAAACCTATCGAGATCCGGCAAGCATGGCTGTGTGAACGTGGCTTGTTTCGTCGGTAAGCCGGGAGGGATTGCAAGGGACATCTGACAGTTAAGGACCCAGGATCACTAAGATCGGATCAGGAAAACCAGTTTGCGACACGGAGCTTTGAGCTCGTGGTTATGATATTGGACCTGATCGGCGCTTATCCATAACGGCCCGCGAGGACAAAATCTTGCAAAAAGGCCTGATACACGTGCGCACTTGATCCCATGGTTTTTACGTCTGAGTAACTCTCGCATTGACTAAGGCATCCATACATGTCGCAAATAAACAGAAGTTTAAATTTGTAGTTAAATTTACTTCTATGAGTAAAGTGCAAAAAAGAACTGCTAAAATTTTCATACATATAAATTGAAGATTACCCAAACTCATCAAACTAAGGAATATTATCTGAACTTATGGGCCTAAACGCTACCTGACTTTCCTGCTTGAGCAGCTTTGTCAATTATTTGCTTTGCTATCCTGTTTCTTAGAAGGAACGCTATGGGGAAATATACAATAGTTGCAATGAGCTTATGTGTAAGCCTACTGATTACATATCCATTTTTTTCTGCACAAAGCGATGAGGTGATGGGGGAAGCTGGAGTATTCTCTTTCGAGGCGTTTACGCGTTCTGTAGAAGAGGCTGCAAAGAATGTAAACGTCAGGGAAGATGGTTTTCCGGCTCTGCCCGAGTGGCTACTCTCTTTGACCTATGATCAGCATAGGGCTATTCGCTTTAAATCAGAGGATGCTCTATGGCGGGACAATAAGCTAGGCTACGAACTGCAAGCGTTTCATCCAGGCTGGCTTTTCCAAACCCCTGTATCAGTTTACGAAGTTGTGAATGGAGTGGTTGTACCACTTCAGTTTTCTACTTCCCAATTTACCTATGGTTCTTTTTTTAAGCCAGAGATTACTCAAGGGTTTGAACTTTCAGGAGTTGCGGGATTTCGTTTGCATTACCCTATAAACCGTATTGGATATAAAGATGAGCTGATCTCATTTTTGGGGGCAAGCTACTTTAGAGCTTTGGGGCGAGGGAGTGCCTATGGCCTTTCTGCAAGAGGTCTTGCTGTTAATACGGCCACTGGAAAGCCTGAGGAGTTTCCCACCTTTAGACGTTTTTATGTCGAAAGACCGCTCACCAAAGAGAGCAGTATACGGGTCTGGGCCGAACTGGTTAGTGAGAGTGTTCGTGGTGCCTATGAGTTTGTCATCGAACCGGGCGCAACAACTCAAGTCAACGTAATCGCCCGCTTGTTTATTATTAAACCAATAGAGCGGTTAGGAATTGCCCCTTTAACATCCATGTATTTACATGGAGAGAATGATCGCAGACGAGTAGATGACTTCCGGCCTGAGGTCCACGATAGTGATGGCCTGTCCCTGCAACTTGGAAGTGGGGAAAATTTGTGGCGTCCCCTCACTAACCCTGAAAAACTGCAACTCTCATTTATTGGTGCTGAAAATCCAAAGAGTTTTGGACTGTTGCAACGTGATAGGGATAGGGAGCACTATCAAGATTTGGAGGCACATTATGAGCGCCGTCCAAGCCTAGTCATTGAACCAAAAAGTGACTGGGGAGAAGGTGAAGTGGTTCTTGCTGAAATTCCCTCGGATAAGGAGACCAATGATAACATTGTTGCTTTTTGGACACCAAAAAAACCGGTCAAACCCGGCGACTTTTTAGAGTATCATTATTCAATGCGGTGGGGTGATGAGGAGCCTCTTTTGCCGGATTTGGGTAAGGTATTGCAGACCCGCACTGGAAAGGCTGGTCATGCGGCCAGAGATGCAAATCCATATCACCGCAAGTTTGTTGTCGATTTTGTTGCGCAAAACCTTTCATCTCTCTCTTATGCAGAGGAGGTAAAACCTCAAGTTACTATGCTTAATGGAGAGGTGGATACAGTGCTGGTCACTCGTATCAACCAACAGCGGTGGCGCGCATTTCTGGATGTGACACGAAATGATCTTTCTGTTCCTGTTGAGTTGAAACTCAAATTAAAAGCGCGGGATACATCACTGTCAGAGACCTGGTTATACCAGTGGGGAGAGTAGTCGAAATGAATGCACCCGAGCGTCGCATTGACGCGTTAGCCCATATAAAAAACACAGATCAAAGGGGACCTTCCGAGCCTTTGTCTATGCCGGAGCAGGACTTGAGTTGGCCGCGCCTGAATCCACTGAAAATCTACCGGAACTTCTTTGACTTCTCAATTTATTACCTAAAAAAACTCAGAGGAACCTGAGAGCGTAAAGTGGTCTTTACATGAGTTCTCGACAAAACAAATTGACGTATAGGCGCGTGAGTGCCTTGATTTTCCCACTATGCCTTTGCTTATGCGCGGTTATGCTGTGGGCCCGATATCTGGCCGAAGATGGACTTTCCGCCTTGGATTACTCTCGGTTGACTCTATTGGCTTTCGGGTCCCTCTGGCTGTCTTGGGGAGCAAGCATTGTTATTTTGGGCCTACTTTTTACACAAAAACACATAGCTAAGGGCGTTGAGCGCGACGATCGCGGGATAAAAAATCTCGATAAAATGACTGCAATTGTTGTGCCCATATTCAACGAAAATCCAGCAGATGTCTTCGCCCGTGTCGAGGCGCTGAGCAAGGAACTTACCAAACAAGACCTCGGTTCGCTGTTCGCGATTCATTTTTTATCCGATACATCTTGCGATGAAGTATTGACGGCCGAACAATTACTGTTCGCTTACTTTCAAAGGAGAAATTCATCGGGGCCAATGAGTTACTACCGGCATCGATCCTGCAATAAGGGTAGAAAAGCAGGAAATATTGCCGAGTTTCTCGGACGTTGTGGTGGGGCCTATGAGTTTGTGACCGTTTTGGATGCTGATAGCTTGATGAGTGCGCAGGTGCTGCGGAAGATGGTCTTAAAAATGGAGCGGGAACCGAAGCTGGGTCTGCTTCAGACCCTCCCCATAATTACAGGGCAAAAGTCGCTGCTTGGGCGCTTGCTGGAATTTTCCTCACGCTTGCATTCTAAGGCTTTTGCCCGCGGTTTGGCCAGTATTCAAGGCCATATGGGGCCATATTGGGGGCATAATGCCATCTTCCGCAGTCGGGCATTTACTGAAAACTGTGGCCTTCCCCAATTAAAGGGACGCAAACCATTAGGTGGGCATATCCTCAGCCACGATACTGTGGAAGCGGCTCTGTTGGTTAGAGGGGGCTGGTCAGTGCGTTGTGACCCTGAGCTGATCGGCTCCTATGAAGGGGCACCGGAGACGCTGCTGGGATATGCGGCAAGAGATCGACGTTGGTGTCAGGGCAACCTGCAACACGCAAAAATTATTGGGGCTCGTGGTTTAAAAGGCTGGAGCCGTTTTTCTCTCGCTCTTGGCATTGCCGCTTATGTCTCTGCTCCACTGTGGTTTCTTTTTATCAGCCTAAGTATAGTTGCCCCTATTTTTTTAGATCGACATCAATTCTTTAGTGAGTATGGGGGGGCGGCTACATTTCCACTCATTGGCTCGCGCGAGGGGTGGACCTTGGTTATAGGGATTGCGGTGCTCCTTATTGCTCCCCAAATACTATCGGGGCTTGAAGGGTTTTCACGCCTTAAAAACCGTGGGGTACGCCACTATTACGGAGCGGTTTTGACTTTTTTAATTATGGCGATGCTCGCGCCGGTGATGATGATGTTCCAATGCCGCGCAATTCTTGACATCCTTTTGGGGAGAGACTGCGGTTGGACCGCTGCCCACCGAAGTGGGGAGACACTTTCTTTTTCAAGCTGCTGCTTAGGGACTTGGTGGATAACCCTTTTTGGGAGCATGACCCTCTTGGTTCTTTGGTTAGGGAGTGGAACGGGAGGGCAGGGTACTCCTCTATTGCTCTGGATATTGCCTGTTGCGCTACCGTTGCTGCTTGCTCCGTTCTTGGTTTGGCTCACAGCGCTTCCAGTTTCTAACAAAGTGGCACAACGTTTGGGTCTAGCCTTGAAAGATGAATATGAAGGGCATGATTCCCTGACCTCAGCCTATAAAGAGGCGCTGAGAGATTATTGCAACTACAAGGATGTTTCGGGTGTAGAGAGGAGAAGCGATGGGGTCTACGCTCTCTAAAACACAACGCATGAGAAATGTGCGTTTCCCTCATTTATGGAAGACCTCTTCGGTCGTGTTGTTCAGCCCTTTAGGTATCTTAGCCTTATATTGCGTGTTCAATGCTGTTCTTCGTGCAGCCATCTCCCCGACGCTGGGAACAGATGACATGTTTGAAAATGTCTTTGTTCAAGATTTGCGGTTAGGCTATGAACTGCGTCAACCGCCTCTTTATGAATGGCTTCTTTATATGGTCCAGCAGATTGTCGGGCCAACGATCTGGAGTTTTCAGATTGTAAAGTATACGTGTGTCTTTATTGCCGGTGTGTTTATCTATGCAATCGCACAGCTGGCTATTCCTTCAAAAAGCCTCGCTGGCTTAAGCCTTTATTCCTATGTGCTGCTGTTCCAGATTGGTTTCAATCTGCATGAAGGGGTTACGCATACGGCAGTTCTCATGGCGACCACCGCAATGACGACTTTTTATTTTGTCAGTCTTTTGTTGCAGCGAACCTTACTTAAAATCCTCGTGCTTGGTCTCGTAATGGGGCTGGGTTTTTTGTCGAAGTACTCCTTTATTGTTGTGCCCATTGGCCTGCTGTTCTCCGCATGCCTGCTTCCGTATTGGCGTCAAAAAATAAAAGTTGCTGACTGGGTTATCGGGGGAGGAGTTGCCTTGGCAATAATCAGCCCCTTTAGCTCTTGGGTTCTGACGGCGGATCAATCGTGGCCAATGAGTGTGCAGGGAGTTATGCTTAGTGGTGTTTCTCGGGCACATTGGCAAAGTGTGTTTCAAGGAGAGGTAACTCTTGCACTAAGCCTTTTAGGGTTTGCAAGTCCCCTCCTGCCAATCTTTTTGGGGCTTTATTGGCGGGAGCTGTTCTTTAAAACTCACTCAGACACTCCCTCTCTGGCGGTGCCCAAAGGCAGCATGGCTGATGAACTTACTCAACTTCTCATGGTCTTCATGCTTACAGCAGTCACTGTGGCGGCTGTAGGAATTGCCCTGAGCGGAGCGACCTATATTAAAGAACGGCTAATGCATCCATTCTTGTTGCTCTTACCGGTTTACCTGTTTGGCACTCTTGCCCGAAAGCCATTTAGCCCGCAGAAAAACTGGATAATGCAATGGATTATTCTGGGGTCGGTTCTCTTGGTTTTCTTGGTAAGAACTTTGGGCTTTTTGGCGCCTGATACGGTTAGTTGTGGTGGGACGTGTCGCCAGATGATGCCATATGCCAGATTTGTAGAGCGGTTGGAGCATGCTTTTCCAGAAATTTCGCGGGCGACAATCGTTTCTCTTGATGATTATACGGGCGGTAATATGCGGGCACACTTTCCAAAGGCTCGCCATAAGCTTGGAAAATTCACACCATCTATCGTGAGTTCCCAGCAGTGTTTTCTCATTTGGGATGCTGGAACTCATGAAACTCCAGTACCTCTTCAATCAGTGCTTGAAAAAAGCAGGTTCAAGGGTGATGCTCTGTCCCTCGCTGGGCAGATTCGGGCACAATCGTTTTTCAAAGTCAATTGGCCTCATCTTTGGAAAGAGGAAGGCTATCGCTTTTCGAGATGGGGAGTGGTTCGGCTGGAGCCTGCTAATAGAATATGCTTGTAGGATTTTGATAGGTTGAAGATAGAAATCAGAGTGGCGGAGCCGCATGATCTCAATGACGTACTCTCAATTATGAGCGGGGGCGCCATTGCGCAACGAAGAAAACTGGAAACGGTAAATCTGGAGAACTATCGATCCGCGTTTAAGGAAATTCTTGGAGCGCCCGAGACACAAATTTATGTGGGAGTTGTAAATGATGGCGAAGTGGTGAGCACATACCAGCTCACATTTCTCAAGCGCCTTTCCTTTGAAGGCAGGCCCAGAGCGAGTATTGAAAGTTTCCATACGAAAGAGGAGTGGAGAGGGAAGGGGATCGGGAAGCAAATGCTTGATCATGCCTATCAAAAAACAGTTGCACACGGATGCTGTCTTGTCGAGCTGACATCGAATGCCCTGCGGCTGAATGCTCATCGTTTTTACGAGCGCTATGGCTTTAAACAAAGCCATCTTGGTTTCAAGTTGGAGCTTTGAAATGCAAGGTTCAAGTATGCCCTTGGGGCTCGAGTGTCCAAAAGAAACAGCCCAGACAAGGAAAATTGGCATATCCAGCTGTTTCTTGTGAGATTGAAGCTAAGCAGTATGCTTTCGGATAAAGCGTGCCTTGGCTTAGAGGGGCCTCTTACTGTATGCGGCGCCAGTTTTCAGACTTACACACTTCGACAAGTACTGTCTTGCAGCCAGTTAATTTCAACTGCCCATTTTGTTCAAGTGTGACGGTTGCGGCTGCGTCCATTCCCCGGTTTGGATCGTACACGTTGCCCTTCCATGTGTTGTCTCCTGCAGGTTTCAAGTTGTATAGGATATCAAGACCCAGTACATTGCGACCCCTCTTAGACTTATCTTCATTGTTGACATCCTTCACAGTTGCCATGTCCTGCCCTTCAGGGACCTGAAATTTAACAACTTTTCCGCAAAGTCCACCGGAACACGGCGCTACAACTACGGTTGCATTATCGGCAGTTATCCATTTTCCTTGAATTCCGGTATTTCCAGAATCGGCTGAGACCACTGCGTTTAATGGAAAAAGAAAAAAGACCGCAAGGAGTGAGGGGAGAATTTTCATAGCTGACCTGTTTTTGTTGTTTTTGGTGCTCCCGCCGATGTCAAGCGGGAGCGTAATTGTCAGCATACAGTCGTTCGGTGTCGGAAATCTTTAGAGTAAAGACTAAACTTTACTTGGATCGGTTCCAAATATCGCCTTTACAAATGAGGCCACCCAAAGCGCAACCGGACAGTTTTAACTCGTTTGCAGAAACAAGTTTCATTTTGCCTTTGTAAGTTTTGCCGTCTTCCGCGTTGTAGATTTTTCCCGCCCATTCATTGGAGCCGTTCGGCTTCATGCCCTGCACGATATTCAGCCCAACCAACTCCCGTGATTGTAAGGATTTGCTAGGGTTTTTGATGTCCTTGCGTGGGTTCTTCAGCCAAACGATTTTACCACAGATGGCAGAACCGCATGAATACATTTGGATTTTGGCGTTACCGTTAGAACGTTTCCATACCCCTTCAGGTCCCGCTGCTTGACTTGCTCCCGCAATCGAGGCTGAAAGAATAAGTCCCAGGCCAAGAGCTTTCAATTGTGTTTTCATAATTTCCTCCCAAAGTGATTATTTCAACTTGTAAAGTTTAAGGTTACCTGAGGTTGGTACAACTTAAAATAGGCTGAAGGTTTGAACTTGGGGAAAGCTTGCCCCAAATAAATAACTATTTACAAAATAATTTGGTGGGCAAACTTACTCATCGCCTAATGAGTGTATGCGAGAATAGAAACCGATAAATCGTCATCTGATATTTCTAATAGGCTCTGTTTACAAATAGGTTTCGCAAATCCAGAATTTTGTGGTCCAAGGTAGTTTTATGAGAGGTTACCCTGGTGCGTCGCTAAAACGAGATTTCTTCACAAAATCTGTCCTTAATATTAGGCAACACTATCTCTACTTTTAAACTCGATCGAATATTGGGGGATTACCCTCAGTCTAGTGGCGACTATTTGTTATGAGTATAGAACTTAGTGGAATACGGGCTCTGGCGTAGGTTGATTTTGTCTTCCGATGCTAGCGCTTTGATCGAATGTACATACGTTTCGAAACATGTGATCACTGTCCGATTTTTTTAAACTCACGTTCTCATGGAAGTGCAACCTGCCCTTTTTGCATATGAATTTGAAAACGTTACTTGCCAGAAATATTGTATTTCTTTTCAAAGTACGCTCTGTGTTTTTCTTCCGTCTGCACCATCGCAGAAATCTCTGCATTGCGACCTCCCGCTATGACCGCATACCGCGCCAAGTGCCATTTGCGCTGTTCTTGAGTTAATTGGTATATAGTCATGTCAGTGTCGGCCAGCAACGCATGTATATCGCCGCCGGAGCGACTGACAGCGCTCAAGTGCGCCTCAAAGCGGACAAATTCATCATAGCTTTTGAACGTGGCGCCCTCGGCAAGCTGATTGGATTGCTTTTGAAAACGACCGACAGAGGGATTGTCGAAGACCGCTCGATACCGGTCAAGTGCTGGCGTGCAGTATATGCGTTTAGTCAAGGCCTTGGAGAACACGGCGTTCACAGCATTCCACTCGGTCTCGTCAACTTCCAAGATCGTCAAAATTTCATTTAGAGGTTGCTGGTTGATAAGCCGCGCCATGCCTGCAGCCCATTCCTCAAATTGCACATTGTGTACTGGCGGGGGAAGGTTTTTAGACAATGCTGGTTGCACCAAAATACCCAATAGTAAGATGAAACGGGGAATTATGGTCAAAAACGACATGAATTGGACCCTTGCAAGAACGTGTGTAAATGGAATCAATTACTTTAAGTTGAGTAAGGTGACTTATTACGCATTGAGCTGCAACTAGATTTCTGTAAACTTTGGTTTCGCCGAGCGTTTCTTCTCTTCGCTCTCAAACATTATGCCTTGCGCATTCTGGGGTCCCTATCTCTATTAATAAATCAGGTGGGCTTACCCCAAAAACTACATCAGTTTTCTTTTACGTCCCTATGCGGTTTCCTGCCCTGATCTTGAGGAGATCATGGAGGAACGGGGTGTTGATCTAGACCATACTACCCTCAATCTTCGGGCAGTTGAGTATTCGCTGCTGACTGCAAAAGAAGCTAGAAAACAAAAGTAAAAAGTGAGGCCCTCGTGGCGCATGAACAAGACAGACCTTAAGAATAGAGGTAAATGGGTTTACTGATATCACGCCCTTGATGAAGAGGCTGCAACGCTGTTCTTTGCGAAAGCCATTGGCAATAATGCAATGCCGGAAAAGGTTGTTAAGGACAAGAGCGGAGCCAACAAAGCTGGGCTCAACACCGTCAACCGTTCCTGACTTCTTGGGTGGGGTACTGTGTCAACAGTAGTAACGGCAATATGAGTGGGTCCATCATCTTATAGAAAGATGTGGTAATAATTAATAGTAGTAATTGTATCATGTGTAAGTGTTAATAGAAGATATAATCTACACATTAAATGTATAATGCGCAATGAAAGTGTTTATAATTTATTTAACTATTAATCTAATAGATTATATGCAGCGGTGACTAATTGGATGCATATAAGATGAAGAATTATATATACATTAATCTTTATGGATTTTGTGTGGTTGTAATTATAACTTCACTTGTGAGCCCGTCTCTCGGTGATGACTTGATTGTTGGCAGTTCAAGCGGACAATCCGTGACCTTTAATGATGGGGCTACCCATGCATACGATAATATCGAGGTTTCCGAAGCATCCACTGATACCGGGACAATTAACGTTAACCAAAGCGGTACAACTTTAACTTCTTCAGGAACTGCGGTGGTTGGTGAGGCTGGTGTCGGTACCATAAATGTTAAAAGTGGTGGGGCGCTTTCTGTCAATACCATGACCCTTGGTTCAGATGCTTCGCCTGCAAGTGGAACAATGAACCTTTCAGAAGGGAATTCCAGCTACACGTCAACCGGAGCTACGGTGATCGGGGGGAGTGGTACCGGCACATGGAATATGTCATCTGCCGCAACGGCGGATTCCGGGTCTTCCAGTACGCTCGGGCAATCTGAAGATGGTACAGGAACGGCCGCTATCTCCGGCGCCAATACCCGTTGGCACACGAATGGCACTTTGACTGTGGGGGGCAGTGGAACGGGAAGTTTAAGCGTAACGGATAATGCGCTGGTTATAAGCAAGACCGGAGATATTGGGTCTCAGTCAACATCCAAGGGTAACACAGTCACAATTAGCGATGGCGGCCAATGGACAGTTAACGCGGACCACCTCACCATTGGAAATTCCGGCTCAGGAACTATGACTGTGGAAAATGGCGGCCAGGCTCTAACCGATGATGGTACTGTGATTGGCAATCAATCCACCGGTGAAGGCACTTTGACAATCACAGGTTCCAGTTCAGACTTTATATTAAGTGGCATCATGACGGTGGGCGTTGACGGAACTGGATCCCTTACCCTTAAAGATGGAGGCTCCTTTATTAGAGAGGGAGGGACTGGTGGGATTACAGTGGCGCAAAACAGCGGTTCCACTGGCTCTGTCATTATTGGAAGTGCAGCGGGGTCAGATCCAGTCTCCCCCGGATACATTACTGCCGGTACTGTTTCCATGGGAAGCGGCAATGGTACAACGATCTTTAATCACAATTCCTCCAATTACAGTTTTGTTCCCTCATTTTCTGGCAGTGGCACCGTAGAGGTTTACAGCGGTTCCACCAATATTGATGGAACAACCTCTGACTACTCTGGAAGCTTGCAGGGGATTGGCGGAGAATTTATTGTGCGGGGTGGTGCCAGTTTCACAAATGACAACACATATATTGGCTATACCACAAGCTCCGATAGCACTTTGACCATATCAAGTGGAAATTTTAGCGCTAATACGGCCCTCTATGCCGGTTATAAAGGAACTGGAACTGTCAACGTAACGTCGGGGGGAAGTATATCTGGAGGTATACCTGATGTTTACGTGGGATATGAATCTGGCTCGGAAGGTACCTTGAATATAACTGAGTCCGCGACCATGGCTCTAAGTAATGCCCTTTATGCTGGCTATAATGGCACGGGAACTGTCAATGTGACTTCAGCGGGGAGTTTAACTAGTGGAGTCTACGATGTCTATGTTGGTTATGGGGACGATTCAACTGGAACTTTGAATGTTACGGAAGCGGGAGTCATTACGCTCAAGAACAGTGAGTTTTACATTGGCTATCAAGGGGATGGGACTCTTAATATAAATACCGAAGGTGCGATTCAAACCAAAAGCGGATCAGTTGGAGATCAAAGCGGAAGTAAAGGTACCGTAAATCTCTCCGGTCAGAACAGTAAATGGCTTGTTTTAGAGGATGATATTACAGTAGGGGGGGCTGGGGATGGTATTGTTTCCATAACTAGTGGAGCAAGCGTCAGCAGTTACTCTGGTACTATTGCTGCTAGTGCGGGAAGTAATGGCGAACTTATAGTGAATGGAGAAGGCTCCTCTTGGAGGAACTCAGAGGATATGAACATTGGAGAAAGCGGAGCTGCAACTGTTACCCTATCATACAATGGAGCCCTCACTGTTGACGACAATGACAATCTGGGAACCATCATCCTTGCCAAAAATTCTGGCAGTAGCGCTACAATCAACATTGGCGCGAAGGCTGGCGCAACCGCTGTTCCTGCCGGATACATCAATGCAGACACGCTGCAAATGGAAGCGGGAACTGTATCCCTGATTTTCAACCATACAAACAGTTCCTATGAGTTCGAGCCTAATATTTCGACGACCGGTGGAACTTATGTAGTTGAGGCTTATAGTGGTACGACAAGCTTGACCGGGACGGTTAGTTTAGCGGGGAGTATCAATGTTTATGGCGGTACCACAAGCCTGAGTGGCCCGGTTAGCCTGACAGGAAATCTTAGTGTTTATAGTGGGGAAATTGACTTTGAGAATACAGTCAGCACCTTAGACAACTCAATTGGAGTAGATGCAGATTCTGACGGTAACATGTCTCTTAACGGAGGTGATGCTGCCATGACAGTCAATGGTCAGTTTCACATTGGTGATGCTGGAGCTGGAAAACTAATTATTCAAAACGGAGCCAGCTTGTCGACGCCGACAGCGACTTTAGGAAACCAGTCAGGATCTACGGGGGCCGCCAAACTGAAAGGCACATCTTCAAGTTGGAAAAATGACTCCGATTTTGATGTGGGAGAATCTGGAACAGGGCGGCTAACACTTTCAAGTGGAGCTATTCTCACAGTTCAAGACGGGGAAGGCACTGTAAATGTCGCAGTGAACGAGGGGTCCTCGGGTGTCATTCGTATGGGAGCGCCGGGGGGGGATGCTGCGGCAGCGTCCGGCCAGCTCTCCGCTGCAAATATAGTCTTTGGAAAGGGCTCTGGCAAAGTAACCTTTAATCATACTTCCACGTCTAGCAGCCCCCTTAGCTTTACGAGTAATATTTCAGGAACAGGGAGCCTGTCGGTTCAGGGCGGGTACACCTCTTTGAGCGGTACTTTGGGCAATGATGTCACAGCAACCATTACGCCAAATTCTTCCAATGATGCAGCAGGGCTTTTTGTACTGGGAACCGCCAATGGGAACTTTACTGTAGGAGAGGGTGGCTATCTTGGGGGAACCGGTACCATCGGCACTGCAACTTTTAACAGTGGTGCAGTCTTGGAGGCAGGTTCAAACTCAAGTACCTATGGTCAGCTTACAATTTCTGGAGACATGACTCTTGGTAGTAGTAATGGAGGAGCAACCTATAATGTGAACATTGATGCGCAAGGGCAGACCAATTCCGTGGACGTTGGCGAAACAGCATCAATCGCTGAAAAATCCGTTGTAGCTCTTTATGCAGATCAAAGTTCCACCTATGCCAAAACCACCAGCTATGAAATCCTGCAGGCCGGAACCCTGTCGGGAACCTTTAACGGAGTAACCAATGGGAACTATCCTGGCAACCTCGTCCCATCGCTCGGCTATGCCAATAACACCGTAACCTTGACAGTGGCTAATACCACGGCCTCAGTAGCAAGTGTGGCCCGAACCTCCAACCAGATCGAAATGGCCAAGGCCGTGGACGAGTTGCGCTTGCAATCCTTGCAGGAGCAACTGGCCGCTGCCGAGGCCGGGGCAAGTGTAGCGGAGCTGGTCGACACATATTCGCCGATCTATGCTGGGCTGATGTTTCTTGACCCCGCTGATACCCGCCGAGCGCTGGAAGCTCTGGATGGCGAAATCTATGCCTCCATTACCTCTGTAATGTTAGAGGACAGCCGCTTTTTGCGCGAAGCGGTACTGGCGCAGCAGGCCCCCGATGTGGCCCGTTACAGTTGGGTGCAAGGGTTTGGTTCTTGGGCCAACTGGGATGATAACGGTAATGCTACGTCCTTGACACGTAACACCGGTGGTTTCTTTGCCGGTGTTGATGGACAAGTGGCCGAGCCTTTACGCGTAGGCCTGTTGGCTGGCTACAGCTATTCCAGTTATGACGTGAGCAATCGCAATTCCTCTGCAGAAGCTAATAGCCTCCATCTGGGAGCCTACAGTGATCTGGAGAGCAAACAGACAAAACTAAAGCTGGGGGCCGCCTATGCGGTGGGCTTTGTAGATGCGGGCCGCACCGTTGCCTATGGCGGTTTTACCGATGACCCCGGCGGCAATTACACCACCGGCACCATCCAGCTGTTCGGACAGGCCTCACATACCTTTGAAACTCCCTTTGCCAAGCTGGTGCCCTTTGCCGGAGGCGCTTTCGTTGCGCAGACAGCCACTTCATTTCTAGAAGATGGCGACGAGGCGTCTCTTCTGGTGTCTCCTGACACGGAAACGGTGTATTTTTCCAATATTGGCGGAAGAGTCCAAAAAGACTTCCAAGTGTCCGGTTATACTGTCGCCCTCAACCTTGGCGCCTCTTGGCAACATCTGTTTGGCAATGACACTGCCCAGATCCATAATATTTTACAGAGTCAGAACGAGGTCTCCAATATTAAAGGTATCTCATTATCGCGTGACACTGCTCTGGTCGCGGCTGGGCTGTCACTGATCATCAACGACAACATCCGCGCCAGCCTGACTTATGACGGACAGTTCAGTAACAGCTATACCGACAACGGCCTCAATGGGACGCTCAGGATAAAGTTTTAAGAACAGTATGCCTAAAGCAATGAGGCGCAACGCTGAATCGATTGGGGATTCCCAATCAGGTTGATTTGTGATTCACTCCTTTTAGGGAGGAGATCACATGGGCCGGCCACTTTCACTTGATTTACGCCTTCGCTTTAAAAGGCTCATTTTATCCGGGATGAGCGGGCGTGAAGCAGCACGCCGCCTGCTGATCTCTCCAGCATCAGGATCTCGCTTGGCCCGTAAAGTTCGGGAGGGGCAGAGTTTAATCCCGGTCAGGACAGGGCGCCCAAAGGGAGGCGGAAAATTGGAGCCCTACCTCTCCTTCTTGCGCGAGCTGGTCAATCAAGACGGAGATATCACGTTGATGGAGTTATGTGATGCACTTTTCATGGCTGAGGGAGTGAGGGTTCACCATACTTCCGTCTCCAAGGCTTTGCGCCGTCTTGGCTACACCTATAAAAAAAATCGTTGGTGGCAACCGAGCGTGGCAAACTCCATGTACAAAATGCCAGAGATGAATGGCGCCACACCCGTCAGCCTATAATGCGTGATCTGCCTGAGAGACTGGTGTTTCTCGATGAAACCAGTGTTAAAACGAATTTAACCCGGCTGCGAGGCCGAGCCTTTAAAGGGGAACGAGCCCTTGACACAGCGCCGTTTGGACGCTGGCAGAACCAGACCTTTATCGCCGGTTTGACCCACGAGGGACTCATTGCGCCCTGGGTTCTGGACGGGGCCATGAATGGCAAGGCATTCACCACTTATATCACGACACAACTGGCTCCATGCTTGCACCCTAAAACGGTGGTCATTCTGGATAACCTGTCCACACACAAAGTTCCAGAAGCCGCAAGGGCCCTCAGACAAAGCGGGTGTTGGTTCCTTTTTCTGCCGCCCTATTCTCCTGATCTCAATCCTATCGAAATGGCGTTTTCCAAGCTCAAAGCACACCTACGCAGAATGAAAGCCAGAACCTTTGAGACCTTGATAAAGGCTCTGGGTGACATATGCGATCTGTTCACACCCCAAGAGTGTTGGAATTACTTCAAGGCAGCTGGATATGTTTCAGTATAAAGGCTCAAGACTATAGCCAAAATGATATGAGATCATCCTAATCACTTGAGGCACTCAATTCATATAAAAGTAGCAGATAATTATTGAAACTAGTTTCGGGTTAATGAAACGTGGGTCCAGAGCATTAGTTGCCTACGAACATCAAGATCAGAGACTGACCCCAATTAAGTGCTTTCTCTTGTAGTCAAGTCAGGGACACCGTATTGTTAACCTCCAGTCAGGGTAGGGGGGGGCTGAGTCAACGGCCTCTCTCACGCGAACCCATAGATTGACGAGGTGCAAGGCCTCCAAATTCACGCAACCCTCACACTTATTACGTCTTATAACAATGATAGCGTACAATATTTTTCGCATCTGTGGATGCCCCGTGTTTTGCAAGTTGTTTTTCGAGCAATTTTGGCATGTGATCGGTTGCGGTCATCTGTCAGGCCTCGTTGTGCGGCGCTGCATTTGCCGCGGGCCGGTATGGAGATACGCAACTTGGCTCCAATACACATTTGCGGGCTTTTTGCCCGGTGCGAAAGACTGGTTATGCCAAGTCGGATCTAGTCGATCGTTTACCCTTACTGCTCAAAGCCCTCCTCACATCCCGACGGACCTGTCCTGAAGCACCTATTTAGCCGGGGACAGGTTTCGGTAGTCTTCATCTTTGACCAACATAGCCCACAATCTACGAGCCATTTTGTTTGCAAGCGCGATAGCCACCACCATACTTGGTTTTCTTTCAAGCATTCTTCCAAGCCATAAGCTTTCTGGCCTCCCCGTCCGCCGGGCAGCACCAATGAGTGCCATAGCTCCGATGATCAAAAGCCTTCGGATATCGCGCTGGCCCATTTTCGAGGTTCGGCCCAAGATCTGCCTTCCCCCTGTTGAATATTGTTTTGGCACAAGCCCCAGCCATGCGGCAAAGTCCCGCCCTCGGCGGAACGTGCTCATTGATGGGGCAAATGCTGTAACCGCCATGGCCGTTATCGGCCCTATTCCGGGCATGGTTTGCAATCTTTGCGCAGCCTTGTCCTGGTTCGCTTCTATTCGAAGCTGCTTTTCCAGGGACTGGATCCGGTTTGTGAGCAGTGCAATTTGCTCCAGGTAGATCTGACCGAGTTGAAGCACCACAGGAGGCAGGTCACTGTTCGGAGCATTCAAAGCCTCAGCCAGTTTCTTAACGTGTATCGCCTTTCTTGGTGCGAGGCAGCCAAACTCAGCCAAATGAGCTCTCAAGGCGTTGATCAACTGAGTACGTTGACGCACAAAAAGATCGCGGCTACGGAATAACACGGCGCGACTTTGCTGATCCTTTGATTTTATCGGAACCGTACGCATTGTGGGGCGCGACGCTGCTTCCGCAATGGCTTCCGCGTCAGCTGCATCGTTTTTTTGACGTTTTACAAATGGTTTCACATAGATTGGGGGAATCAATTTAACATCATGCCCCAGAGCGCGAATTTCTCGCCCCCAACTATGGGCAGTAGCGCAAGCTTCCATTGCCACAACACAAGGTTCTTGTTTGGCAAAGAACGGTAACATCTGCCCGCGTGACAATTTCCGTCGAAATAAAACCTTGCCGTCTGGTGCCGCACCATGAGCTTGAAAACTGTGCTTTGCCAAATCTAAACCTATAATGCTAACCTCTGCCATGGATGTCCCTTCCCAATCTTCGATTGCTTCAATCGTAAATATGGCACATTGCGATGCCGCCGGGTGGGGCATCCACTCCATCACATTTGCTGTTGAGTTCGGTTCCACTCACACCGGATGAGGGCAGGTTATGGGTGAGACCGAAAAACAGAAGGAATTGAACGGCGTTATCCACATTGATGAAGCACGGGTCAAGGCCACCTTGGCGAGATGATACGTGGTACGGTTGAAGAGGCCTTGAATGCGATGGTGGATGCAGAAGGTGGCAGGCTGTACGGTACCGATCGCTATGAACGCTCAAAGGGCCCTCAAGATACACGCGCGGGAAGTTTATGTAACGCGTGGTGTACTTGCGAAACGCAACACATGCAGCCCCTTGCGCCACAGTGGGCACGGTTGAGTGTAGGTTTTCCGGCCTATGGCTGCTCTTCAACGCTGCTCTGCTTCTTCTATTTTATTGCCTCCTTGGGATTAACGTTCTGACGCTAGCTTAACGCTTTGTTTGTTCCGTCCGATTTTTAAATGTCCGATCAAATGGAGTGAGTAGCCGTATCGCTGCCGTGTAACACCTGTCCCATAGCCCCTTCTCCCAAGTAGATGGTAACGAGAAGCTGTTTCCATCTACTTGGGAGAAGGGGGGTAAATTATGTCGTTTCGGGGATAAGTCGGGTGAGTGTAGAGAACCGTGAGGACGTTTGGTCTGTACTCTGATCAGCCCACGCTTTCCTCTCAGGTCCTGTTGATCTGGAGTTCCAAGGCATCTGGTGGCAGTACCCGTTTAGCTTTTATATGGACATTTCCTCGCTCAAAGCCGGTCGCTGAGCGTACACTTTGCGGTGAAATTCCAGCTTTTGCCCGAACTTGAGAGTACACTCTCGATCTAACGGCTTGTTCTGAACTCGGTTTTCGCTGAAGCGCTCCTGTTGCTCTTTGTACGCATTTCATAAAATCTGCTCATGTTCTGCCATTTGAGTTAGCACTGGCCGCTCACGGTAGCGGGCGGGAGTAAGTCTCTTCCCAATCCCGTT